>DKIV01000048.1 GCA_002454425.1 Sphingobacteriaceae bacterium UBA6709
CCACAGGTTTTCGGATTGATCCTCTTTAAAGACCGTTGGCAATACAGTTCCCTCCCCAAAACTTCAAGCATTGATCGGAGGATACTTGCGTAATATAAAAACCTTAAGCCCAACATACGTTGAACTTACGGTAAGTGATTTCCTACCCGTTTAGACTCAACTGAGCGAGGCGATGATATCTAAACAGGGTTGTTGTCAAATGTTGACGCATTAATGATATAATTTGACAAATTAAAAAAAGCCATTTATCAATGGCACAACCTCTTTTTTCTATACAGTTTGCGATTGCCCTTGATAAGGTTTTAACTTGAAATCCTTAGCTCGTTCGGCTGCAAGATACAGATTATATTTTGTCTGCATATGTGCCCAAATTTCAGCCGTACCTCCAAACACCTGAGAAATCCGATACGCCATATCGGGGGTAATATCGGATTTCTCATGGATGATATTGTTTAGCATCTGTCTGGAAATTCCCAATAATTTTGCCGCTTCTCCGACTTTCAAGTCGTAAGCGTCGATAACTTCTTCACGCAACAATTCGCCCGGATGGACAATGCGCATTTTCCTTTTCATTTCTTTCCCTCCTTTTTAATGATAATCCAAATAATCAATATCGTATGCATGTTGCCCGTCAAACTGAAAGATAATACGGTAATTCTTGTTTACTTTAATACTCCAGTAATCTTTCAAATCGCCTGCTAATTTGTGAATGTTCCAGTTCGGGAATGCTCCAAAATCATCCGGTACTTCATTGGCACTGTCGATAATTTCAAGCATGCGCTCAATACGGGAAACCAATTCAGCAGGAAGCTTACTGGTGTTAGCCCCCTCCCACAGCAATCGTAACCCTTTATGCTTGAAACTTTTTATCATGCCAATATTGTAAAATGTAAATTTACACTTGTCAATTAAAAAGGCAAATTTTATCGCATGATATTACTTTTCCCTGTCACGGATGCGGCATTAAATCCAACATATGTTGAACGTAACAGTAAGTGATTTGTACTCGGGGCGGGATTGTTATCAAACGAATTTGAAGAAAATAGCCTTTTTGGGCTCAAACGAATGGGATGATTATAATTAAACGGGATTAATGTCTAACATTACTTAACAAATTTTAATCAATCGATACGTTTGAAGTGCTTTTTTATTGAGCGTTGCAATAGGTAATTCATTAACAATACAAGTAGCAGCAATAAATATATCCCTAAATTCTATCATTTGATTGGCGAGTCTCAGTTTATGATAGAGTTGAGCTGCTTGGATAGAGACGGAATCTGTAAAAGGAAGGACTGTAAGATCTTCAGTTACTATTTTAATATCCTGTTCTTTTTCTTTTGTTGTAGCTTCCATATACAGTTCATAAAGTGAAACTGCAGAAATATATAAATCAGGCTCATCAGAAATGGGTACAGTGTTGTAGCCGTTTTATCTTTAGATCGAAGATGCTTGATGAATATGCCTGTATCAACTACCATTGCTGGAGCTTGATGTCCCCAAAGGCGTTTTTGTTTTCTTTCAAGACGTTGATGTCTTCATCAGACCAAGTACTTACTTTGGTCAACTTTTTTATAAGTGGTGGGGGGACTGGATTTGCTTTCATGCTGAAAAGTGACACCTAAACCCTTAAGTATCTGCTTCACCAAAGTACTTTTACTGTCAGGGATACTGATAACCAACCTTTGCTTGATAACAAATTTATAAAATTTTCGACCAAAATACCCATAACAAAAAAACCGTAAACTCAACATACGTTGAACTTACGGTAAGTGATTTTTTGTACTCGGGGCGGGAATCGAACCCGCACTCGCTGTAAGGCGAACAGGATTTTAAGTCCTGCGTGTCTACCAGTTCCACCACCCGAGCCGCTGGATAAGCGTGTAAAAGAAAATCCCTTCTTTATGGGAAGGGATTAGAGCGAAAGACGAGATTCGAACTCGCGACCCCAACCTTGGCAAGGTTGTGCTCTACCAACTGAGCTACTTTCGCATGGTGTATTTCGTTTTGGTGATGCAAATATAGGGAGAATAGATTATTTGTCAATAGTCGAAGATGCTTTTTTTAATGACTCTTGTTTAAGTCGTTGAAAGTAAGAGAATTTAAAATTAAATCTTTTTCGTATCCTTTCGAATAGGCAAATGTTAGTAGGCGCTGACGTAGTTTGAATGTGTCTTTTTCATTCAACTGTTGGAGTTTTTTACTCAGGATGTTTTCCAAAGATGCTTCATAATCCAGCGGATCAATAGCATTGAGCGCTTTTGTTATGAGCCTTTCAGATACCTGCTTCGCCTTTAAACCCGCTTTGATCTTTATGCGTCCCCAATGCTGCATGCGGAACTTACCGCCAGCGTAAGCCATGGCGAAGCGCTCTTCATTTAGAAAATTTTCCTCTATTAACTGGGAGATGAGCTGTTCCACTTCATCGTGATGCAATCCGTAACTATAGAGCTTGTCGCGCACTTCTTGCTGGGCTCGCTCCTGATAAGCGCAATAGTGTTCAATTTTCGCCTTAGCCTCGTTAATGCTTACTTGCGCCTGGGGAGATTTGTTCATGAGGGATTTCAATATTGGTAAAAGAACGAAGATTTCTCAAAACAGGAAAGCTTAAATGTGTCTGTTAAATAGAAATAACGAGGGAATTTCTACCAGAGTAAGCGGGGCAGCGGTTGTATGATGAGTATTGATATTGAATAATGTGTTGACAGTTAATGTATTATTGTCGATGGAATGCTGGGCGTCAAAAAATAAAATAATAGTTCAAAAAAGTAAAATTTAGCAGAACTTTGCCGCATAATTTTGATCCATGTCATACTCAATAAGTACCATTGCTCAGGCTATTAATTCTAGAAATATCTTTAGGGATGAACATCGTGCACCCTCGGTTCTAGCGTTCGATAGCCGGCGCCTCTCTGATGTAAATAAAACTTTGTTTTTCGCGTTAGTCGGGCGTAGGGATGGTCACGACTTTGTTGTGGAAGCCTACAATGAAGGGGTGAGGAATTTCGTTATTTCTGAAGAGCGGGACTTTGCACACAGCTGCCCTGAGGCGAATTTCCTGATCGTCACCGACGTACTGACTGCTTTTCAATCACTGGCGGCATATCATAGGGGTCAATTTACGTATCCGGTTATCGGAATTACGGGAAGTAATGGTAAAACCATTATCAAAGAATGGCTATATCAGCTTTTGGCTCCGGAGCACATTATAGCACGAAGTCCGAAAAGCTACAACTCGCAAATCGGCGTACCTTTTTCTGTTTGGGGAATGAACGAGCGTTGCGACATGGCAATTATAGAAGCCGGTGTTTCCGAGATGGGAGAAATGGATAGCCTGGAGACCATATTGCGGCCTAGTATCGGTGTACTTACCAATATCGGACCGGCACATAGCGAGGGTTTTTCCTCCCTGTCGGCGAAGATTGAAGAGAAGCTTAAGTTGTTTAAACATAGCGATATCCTCGTATACAATCCCGAATATCTGAAAGAATATAAAGGGGACGTTCCAGGGAAACAGCAATTTACCTGGGGCTGGCATGGCGATGTTGACTTAAAAATTGGAGCTTCTGAAATGTCGGCAGATAAGAAGAGTCAGCTGCTTCGTGGCGTCTATCAGCAAAAGGAAGTACAGTGCATGGTGCCGTTCAGCGATGGTGCCTCCGTGGAAAATGCCGTGTGTTGTTGGGCGACGTTGTTGGCCATGGGTTATCATTCAGAGCTTGCCGTAAGCCGTATCGAGAGGCTTCATTCGGTGAGCATGCGCCTTGAATTAAAAACGGGCATCAATAATTGCTCTATCATAGATGATTCTTATAGTCTCGACCTTTCCTCGTTAGCCATAGCGCTAGATTTTCTTAAGCTACAGAATCAGCATCCGGGGCGTACCATTATTCTTTCCGACTTCCCTGAGGTGGTGGGCGATAGTGCCAGTTTATATGAGCAGGTGGCCAAACTTATTGAGAGCAAGGATGTGTACCGGTTAATCGGTATTGGTCCAGAAATTACTGCTCACAGTAGTTACTTCGGGATCGATTCTACTTTTTTCCCTGATACGCAGCATTTTCTTGCAGCCCTTGATCGGCTCGAGCTTGAGGACGAAACCATCTTGCTTAAAGGTGCCCGTCGCTTTGAATTCGAGAAAATAAGTAAGGCGCTTACGCAAAAGGTTCATGAAACGGTTTTGGAGATTAACCTGAATGCTCTGGAACACAACCTCAACTATTATAAGTCGTTGCTTAGTCCTGGCGTTAAGATGATAACGATGGTCAAGGCATTTTCATATGGAAGCGGGAGTTTTGAGATTGCCAATTTGCTGCAGTTCAATAAGGTGGATTGCCTGGCTGTTGCTTATGCCGATGAGGGAGTATCGTTGCGTGAGGCGGGTATAACCTTGCCAATCCTTGTTTTAAATCCGGATGTTGCCGCCTTAGATACCATTATAGACAACGACCTGGAGCCGGAGATCTTTAGCCTGCGTGTGCTACGGGATTTCACTGCCGCTCTGCGCAGAAAGGGCAGACAACAATATCCGATTCATATAAAGCTCGACACGGGCATGCACCGATCAGGATTTATGAGAGAGGAGCTGTCTGGTCTTCTGCAAGAGTTAAAGAGTTCTGAAATAGTAAAAGTCAGCAGTGTCTTTTCGCATCTTACCAGTAGTGAAGACCCGCTGGATGATGACGCGACCAGCTCGCAGATCAGTTTATTTAAAAATATGACACGCCTGATTGAAGAACATCTGGGATATCGTTTCTTGCGTCATATTGCTAATACTTCCGCTATCTCGCGCTGGCCAGAAGCGCAATTTGATATGGTGCGTCTGGGGATCGGTCTGTATGGCATCGATAGCGCTTATGGCCAACGTAATACACCGTTAGACACGGTTGCGGTATTGAAATCGACGATATCTCAAATTAAGCATCTTCGTAAAGGAGAAACCGTCGGGTACAACCGACGTGGTGTTATGCAAAGAGATGGAAAGATCGCTACCGTTAAGATAGGATACGCGGATGGCTACAGCAGAAAGTTTGGACTAGGACAGGCAAGTATGTTGGTGAATGGTTTTGCGGTACCGACGATTGGAAATATATGTATGGATATGTGCATGATTGATATCACGGATATTGAGGCTAAAGAAGGCGATGAGGTGATTGTATTCAATGACAAGATCACTGTTAATGATCTTGCCCGAATACGTGAAACTATTCCCTACGAGATTCTGACAGGAATTTCTCAACGCGTGAAACGCGTTTATTTTTATGAATAGAAAGGAGTTATACTAATGATTCCGCATTAATTATCTAAATTGAGGGAGGTGCGCCCCCAAGAAAACGCAATGCTATGAATAAACTTCTCAGAGCCATAATAAACTATTTCCTAAAGGGAGTATTGGTAGTTGTTCCTGTTGGGGCCGCTATCATTCTGATTTATTGGATCGTCTCTTCGGTTGACAAAACACTCAATATTAGTGGGAATTTGTTGGTAGATAGATTAGGAAGGCCGATTTATATCCCCGGTATTGGGATTCTAACTGTATTGGTTGTGATTCTTCTGGCCGGTATTATTGTTACCAACTTTATCACCGAGCCCATAAAGAACTGGTTTAACCGCTGGTTTAATCGTTTGCCTTTATTTAACTTTCTTTATTCCTCAATAAAGGATCTTACTGAGGCCTTTGTTGGCGATGAGAAGAAATTCCATGAGCCGGTCCTTGTGGAGATCAATAACTTCGGATATAAACAAGTGGGTTTTGTTACGCAGAAAGACCTTGATCATATTGGTTTGCCGGGACAGCTAGCGGTATATTTTCCGTTTTCCTATTCCTTTGCGGGACAGCTTGCGATTGTGGATGCGGAGAAAGTAAGTCCGCTAAATATGTCAGCCTCCGAGGCTATGAAGTTCGTGGTATCTGGCGGTGTAAGTGGGTTAGATAAGTTTGTGCATCCTCAGCATTATCGTCGGAGAGATCATAAAGCTGAACGCACCGCGAGTAAAAGCGAGTCGTCGTCGACGACTGAGGTCTTGAATGAAGGCCGCGGTGAATAGAAATATAAACTTCTTATGGCGAAATCCGTTGCTAATAATTATCATCCTAATTTATGAGAGTAAAAACCAGCGCACTGATAGCTAACTTACGAAAACAGAGCATCCCTTTTTTAAGGGAGAATGCAAAACTGTTATCCCAGTTTGTTTTCACGCTTTTTTTTATTGGTCTTGCTATCTGGTTTGTAAAACATCAACGCTCTGAAATAAAGCATGTTTCGGAGGTGTTAAAGGATTCTTCTCTTAGTTGGGTGGGCATAGGGATAGCCCTTACGGTAGTTTACGTTCTTCTGCAGGCTTTAATGTATGTAGCGTCGTTCAAGGCTGTCGGTTCTAAGGTTACATTCAGCGATGCGCTGATCCTGTTTCTTAAGCGAAATTTCATTAGTGTGTTCCTTCCCGCGGGAGGCATCTCGTCCCTGGCCTTCTTTACCACGGATATTGAAAAAAAAGGAATTAGTAAATCACAAATTCATTTCGCTTCGTCGGTATATGGCTTTGTCGGTATATTATCGGTGGTTATCATTGCTATTCCCGCGTTTCTATATGGCCTTATCAATAATATCGCAGGTGCTGCTGAATGGTATGCCCTGGGCACGGTGCTTTTATTGGTTTGGGCTTTGATCGCGTTCTATCGATCTGTGTTGAAGGAGGGGCGTGTTTACAGGCTCATGAAAAAGCTGATCCCCGCTTCTGTGGTATTTATGGATGACCTTCGCCAGAATAAGATTGAGCGTAAAGGTTTTGTCAGAACAACCATTTATAGTATTCTCATTGAGATCGCCGGTATCAGTCATCTGTATATCGCAATGGAAGCCTTAGGTATTCAGGGTTCGCTGATGGCCGCGACCTTGGGATATATTGTTTCGGTGATCTTTCTGATTGTCTCGCCATTTCTTCGCGGATTAGGCGCCATCGAGGTATCCATGACCTTCGTGCTCACGCGGTTTGGTGTACCCGAGGTGCATGCTATCGGAGTAACGCTGTTGTATCGTTTTCTTGAATTCTGGTTGCCGCTGTTATTCGGAGCCTTTAGCTTTTTACTGAAAGTTAACCGGCTACTGATGCGCATCTTACCTGCATTCTTATTGCTATCGCTCGGTATCATAAACATAATATCGGTACTTACTCCTACTATTACTGCCCGCATCCGTTTTTTACGGGGTATCTTGCCAGGAGAAGCCATTACCATTTCGAACTATTTTGTATTGATGTCGGGATTATTCCTGCTCGTTACCGCGGCATTTATGCTCAAAGGACTTCGTTCAGCATGGTTCATCGCGATTGCTTTATGTTGTGTGTCTATAATTGGTAATATCGCAAAGGCTATTGATTACGAGGAGGCTACCGTGGCGTTGGTGACGCTGGTAATTCTAATTGCTTCACGTAAGGAATACTACATAAAAATTAATCCTAAGTTGAGGAACACAGGTATCCAGACGACGTTGTTGAGCATTGGCGCGGTACTTCTGTACGGTATTTTGGGATTTTACTTTCTGGATAGTCGTCACTTTGGTACGGAGTTTAATCTCGTCCAGGCGATACGTTATACACTTGAAAACTATGTTTTATTGGGTAGTAACGATCTGGTGCCTCAGGATCACTTCGCCAGAAACTTTATTCACTCTATAAATATCAGCGGTCTGTTATCAATCGCTTTCTTCCTTTATACTATTATTAGTCCCTACGTATTTGACGATACTGCGGATGAAAAGGAGCTTGATCTGGCAGACAGCATACGCGAGCTGCACGGCAAGTCGGCTTCGGATTATTTTAAGACCTATTTTGATAAGCTCATCTTCATCTCTAAGGACTCAACATCGTTTCTCGCGTATCGTGTCAGCGGAAACTTCGCGGTGGTGCTCGAAAATCCGATAGCAAAAGACGAAGAGGCCATGGAGCAGTGTATTCGTGAGTTTGATAACTATTGTTATCAAAATGGATTGAAGAGCATTTTCTATCGCGTACCAGAGACTAGTGTTGATCTTTATCGACGAATCGGTAAGAAGATGCTATTTTTAGGTCAGGAGGCTGTTGTTGATCTCAATGATTTCTCCCTTGCCGGCGGAGCTAAGAAATCCATGCGGAATGCCTTAAAGAAGGTTAGTGATCGTGGCTATCGTGCCATAATACATAAGGCGCCACATAAGGACGGCTTTATTCAACGCATTAAGGCGGTTTCCGACGAGTGGCTGCATGATACCGGCAGAAAAGAAATCATCTTCTCGCAAGGAATGTTTCTTTGGGACGAGATTAAACTTCAGGATGTGATTACCGTTCAGGATGAGGAAGAGAAGATTGTGGCATTTCTGAATATAATTCCTGATTTTGTGAAAGGCGAGGGTACGTATGATCTGATACGCAAAACCGCTGATGCGCCCAATGGTGTTATGGATTTTATCCTTGTTGAGCTTTTCAATCACCTGAAAGAGGAAGGATATCATGCTGTGAATTTAGGTTTTGCCCCTTTGGGTGGAATTGAGGACGCCCGCACATTTTCGGAGAAATCTATGAAGTTCGCTTACGAAAAGATAAGAACATTTGCTCATTATAAGGGACTTCGGGAGTACAAGGAGAAGTTTGGTCCCTCCTGGACCAATCAGTATCTTGTTTATGATCAGGATTTTGATTTGTTGCAGGTTCCGGCGATCCTGAATAAGGTTATTAAAGTGTGATGAGGAAAGTACTGTTGATGATGTTTATGGCCTGTGCCTTGTTTGCGCGGGCACAGGATAAACTACCGCTGGCTATTGTTCCGGCAAAGTCGGGAGCGGAGGGTGCGCCCTTGTTATTTCTTATGTCGGGAGATGGTGGCTGGAATCAGTTTACCGCGCAGTTGGCCGAAGCCATGGCTGTCAGGGGCTATAATGTCGTAGGATTAGATTCAAAGAAGTACTTCTGGAAGGCTAATACACCTCAACGCACGGCGCGTGTGGTAAACAGAGTGATAAGCTATAATATGCACCGATTTCGGTCGCACCAATACATTCTGGCCGGCTTTTCCTTCGGAGCTTGCATCGTGCCCTTTGTCGCCAATAGGACTCCTAAAATGCTAAGTCGCGATTTAAATAAGGTGGTGATGATTTCTCCAGACGTTACAGGCGATTTCGAAGTGCACTGGATGGATATGCTTAACTTGCATTGGCGGAAGGGAGCTTATAACGTTATTGATGAGCTTGCGCGGGTCACTGCTCCAAGACCCATTATTGTGTTTGGTAAAAAGGAAAATGACGACATCACGGCAGCCTTCCAAGACGGAGGATTCGATGTAAACGTGCTTCCCGGCGATCATCATTATGATGGTGACGCTGAGCTTGTTGCCGGCTTTCTGGAGGATAAATTCAATGGCGCGAAAAGTAGCGGACTGTAAATTAGCGCCGGCGCTGAGGCCGGGCTATGTTTACCGTTAAATCTTCTCTTTTATTTGTTTTATGCTCCTGGCCAATCGGAATAAATTCGTTCTGGTACCTATGTTTATAGCCAGCGTATGTAGGTTACTTTGCTCAATTTTTCGGGTGTTCAGCAGGTAACTTATCTCCGCGAAGACTTTGAAAGTGCTCTTTCCGTAATCAGCTCCTGCATTTAGTCTTAAAGTTCCCGTAAAAGAACTCTTATTTTCAAAACGTATTTCTCCCGCTTGCGCATTCAGGGTAGATCGAGGCTCATTGATCAAGCCACCACCGAGACCCGCGGAGCTGAACACTCGAAAAAGTCCCTTTTGACTGGAAAGTCCTGCGGAAACTGTCGCTATGTACATCTTTGCACTAGCATTTTTAGTTTTGTACTGATAATCAGGATCGTCAAACTTTTGATCGTATCGAAAATTCATGTAGTCTACGGCAGGGTAGATGAAGAATCTGCGGTTTTTTGACATGATCTGAAGCCCTATTTCGCTGGAAAATTTTGGACTCAGCACATCACTGACGCCTCCTATGGGGAAAGCCATACCAATGCCTTTAATGCTGAACACTCTTCCTTCTTCAAGGATATCCTGACTTTTACCTAGCAAAGTGTCTATGGCCTGAGCCTTTGTCTTACCGGCCAGGGCAGCAAGAAGCAGGAATATAAAAAGGGTAGCTTTATTAATCATTTATTTAAAAATAGAATCTTTATGTAAATCCTGTTTCACCTGCTTTCCCGCATCCTCCAGCGCTTTAGCCGCGTCATTTATGGCGGAAGCTGCTGATTCGCCAGCGTTGCCCAGCTGTTTGCCCAGCGTGTCAATCCTTGCCTTCGGAGAGGTATATATTCTGTATACTGTATCCTTTCGGAAAACCACCACACGATTAGAATCCGGATAGGTCCATACTTCAGTGTCGCCAATATTATTTTTGCTTGATGGCATGCCCATAATGTCAAAGACCATCTGCGAAGTCATGCCCTTCTGAACGATAGATAACTTTTTGGGTTCATTACTGCAGGCTCCTGCCATTAACATTGGCAGGAGCATATACAAGAAAAATTTCTTTATCATACTACCGTGATGTGAGGAGGTTCACTAACGATCACCGTGGTGCTTGCCACCTGACATTCTTCCGCAAGGTCTTTCACCGGACAATTACCTGTAATACCTCGTTGTATCAGCAGTCCGCCTGCCGCTAATTCCCCCATAGCAATGATAGGGTGGTGGAAGATATTCTTCACTCCATGGAATGTTATAAATGCGCCCGCAGCAATTGATAGTATTCGCTCAGATTTTGAAACATTGGCATCCTCGTTTTCTTTTAACAGCGGACGCTTAAATACATCCTTTAGTTTTTCAAAATTCATCGTGTTCATCTCGTTGTTTTTTGTTTTCAGTTGATAATTTTGAAGATCATAAATGCTGATCATCTTACTGTTACAACACCATAATACATTTAGTGTTTATAAAAAATAGTTAACAATAAGTATCTTCTATGCAGGTCATACAAACGCGGATATTATGTTTTCTATTAAACCATCGACCTCGCTTATCGTCTATACACTATAGATTTTCATAAAGATATATTTAGGGTTAGTTTGATTGATTACCGGATTTCCATCATGGAATCCGGTTTTTTTGTGTTTGTAATGTTCGCCAACGACTAAACCTATTTAAATAGCCTCGCAGTAAAGTATTATTTGTTAGTTTGTCTCTGTATTTTTGCCCGCGGAAGCCTGTTCTCCAAAAAAATGAAAGGGCTTGCTTCCTGAGGAACTTTTTTATATGACTAAAAGAAATCATCGGTTTGCAGTAGGTGCCTTGTTTTTTCTGCAAGGAATATGTTTTGCGTCCTGGGCTTCACGTATTCCCGTTATCCAAAGTGCATTGCATCTTAGCGATGCGAGCTTAGGACTTGTTTTATTCTCCCTGCCCATAGGATTGATGGTGTCTCTGCCTATTTCGGGGCTGCTTATCTCTAGTTGGGGAAGTCGCAAATTGCTATTATTCGGACTATCGCTGTACTTTGTTTTTCTTGGCGGCCTTGGGTTTTGCGCTACGCCATGGCACCTGTGTACTTGTCTTTTCTTCTTTGGCTTATTTGGAAATATGGTTAATATTAGCGTCAATACCCAGGCTATTGCCGTTGAATATATGTATGAACGCCCAATTATGGCATCGTTCCATGGTCTTTGGAGCTTAGCCGGTTTTTCCGGCGCCGCAATAGGGAGCCTTATGATCGCGGCAAGTATCTCCACGAGAAGCCATTTCATTGTTATCGGCGTGATGAGTCTGCTTGTCCTGCTGTTCTGTTATCGCTTTACTGTCCGAAAGGATCACGGGGAGAAGAAGAGCAGTGGATTTGTTATGCCCGACCGCAGCCTGTTGCATCTTGGCGTAATAACATTATGTGGTTTGATCTGCGAAGGCGCGATGTTCGACTGGAGTGGCATCTATTTCAGAAAGGTGGTGCAGCCGGATAAAGAATGGATGGGAGCGGGCTACGCCGCGGTGATGTTTACCATGGCCGGAGGTCGTTTTATTGCGGATGGTTTCGCTCATCGTTTTGGACTGAAAAGGACCTTGCAGGTAAGCGGCTTTCTAATATTTTCGGGACTTTCGGTGGTAACATTAGTCCCTCATTTTCTGCCAGCCTTAGGTGGCTTCATGTTAGTGGGCTTCGGAATTTCATCCGTAGTTCCATTGGTATACAGCGCTGCCGGACGATCGAAGACCCTGTCACCGGGAGTAGCGCTGGCAACCGTTTCTACCATTGGCTTCTTTGGATTTATGGCCGGTCCTCCATTGATCGGACTGCTTTCAGGAGCTTTCAACCTACAAATAGCGTTTGCCTGTATTGCCTTCGTTGGCCTGCTCGTGGCGCTGTTATCCTCATTTATTAAACATGATTAATATACGATTTCAATTATGAATATAGTAGCATTAGATGGTTACGCGCTGAATCCGGGAGACCTTGATTGGTCAGTGTTCGAATCGTTCGGAACGGTTTCCGTATTTGAGCGTACCGCGCCTGAAGAGGTTGAATCACGCTCTAAAGACGCTGAGGTTATTTTTACGAATAAAGTAAAGCTTGACGCGGAGCTGATCGGACGTCTGCCGAAGCTGAAATTTATAAACGTCACGGCCACAGGATACGATAATGTCGACTTGAAGGCTGCTACGGAGCACGATATCACGGTATGTAACGTTCCTGACTACAGTTCTGATTCTGTGGCTCAACATACTTTCGCACTAATTCTGGAGATATATAACCAGGTTGGTTTACATAGCCAAAGTGTGCGCGATGGTGTATGGCAGCGCGCTGCTGATTTTGCCTATGCGCTGAGTCCTTTGCGCGAGCTTAAAGGTAAAACTATTGGCCTGGTGGGACTGGGGAACATAGGTCTTAAAACTGCTGCCATAGCCCGGGCTTTTGGCATGAACGTTCTATATTGGTCTCGTTCGCAAAAGCAAGTAGAGGGTGCCACGTATCGCTCTATCGTTGAAATTTTCGAGGAAAGTGATGTTGTTTCGCTACATATTCCCTTAACCGCCGAGAATCGTGGGTTCGTCAATGGCTCCCTTCTAAGCAAAATGCGGCCCTCATCAATACTTATAAACACTGCCAGAGGTGGGCTCATTCATGAACAGGATCTTGCCGATGCCTTAAATCAGGGACATATAGCAGCTGCCGGTATTGATGTTCTGTCGCAGGAACCTCCTGTTCCTGAAAATCCGCTGCCGGGAGCTAAGAATTGTTTCATAACACCTCACAATGCATGGATGAGCATAGAAGCCCGACAGCGCATTATTGATATTATGCACGCCAACCTTAGCGCCTTTGTAAAAGGGGAGAAACTTAATACTGTTAATTAATGGAAATGTGAGCATCCCCAGAAGCCGGTTTCAACCGATCCGGGGATGCTTTCTCACGTCGCAGCTGCGAGTTATACGTTATAATAGTTAGGCTTCAACGCATCACGTAAAAAGGAATACTCCGCGCTGCTGAGTTCCGGCGCAAGATAAAGGTGTGCTGAATCTTCCAGTTGTTGCATGGTTTTTATTCCTGTTACTGCTGATGTTATCGCGGGATTGCGCAACACATAATAAATCGCTGTTTTTCCGGGACTTCGTTTTTCTCCTCCCACGAACCGCACGGCGGCAGCCATTTTTACGATATCCTCTTCCGATCGGCCAAGGTATTCACGCGGAGGCTTGCCTGTCAGCAGTCCCTGAGCTAAAGGCCCCCGTGCAAGTACACCGATTTCATGGTCTTTAAGCAGGTCAAGACATTCTTCTTCCGGCCTTCGATCTAAAAGGCTGTACTGCATCATTACGCTAACTATGGATGAGCGCTTTACATATTCTTTAATTACTGCCGGGCGTATAGATGATATTCCGTAATAACGTATCTTTCCCGCTTCTTTAAGGCGTTCGAAGGCTTCAATAGTCTCGTCGATATTGTCCTCCATGGTACCTCCGTGAAGTTGGTATAGGTCAATGTAATCAGTACGTAGACGTCTCAGACTCCCCTCTACCGATTGGATGATATACTCTTTTGAGGGATTCCAATCCCAGCCACTGCCATCTTTTTTCCATTCGTTGCCCACTTTGGTTGCCAGGATAATATCTTTACGCTTGCCCTCCATTGCCGCTCCCAGCATTTCTTCATTTAAGCCCTGCTCATAGAGGTCGGCAGTGTCAAAAAAGTTAATGCCAAGTTCGAGGGCTTCATGTAGCAGCCTGAAGTTTTTCTCCTCCATGCCTTTCAACGACATGCACCCAAATCCAATTGTGCTGATATGTAGTTCGGATTTACCTAATTGTTTGTATCTCATGGTTAAGCTATAAGTCTTTTGATCCGGTTATTGTTTTCACGCCCCGTCAATCTAATTGACCGTTTCTTCCCTTCAAATATAATAAGCGCTGACATATGTATGCGGCAATAATCGCACTCCTCTTTAAAAAGTTACGAACAGTGGGAATTTCCTCAGATCATCCTGTTTAAGTGTTCTTGATGTAAAAACTCCCCGTCTTACCGATTTTTAACAAACAATTACTGCTCCTTCGTGCGATTAACATTTAATTTAGCAGCCAAACTTCTACTATGAAATCAAAACTTAGAGGAGTAGCCCTTCTACTGGTAGCATTCTCGCTGATCATTCTCAGCAGAAAAGATCTGCTGGCAGATATTCTGGAAGAATGGCGGCTACAGAAGAAAATACGACAGCAGCAGAGCCTCGAAACTTTAAAAATACATCAATTTGAGGTGCAGAAGTTGATTTATGATCAGCCTACCCAGCGACTGAGAAATCCCGTTGTTTATTTTCAGCGCGTGAGACTCGGGGAAATAGATTTTTCCAAATACAAACGCAAATCTGTTAAAGTTGAAGATGGAGATCAGCCCGAAGTGGCCACCGACAGCCAATAAGGAGTATCTTGCAGATACCCGTTTTATGTTTCATTGCAATGTTAAGCTAAAGCTTCCCGCTTACTACGGCGAAGAGTTGTTGCATTATAGTTTTGAGATTCTCAAAGATATCGATCGGCGTTATAATTCATATTCCCGTGGATCATATTTCGATCTTATTAATAAACACGCTGGAAGCTGGGTATATGTTGATGACGATACTATTGAACTGTTGCAGGCTGTCATTTCGTTATCCAAACTTACGGAAGGTATTTTTGATATACGGCTGATGCCGCTGCTAAAACTCTGGGGTTTTTATGATATCCATGAAAAGATCGACATTCCTGAGAAAGAAATTCTGGCAGCTACAGTGGAACAGATACGTAAAGGAACCATCGATATTCGTCGGAATCAGGTGCGCATAAGCAACCAGAGCGAATTACTCACGGGTGCCTTTATGAAATCTTTCGCTGTCGATAAGTTAGTAAGCGCGTTACGTTATGAAGGAATAAACGACGCCATGATCAATGCCGGTGGTAGTACCATTTATGCGCTGAATAATGAAGAACATCCTTACTGGACAGTGAACATTCCTCATCCAGGGAATTCTGATAGTATCAAAACGCTCGAACTTAGCAATGCCTGTCTATCGCTTTCGGGGAAGAAAAATAACCATAGGATAATTAATGGTCACCAATACGGCCATGTGTTAAATGCCGCGACAGGCATGCCGTCAACAAATTTACAAGCCGTTGCTATTGCGCAAAGCGCCCTGACCGCCGACATGCTGTCAACGACCCTGATGGCAAATGACACTAACCCGATGGTCACATACCTGATCAGGAAGACCTACGCCGGAATGTTATCCTACTATGTGATCGATAATGAGCACATGGATGATGAGTTCGATTTTATTACCTGCTAAGAAAAAATGTATGCTATATATACCCAATGCAAAAGGATCTTATAAAGATCAGGACATCGGAGAAATTCCTTCTCCGGAGCTCCTGTATGTTCCTCTTGCTCCGTATAAATGGGAGCTTGTTTGTGTGCTTCAGAAGGGAGACAGGGTTCTGCGAAATCAGGTCCTTGCCCAGTCAACAGGAGATAGTGCCTTTTGTCTGCACGCCTCTGTGTCAGGCCTGGTGGGAGAGGTGGTCGATATTGATGGCTATCCACACATAGAAATATATAATGATTTTAAGAATGAGCGCCTCGTCTGTGAGCCTATGGATCTTTCCCGTGTTGATAGAGCCGCCTTTATAAGCAGACTTGCGGCCTATGGAATAGAGGGCAGTGGTGGCGCCAGGTTCCCGACATCTTTGAAATATAGTTTTGGAGCGCACTCCATAGAAACCCTCATCATTAACGGAGCCGAGTGCGAACCCTATCTTTCCGCGGATTATGTGTTGATGAAATTTTATAGTGACGCTCTCGCTGAGGCTGCTGCTTTTATACAACGGTTGTTTGAGATCAAGCAGGTGGTGATCGCTATTGAAAGGCAACATAAGAAGCTCAGACCCATACTTGAGCAATCATTGCTCCGTCATCAGGTGCAGGGACGCGTACACCTGCTGCCTGATTCATATCCCCAGGGCGGAGAGTTGCAGCTTATAAAGTCCGTTACATCCAAAGTCATCTCCAAGGGAACTTTGCCGGCAAGTCAGGGGATTCTCATGAATAACGTGGGCACCTTGTATGCTATATATACCGCTTTTTTTGAAGCGCGTCCCTACACAGAACGTTTGGTTACGCTTTATGATGAACTGAATGACAAAGGAATGAATTGCTGGGTGCCCATAGGTACGCCCATAAGTCATCTGGCCAACGCCTTCTTTAAGCCAACTATCTCAAATTACGGGCTCGGTTATATTTTGGGCGGTCCGATGATGGGGCGACCGATAAGCGATTCGCGTACCCCTATGAATAAGGGAACAGCTGGGCTTTTGCGCATGAAGGAACGTAAGTCTAACATAAGCAATTGTATTGGCTGTGGCTATTGTGCTGACGTCTGTCCGCAGCATCTGTTGCCTTGGGAGTTCTCCCGAAATACCAGCGAAGGTAGAACTGATAAGCTCGCTGTGTTTAACCTCATGGATTGTATAGAATGTGGCGCCTGCGCCTTTGTATGCCCTTCGGAAATCCCGCTGGTGCAGGATATAAGAAGAGGTAAAATCCTAATGAAAAATTAAGATGTCTGGACCCTTTATAAAAAGTACCGGCAGTGTGCGCGTGATCATGTTCGATGTCATTATCGCACTGCTCCCTTTATCGATCGCCGCCTGGTGGGCGTTTGGCTCTCGCAGCCTGACTGTAATAGCTTGTTCGGTCTTAAGCTGTGTGCTCTGTGACCTGCTGTGTGAGCTCGTCTTCTTACAGCAACGAAAATATATGCCCGATGGCTCAGGAATCATTACAGGACTCTTGCTTGCTTATACATTATCGCCCCTCACACCCTGGTATGTAGTAGTTTTCGCGGCTGTTTGCGCGGTGCTTTTTGGTAAAGTACTGTGGGGGGGATTGGGCAAGAATAAGTTCAATCCGGCGCTCGTGGGACGGGAGTTCGCTACAGCGTTCTTTCCGGCATCCATGACTGGCGCAAGCATCTGGAATACCTCTTTTTATGTTGAACACCGTTCATTGGATATTTTTTCGTTCGTCAATAACGCTAAACTCGCGGATAGTTTAGAAGAATTGGTATATCGTCCGGCCGGCGCCCTGGGAGAATACTCACTACCTCTGCTGCTCCTGGGGGGTATCTACCTTGTCTTCAGAAATCGCATTACATTGCACATTCCTTTGGCCTTTCTAATAGGGCTATCCCTCTGTCAAGTTATTTTTCCCGCGGGAGCTTTAGCCGGAATGTCCATTGGAGGGCTTCTTTTAGGCGGTATTTATATGGCGACAGATATGCCCACCAGTCCTTCTCACCATGCCGGAAAGCTCTTCTACGGTCTGGCGCTGGCGCTGATCGTAGCAACACTTTATTATAATGGCGTACGCTTCGCATATATGTCATATGGTATATTAATTCTCAACGGCGTTAGCGACCGCGTAAACGAAGTTTTTAAGCCTGTGTCCTGGGGGCGTGATGACCATCTGTCAGGGCGTTGGGAACGTATCACCCTGTTAAGTCTATTTATCGCTGCTATAACGCTGGCTGTAATATCCCTGCATCAGCTTCATGCGGTACCTTACCTTGTGTATTTATTGGCAGCGTATATCTTATTTAAATATTACACCAAACATCAATATACCATCATTTATCCGTTTTAACTCCTTTCATATGAAAAAGCTAATTCCTGTAATAATTCTTTCCCTGTTCAGCCTGTTCGCTTGCAATCAGCAACCCGCAGGCGTAGTATATAGTGGTACGGGCAAAAGTGCCATCCTTGATAACATGATCACCAGACGCGCCATACGCAAGTATACTACGCAGCAGGTCAGCAAGGCTCAGATAGATACTATCATGAAGTATTCTATGTATGCCCCGTCCGCCCTTAATAAGCAACCCTGGGAGATTAGAATTGTACAGAACAAACAGTGGCTTGCCGAGCTTAACAACCGCTTTCTTAAATTTGCTGAAGGCAAAACCTTTCAGGGGAGTGCCGCAAACTACAAAAAGCCAGGATTCAGCATCTTTCACAGTGCTCCCACGCTTATTGTGATTGCCCGCGATAAGAACAATCCGATAAGCTATCTCGACTGTGGCATTATCCTTCAGAATATACTTCTTAGCGCTCACGCCATCGGTTTGGGTACCTGTCCGCTTGGAACCCTTGTTCCTGTGATGAACAGAGATGAAAATCGAGATCTTTTGGAGGTGCTCAATATACCTTCTGACTATGAGGTGGCTATTAATATATCCCTGGGATATCCTGACGAAAATCCTCCGGTAAAGGAACGTTATGCTGATAAGATTAAGATTATTGATTAAGCGGATTTGCATTGCCGCACTTGCTAATCGCCGCAAAAATGCTATCTTGTTTGTAATATATGAGTCCTATTGATTTACAAAACAGGCGCCTGTATGTGCTTGGTGCCGGACCTGGAGATCCGGAGTTGATCACACTTAAAGGTTATCGCTTATTGCAGCAGGCTAAAGTGGTGCTATATGATAATCTCGCCAATACCGACCTGCTTAAGTTTGTTCCCCAGAATTGCGAATTGGTTTACGTTGGAAAACACCCCTATGGCGAATACACGCCTCAGGAACGTATCCATGAGTTGATATTGGAGAAGGCCACCCAGCATGGTGAGGTAATACGAATGAAAGGTGGTGATCCCTTTATCTTTGGCAGAGGATATGAGGAAATCTTGTTCGCGCAGGCTCATAATATAGATGCTTTTTACATCCCAGGCATCACCAGCATGCAGACCGCAGGCTTCGCTGGCGTGCCCCTGACTCATCGCACTCTTAGTGAAGGTATCTGGGTCATCACCGGAACAAAAAAAGATGGTCGCCTTTCTACAGATCTGAAGCTTGCCATGAAAAGCAACGCTACTGTGGTGATCTATATGGGTATGAAGAAGATTAACGAGATCGCTAATGCCTATATAGAGGAAGGAAGGGGAGAGGTGCCCGCGTTAATTATTCAGCACGCCACGCTTAGTAAGGAGAAGTCTGCGAAGGGTACCGTCGCGGAGCTTCCCTTTCTGGCCGAAAAGTACGGACTTACACATCCCGCGATCATTATTATAGGAGAAGTTGCCGGCATAGGCCTCCGTTAAGAAGTAACGGTGTTTGGCGAAAGATAATTTGTTGTGTAATAAAGTTTTATTTTACTATCTTTGCGCCCAATTAATTAATAATTTATCGCTTTAATATTATTCAAGTAATGTATTTAAGTAAAGAAGGAAAAGCCGAATTATTTGCTAAACATGGCAAAGGCTCAACAGACACTGGCTCAGCAGAAGGCCAGGTAGCATTGTTTACTACTCGTATCGCTCATTTAACTGGGCATTTGAAGAAGAACAAGAAAGATTTTTCTACTCAGTTCGCTCTTCAGAAGTTAGTAGGTAAACGCAGATCTCTATTAGCATATCTTTACAAAAAAGATATCAACAGATATCGTGCTATCATTAAAGCATTGGAGTTAAGAGATATCATCAAATAATTCTTACAATCTTTAAAAGGCCATCTATTATTAGGTGGCTTTTTTTTTGATTGCTTTTTCCGTTCTTCCTCCTTGATCTGCCCTTGTCAGGTATCCTCAAACATTCCCCAGGCCTTGCTCAAATTGCATTTTTATTTTAATTATAGTATAGCTTGCAGGTTTTTTTATTATAACTTAGCACGCAAAAGTCAAAAAAAATTAATTACGTATTTGGAAAGAGGAAAAATACGTAGCAATTAACATCAAATGAGTTATAATGTAGTTAAGAAAACTTTCGACATCGGCGATGGCCGACAGATCGAAATTGAAACAGGTAAGTTAGCTAAACAGGCTGACGGATCTGTAGTTGTAAAAATGGGCGATACCATGTTGTTAGCAACAGTAGTATCTTCTAAAGACGCTAAAGAAGGAGTAGATTTCCTTCCCCTATCAGTAGATTACCAAGAAAAATACGCGGCAACGGGAAGAATTCCCGGAGGATTCCTTCGCCGTGAAGCTCGCTTGTCAGACTACGAAGTTCTGATCTCTCGTTTAGTCGACAGAGCGTTGCGCCCAATGTTCCCTGAAGACTACCACGCAGATACTCAGGTGATGATTTCCCTGATCTCTGGTGATAAAGATATCATGCCTGATGCATTAGCAGGACTTGCAGCTTCTGCTGCTCTTGCTGTTTCAGATATTCCTTTTAACGGTCCTATTTCTGAAGTTCGTGTAGCTAAGATTGACGGTAAGCTGGTGATTAACCCGCTAATGTCTGAGCTGGCAAAGGCTACCCTTGACTTTATCGTTGCTGGTTCAGCAAATGACATCGTCATGGTTGAAGGTGAAGCGAAAGAAATTTCAGAAGAAGAAATGGTGGAAGCTATTGAGTTCGCTCATAAAGCTATTCAGATCCAGGTACAAGCACAGGTAGAGTTGGCTTTCGAAGTTGGCAAAACTGTTAAACGTACTTATTGCCACGAGAAGAGTGACGAAGCGCTTAAGGCTCGTGTATACGAAGCTACTTATGCTAAAGTATACGAGATCGCTAAGTCTGGTTCTTCGAAACATGAACGCTCTGAAAAATTTTCAGAAATTCAGGCTGAGTTCATCGCTTCACTTGGTGAAGATGCTGATGATACTACCTTATTCCTTGCTAAAAAATATTACCACGACGTACAATACGACGCTGTAAGAAATCTTATCCTTGACGAAGGAATTCGTCTTGACGGTAGAGATGTTAAAACAGTAAGACCTATCTGGAGTGAAGTTGGTTACTTGCCGGCAGCTCACGGTTCTGCAGTATTTACACGCGGTGAGACGCAGTCATTGACCACAGTTACCCTTGGTACTAAACTGGATGAGCAAATGATTGACGGAGCCTTCATTAATGGCTTCCAGAAGTTCATCCTTCACTATAACTTCCCTGGATTCTCTACTGGCGAAGTTCGTCCAAACAGAGGCGCGGGTCGTCGTGAGATAGGTCACGGAAACCTGGCTATGCGTTCATTGAAACAGGTGATGCCTTCGGAAGAAGAAAATCCTTACACTGTGCGCGTAGTCTCTGATATCCTTGAGTCAAACGGATCGTCATCTATGGCTACTGTTTGTGCCGGAACTCTTGCACTTATGGATGCTGGTGTTAAAATTAAAGCTCCTGTATCTGGTATCGCAATGGGACTTATCACAGACGAGAAGACTGGTCGTTATGCTGTTCTTTCTGATATCCTTGGTGATGAAGATCATTTAGGTGATATGGACTTTAAGGTTACTGGTACTGACAACGGTATCGTAGGTTGCCAGATGGACCTTAAGATTAACGGTCTGAAATGGGAAGTGTTGCGTGCCGCGCTTGAGCAATCAAAGCATGGTCGTTTGCATATCCTTAACGAAATCAAGAAAACGCTTTCTGTTCCTAATGTAGAGCTTAAACCACACGCACCTCGTTTGGTAGTATTGAGCATCGACAAGGAATTCATCGGTGCTGTAATTGGCCCAGGTGGTAAGATCATCCAGGAAATGCAACGCGAAACCAACACTACCATTACCATCGAAGAAAAAGATAATAAAGGTGTGGTTAGTATCTTCGCTCCTGATAAAGATTCTATCGACAAAGCTGTTAAACGTATCAAAGGTATCGTTGCTAAGCCTGATGTAGGTGAGATCTATGAGGGTAAAGTGAAGTCTATCATGCCATTTGGTGCTTTCGTGGAAATCCTTCCAGGAAAAGATGGTCTTCTTCATATCTCTGAAATCGACTGGAAGCGTTACGAAACTATGGATGGAATCTTCGAGGTAGGTGATGAAGTTCGTGTTAAGCTTCTTGATATCGATAAGCAAGGTAAGCTGAAGCTTTCAAGAAAAGCCTTATTGCCTCGCCCTCCAAAGCCTGAGGGTAAGGATCAGCCTAAGTCTGCTGAATAATTTAAAGATAATTATCCAACATATAGAAAGCGGATGCCCCTTGTGGGTGTCCGCTTTTTTTGTGAAGCGAAGATCTCGCAAGCCGCTATCTTCAGCGTAGCCTGTCGCCACTGCTAACGAAATGCTAAGTTTTAGTATATATTAACAGGATAAAGACTTACTTTTGCCGCATGAATCATCTCATTGCACCCTCAGTGCTTGCTGCCAATTTCGCTGATCTGAAAACCGATATTGAAATGGTTAATATAAGCGTTGCCGACTGGTTTCATATCGATATTATGGACGGTGTGTTTGTTCCCAATATATCTTTTGGATTTCCAGTACTACAGGCAATAAACAAGCATGCCCGCAAGCCTCTTGATGTGCATTTGATGATCGTCGATCCCGATCGCTATCTTGCCGAATGTGCGAATGCGGGAGCATACATGATTACCGTGCATTATGAAGCCTGTACGCATCTGCATCGTACAATTCATGCTATAAAGGCTCTTGGATGCAAGGCGGGAGTGGCTCTTAATCCGCATACGCCGGTGTCTGTCCTTGAAGATATTATTCAGGATCTGGATATGGTATTAATCATGTCGGTAAATCCGGGTTTTGGAGGTCAGGTTTTTATTGAGAGGACTTTCGATAAGCTTAGAGCGCTGAAGAGCCTTGCCGCGGGTCGTAATGATAGTCTGCTTGTGCAGGTCGATGGGGGCGTTAACAGCAATAATGCCGCGGCCCTTCTTCAAGCGGGAGCCAATGTGCTGGTTGCAGGAAATTTCGTGTTTAGTGCTGCAGACCAACAGGCGGTAATAGCCGGCTTAAAAGCCTTATAGCATCCTTTTCGTAAGATCGTAAATCTTATAGGTGCAGCGTCGCTCACCCGCGATGATGTGGTCACGTCGCTCAATAGTGGCATCAGGACCAAGAAGCTCCTGTAAAATTCGCATATCCGAATGGCAGAAGTCGCCGCAATTTAATGCGGCCGCGCAGATGGGGCAGTTATTCTCTATAAAGGTGAACTCGCCCTCGGCGTCTATTACCAACTCGGCCATATAGCCTTCTTCGGTGCGAATGGTTGCATATGCCGCCATTTTGGTTTCTATCTCGCCATATGATTTTAGTAAAACGCTGTACTTCTTTATAAGTTCTTCCGTACGCCCATCTACAATTTTATTGAGAGCATCCTCGCCAAGCTGCTCCCTTATAGTGGCCAGCAATTCTACTGTCAAACTTGCGTGATTGTTAGGAAAGCGTGCGTGTCCCTCCGCTGTTAATTCGTATACTTGCACTGGTCGCCCAATACCCTTGGCCGTGGCCTGTGCTTTAATAAGTCCCGCTTCGGCCAATCTCACCAGCTGTTGTCGAGCGCCTTCATTGGTTATGCTCATGTGTTCAGCAATATCCCTGGCAGTTAGTGGACCTCGTGTCTTGAATAATTGTAAGAATTTATTAAAGCGCATAAAATATTTTCCAAGTATTTTCTTGGTTAATTGCAAAAGTAGTAACTTTGTATCAAATAAAGCCAAACTATTTAAGAAAAAAAGTTATTTTGTAAAAGCTATCTCTTTGGTATACAGTTCCATAGAGGGTTTATATTAAATGTATGAGTAAAGATCAGGAGTTATTGGAATCGCTTGCAACCAGCGAGTATGAGTACGGTTTCAGCACCAATATCGAGATGGAAATGGCGCCCAAGGGCCTCAATGAAGATACCATCAGATATATTTCGGCAAAGAAAAACGAGCCGGAATGGCTGCTCGACTGGCGCTTAAAGGCCTTAAAGCGGTTTCAGGAGATGGAGATGCCCGAATGGCAGAACTTTGAAATGCCGGAAATAGATTTTCAGGATATGTCATACTATGCCGCTCCGAAGAAAAAGCAGCTGAATAGTCTTGATGAGGTTGATCCTGAGTTGCTGGCAACTTTCGAGAAGCTGGGAATTCCTCTCAATGAGCAAAAAGCCCTATCCGGCGTTGCTGTTGATGTTGTTTTCGACAGTGTTTCCGTGGCTACAACCTTCAAGGAGAAGCTGGCGGAAAAGGGCGTTATTTTCTGCTCCTTTGGTGAAGCGGTACAGCATCATCCAGACCTCGTGAAAAAGTATCTGGGTACCGTGGTTCCTGCCTCCGATAATATCTTTGCAGCATTAAATTCCGCTGTATTTTCCGATGGATCTTTCGCTTATATTCCTGAGGGCGTTCGCTGTCCGATGGAATTGTCAACTTATTTCCGCATTAACGCCATGAATAGCGGACAGTTTGAACGTACCCTGATCGTTGCCGATAAGGGTAGTTACGTGTCTTATCTTGAGGGCTGTACGGCTCCTCAGCGCGACGAAAACCAGTTGCACGCGGCTGTAGTGGAGATCATCGCTCTTGACGATGCTGAAGTGAAATATTCTACCGTACAGAACTGGTATCCTGGCGACAAGGAAGGTAAAGGCGGCGTTTATAACTTGGTAACAAAGAGAGGTATCTGTAAAGGTAACAACTCTAAGATCTCCTGGACACAGGTAGAAACAGGTTCCGCAATTACCTGGAAATATCCGGGTGTGATCCTCAAAGGGGACAATTCTTCAGGTGAGTTTTACTCGGTAGCGATGACGCGTAAT
The DNA here is from genome assembly GCA_002454425.1 of Sphingobacteriaceae bacterium UBA6709. GTDB lineage: Bacteria > Bacteroidota > Bacteroidia > Sphingobacteriales > Sphingobacteriaceae > Arcticibacter. The sequence continues at coordinate 24,975 of DKIV01000048.1, forward strand.
TTCCAGATTGCCGACACCGGTACCAAGATGATACATATCGGTAAGAATACTAAGAGTCGTATTATCTCTAAGGGTATTTCTGCCGGAAAAAGCCATAATAGCTACCGCGGACTTGTGTCTATCGCTGCTGGTGCAGAAAACGCACGTAACTTTACGCAGTGTGACTCCTTGCTTATTGGTGACCGTTGCGGCGCTCATACCTTCCCATACATAGAAGGAAAAAATAATACCTCCATCATCGAGCATGAGGCTACTACTTCCAAGATAGCTGAAGATCAGATCTTTTATCTGAATCAGCGTGGTCTGGATACTGAAAAGGCGGTAGCTCTCATCGTTAACGGTTACGCGCGTGAAGTGCTTAATAACCTTCCGATGGAATTTGCTGTTGAAGCTCAAAAGCTGCTGGCAATATCTTTAGATGGCAGCGTTGGATAGTTGTCCGCGACTTGCTTTAATTGAATTGAAAAAATAATAAATAGATAAGGAATGCTTAACATTAATAATCTTCAAACTTCAGTAGAAGGGAAAGAGATTTTAAAGGGAATTAATCTGCAGGTGAATGCAGGTGAAATACATGCTATCATGGGACCTAACGGTTCTGGCAAGAGTACGCTTGCTTCAGTGCTTGCTGGTAAAGAAAGCTATGAAGTGACAGGCGGGGAAGTTACGTTTGATGGAAAGGATCTGTTAGACCTTGCTCCTGAAGATCGCGCCAGAGAAGGTCTGTTCCTTGCTTTTCAATATCCTGTTGAAATTCCCGGAGTTTCCAATATTAACTTTCTCAAGACGGCTTTGTCTGAGATTCGTACCTACAAAGGTCTTGAGCAGCTTTCATCGAAAGACTTCATGAAGCTTCTGAAAGAAAAACAGGAGCTCGTAGAGCTGAAAACCTCTCTGGTGAACAGGTCGCTGAATGAAGGTTTCTCCGGTGGCGAGAAGAAAAGAAATGAAATCCTTCAACTTGCGATGCTTGAGCCAAAGCTCGCTATTCTCGACGAAACAGACTCTGGTCTGGATATCGATGCATTACGTATTGTTGCCAATGGCGTAAATAAGTTGCGCTCTGAAAACAATGCCTTTCTTGTAATTACCCACTATCAACGATTGCTTGATTATATTGTGCCTGATTTTGTACACATTCTTTATGATGGACGCATCATCAAGTCGGGAACAAAAGAGCTCGCCTTAGAGCTTGAGGAAAAAGGGTATGACTGGGTTAAAGATGAGCTTAATGCTCAGGCGTCAGCCTCGCTTTAACCATTACATTGTTAATATGGAAAAAGGGATTTTTAATAGTCTTTATAAATATTTAATTGCTTCGCAGGAGCAGGCGCGCCAGCAGCAGACGGCGTCGCCGGCATGGCTTGCCGATAAGCGTAATGCTGCGTTCTCCGTTTTTTCTGCCAAGGGTTTTCCTTCCCGGAAAAATGAAGAATGGCGCTTTACTAATCTGGAGCGTTTTCTATCTGCTGATTTTACCTTCCAGGCAGAGGTGGTTCCAGATCAGGTGCCTGCCGCGCTGGATGGCTTAGAGGCAAGCAGGATCGTGATGATCAACGGTCGCTTCGCTGCTGAGCTGTCTGATCCGTTGCCGGATGGTCTTACTTTCCTTGATACGGAAGATGCGCTGAAAGACGAACGTTTCATTGCTAAATTTGAAACTATCGCTGCCGATAGCGAAAACGCTATGCTGGCATTAAATACAGCGTTCTTCAGAGAATGTTCTTTCTTACATGTCGAAGCCAAGGCGATTGTTGAGAAGCCGTTGCATATTGCTCACTATTACACTTCGCACGCTGAGGCTGCCTTTATCCCTTACCGGATTCTGGTGCTTGCTGAGAAGATGAGTGAAGCAACACTTATTGAAACCTTCCATTCCGATGCCGGTGCTCCGGTATTCGTGAGCTATGTGAGTGAACAGTTTATCGCTGAAGCAGCGGTATTCCATTCACATATCCTGAATGATCTGCATGATAATATTCACTTCATTCAGCATCGCGAAGTAATACAGGAGGCTAATAGCGTTTTGAATAACTCTAACATCGCCATGGGCGACACAGCGCTGGTTCGTAACGATATCAACTTCCGCCTTACAGCTTCTGGTACGGAAACCAATCTTATTGGCGCGTATCTCCTTACCGGCGATCAACATGTGGATAATCATACGCTGGTAGATCACATGATGCCGCATTGTAATAGCAGTGAGCTTTATAAGGGCATCCTTACTGATCGCTCACGCGCGGTATTCAATGGTAAAGTGTTTGTTCGTCAAGACGCGCAGAAAACCAATGCTTTCCAGCAAAATAACAACCTGCTGCTGAGCAACGAAGCTACTGTGAACAGTAAGCCTCAGTTAGAGATCTTTGCTGATGACGTGAAGTGTTCACACGGTTCTACCGTGGGACAGATGAACAAGGAGGCTTTATTCTATCTTAAAGCTCGTGGTATTGGCGATGAAACGGCTAGCCGCCTGTTGATGGAGGCCTTTCTCGTCGATGTAATCTCCCGCATTGAAGTTGATGCGTTGCGTGAATACGCTGAACGCCTGCTCAACAAAAAAATGGCTATCCCTTCGCTGATTGGCGATGGTGAAAGCCTCGCTGAGAGTTCTCTCTAAGGAAATTCTTTATAAAGCATTCTTAGCATCATATGCTACAATCGGCCGGCAATTACTTATATTGCCGGCTCTTTAAACCTGCAACCATGGAAGTAAATACCCAAGATATTACCAGAGCGTTTATCCATAATGGTGAAGCTCTTGCTCAGCAGTTTCCTGCCCTGCAGCAATATATATACGGGAAAAAGCTCGTTTATTTAGATAATTCGGCTACTACACAGAAGCCCTTGTCTGTTATCAACGCCATAAGCGATTACTATAAGACCATCAATAGCAATATTCATCGCGGAGTACATCACTTAAGCCAGAAAGCTACCGATGCCTACGAGGTGTCGCGCAACACGCTGGCAGCGCTGATAAACGCCCGTAAGGCTCATGAGTTGATCTTTACCAAAGGTACTACCGACGGTATCAATATGATTGCTGATGTGTTTGGTCGCTATGCCTTGAAAAAGGGCGACTCTGTAATCATTTCGGCTATGGAACATCACTCCAATATTGTGCCGTGGCAGATGATCTGCGAGCGTTACGGCGCTACACTGAAGGTTATTCCCATGACTCAGGATGGCGTGCTGATAATGGATGATTATATTAAGTTACTGGATAGCACGGTCAAAATTGTCGCGGTTACTTACGTGTCTAACTCCTTGGGTTCCGTTAATCCCGTAAAAGAAATTATCCGCCTGGCTCACAATAATGGCACTCCTGTCCTTATTGACGCGGCGCAGGCTGTGCAACATATGCCCATCGATGTGCAGGATCTTGATTGTGATTTCCTTGCCATTTCCGGACATAAAATGTATGGTCCCACTGGCATAGGCATCCTCTATGGTAAGGAAGAATGGTTGGAGAAACTTCCTCCTTATCAGGGTGGTGGCGACATGATTAAGACCGTAACCTTTGAGCATACGGAATACAACGAACTGCCTTTTAAATTTGAAGCCGGAACTCCCCATATTGAAGGGGCTATCGTGCTGAAGTCGGCAGCTGATTTTCTTACTGGTTTGGGCCTCGACAAGATCGCCGCTTTTGAGCATGGCCTTATGACTTACCTTACTGCCGCTTTACAGGAATTTCCGGAAGTGGATATCATTGGTAAAGCTAAGGACAAGAGTGGCGCGCTGTCGTTCGTCGTTAAAGGGGCTCACCCTTATGATGTAGGGGTGCTGCTTGATAAAATGGGTATCGCTGTGCGTACCGGTCATCACTGTACGCAACCCGTAATGGATTTCTTTGGGGTTCCCGGAACGATCAGAGCGTCCTTTGCGGCATATAATACCCTGGATGAAATTGATTATTTTGTTTCTTCTCTGAAACGTGCCTTGGGCATGTTATTATAATAATTATGACGATAAATGAAAAGCAGGATGAGCTCGTTGATGAGTTCGAATTCCTGACAGACTGGGTTGATAAATACGAGCAGATCATTCAGATAGGCAAGGAGTTGCCCCTGATCGATGAAAGCGCTAAAGAGGATAAATATCTCATCAAGGGATGCCAATCGCGCGTGTGGTTGCAGCCTGAGCTTAAAGATGGAAAGCTGTTTTTTCTGGCGGATAGCGACGCGATAATTTCTAAGGGTTTAGTAAGCCTTATTGTTCGCGTACTTAACGGGCATTCTCCTAAGGAAATTCAGGATGCGGATCTTTATTTTATTGATAAGATCGGCTTGAAAGAGCATCTTTCGCCAACACGCTCCAATGGATTGCTTTCAATGGTAAAGCAAATAAAGCTTTATGCTATAGCATATAATACAACACTTAATAGCTAATACGATGATCATTGTTGATAACGCGGGATTGAAAGATCAGATCATAGAACAATTGAAAACTGTTTTTGATCCGGAAATCCCTGTTGATGTATATGAGCTGGGACTGATTTACGAACTTCATACTTCGGCGGATGGTATCGCCAAGGTGGTTATGACGCTCACTGCTCCGGCTTGCCCGGTAGCGGACCAGATTCTGCAGGACGTGCAAAATGCCGTAGCCAGGGTAGAGGGAGTCAAGGAAGCTCGTGTTGAAATCAGCTTCGAACCTGCCTGGGATAAATCAATGATGAGCGAAGATGCTAAGCTTGAACTAGGTTATTTTTAGCGCTCTACAAGAGTGATATATCAAAGGGTGTGACTGACTATCATTGTCGGGTTACACCCTTTTTTACTTTGAAGCTTTGTTCTGAATAATAGGGCGACCCTAGCACCTGTCCTCAGGAGCTTAAGATCTACGCGTTCGCTACATAACATCTTATACCAGATATGTATTTTTTTAGGCAGAAATTTATTCCATCTTCCGGCGCCCCAGCTTGAAAGGTTCGGGTGGTGTTTCCGTTCGCGGGACAGTACCTCGCGTGGC
>DKIV01000054.1 GCA_002454425.1 Sphingobacteriaceae bacterium UBA6709
ATAACCAATCTATAACAAGGTATGAGGGAAATACTATTAAGAGGGGAGGTCTCGTGAGGAGAAGTAGAGGAATCGCAGGAATCTGCACAGAGGAAGACCTGAAATTGATGTCATTAAGTAATACTAAAACCCTTACCTTTTAAATCTGTTTGATGATGTAAAGATTGTAACGATATATGAGTTCTTTCAGCATAAGTACGGGTACTCCACCTTCAGAGGAAGCGGAGTTAGTAGCATTTCTGAATACCTTGTTTAGTAAAGGATCAGAAGCCTATCTTGAATTAACATATGCCCTTATCCGGCAAAATCGCGCAAATGGGGCGCCAGAGATAAAGAATATACGTTTTGAAACTGCCCGATTTGCGGGTGATAAGCATCAGGGAGCTTTCCGCGTGGTTTTCGATGTTGAATTTACTTTTGCATGCGAAGGCAGCGTCACCAATAAAAAAAACTTAACCTCTGACTGGACCTTTACTTTTGATGAGGATAAGAAGTTATTGGTCTTTCAGAGTGCTGCCTATGATGAGCCCCGGTCTACGGATGAGGAGTTTTAAACGGAGCTAAAGTGCTTCCAATATCCTTCGTTGTAGAGCTCTCCTAATTTTAATTCCGGGTTTACTATTTGTAGACGGATAATTTTAAAAATCAGCGCAGAGATGAAAGATATTGGAAGCCTTCAGGAATTGGAAAAACGGGCGGAGCCGTTGATTATTCCTTATTTTGCAAGGCAAGAAGATAGATAGTCCTCAAGTTTACAGCCAAATAAGTCTATCCAGAATTGCTGCGGTATTTCTTTTTCCGTGAGATGTACATTGCGCTCCACCTTAGCCGCGTCGCTGGTAGCCAGGGCTATTGATTTTACGCCGGGAGCGTTAGCTCCAAATTGTACACACACTTCTGCCGGTTTTAAGGCGTGTTTTTCACAGAGCTGATGGAAGTTGTCGCGCCACACAAGAAGATCTTTACCCCATGTATTTTCGGATGACACTTCTTTATAGTTGTAATGGCTGCCACCAACAAGAAATCCGCCGTTAAAGACGGCCGAGTTGATTACTGCTACGCCTTTATTCTCCAGCTCCGCCATAAATTCCAGCAGTTCTTTTGGGTGACTATGAACCGTCATGCTGTTAGCTATCATTACCCAGTCGAGATCAACATCTTTGCTAATGAGTTGAATGGTTTTCCAATTCTTAGCGCCAATGCCAATACCCTTAGCTTTACCTTGATCTTTGAGTTCTTTTAATGCCCGGTATGCTTCCAGAATATCTGCGTAACGTTGTTTGTAGTCGTTTTCGTCCTTCGCAGCGTCGAGGTATTCGTCAGGGTCATGTACGGATACCATTTCAGAATTATAATCACCCAGGAGTTCATTTCCCTGTTCGAAGCACTGTAGAATGCCCTCGTAGCTAATTTTTTGGATAGCGTCAAACTTCAATCCTTTCCATACTCCCGGTTCAAAAGTAGGTTCTTCTCCTTCAAGCTCTGTTCTTACCCAGGCAAGCTTGTTACTAATGATCACATCTTTCGGGTCGATGTTTAAGTCTTTCAGGCATTGCCCCAAAGATTCCAGCGCGAGACCAGCACCGTATTTTCCCGCGCTATCAAACATGACGGGGCGCGGGGCGTGTTTGAATATTTGTTCAATCACGGCGAGTTTTTTCTCGTAGGGAACAATGTTATATAGGTTGCCCATAGTGCTTGTGCCGAACACTACGCGGGGCATAATGAATTTTTCAGACATATAGTGTATGTTTTTCGTTTATTGAGATTTAAAAGTGTTGACAAGTATAAGCATCTGTTCTTTTTCAATCAAAAAATAATGGAGCCTGCGGGAGCTTTTATTCCCGCGATGAAAATATTAATTATATGGTTTGTAGTTTCTTTTGACGGGTGGATAAACAAAAAATCTTCCAGCCTGTTAAAATAGCATGGAAGATTACAGAACATTAGTCGACGCCCTGAACGGGCTTAAAGAAAAGGGATATACCCTGGATTTTAATCTTGTAAATGGAAACCTTCAGAATTCAGCTACCAATGTAAAGCTGGAGCCCGAAGATTTCACTATTGACGAAATGCATCGTTTTGAAGGCATGTCTGATCCGGATGATAATTCTATCTTGTATGCCATCAGTTCCGAAAACTATAATCTGAAAGGGGTTTTTGTTAACGGATATGGCGTTTATTCAGACGACCTTTCAGAAGAATTGCTGAAAAAACTCAATACGCCTTCTTAAGCGATATTGGCATTTTTTCGACGCGCTTTCTCCTTAATAATTAGACTAAGCTCGCGGCCTGTTTGTCCGGCGATAGAAGTGTTTTCCTCAGCTCGTCGGAAGAGGTAGGGGAGAACTTCTTTTACGGGACCATAAGGCACATATTTAGTAACGTTATATCCGGAGTGCCCCAGGTTATAGCTGAGGTTATCGCTCATTCCAAGAAGCTGTGAAAAAAACACGTGAGGGTGACTGCGCGAGATATTATGCTTGTTGAGCAGATCTACCAAAAGTGTGCAGCTTTGCTCGTTGTGGGTGCCGGCAAGCATAGATACCGTGTTTATGTGTTGAATGCAGAACTCTACAGCGCTGTTGTAGTCGGCGTCAGTGGCCGCCTTATCTACGTTGATGGGAGAAGGGTATCCTAATTTCGCGGCACGTTCGCGCTCTTTTTCCATATAAGCACCCCGAACCAGTTTGGCACCTAAGGTGAATCCGTCAGTTTCAGCGAGATAAATATCGGCCTTTAAGCTGGCTAATTTATCATTGCGGTAGAGCTGATAGGTATTATATACAATAGCACGTTCGCGGTTGTAGGAACGCATCATCTCTAATGCGAGATCATCTATAGCTCCCTGTATCCAGCTCTCTTCGGCGTCGATCATAACGGGTACATCCAGATCATATGCCAGCTTACATATTTGATTGAACCGAGCCTTTACTTTAAAGAATTCCGCTTGTTCAGCTGTTGTAAGTTTCGCTTTCGCGCTAACTTTTTCCCATAATCCAAAGCGACCAACTCCTGTTGGCTTAAACACGGTTAATGGTATATGTTTGTCGTGCTGCGCGCGCCTGATCGTTGTTAATATTTCTTCTGTTGTAAATGTGAAGTTACTTTCTTCCTCACTTCCTTCTACGGAGTAATCGAGAATAGTACCGATTCCACCTTTTCCCAGTTTCTCGATGGTGCCTTTACACTCTTCAATAGACTCTCCACCACAAAATTGAGCAAATATCGTTTTCTTTATTAAAGGATAAATTGGCAGGCCCACCTTTATGGCCGTGTTGGTAATGCCAGGGCCAACTTTTGTAAGGAAATTGTTTCCTATTATCTTGAATAACCAATATGCCCGGTTAAGATCTTCGGAAGATTTATCGCTAAAGGCAATTTTAGTGTTATTAAAGTCGATAGTTTCGCTTTTATCTGCAACAATCATGGGTATTAATGTAATGTTAAACGAATGTAGTAAAAATACTATGGCATTTACAAGGTGTATTTTGTGATGTTCGTCAGGTTTATTGAATGTTATTATTGAAGAGCGTGATTTAACAAAGAATGTTTAGCCATTAATTGTGTTTTGCTTTTGTTCTTTAGCTGAATCATGCTTCCGTCTGGCGGGTATTTGGGCGTTCTCAGTGTTGAGGTTTACCGATATGGTTCTTGAATAAGGCTAAATAATTTAGCATCTTTGCGGGATAGCTCATCAAGAAAATGGAGACTAAGGAAGAAAGACATATAGCGCATTTCGATCTCGACTGTTTCTTTGTAAGTGTTGAGCGTCTGAAAGAACCATCTTTACAAAACTTACCTGTAATCGTTGGCGGTTCGGGCGGCAGGGGAGTGGTGTCTGCCTGTAGTTACGAAACCCGTAAATTTGGAGTACATAGCGCCATGCCGATGAGGCAGGCGCGGCAACTTTGCCCTCAAGCCATCATTGTTAAAGGTGATTATGCCAGTTATAGCCATTATTCGCGCATGGTTACTGATATACTCCGAGATGCTGTGCCTGTTCTGGAGAAAGCCAGTATCGACGAGTTTTATGCTGACCTGTCGGGAATGGATCGCTTTTTTGGATGCGCGAAATTCGTCGCGGAACTTCGGGATCAGATTGTCAGGGAGACGGGTTTGCCTATATCTTATGCTTTGGCATCCAATAAGCTGGTGTCTAAAATAGCAACTAATGAGGTGAAGCCGGCAGGAGCCATCGTTGTTCCTTATGGTACAGAGCAGGCCTATCTGGCGCCTTTAGATATTACACGTATGCCTGGAATCGGTGATAAGAGCGCGAAGATGCTGCGGCAGATGGGTGTGGATACTTTAAAGATGCTTTCCGAGGTGCCTCCGGCGCATCTCGCGCGCTTTGGTAAGCTTGGTCCTGATCTGATTCGGCGAGCCCGTGGCATTGATAACTCGGCAGTGATACCTTATCACGAACAGAAAAGTATTAGTAAGGAGGATACTTTTCATGCTGATACAGTAGATGTGGATTTCCTGTTTGGTAAGTTAATAGGGATGACGGAGAGTCTTGCGTACCAACTTCGGCGTCATCATAGATTCTGTGGGTCGGTGGCGATCAAATTTCGCTATTCAAATTTCGATACCTACACGCGGCAAACTCATATCCCTTACACTGCTTCTGATGTGTTACTTATTCGGGCGGTTAAAGAGCTTTTCATTAAAGCCTATGATCAGACCAAACCCTTACGTTTGTTGGGTGTCCGCTTTGCCGACTTCGTCCAGGGAGAACATCAAACAGATCTCTTCACACAGAAAGAAGATGATTTACGTCTTTATAAAGCTCTTGATAGTATAAAGGATCGATTCGGTGAAAAGGCCGTAATGCGGGGAGGAGGACATTCCCGATCTGATAAGCAGCGAGATTAAAGCAGGTATTTTCACTGCCTCTAAAAAATATCGTGGTGATAGT
>DKIV01000036.1:0-101941 GCA_002454425.1 Sphingobacteriaceae bacterium UBA6709
ATCATAACCTACAGATCCCGAATGCTACGCGAGGTACTGTCCCGCGAGCGGAGACACCACCCCAGCCCTTCAAGCTGGGGCGCAGAAGGATGGAATAGCAAGCATTCAATAACAAGAGCATTTTCGGAGGGATACTGTTGGGGAATGGGCTGCCGGAGATAGCCAGGCGTAAAGGCATGCGGGACGCTTTGTGGGGTATTCGCACATGGCAGTACATCAGATCTTATGCCTCGTGATTTGCGGAGCTCTCGCCGGAGAGCAATGAGGAATTTAATGTAAAGACGCGGGGCGAAGGCAAGATCTTTTATGGGCGGACGAGCCTGTCAGAGAAGTAAGGCTCGTCTGCTTGTGTTTGGCATCAGTAGAAGTGGTTTGTATTATATTAATTTTTTGCTAGGCGTTGTGCTTTTAAGAGCCCAATAGATAAGTACTGGCTGGAAGAATAGTCGTGTGAAGCGTTTATTGTCAGTATCAAGGCCAAAGGCGTCCCGATGATGTGTGTATTGCGCGATATTGCCGGGGAATACCGCTGTGAAGAACGCCGCAGCAAGCCAACCCACCTGTTGGCGATATTTAGGAGGAGCCAGGATGAGCGACGCTCCTAAAGCAATTTCGGCAAATCCGGAATAAATAACGGTATCGTCTTTTTTCAAAGGAACCCAATTGGGTACCTGCGCGCGGAAATCTTTACGGGCAAAGCTCAAGTGACTGATGCCGGCGAAGATGAGGCTGCCTCCCAAAGCAACGCGGGCCACTGTTTTTAGAGTGTTGGTTTTCATATAATTCCTTTTATTAATTTAATGTGGAGTTTCTCACAGGCCTTTGTGGTAGTCTGAGAGGCGCTCTCTTGTATGTTGAGACGGCATTTCGTAATCAAAGCATGTTTTTGATAACAGCGTTTGATAGATCCACGGTACATCTCCTTCAATCGGTAGGTTCAATAACCATTCCATAAGCGATGAAGGGTATGAAGAAAGTGCAAGTATTTGATAGTAAGTGTAGGTATCCGGTTTTGGGGATCATAGGAGTGCTCAGGCGGGGCTTTCGAAAATATAAAAAGGAAGCTTCTGCAATAGGGAAGTGTTGAGGTGTATTGATGGTAGGACAGGATCGGTGCGAAAGGTGGCAATACGGGAACATAAATATTTAAAAAATAATACTTTAAGTATTTGACAATTGCTAAATCTTTTCTATCTTTGCCGTCCCTTTAGGGGGAAGTTATGCCTTGAGCGGAGCCCTACTGCTCCGATGGGTAAGAAAAATAAAAGTTAAAAATGTCAGGTATTATTGGAAAAAAAGTAGGAATGACCAGCATTTTCGATGCCGAAGGACGTAATATTCCTTGTACGGTTATTGAGGCTGGCCCCTGTGTGGTAACACAGGTACGTACCACCGAGAAGGATGGGTACGAAGCAGTTCAGTTAGCTTTCGACGAAAAGAAAGAAAAGAACACTACTGCTCAGTTAAAAGGCCATTTTGCCAAAGCAAACACGACTCCAAAGCGTAAGCTTGTAGAGTTTCCGTTGTTTGACGATGCTAAGGCTCTTGGAGATACCATTACTGTAGAAGTATTCGCTGAAGGCGACTTCGTAGATGTTGTTGGAACATCAAAGGGTAAAGGTTTCCAGGGTGTTGTAAAGCGTCATGGTTTTAGTGGGGTAGGTATGCAGACGCACGGTCAGCACAACCGTTTGAGAGCTCCGGGTTCATTGGGAGCTTCATCATGGCCATCACGCGTATTCAAAGGAATGCGTATGGCGGGTCGTACAGGTGGTGCACGTGTGAAAGTTCAGAATCTTCAGGTATTGAAGGTATACCCTGAGCAGAATTTATTAGTAATTAGCGGTTCCATACCAGGAGCTAAGGGTTCTTACGTAATCGTTGATAAATAAGATGGAAGTTAACGTATTAAGTATTTCAGGACAAGAGACAGGTGCCAAGGTGCAACTTCCTGAAACGATTTTTGGATTAGAACCCAACGATCACGCTATTTACTTAGATGTAAAGCAGTATCTGGCAAATCAGCGTCAGGGAACGCACAAAGCTAAGCAACGTAATGAGATTGCTGGTTCTACACGTAAATTATACAAGCAAAAGGGAACAGGTGGTGCTCGTGCGGGTAACATCAAGTCGCCATTATTTAATGGAGGAGGTCGTGTATTCGGTCCTCAGCCACGCGACTACAGTTTCAAGCTTAATAAGAAATTAAAGCAATTAGCGCGTAAGTCAGCATTGTCTTACAAGGCAAAAGATAACAACATTGTAATTGTTGAGGATTTTGCTTTCGATACAATCAAGACAAAGAACTACATTAAGTTAGTTGCAGATCTTAAGGTTGCAGACAGCAAGACTTTATTAGTATTGCCAGAAGCTAACAAGAATGTTTATTTATCAAGCAGAAATATTCAGAAAGCAAGAGTTATCACTGCTGATCAGTTGAGCACATATGATGTGTTAAACGCAGACAAGCTTTTACTTACTGCAGGATCTGTAAAGAAAATCGAGGAGGCGCTGAGTAAATAATATGGAAATCTTAAAGAAACCTATTTTAACAGAAAAGGCATCGATTTTAACAGATAAGTTAGGTCGTTATACCTTTAAAGTAGATCACAGAGCCAATAAATTGCAGATCAAAACTGCTATCGAACAAATGTATGGTGTAAATATCGAGGCGGTAAACACCATCGTGGTATCTGGTAAAGCGAAAAGCCGTTACACAAAGGCTGGTTTTGTATCAGGAAGAACTCCTAAATACAAGAAAGCTATTGTAACGTTGAAAGATGGTGAAACTATTGACTTTTACAGCAATATTTAATTAGAACAATGGCAGTTAGAAGATTTAAACCGGTAACCCCTGGTACTCGTTTCCGCGTAGGTGGCGATTATTCAGATATTACAACTAATGTACCTGAGAAGTCATTGGTTGTATCCATCAAGAAGTCAGGTGGTAGAAATAATACCGGTAAAATGACTATGCGTTACATCGGTGGGGGACATAAAAAAGCATACCGATTGATAGATTTTAAACGCGATAAAAAAGACATCCCCGCAACTGTTGCCACTATTGAGTACGATCCAAATCGTACAGCACGTATCGCTCTTTTGCATTACGCAGATGGAGAGAAACGTTACATCATTGCTCCAGAAGGATTGACGGTTGGACAGACTGTAATCGCTGGCGAGACTGTAGCACCGGAAGTAGGAAACGCGCTTCCATTGAAGAGCATCCCATTGGGTTCTATCATTCATAACATTGAATTGAATCCAGGACAGGGCGCTTCAATTGCACGTAGTGCAGGAACTTACGCGCAGCTATCAGCACGTGATGGAAAATATGCGATCATTAAATTGCCTTCAGGTGAGACACGTATGATTTTAGCTACCTGTTTAGCTACTATCGGTGCGGTATCAAACTCTGAGAAATCTAATGAAGTGTTAGGTAAGGCTGGCCGTAACCGTTGGTTAGGTCGTCGTCCACGCGTAAGAGGTGTTGCGATGAACCCGGTAGATCACCCTATGGGTGGTGGTGAGGGTAGATCTTCAGGAGGTCACCCACGTTCAAGAACCGGAGTATTAGCGAAAGGCTACAAGACTCGTAACAAGAAGAAAACTTCAAATCGTTATATCATTGAAGGGAGGAAGAAATAATGGCTCGTTCAATTAAAAAAGGCCCTTATATCGATCATAATCTGGAAAGCAAAGTGCTTTCTATGAATGAAACCAGCAAGAAGTCAGTAATTAAGACATGGTCACGCCGGTCGATGATTTCTCCGGATTTCGTAGGTCACACATTTGCAGTACACAACGGAAATAAGTTTATTCCTGTGTATGTAACAGAGAACATGGTTGGTCACAAGTTGGGAGAATTTGCTCCAACCAGAACATTTAGAGGTCACGCTGAAAAGAAAAAATAAGCAATGGAAGCAGTAGCAAAATTAAACAATTGCCCTACCTCACCTCGTAAGATGAGACTCGTAGTTGACCTGATCCGTGGTGAGCGTGTTGAGAAGGCTTTATATATTCTTAAGTATTCAAATAAGGAAGCTGCCCAGAAAGTGGAAAAGCTTTTATTATCAGCAATTAAGAACTGGGAAACTAAGAATGAAGGTCAAAGTGCAGATGGCAGCGAATTATTCGTAAAGACCGTATTTGTAGATGGAGGTCGTCAGTTGAAGAGATTGAGACCAGCACCACAAGGACGTGGATATAGAATTCGCAAACGCTCAAATCACGTGACCCTTGTTGTTGATAGCAAAAATCTTGAAACTCAAAACTAATAAGGAGAAATGGGACAAAAAGCACATCCAATAGGTAACAGATTAGGAATCATCAAAGGTTGGGATTCTAACTGGTTCGGTGGCAACAACTACTCCGATAAATTAGTTGAGGATGAAAAGATTCGTAAGTATCTTTCAGTACGTATCGCTAAAGGTGGCGTAGCTAAATTAGTTATCGAGCGTACCTTAAAGCGTATCACAGTAACAATTCACACTGCCCGTCCGGGAATCGTAATCGGTAAAGGTGGTCAGGAAGTAGATAAGATCAAGGAAGAGTTGAAGAAACTCACCAAGAAAGATGTACAGATTAACATCTTCGAGATTAAACGTCCTGAATTAGATGCCCAGTTAGTAGCAGAAGGAATTGCAAAGCAGTTGGAAGCACGTATTTCTTTCCGCCGCGCAATGAAGACGTCTATCGCGTCAACTATGCGTATCGGAGCTGAAGGTATTAAGGTTATGTGTTCCGGTCGTTTAGGCGGAGCGGAAATGGCCCGTACCGAGCAGTACAAAGAAGGAAGAATTCCTTTGCATACATTCCGCGCTGATATAGACTATGCATTAGCAGAAGCTCTTACAACATATGGTAAGATCGGTGTTAAGGTATGGATCTGTAAAGGTGAAGTTTACGGAAAACGTGATCTGTCTCCAAACATCGGTCAGACTGCAGGAGTAAGAGGAAGAGGCGAAGGTGCCGGCTCTTACGGTGGCAATGAAAGAAACGACAGAAGAGGTGGCAATAACCGTGGAAACAACCGTGGCGGTAATAACCGTGGTGGCAACAACCGCGGCGGAGGTCAAGGTCGTGGAGGCAATAACCGTGGTGGATCAGCTCCACGCGGAGGCAAATAATTAAGTTGAGGACATTCGTTTTATCGAAATAAAAACAGAAGAAGATGTTACAGCCAAAAAGAACGAAGTTCAGAAAGATGCAGAAAGGCAGAATGAAAGGTTTAGCCGGACGTGGTGCTGAACTTGCATTTGGATCTTTCGGAATTAAGGCACTGGAGCCGGTATGGATTACCAGTCGTCAGATTGAAGCTGCCCGTATCGCGGTAACACGTTACATGAAACGTGAAGGCCAGGTATGGATCAGAATCTTCCCTGATAAACCCGTAACAAAGAAGCCTGCAGAGGTACGTATGGGTAAAGGTAAGGGAGCTCCTGAGTATTGGGTAGCGGTAGTTCGTCCGGGTAGAATGATATTTGAAGCGGAAGGTGTTCCTTTGGCAGTTGCTAAAGAGGCATTACGTTTAGCCGCTCAAAAGTTACCTGTTCAGACAAAATTTGTAGTACGTAGGGATTACGTAGAAGCATAAAAGGAGTTATAAGCATGAGGTATAAGTTATAAGTTGTATTTTTGCACACTTATAACTTATAGCCTTAGCGCTTTAAAGCTAGAAAAGATGAAAAACTCAGAAATAAAAGAGCTATCAGCTGAAGAGATTGTAGCCCGCATCAGCGAAGAAAAGGCCAGTCTCACTAAATTAAAATTTGCGCATGCAGTTTCTGCCATAGAGAATCCATCTCGTATCAGTAAGGTGAGAAAAGACATCGCACGTTTAAATACAGAATTGACTAAGCGTAAAGCGGCAGATACTGCTGCGGCACCAGAGTCCGCTTCTGAAAACTAAATAATATTTTAGGTCGAAATGGAAAGAAAATTAAGAAAAACCCGTGAAGGCGTGGTAGTAAGCAACAAGATGGAGAAATCTATCGTAGTTGCAGTAGAAAGGAAAGTAAAACACCCTATCTACGGAAAATTCGTGAAGAAGACTACCAAATTTATGGCTCATGACGAAAGCAACACTTGCGGTATCGGAGATACAGTGTTGATTATGGAGACTCGTCCGCTGAGTAAGAACAAAAACTGGAGATTAGTTGAAATATTAGAAAGGGCTAAGTAATGGTACAACAGGAATCAAGATTAAATGTTGCAGATAACAGCGGCGCTAAAGAAGTTTTAGTGATCCGTGTTCTGGGCGGCACCGGCAAGCGTTACGCTTCTGTGGGCGATAAGATCGTTGTTACCGTGAAAAGTGCTATTCCTTCAGGAAACGTAAAAAAAGGTACTGTATCAAAAGCAGTAGTAGTAAGAACAAAGAAGGAGATCAGACGTAAGGACGGTTCTTATATCCGTTTCGACGACAACGCAGCTGTATTATTGAATAATCAGGACGAGCCACGTGGTACACGTATCTTTGGCCCGGTAGCTAGAGAGCTGCGTGAAAAGCAATTCATGAAAATCGTTTCATTAGCACCGGAGGTATTGTAACATGGAAAATAACAAAGTTAATCAGTCTAAGCTGAAAATCCGCAAGGGAGACTTAGTTGAGGTAATTGCAGGCGACTCTAAAGGTAAGCAGGGCAAAGTGTTAGAGGTTATTGTAAGAAGCAATAAGGCAATAGTAGAAGGCGCAAACATCGTTTCTCGTCATACAAAGCCTAATGCTGCTAACCCTAATGGTGGTATCATCAAAAAGGAAGCTCCTATCCATGTATCTAACCTGATGGTTGTTGATGCAAAGACTGGCAAGCCAACCCGTGTAGGCAGACAGAAGAATGCTGAAGGTAAATTAGTAAGAATCGCTAAAAAATCCGGGGAGGAGATTAAGTAATGAGCTACGCACCAAGATTAAAATCAAAATATAAGGACGAGATCCGTACCGCACTGAAAGAGAAATTTCAGTACAAGACAGTAATGCAGGTTCCTAAGCTGGTTAAAATTGCTATTAACCAGGGTGTGGGCGGTGCAACTACTGACAAGAAGTTAATTGAAAACGCTATCAACGAGCTTACTACCATCACTGGTCAGCAGGCAGTAGCAGCGAAATCAAAGAAAGATATTTCTAACTTCAAATTACGTAAGGGAATGCCAGTAGGTGTTCGCGTAACACTTCGCGACAGCCAGATGTATGAATTCCTTGATCGTTTAATTGCAGTTGCGTTACCACGTATCCGTGATTTCAAGGGTATCAATGATAAAGGTTTTGATGGCCATGGTAACTATACCCTGGGTATTACAGAGCAGATTATCTTCCCTGAAATTAATATTGATAAGATCAATAAAATTATGGGTATGGATATTACCTTTGTAACCACAGCGCAAAACGATGTTGAAGCACTGGAATTATTAAAGCAATTTGGTTTACCATTTAAAAATCAAACAGTAAATAATGGCTAAAGAAGGAGTAAAGGCACGCGAAGTAAAACGTGCTAAATTAGTTGCCAAGTATGCTGAGAAAAGAGCTGCTTTGAAGGCTGCAGGAGATTACGCTGAGTTAGACAAATTACCTAAGAATGCTTCTCCGGTACGTTTACACAATCGTTGTAAGCTTACAGGTCGTCCAAGAGGTTATATGCGTCAGTTTGGTATTTCACGTGTAACATTCCGTGAGATGGCACTTGATGGCAAGATCCCGGGAGTGAAGAAAGCAAGCTGGTAATACAAAAAATATGAAGTTTTAAGTCAGGGTATTAATATGATGCCCTGCTTAAAACTTATTGCAATTAGCGCAAATTTTAACAGGTAGCAGGTCCGCTGAAGGATACCACTACCACAAATAATAAATAATGAATACAGATCCAATAGCAGATTATCTTACAAGAGTAAGGAATGCCATTAAGGCCAACCATAGGGTTGTGGAAATTCCTGCATCAAACATCAAAAAGGAAATTACTAAAGTACTTTTTGATAAAGGTTACATCGCGAACTACAAGTTTGAAGATGGTCAAGTTCAAAAGACTATTAAAATAGCATTGAAATACCATCCGGTAACTAAAGTTCCTGCTATTCGCACTCTTACACGTGTGAGTAAGCCTGGTTTGAGAAAGTATGCAGGTGTTGATAGTATGCCACGTGTATTAAACGGTTTAGGTATTGCCATCTTGTCAACTTCAAAAGGAGTAATGTCAGATAAGGAAGCCCGCAACCTGAATATTGGTGGTGAAGTTTTATGTTACGTACATTAATCGGGAGGATTAAAACATGTCAAGAGTAGGAAAAGCCCCAATAGCAATCCCAGCTGGAGTTACTGTTAGTGTCTCTGCAGAGAGTGTAGTGACAGTAAAAGGACCAAAAGGTGAGTTGACTCAGAAACTTGAGGACGATATCACTGTAAGTCAGGAAGAAGGAAATATCGTTGTGAAACGTCCAACAGATCAGAAACGCCACAAAGCGTTACATGGTTTGTACCGCGCGCTGATTAACAACATGGTAGTAGGTGTAACTCAAGGTTACAAGTTAGAGCAGGAGTTAGTAGGTGTGGGTTACCGTGCTACTAATACCGGCAACACATTAGACCTTGTGTTAGGATTCTCTCACCACTATGTGTTTGAATTACCAAAAGAAATTAAAGTAGCCACAACAGCAGAGAAGGGTAAGAACCCAACAATCATTCTCGAAAGTATTGATAAACAATTACTCGGTCAGGTTGCAGCGAAGATCCGTTCACTGCGTGCACCAGAGCCATATAAGGGTAAAGGTATCAAGTTTGTAGGTGAAGTATTAAGAAGAAAAGCAGGTAAATCAGCAGCTAAAAAATAATAAGTCATGGCAAGTAAATTATCTCGCAGAGAGCGAATTAAAAAGGGCATCAGACGTAATTTGGCTGGTTCTGCTGAGCGCCCGCGGTTATCAGTATTTAGAAGCAATAAGGGCATTTATGCTCAGGTTATTGATGATACAACAGGCAAGACTATCGTGTCTGCTTCGTCTTTATCAAAAGAGTTTTCAGCAAATGGCACAAAGAGCGAGCAGTCTAAAGCTGTTGGTAAGCTTGTAGCCGAGAAGGCTGTTGCTGCTGGTATCACTACAGTGGTATTTGATAGAAATGGTTATTTATATCACGGACGCATTAAGTCACTTGCTGAAGGTGCTCGTGAAGGTGGTCTGAACTTTTAATCTGAAGTATAAATGTCAACGATTAATATAAAAAGAGTTAAATCAAGCGAGATTGAATTAAAAGATCGCTTAGTGAGCATACAACGCGTTGCGAAAGTTACCAAAGGTGGTCGTACGTTCAGTTTCTCAGCTATCGTAGTAGTAGGTGACGAAAATGGCGTTGTAGGTTACGGTTTGGGAAAAGCAAAGGAAGTAACTGAGGCTATTGCTAAGGGAATTGACGATGCAAAGAAAAACCTGGTGAAAGTTCCGGTAATCAACGGTACTGTGCCACACGAACAGTATGGTAAGTTTTCCGGCGGTTTCGTTCTTGTGAAGCCTGCTTCAAACGGTACCGGAGTTATTGCTGGTGGTGCGATGCGTGCGGTATTGGAAAGTGCCGGTATTCACAACGTATTAGCAAAGTCAAAAGGATCATCTAACCCACATAACGTGGTGAAGGCTACTGTAGCAGCGTTATCTCAAATGAGAGATGCTTTTACTGTTGCTCAGCAACGTGGAGTGGAACTAAGTAAAGTTTTTAACGGATAAGCATCATGGCGAAGATCAAAATCACTCAGATTAAGAGCGTTATCGACAGAAGCGAGCGCCAGAAAAGAACTATGCAGGCCTTAGGGTTAGGAAAGATTAACCAGGCTGTAGAAGTTGAAGCTACCCCTTCAATTGTAGGGATGGTAAGAAAAGTTAGTCATCTAGTAGCAGTAGAAAGTATTTAATCATGAACTTAAGTAATTTAAAACCTGCAGAAGGTTCAACCAAAAATAAGAAGCGTATCGGTAGAGGTACAGGTTCAGGTCGTGGCGGAACGTCTACCCGCGGTCATAAAGGAGCTGGTTCTCGGTCAGGTACCTCAACAAAAGTAGGTTTCGAAGGTGGTCAGATGCCTTTACAACGTCGTATTCCTAAAGTTGGTTTTAAAAATATCAACCGTGTAGAGTACGTGGGTGTCAACCTTGATGTTTTGCAAGCTCTTGCAACAAAATTCAACCTTACAAGTATTGACTTCAATACATTGAAAGAACATGGTCTTGTTTCAAAGAATGACCTTGTAAAGGTCCTTGGAAGAGGCGAAGTTTCAAGTAAACTTGAAGTTACTGCTCATGCTTTCACAGCAACAGCTCAGAAAGCAATTGAAGCAGCTGGAGGTTCCGTTGTTAAATTGTAATTAATGAAGAAGTTATTCACTACCCTTTCCAATATCTGGAAGATTGAAGAACTAAGAGTGCGTATATTAAACACACTCTTATTTCTTTTAATTTACCGAATCGGTTCATTTATTGTTTTACCAGGTGTTAACCCAGCAGCTCTTGAGCACCAGGAGCGTGAGGGTCTCCTTGGATTATTAAATATGTTCGCAGGGGGATCTTTTGCCCGTGCGTCGATATTTGCATTAGGTGTAATGCCGTACATTTCGGCATCCATCGTTGTTCAGCTTTTAGGTATTGCTGTTCCGTCGTTTCAGAAGATGCAGAAAGAAGGTGAGAGTGGTAGGAAGAAGTTAAACCAGCTTACTCGTTATCTCACAGTGGCAATTACGTTTGTGCAGGCCATAGGCTATGTAAGAACGCAGATTTCTGCAGATGCGAAGATGCTGGCGGAACCTTTGTTCTCAATTTCTTCTATGGTAATCCTTACCGGCGGTACATTATTCGTAATGTGGCTTGGTGAGAAGATTACTGATAAAGGAATAGGAAACGGTATATCGTTGATTATCATGGTGGGTATCATCGCTCAGCTGCCAGGAGCATTCCTTGCTGAGTTTGATTCTCGTCTGACAGGAAGCGGTGGTATCATTCCGTTTATTGTGGAAGTTGCGGCACTGTTCTTTGTAATCATTTTCACTATTCTTATTGTACAGGGCGTTCGAAAGATTCCGGTTCAATATGCTAAGAAGATTGTAGGTAACAAGCAGTATGGCGGCGTAAGACAGTATATTCCTTTGAAGGTGAATGCTGCGGGCGTAATGCCGATCATCTTCGCTCAGGCGTTGATGTTCATCCCGATGAGCGTGGGTCAGTTCTTTCCTGGCGCTCAGGGGCCGGTGCTCGCTGCACTTACAAATTATACTTCAGTGGCGTATAATGTAACTTTTGCTATTCTTATTATCGCATTTACATTTTTCTATACTGCAATTACCGTGAATCCGGTGCAGATGTCTGATGACATGAAGAAAAATGGCGGATTCATCCCGGGCATAAAGCCAGGGGCTGTGACCGGCGATTACATTGATAGCATTATCTCCAAGATTACGTTCCCTGGTTCTATTTTCCTTGCTATTATTGCTATCATGCCATCCATCGCGATTGTATGTGGGGTAAATAGCAGCTTTGCTCATTTCTATGGAGGTACTTCTCTTTTAATCCTTGTGGGTGTTGTTCTTGATACACTGCAACAGATTGAAAGTCATCTCCTGATGCGTCATTACGACGGATTAATGAAGACAGGCAGGTTGAAAGGCCGTACGGCGGCTGTAACAACTACAGGAACTTCGGGGCCAGCTCTTTAATTAATTAAAATGTCGAAGGTTAATTTTAAGACAGAAGAGGATATCGAAGCCATTGGTGCTAGTGCCACTCTTCTATCTAAAACCTTGGGCGAATTGGCAAAACTTATTCGCCCGGGTGTAAAGACCATTGAAATTAATAAGGCAGCGGATACATTCATCCGTGATAACGGAGGTATCCCTGCCTTTCTTAATTACAGCGGTTTTCCTTATTCTGTTTGTATTTCAACAAACGACCGTATCGTTCATGGGTTTCCAGGCAATGAAGAACTGAAAGATGGCGACATCATTTCTGTTGATTGCGGTGTAATTCTCAATAAGTTTATTAGTGATTCGGCGTTTACCTTTGCTGTTGGTGAGGTAAGCGAGGAAGTGCGTACTCTTCTTAGGGTTACCAGGGAATGTTTGGACAAGGGCGTTGCTAATGCTGTTGTCGGCAAGCGTATCGGAGATATCGGATATGCTGTGCAGGAACATGCTGAACGTTTCGGATTTGGCGTAGTTAAGGATCTTGTAGGACATGGTGTTGGTTATAACCTGCATGAAAAGCCGGAGGTACCAAACTATGGCAAACGCGGATCAGGCATGAAGTTGGAAGAAGGGATGGTCATTGCTATTGAGCCAATGATAAATCTTGGCAGAGCGGGTGTAAAGTTTTGGAACGATGGATGGACTGTCAGCACTGTTGATGGAAAGCCTTCAGCCCATTTTGAGCATACCGTAGCTGTAAGGAAAGGCAAAGCTCAGGTTCTATCAACCTTTGATTACATCGACGAAGTGTTGAATAAAGGTGTCTGATATATAAATATCAGAAAAATAAGGAATAAGGATAAAAATTAAATTTTTTTATTTAATTTTGCGTCCCGCTATTGTAGGGGATAATTAAATAGAAATCAGTAAAATATGGCTAAACAAGCCTCTATTGAGCAAGACGGCATCATAAAAGAAGCATTATCTAATGCAATGTTTAGGGTGGAATTGGAGAACGGGCATGAGATTATCGCTCATATTTCCGGAAAAATGCGGATGCATTACATCAAGATTCTTCCTGGTGACAAAGTGAAACTTGAAATGTCTCCATATGATCTGTCAAAAGGCAGAATTACTTACAGATATAAATAAGATGAAAGTTAGAGCATCCATAAAGAAGCGTAGCGCTGATTGTAAGGTTATCCGTCGTAAGGGTAAGCTTTATGTAATTAACAAGAAGAACCCTAAGTTCAAGCAGCGCCAGGGATAATATTATTGTTGAATGGGGGCTGGGATAAAGCAGAACAATCAGTCCGTAAAACATTCAATAGATCAATTCATTAATAAAATATGGCAAGAATAGCAGGTATTGATTTACCAAGAAACAAAAGAGGAGAGATCGGCCTTACTTACATTTTCGGTATCGGAAAGACTACTGCGCAGAGCATTTTAGATCAAGCCGGTATCAGTTATGATGTGAAAGTTCAGGAATGGACCGATGATCAGTTAGCAGCGATCCGTACAATTATCAACGAGCAACTAAAAGTTGAAGGTGCGTTACGTTCAGAAGTTCAGTTAAACATTAAGCGTTTAATGGACATCGGATGTTACCGTGGTCTTCGTCATCGTAAAGGGCTACCTGTACGCGGACAGAGAACAAAGAATAACACCCGTACTCGTAAAGGAAAACGTAAGACTGTGGCTAACAAGAAGAAGGCTACTAAATAACACCAGATAAGTAATGGCTAAGACTAAAAAAGTAACCAAAAAGCGTATCGTTGTAATTGAGCCAGTTGGACAGGCGCACATTAACGCTACTTTTAACAATATTATAGTAACTTTAACCAACTCACAGGGACAGGCGATTTCATGGTCATCTGCTGGTAAGATGGGTTTTAAAGGATCAAAGAAAAATACTCCTTATGCAGCATCACAAGCGGCCGCAGATTGCGGAAAAGTAGCTTATGATCTTGGATTACGTAAGGTAGAGGTTTTTGTTAAGGGTCCTGGTGCAGGAAGAGAATCAGCGATTCGTACGCTTCAGACTGCAGGTATCGAAGTTACTACTATCAAAGATATCACTCCGCTTCCTCACAACGGTTGCCGTCCTGCAAAGAGAAGAAGAGTTTAATAACAGGACAGGGGGTATTTTTTGCCCTCGGTAAGAATTAACAAAAATATTTAATTAAAGCTAAGATTCGACGACTTAAGGTTGTCTGATACTTTAAATTAACAACAATGGCAAGATATACTGGTCCAAAATCCAAGATTGCACGTAAATTCAGAGAGCCAATTTTCGGCCCTGATAAAGCATTAGAAAAGAAGAATTATCCTCCAGGACAGCACGGTGCGTCAAAGCGTCGTGGTAAACAATCAGAGTACGCTGTACAGCTTCAGGAGAAGCAGAAAGTGAAATACACTTACGGTGTGCTTGAGCGTCAGTTCCAGAACTTATTTGTACGCGCTTCTTCTAAAGAGGGAATTACTGGTGAGAACCTCTTGAAGTTCTTAGAAGCTCGTTTAGATAACACAGTTTATCGTTTAGGTATTGCTCCAACGCGTTCTGCTGCACGTCAGTTGGTAAGCCATAAGCATGTTACCGTAAACGGTGAAGTTGTAAATATTCCTTCTTATTCTCTTCGTGCAGGTGATGTTGTTGCGGTTCGTGAGCGTTCAAAGTCGCTTGAAGCAGTTTCTAACTCTGTTGCCGGCCGTAAGATTAACAAATACGCTTGGTTGGAATGGGATGCTAACGAATTAGTTGGTAAGTTCCTTAATTATCCAAACCGTGATGAAATTCCTGAGAACATCAAGGAAAATCTGATCGTCGAGTTATACTCTAAATAATAATTAACTGCCAGGATATTCCTGGCAGCTTTTACAGTTTATAAAACTTAACTGAGATTAAATGGCAATTTTAGCATTCCAGAAACCTGACAAAGTAATAATGCAGAAATCAACTGATTTCGACGGTACATTCGAATTCAGACCGTTGGAGCCAGGTTTTGGTGTTACTATCGGTAATGCTTTACGTCGTATTCTATTGTCTTCTCTTGAAGGCTTCGCAATTACTTCAGTGCGCTTTTCCGGTGTTTCTCATGAGTTTTCTACCATTAAGGGTGTTGTAGAAGATGTTACAGAGATCATTCTTAATTTAAAGCAAGTTCGATTCAAGAAGACCGGTGACTCCGGAGATACTGAAAAGATCTATATCACTGTTGGCGGTCAGGAGCAATTCAAAGCCGGCGATATTACCAGGTTTTCTTCTAACTTCACAGTTCTGAATCCAGAGCTTGTTCTTTGTAACATGGAATCGTCCGTTAACCTGGAAGTTGAGATCACTGTTAACAAGGGTCGCGGATACATTGCTGCTGAAGAGAATAAAAATCCGGATGCTAACGTAAATGTTATTGCGATCGATTCTATTTACACTCCGATAAAGAATGTAAAGTATACTATCGAGAACTATCGTGTAGAGCAGAAAACGGACTATGAGAAGTTAGTTCTTGATATTACTACTGATGGTTCTATCCATCCTGAAGAAGCTCTGAAAGAAGCTGCGAAGATCCTTATTCACCACTTCCTTTTATTCTCTGATGAGAACATCATGCTTGAAGCTCAGGCTAAAGAGGAAACTAAAGAGGTGGACGAAGAGATCCTGCATATGCGTAAGATCCTTAAGACTGAACTTGTAGATCTTGATCTTTCTGTACGCGCACTTAACTGTCTTAAAGCTGCTGATATCAAGACCTTAGCGGATCTTGTTTCTTATGATGTTGCAGACATGCTTAAGTTCAGAAACTTCGGTAAGAAATCCCTGACTGAAATTCAGGATTTGGTTAAATCGAAAGGTCTTTCTTTCGGTATGAACCTCGCAAAGTATAAACTCGACGAAGAGTAATCTTCGCTGTTTAAATAATAAGCGACATGTTTATAAATCCTCCGCATTACGACGGAACGGTATAAGCATGTAAAATTTTAAAATAATGAGACACGGAAAAAAAATCAATCATTTAGGCCGTACAGACAGTCACCGTAAAGCGTTGATGTCTAACATGGCTATTTCGCTTATCAAGCACAAACGTATCGTTACAACTTTGGCTAAAGCTAAAGCGCTTCGTACTTACGTTGAGCCTTTGATCACTAAAGCAAAAAGCGATACTACACATTCTCGCAGAACGGTATTTAGCTACCTGCAGGATAAAGATATCGTTACCGAGCTTTTCCGCGACGTTGCAGCGAAAGTTGCTAACCGTCCAGGTGGTTACACTCGTATTATCAAGTTAAACAACCGTCCTGGTGATAACGCCGAGGTTGCTTTAATTGAATTGGTAGACTACAACACTGTTTACAACGCTGAGGATGCAGCGAAGACTGAGAAGAAAACTACTCGTCGTCGTAGTTCTGGCAAGAAGAAAGGTGCTGAGGCTCCAGTTGCTGAAACTACTGAAGCAACTGAAGTTACTGAGGCTCCTGCAACAGAAGCTACTGAAGAAAAAGGCGAGTAATCGTACCTTTTTTAAAGATCATAGAAGGTCGGACATTGTCCGGCCTTTTTTTGTTATTGGGGGTCTGCAATGTCGTCATTGCAAACTGCCGGATATGCGAAGGGGGCGCTCCGACATCATCGGTGATGTTGAAGAGCCCCCTTTCAGGTGTGTAAGTTATTTTACCAAAGTTTTTCCGGATAAACACCTTTAGCCAGCAGATCGGAAATGCTTTTCTCAACCAATGGCTTGTCCTCTTTGTAGGTTACGCCAAACCATTTAGATGAAGTTGGGATAACCTTGAAGTTAGCGATACCTTTTTTCGTTAGTTCTTCGGCCATTAAAGGAATGAAGAATTCAGCTTTAGGGTTATTTTCATTAGCCTCAACAAAGCGTACAAACATTTCTTTTGTCTGCTTGAATACCGCAGGAGTGAAGCCCCAGAAGTTCATGGATGCGCGTGCATCAGCGTCGAGAGGAGTGGTATTGCCAGCTTCGTCTTCGTGAACGATCTGACCGTCCTTGGTATAAACCTTGGTGCGTTCTACGATCTCCTCAAGATTACCTTCGGCGTTTACTTTACAAATACCACGGGATACGGAGCCGTAGTCGGAGAGTGTCTTATCTACCTCGTAGCCCATAAGGGAGTAGTTATCGTCACGCGCGTCGTCTTTCAGGAAGGCGGCCATTTTCTCAAAGGCGTCATATCCGTAAAAGTCGTCCGCATTGATAACGCAGAATGGTTCATTTATCTGTTCGCTAGCTTCTAACACTGCATGGCCAGTTCCCCAGGGTTTCTGGCGTTCTATTTCTTTTGTGATACCGTATTTGCTAAGGTCAAAGCTTTGAAATACATAGTCAGTTTCAATTTTACCCGCTAGTTTAGGCTCAAATTTTGCTTTGAAGGCTTCGTAAAACTCCTCACGGATAATGAAGCTAACCTTTCCAAATCCTGCGCGTATAGCATCGTAAATGGAATAATCTATAATTGTTTCGCCATTAGGGCCGAATCCATCTACTTGTTTCATGCTTCCGTAGCGGCTGGCCATGCCAGCGGCTAATATTAAAAGGGTTGGTTTCATATGACTAAAATATCGATTACTGTAACTTTTGGCAAGTTATTAATATTAACTTATTATTCATTATTTATTCATTCAATGCTTCCCTATACACCCGCAGGGCGCGTTCCCGTGCCTGATTGTGATCAACAATACGGTGCGGATAGGAAAAGGGATCTGAGAACTCAGGTACCCATTTTTTGATGAATTTCAACTCCGGATCGAATTTTTTTGTTTGTAAATCAGGGTTGAAGACTCTGAAATATGGCGCGGCATCAGTTCCGGAGCCTGATGCCCATTGCCAGCCACCGACGTTGCTGCTCTGTTCGTAATCCAGAAGTAATGCGGCGAAATAGGCTTCCCCCCAACGCCAATCAATTAGAAGGTGTTTGGTGAGAAAGCTTGCGGCGATCATTCGTAGTCGGTTGTGCATCCAGCCAGTGCTGTTGAGCTGTCGCATTGCCGCGTCTACGATAGGGTATCCTGTAGTTCCCTCACACCAATGTTTGAATTCTTCTTCGTTATTACGCCAGGGTATGTCGTCATATTTTTTTCGGAAGGAATTTGTCGCTGATTCCGGAAAGTGCCATAAGATCATGGCGTAGAAATCTCTCCAAATAAGCTCATTTAACCAGGTTTTATCCGTCGATTCCCATGCAAAGGCTGCGGCTTCTCTGATACTTATAGTTCCGAATCGGAGATGTATACCAATTTTGGTTGTGCCATCGAGCGAAGGGAAATCCCGTCGTTCCCCGTATTTCTCAATTTTCGATTTATAAGATCGAGGAGGAATCTCAAATCGGGCGTTGTTGAAACCAAGATCCTTCAGTGAGGGAATGGGTATGTGACCGATTTTATATAAGTTTGAAAAGTAACGCTCGGTATGATATTTTTTAAGGTGGAAAGCGGGGTTGAGTGTTTTTAACCATTGATTTTTGTATGGTGTGAAAACCATGTAGGGCTGTCCGTCACCCTTTACAATTTCTGACTTATCGAAAATGACATGATCTTTTACCAGTGTGAAGCCAATTTTTTCCTTATCGAGTAAGCGCTGTATTTTTTGATCACGTTCTCTGGCATATGGCTCATAGTCGTCAGAGACATAGACCTGTTTTATGTTATACTCATGTAAGAGATCTTTCCATACCTGTTCCGCTTTTCCATATTTCACCAATAGTGAAGAACCTGTTTTTTCCAGATCTAATTTGAGGCTACTGATTGTTTGAAATATGAAATGTACCCGTGAGTCATCCTTTTCTAAGTGGTCAAGAATATTTTTATCGAAGATAAAAAGGCACAATACGGGCTCAGTAGATTTGAGTGCATGATACAGACCAGCATTGTCAATTAAACGGAGGTCTCTTCGAAACCAGAATATGTTAAGCTTTTTGTTTTTTTCGTCCATATAGATGAGCAAGGGCGGTAGATAATTCTGTAAATTTAAATGTAAATCCCGAATCAATGATGCGTGAACTGTCCATACGGTTGCTGTTGCTGAGTATGGTATGCATCTCGCCAAGGATGACTCTCATCAGAAATGCCGGCACAGCAGGTAACCAGAGTGGCTTTTTAAGCGTGGAGGCGACAGTGTTCATCAATGTTTTATTTGTTACGGCATTGGGACTACTCATGTTATAAGCTCCGCGGCAATGTCCGTTTTTTAAGGTATAGATGTACATCTGTACGAGGTCGTCTATATGAATCCATGGCACCCATTGCTTGCCGCCTGCCAGTGGGGCAGCTAATCCGGCTCTGGTTAAGGCAATAATAGGCTTTAGCGCTCCTCCCTGATTGCTGAGCACTGTTCCTGTTCGCAATTTCACCACGCGTAGGCCGAGGGCTTTAGCCTCATTTACGGCATTCTCCCAATTTAAGCAGCAGTATGAAAGAAAATCATTCCCCGGGTGGCTGTTTTCCTTTAATATTTCATCTCCGCGATCGCCATAGTATCCAGAAGCAGACGCCGAAATGAGGTCTGTTACTGTATGAGGTCTTGCGCGAAGTACTTGCAGTATCAGGCGGATGGATTCAGTTCTGCTACGCACCAACCGCTGCTTTTGAGCGTTGGTCCATGGACGCGCGGCGATATTCTCGCCCGCGAGATGAATAATGGCTGAAACGCCCTGTAAACACGCCTCGTCAATGTATTGGCGGTCAACATCCCATGAGAAATAACGAATACGTTCGTTACCATCCTTTTTTCCGCGTGTTAATGCGTGAATGGAATACCCTTGATTTAAAAGTTCATCACAAAGCTTCGTACCAATAAGTCCGCTGGCTCCCGTAACTAGAATTGTTTGACCCATATGTTTGTTAACCAGCTTATAATTTCATTGTTTTGCAGAATGTTGTATAAGAAGCATCTATTTATTTGTACCAACCAACGTCCTGCGGGTAGCAGAGTGTGTTGTGGTGAGGCCGCGGGGTTAGCATTAGTGGCAGCGTTTAAGAAGCAGATTAAGGATAAGGGTCTGAATGCCGAGATTCGCGCTCAGCGCGCGGGTTGTTTAGAAACTTGTGAGTTAGGGCCAAGCGTTGTTGTTTATCCTGAAGGCGTGTTTTACGGACGTGTGCAGCTTGACGATGTTGAAGAGATCGTTGCTGAGCATTTAGAAAACGACCGTATCGTTGAACGTCTGGTAATGGATTTCGACGAGCTATCCAGACTCAAAAAAGGATAGACGCTTAATTTTTTCTTCTGACGTGCAGTGGCCGGAGCAGTGTACTAATACAATACTAAAGGGGTAGCATACAGGAACACATTCCGGCCATGCCGTTATATTCGGCAGATAAAACAATCAACCACTTATATAGCTTTCAAGATGCTTTATTGTTTCTTGCTGTTCCTCAATAATTTCCTTCACAATATCACCAATTGAGATAATGCCGGCGAGCTTATGTCCTTCGAGTACCGGAAGATGTCGCACATGCTTATTGGTCATGATCTCCATACAGCTAGCCACCGAATCAGAAGCAGTTACGGTAAGAGGAGCTGAGGACATCACTTCAGCGATAGGCGTGTCTTTAGATGATCTTCCCAAAAGCACAATTTTGCGGGCATAATCGCGCTCGGTAAATATTCCCTCAATGGTGTCGCCAGAGGAGATAATGAGGGCACTTACGTTTTTATTCATCATCTCTTCAAGTGCCTGAAATACTGAAATGTCGGCTGAAACGCAATGAACCGCGGTTCCTTTTCTGTTAAGGATAGATTGCACTTTTCTCATATTATACTGGTTATCGTTTATAAATCTCAACATATTAAAGCAGGCTGCTGCAATATGTTATGAGGATAATCTCATCGTTTGTATAAATATAAGTAAAAAATGTAAAAACTTTATTACCAGTGTACTGCGGAGTAAAGCTGAGCTGGCTTTTGCCGGTTTTTTTGATTTGTTTTTACCATGTCAAGTTTAAATTCTGACATGATGTTAATTTAATTTAATATGCAATTTATCTATATTGCAGTACAATGAATAGTGTACTATATGAGTGAAAAGACCATATTGGTTTGGTTTAGAAACGATCTTAGGATTAAAGATAATGAGGTGCTAGTTGAAGCTATGGCTCGCGGAACCCGCATATTACCTTTGTATTGTTTCGATCCCAGATATTTCACGAAAACTGAAAGAGGTTTGAGAAAGACCGGTCATTTCAGATTTCGCTTCCTGCTGGAATCCATCGCAGATCTTCGTGAATCATTGAAGATGTTGGGAGGTAACCTGATGGTTCGCGTAGGTATTCCTGAAGAGATTATTCCGGAGCTTTGTGTTAAATATAAGATTCATGAGGTATATCATCACCGGGAAATAGGACCAAAAGAAACCGAGATATCTGAAAATGTTGAAGCCGCATTATGGAAGTTAAAAATAAACCTAAAGCATTTCATAGGCCATACACTTTACCACAAGGAAGACCTGCCATTTTCTGTTAAAAGTATCCCGAATAATTTTCAGACGTTTCGCAAGAAGCTGGAAAGAGACTGCAATGTGCGTCCGTGTTTTCCGGCGCCGGACAAGGTTGCTATTCCTGATTCTATAGAAGAGGGGGAGTTACCATCGTTTCAGGAGATAGGCTTTAGCGATGAGGAAGAGCAGACAACACTTTGTGAACCCGCGTTTCGGGGGGGCGAGCTTGCCGCACAAAATTGGATAAGAGTGCTTTTAGATGAGGGGGACATCAGTAGCAAGGCGCAGCTGGCGCTCTTCACGTCCAAGTTGTCACCATGGCTGTCCTTTGGTTGCATCTCGTCGAGAGAAGCCTATTGGATGGTGCAGAGCTTCAAGAAGCTTATGCCCGGGCTCAGTAATGGAATTATTAATGAGCTTATGTGGCGTGATTATTTCCGGTTTATGCTTAAGAAGCACGGGGCTCTTCTTAGTGGGGAAGAATGTCATGCCGATGGCAATTTATTATCTGAGCATGAAGCTCTTCTTTACGAAAGCTGGATGCAGGGAAATACGTTGGATCCTGTGGTCAACGCGTGTATGAAGGAGCTTGCGTCATCAGGATATATCAGTGAGGCCTGCCGTTATTTCGTGGGCACCTATCTGGTGCAGAAATTAAACTTGCATTGGTCATTGGGATCTGCCTATTTTGAAAATATGCTCGTAGACTTCTCTCCGGCAAGCAACATCGGATGCTGGGCATTTATTTCGGGAGATAAAGTGGTCTCTGCCTCGAAAATTTCCGTGCCTAACGCTGAGCTCATCGTTCAGGATGAAGACCTGAAGAAATGGTTTGCACAAAATATAAAACCAAAGAAAGTTCACGCAGTTTAATTTAAGATCTTTGGTTTACTTTTGGCCCGACAATCAACATCTGGCTACATAAAAAATCGTCAATTATATAAGGAAATTCCAATGGACAATTTGTCTTATCTCAGTAATGCAGACTCTGCGTACATCGATTCTCTATATCAGTCCTATCTTCAGGATCCTGAATCTGTAGAGTTCGGATGGCAGAAATTCTTTGAAGGGTTTGACTTCGGCAGGGGCGCCGAGGCTACTCCCGGGGTAGAGGCTACCCCCGAACATTTTGTTAAAGAGATCAAGGTTATGAACATGATCTTCGGTTATAGACAACGTGGTCACCTGTTCACTAAAACCAATCCGGTACGTGAAAGAAGGAAATATTTCCCTGGTAAGGAACTCAGCACCTTTGGCTTGGGCGAAGAGGATCTTGATACCGTATTCAGCGCTGGTGTTGAAGTGGGTCTGGGTCCCGCGAAGCTACGTGATATCCGGGATTTGCTTGAGCAAACATATTGCCAGTCAATAGGCGCGGAATTTACATTTATTCGTAATCCTGTGAAGCAGAAGTGGTTTACAGAGCGCATGGAGCGCGAGCGTAATACTCCTAACCTTCCAATAGATACAAAGAAAAGGATTCTCAAAAAGCTTAATGAGGCCGTTGTGTTTGAAAATTTCCTCGGCACAAAGTTTCTCGGGCAGAAGCGCTTTTCTCTTGAAGGCGCCGAGAGTCTTATCCCTGCACTGGATTATGTCATTCATCGTGGCGCGGAATTAGGTATTGAGGAATTTATCCTGGGTATGGCTCATCGAGGTCGCTTGAACGTTCTTGCTAATATTATGCATAAGACCTATAAGGACATCTTCGCTGAGTTTGAGGGTAAGGGCTTTGATGAGAGAAAAGGATATGGCGGTGATGTTAAGTATCACCTTGGTTTTTCTACAGATGTGGAAACTGCCAATGGAAAGAAGGTGCATTTAAGTTTGTGTCCTAATCCTTCGCATCTGGAGACGGTAGATCCCGTGGTAGAAGGGATTAGTCGTGCGAAGATCGACTATAAATATAATGGCGATAATACCAGAATCGCTCCGATACTTATCCATGGCGATGCTTCAATTGCGGGGCAAGGTATCGTTTATGAGGTTCTGCAAATGGCAAAGCTTGATGGTTATAAAACAGGAGGAACCATCCATCTGGTAGTAAATAACCAGGTAGGCTTTACTACGAACTACAAAGACGCGCGGTCTTCAACCTACTGTACTGACGTAGCTAAAATTACGCTTTCGCCGGTATTTCACGTAAATGGCGACGATGTTGAGGCGCTTATATATGCTATCAATATGGCTGTTGAATACCGTCAGCGTTTCCATAACGACGTGTTTATCGACATTCTATGCTATCGCCGTTATGGTCATAATGAAGCTGATGAGCCTAAGTTTACGCAGCCAATGTTGTATAAGGCTATTGAGCAACATCCTGATCCGAGAGAAATATATAATAAGAAACTTCTTGAGCAAGGAAGCGTCGACGCAAATATGGCAAAGGAGATGGAGAAAGAATTCCGATCCCTGTTGCAGGAAAAGCTTAACGAATCGAAGGCTACAGAGCTTGTTACTCCAACGGAAATGTACAAGGGTTCATGGAATGGACTACGACCTTCACGACCGCTAGACTTTGAACACTTGCCAAGCCAGACGGCTGTAGATGAGGTTACATTGAGAGATATGGGTAAGATCATTACCAGCTTACCTTCGGATAAGAAATTCTTCAAGAAAATAGTGAAGCTCTTTGACGATCGGAAGCAACAGCTGGAGAAGGGATCTTTTGATTGGGCAATGGGCGAGCACCTTGCGTACGCTACGTTATTAAACGAAGGGTATAAGATAAGAATCAGTGGTCAGGATGTTGAGCGCGGTACATTTTCGCATCGTCACGCCGTGGTTAAAGTAGAGGACTCAGAAGAGGAATATGTTCCATTATGTCAGGTTCCTATCGAGGGTAACAAAGAATACGCGCGTTTTGATATTTACAATTCTCACCTTTCAGAATATGGTGTGCTGGGCTTTGAATACGGCTATGCGCTGTCAAATCCTCATTGCCTCACTATTTGGGAAGCTCAGTTTGGCGATTTTGCCAACGGAGCGCAGATTATCATAGACCAGTTTCTGGCGAGCGCTGAAACGAAATGGCAACGCTCAAACGGATTGGTACTCTTATTGCCACATGGTTACGAGGGGCAGGGGCCGGAACATTCCTCGGCTCGTTTGGAGCGCTATCTGGAATTGTGTGCTGACTATAACATGCAAATCGCCAACTGTACAACTCCGGCGAATTTCTTCCATGTACTGCGTCGTCAGTTGCACCGCGAGTTTAGGAAGCCACTTGTTGTCTTCACACCTAAAAGCTTGCTTAGATTGCCTGCTTGCGTAAGTGATATCACAGAGTTTACTGAAGGTCATTTTCAGGAAGTTATCGATGATGCTTACGTAACGGCGGAGAAGGTTAAACGTGTGTTATTCTGTAGTGGAAAGGTTTATTATGACCTGTTGGAGAAACAAAAGGCGGATGACAGAAAAGATGTTGCTATTGTTCGTATCGAACAGATCTATCCCGTTCCGTATATTCAGCTAAAGCATATCAAAGAGAAGTATGCGAACGCTACAGAATTTATGTGGGTACAGGAAGAACCGGAAAATATGGGAGCATGGCCGTACATCTGCCGTAAGTTCCGTACTACCGACTTTGATCTCGAAGTGATATCGAGGAAGGAAAGCAGCTCAACGGCTACCGGATATAATAAGCAGCATGTTACACAGCAGCTTTATATCGTTGGCAAAGCTTTTGAAGATGCCGCAGGCAAACAGGTTAAGAAAGCTGTTGTTAAAGCAACGAAGAAAGTTGCCAATGTCGACTAGCATGCATGTTAGCATTTGGAATTATAGTAAATCAACCTGCGCATATATTGAGGCAGATATTAATAAAGACACTAAGTAATAACGTATGAGTTTAGAGATAAAAGTTCCGCCAGTTGGCGAATCTATTACAGAAGTAACTTTGTCCCGCTGGCTAAAGAATGACGGTGATCAGGTGGAAATGGATGAACAGATAGCGGAACTTGAATCAGATAAGGCGACCTTCGAGTTAACTGCGGAGGCTGCCGGAGTATTAAAACACATCGCCACTGAAGGTGACGTTCTCCCTATAGGTACTGTAGTATGTTCAATAGAGGAAGGCGAAGCTG
The DNA here is from genome assembly GCA_002454425.1 of Sphingobacteriaceae bacterium UBA6709. Lineage (GTDB taxonomy): Bacteria > Bacteroidota > Bacteroidia > Sphingobacteriales > Sphingobacteriaceae > Arcticibacter. Next base: position 25,192 of record DKIV01000036.1, read on the forward strand.
CTGCTGAGCCAACAAATGACGCTCCGAAGAAAGACAGTGCACCTGAAGAATCAGCTCCAGCTACAACGTCTGAAGAGGAAGCTGACAAGAAGGAATCCTATGCGGCCGGTACGCCATCGCCCTCAGCTGCTAAGATCCTTGATGAAAAAGGTATCAGCACCGGCGACGTTAAAGGCACTGGCATTGGTGGAAGAATAACCAGGGAAGATGCTCAGAAAGCTGCGGTGCCAGTACCTCCTAAATCAGAAGACAAGAAAAGTCAGCCTGCGGCTCAACCAACAGCAGGCGCGCGTTCTGAACGCCGTGAGAAAATGTCTTCATTGCGTAAGACGGTCGCCCGTCGTTTAGTGTCCGTGAAGAACGAAACCGCCATGTTGACGACCTTCAACGAGGTGGATATGAAACCAATCATGGATATTCGTGCAAAATATAAAGATAAATTCAAGGAGAAACATGGCGTGGGACTTGGCTTTATGTCTTTTTTCACGAAGGCTGTTTGTGAAGCTTTACTGGAGTTTCCGGCAGTGAATGCTCGCATCGATGGCGAAGAAATCGTCTTCAATGATTTTTGTGATGTCTCAATCGCGGTATCAGCGCCAAAAGGCTTGGTTGTACCGGTAATCAGAAATGCCGAACAGTTAAGTCTTGCCGAAATAGAAAAGGCTGTGCTTACACTCGCAGGAAAAGCTCGCGAGAATAAGCTCAGTATCGAAGAGATGACAGGGGGAACCTTCACCATAACTAACGGTGGGGTCTTCGGATCAATGATGTCAACACCTATTATTAATGCTCCTCAGTCAGCTATCTTAGGTATGCACAACATTGTTGAACGTCCTGTAGCATTAAACGGCGAAGTGGTTATACGTCCTATGATGTATATCGCACTCTCTTACGATCACCGTATTATCGATGGTCGTGAATCTGTTAGTTTTCTCGTGCGGGTAAAGCAGTTGCTCGAAGATCCAGCGAGACTATTACTGGGAGTTTAAAACATAAAAAAGGCGTCTTCTCAAAGAAAAGGCGCCTTTTTACGTTTTAAAGCCTATAGAAATACTAAAGGACTAATAATTCCTATAGAAAATCTATTGTTGCTGAAGTTATTTGATTTTAAGGTTGTTTTTGCAAAATCCGAGAACTTGTAGGAGTAGCCCACATAGCTGGCAAACAATTTGAAATTATACTTACTGATAGGAGCGTATTCCACTCCCGGAATGTAGCAGTAGGTGTCGTAAATCTTCTGGTGTCCAGTTGCGTTAGCATAATAGTCATTAGCACCTTTCCATCGCGCCTGGTCAGTAAATGCATAAACAAATACGTTCACTTGTGGATTGATGTGATATGCAATGTGTGTCCAGTAATTACGGTAGCTTCCCGATTTAGCAATCCGCTTATCATACGCGTCGCCGCCCGCGATATACTTACTTATTACTCCCTCGCGATCAATCTGCTCATTACTCAGCTTATAGTCAAACTGAACCTCAAGTTTTTTGCAAGGTTGTAACTGTAAGCCCAAGGTGGTATAATTTACATAGTACCCTTCGGCCTCACTGAATAAGCCGTGTGCGCAAATGGTTTGTATTTTTCCTTCCAGTGCTGATGCCTGGTAATTTACGACGTAGCCCAAGGGGGCCTTACTTCTTTTAAAATCAGGTCCTTCATTCGGATATATCTCCTCAGCCTGACGAGTACGTGAATTTAGCACACTAAACGACAAGCTATGATGAGCGTTTAAATTCACCCGTGAATTGATACCGGTAAGGAAGTTTTCCGAATTAGCGATCAGGTCGCCATATTGATAGATGTCAATTGGGTTGGCTTTAAATTCGTAACCACCCCAGCCCGCGCCCATCTTACCGATCGACATATACCAACTCTTGGAGTCTTTTAACATTTGGTATTCCACATAGGCCATATCTGTAGCCCTGCTGAAATTGTCAGCAGATTCTGCTGTCGGTGTTTTCGTGTAGCGATCTCTGAATCTGAAGAAAAGACGCTCTGTAAGATTGCCTTTAAACTCGAGCCGGAATTGCTCCATTTGTATGCGGGCACTGTTAAAGCCATCTGCGTTAGTATAAGCGTTGGCTGCCGCGCGCATATTGAAGATAATATTTACATTCTTTAACAGATTCTGTTTGTCTATAGGAAGAATACCTTGAGGGATGCTATCCTGTTGTTGGTCGGCATGGACCAACAGTGATCCGGAAAGTAGGAATACGAGCATTACGGCTCGTGCCAGGAAATGCCTGGCTGTACTGTATGAAGACATATTGTGTGGTTTGAAGGAGCGCAAAGATCATGTTTTTAGCTATTTAAATGAAATTAATTTTACAATACATACATGAAGTTCTAAGCACATTCATGTAATGCATTTCTCCTGCATTGATATTCAAAAATCCCTACCTTCGTTCAGCGGCTCTTTTATGACAGTATGAGTTCGTGCTATTTCAGTTTTATGGTTTCGTTGTTTATTTTTTTATCAGTTTCTCTGTGTTGTTTATTAGCAGCCTTTGCGAGAGTTCATGTCAATTCCCTACAAAAAATATTAATAGCCAGCTTCACGATTCTCTATGCGCCACATCTCCTGGCCTCCGAACTTCAGTGGAGTAGTGATGTTACCAACAAATGGCTAAACGTGCGCTGTACTGAAGCAGAACACGCGCTTACTGATTTTCAGGGAAAGAAAGCAACGATAATATATCTGGAGAATCTACCCTTTCGAAAGCTCGGCCGGAACTCCAACGCTGAAGATGTAGCCTGGTTGCTGAAGGAGGGTTATCGTGTGATAGAAATTGATTATGCTAAGGATGTTCGCGCAGTCAGTCCGGCCATAAATCAAGACATTATCTCTCTTAATAAACTTCTTAACAGTGGCAATGTCTTTGGCAAAAGCGACTGTTCAAAAAGCCAGTCGTACGTGCTTTTTGAGGGATACCGCATAAAACGGAATGTTTCTTATTTTAAGGATGATCCGAGTGTATATAATAGTCCTGACAATTACACCGAAGGAGATTCCCTGCACATGGATATTATTTATCCCGCGCATACCCGTAAGCGGGTGCCCATCATTCTTTCATTTTCATATAGCAACAGCTATGTAACCTACAATAATGAGCTGCATTTATTGAGCCGCGAGAACAGCAATCAACGTGTTTTCCTGCCATACACCTTTGCCGGCTTTAACGATACCTTTCTCGAAGGAGCTCCCGCTGAAGGCATAGCATGGGCTATCGCGGATCATCCAAAGTATTGCGAATGGGGGCGAGGTAAGCCTCGCGGAGGTAAGAATGATACTTACAAATCTTACCAAGCCAATCCCGATGCTGCGCGCAAGGTAAAATCAGCGATCCGTACCTTGCGGTACTGGGCACCTTCATTAGGGCTCTCCGGAAAAATTGGAATTTATGGTTTTTCAAGAGGCTCTACGGCCGGATCTCTCGCTGTAGGCGACCGTTACGTTGCCGACTTTGCTCAGGCTGGATTGCATAAAGATATCTCTGATCGTGTTCAGGCAGCAGCCTTAGGACCAGGAGTATTCGATTATACTCTTATTTACGATCAGAAGAATGATGGCGACGGAAATCTGGAACTACGGTGCCCCTGGGCCTGGGGTTCTCTGGAGCAAAATAGAGATCTCTGGCAACGTATGGGAGCTTCATATCTGGTAAAGAGTAAGGATAGTGCTCCGGTTCTGTTTTTCTATAACCATAGTGATGACGCCTATTACGCCTATCAAATTAAGAAATTCCGGCAGCACCTGGATTCTTTAGGGGTGCCAACTTCGGAAGTTACCGATTATGGTAAAGGGCATGCTGTTCCGCAGACCTCAGCGTCTTTGGGTTCACTATATCATTTTTTTAAGAAATATCTGCAACCTCCCTCCGTCGGGAAATCCGCGGGCTGATTCCAGGGGCTCTCTTTCGTAGCCCCATGGTGATTCACTGTTAGGTTATTAGTGGGTAAGAAAGGTTATTACATAAAAAAGGCTTCGAACCGCACCGTCCGAAGCCTTCAAGTATAAAAGTGTGCGAGCAAAAAAATTCTTATATAGGGCCAATGTTGCCAGATCCGCTCTTACTTGAATTAACAGTAGGGCTTCCCGCGTAGCGTATATTTCCCGATCCGCTAACTCTGGCATTCAATGTTTTTTCAGCATATACCTGTACGTTTCCAGAGCCACTAACCTGAACGTTGGCAATTGCCGCTTTCAGCTCTCGTGCATGAACGTTACCTGATCCGCTAACGGAAAACGAGGCATTATCCGTTGTTCCCTTAACATTCAATTGACCTGAACCACTAATGCTACAGTTAAGATCTTTCACTGCCGCTGTGGCCTCAATGCGTCCAGAACCGCTTATTGCAGTATTTAGCCGTGTTCCTTGAATCGTGTTATTTACCTTTATCAATCCGGATCCGCTCAGTGTAAGTCCTTCGAGCTTTCGTACCGTAATATATACGTTTATAGTTCCAAAACTGCCCTTAGACCAGCTTCTTGGTTTCGAGCCAATTTTCAATGTATTGTTCTCCACCTTGATTTCCATAAGCTCCAGTCTTTTACTATCTCCGGAAACACGAACTGATTCTGTTGATCCCATCTGCACAAACACATGGTAAGATCCCGATGAAGCTATAGAGCTGAAGCCTGAAACTGAGATTGTCTTCTCTTGTTGCTCACCGCTTTCGCTGACCATAGCCCTTCTGCTGCAGCTGGAACTTAAAAAAGGGATGAGCAGAAGCACAAGACTAAGAACAGGTAATACCTTTTTCATATATGCGTTTTTTTTTGGTTTCTCTTTTTATTAGACGCCATGCCTTGCCCATTGGTTACACGATAACTTTTATTTTTTTAACAGGGGCAATGTTAGCGATGTAGGATGTGTTCTGTCATGATAAATACGGTGGGTAGCTCGTTGGAAATCAGTATCCTTAGCTTCGTAAATATTTACGAACTTCTGTGGATTTCTATCCACTATCGGAAACCATGTGTTTTGTATTTGCACCATGATGCGATGTCCTTTTCTGAAAGTATGCGCGATATCCGGCATTGCGAAGCTCACCTCCGTTATCTGTCCCGGAATGAAAGCCTCCGGTTTTTCAAAGCTATTCCGATAGCGTCCGCGCATCACTTCTCCCCGTACCAGCATCTCGTATCCTCCCATCTGTACGTTTTGAGGATTAGGGTCGTTGTTAGGATAGTCATCCGGGAATACGTCAATAAGCTTTACCACATAATCGGCGTCCGTCCCACTTGTCGACACCCACAGATCTGCCGTTAACGAGCCAGCAAGGGTCATATCCTCAGCTAAGGGTGATGTCTCATAGACCATCACGTCAGGCCGGGTGGCGGCAAAGCGCTGGTCGTCAATCATGTATTCTCTGGTTCTTCTTATCTGCACGCCCGCAGCGTAGGGTACGGGTTTATTAGGGTCAGACGTATACTCATCAAAGCTGTTCTCAATTTCCGGAGCGTCAAAGCTTAGGATGTTTCTTTCTCCGAGGAAAAGTTTCTCAGGCATACTTTCTGCCGGAGGCCACTTGTCGAAGTTTCTCCATTCATTGCTGCCCGTAATAAAGATAGAAGCTTCCGCCAATTCCGGCGCGGGCGCCCCCTTTAGATGATGCTCAAAAAAGGGAAACTCAAGATGTTCCTGATACCAGGTGCTGGTTTCCTGCCCGAAGCGCTGATCTCCGAAGCTATCGCCAGAGGCGCGCGCCCAGCCTCCGTGGAACCATGGGCCGACGACCAATTTGTTGTCGTTCCCCTGATTTTGTTTCTCCAAGGCCTGATAGGTTGCAAAGGTTCCATAACAATCCTCGGCGTCAAAAAAACCACCCACAACAAGCGTTGCCGGTTTAATGTTCTTCAGGTGAGGGGTTATTACGCGTGCTTTCCAAAAAGCATCGTAGTCAGGATGTTTCATCGCGTCATTCCAGAATGCGATAGAATCGCCGAAGTACTTGAGCTTCGCATTTTTCAGGGCTCCCAGCTTCAGATAAAATTTATAAGCGTCGTTGGTGCCATATGCAAAATTCTTAGGGCCTTTATCAGGCGTGATGGGGTGGGGCCGGGGCACGCCGAAGTTAGCGTGAAAGGAAAACATATCAGCAAGACAAAATGCTCCATTGTGATGAGCATCATCACCCATAAACCAATCCGTTACAGGCGCCTGCGGCGATGCCGCTTTGAGCGCCGGATGTGCGTCCGGCAGCGCGGCTGTCGAGTAGAATCCTGGGTATGATATGCCATATATCCCGGCTTTGCCATTATTGCCGGCCACATGTTTCAATAGCCAGTCAATTGTATCATAGGTGTCTGAGCTTTCGTCAACGTCCTTTTTCCCTTTTTTATTTGCAATATGAGGCCTTACATCCTCGTAAGAACCCTCACTCATCCACTTGCCACGCACGTCCTGATAAACGAATATATAGCCTGCATGGGCAAACAACATCGATGGGCCGAGTGTTGGCTTGTAGGTATCGGCACCATACGGCCAGCAGGTATAAGGTGTCCGGTTTATTAAAAATGGATATTTCTTACTCTTATCCTTGGGGATGTAGATTGCGGTAAATAGCTTTTTTCCATCCCTCATCGGTATGAGTTTTTCCAACTTTGTGTAGTGATCACGAACAAAAGCCGAGTCACTGTTGAATGTTTGTGCATTTAATTCTAAAGAAAATATTAAAAAAAAGAGTAAAATTGCTTTTTTCATTGATGAATGCTTTCCTGCTAAATTAGGAAAAGAATACATTTATCTATCGCTGAATTTTAATGAATGGTCCTTTCAGAAGTAATATATCCAGAAGATAAGAGAGAATTTTTGGAATTTCCGGCTCGTTTATATAAAAATGATCCGAATTATGTAAGACCCTTAGATGAAGATGTTGAACAAGTCTTTGATGCCTCCCGAAATCGTTACTACAAAGCCGAAAACTGCAAACGTTGGCTTCTCAAAGACAACCACGGGCGCACTATTGGCAGAATTGCAGCGTTTATAAATCACGAAACAGCGTATACCTATGAGCAACCAACCGGTGGCATTGGATTTTTTGAATGTGTTGATAACAGAGACGCGGCCTTTCTATTGTTTGACAAAGCCTCAGAGTGGTTAAAGGAACAGGGAATGGAGGCTGTAGATGGCCCGATAAATCTAGGTAACAGAGAGCGCTTTTGGGGACTTCTTGTAGATGGCTTTACGCCGCCATGTTATTGCTGTAATTACCATCAGAAATACTACAGAACCTTCTTTGAAGATTACGGGTTCAATGTTTTCTTTCGTCAGTTTACCTATATCCGTGAGGTAAAGGCGCCACTTCGGCAAGCATATCATCAAGTTGCTGAGCGAATCGCCTCCAATCCGGCTTATTCTTTTAAAAACATTGATCTTAATGATATCAATGCCTACATTGAAGATTTTCGGAACATCTATAATAAAGCCTGGGTAAATCACGAGGGCATAGAGCAGATGAGTTTTGAAGCAGCCTGTAACGTCATTAAGCCTATGCGTGCCGTAATCGACCCTAACATCGCCTGGTTCGCATATTATAACGATGAGCCCATCGGCTTTTTCCTCTGCATTCCGGAGTTAAATGAGCTCTTTATCAAAGGAGCTTCGGGTAAGCTGAACCTGAGGACAAAGTTGCGATTGCTGTGGAACAAATATCTCCAGACCTGTCATACGATGTACGGTTTGGTATTTGGCGTAGTGCCTGAGCATCAGAAACGCGGTGTTGAAATCGCAATGATCGTGCATGCAAAAAGACAATTGGAGCAAAGTACCGCATATAAGCAGATACAAATGAATTGGATTGGTGATTTCAATCCTAAGATGATGCACGTGGCTGAGCAGATTGGCGCCCGGATTTATAAGACGCATCATACTTATAGACTGCTTTTTAAGCAGGACGTAAAATTTGAAAGACATCCTGAGATATAAATACTTTTAGAGGAATCGTATTACATTTTTATATAAGTTTGATACGGTCATGCAAGGGGAGCCAATCACTCGCTCTCTGACACTGAACCTCTATATTTACCACAAACAACCACAACATATGCAATTTGATGTAATAGTAATAGGAAGCGGCCCCGGAGGATACGTGGCAGCTATCAGATGCGCCCAGCTGGGAATGAAAACCGCTATTGTCGAAAAATACAATACCTTCGGTGGCACCTGTCTGAATGTCGGCTGTATCCCTTCAAAGGCACTGCTCGACTCGTCTGAGCACTATTATAATGCCTCTCATACCTTCGCCACCCATGGTATAGATATAAAGGGCTTAAAGGTAAACCTGGCGCAAATGATTAAGCGTAAAGATCAGGTGGTGCAAGAGAACACTTCCGGTATTGCCTATCTTATGAAGAAAAATAAGATTACCACGTTTTTGGGAACCGGATCTTTCAAGGATAAAAATACGGTGGTAGTAACGAAAGAGGATGGTGCCGCGGAAGAGATTTCAGCAACGAATGTTATCATCGCGACAGGATCAAAACCTACCGCCTTACCATTCCTGCCGGTTGATAAAAAACGTATAATAACCTCTACTGAAGCCTTGAATCTTAGCGAAGTTCCCAAGCATCTGATCGTGATAGGCGGCGGCGTAATAGGACTGGAATTGGGTTCCGTTTACGCGCGTCTGGGAGCTAAGATTACTGTTGTAGAGTTTCTGGATGGAATTATCGCCACTATGGACCGGACTCTTAGTAAGGAGTTGCAGAAGTCGCTTGCCCGTCTGGGATTTGATTTCAAGCTAAGTCATAAGGTAAGCAAAGCTGAAGTTAAAGGTAAAAACGTTGTTGTTACGGCAAGCAATGCTAAAGGCGAAGAAGTAGAGATTGAAGGCGATTATTGCATTGTAGCTGTCGGACGTACCGCCTACACGCAGGGACTAGGTTTAGAAAATATTGGTATTAAGACGGAAGAGCGTGGTGGAAAAATTCCAGTGAACGATCATCTTGAAACGGAAGTTAAGGGCGTCTACGCTATTGGCGACGTTGTTAAAGGAGCCATGCTTGCGCATAAAGCCGAGGAGGAAGGCGTATATGTCGCTGAAAGGATCGCTGGACAGAAGCCTCACATAAATTATAATCTCATTCCGGGAGTTGTATATACCTGGCCTGAAGTTGCTTCAGTGGGTGCTACCGAAGAGCAGCTGAAGGAATCAAAAAAGGCATACAAGAGCGGTTCATTTCCGTTTAAAGCAAGTGGCAGGGCTCGCGCAAGTATGGATACAGATGGTCTCGTGAAAGTGCTCGCTGATAAAGAAACTGATGAGATCCTGGGTGTTCATATCATCGGTCCTCGTGCCGCTGACATGATTGCCGAGGCGGTAGTAGCTATGGAGTTCCGCGCTGCCGCAGAAGATATCGGTCGTATTTGTCATGCTCACCCTACGTATACAGAGGCGTTCAAGGAAGCCGCTTTGGCAGCTACTGAAAACAGAGCTTTACATATGTAACGCCCGGGAGCGAGAGCTCTGATTGCTACCTGCCTGGTCTGGTCTACACCAAACCAGGCAGATGTAACATCCCCGTATATCTTTTCGCAATGCCGCTAACGGCTTCCTAACAAACCTTCCGATATCACAACATTAGAACAGTCGTTCATCTTCACGCTGATAGGCTGCCTTAACGAGATCCGTCCAATACGAACGCAGGTCTCCCTCTTTTATCTTTGTTAACAGTTCGTCATGAGGTAACGATTTGAGTCGCGACCGCTGTTCCTGTAATAGGCGCCGGGAGGCGTCCTCCCTGCCCAGGCTGTGCAGTGCCGCCGCTTTAATCAGGACAGATACCGGTGTAGTCATTTCATCGCTTGCGCTTATTTGTTCCAATAGCGCCTTTGTTTTATCTGGATTATTATTCTTATATAGCTCCGCTTCCAGCCAGTAGCTCAGTATCTCGTCTTTCTCAGAATCAAAGGGCTCGCCAACACCGAGTTGTTTTGGCCACAGTCGGCTTTCATTAATTTTCCTGACGCTAAGACTTGTGTTCTTCCTTAGTAATGCATCATAAGCTAACATAAGCTTGGTTTGTTCGTAATACTTATGCCCTTCGCTGGCACCTTCAAAAGGCAGAATATGGAGTGTCGCTAATACCTTCTCTGCTTCCACAAACTCATTACAGGCCAACAATGACCTCACGTAGCTCATGCCAAGGATATAATTCTCAGGATTCCTTTTAACGTATTGACGCGCTGTATTCCGTGCTTCCTGAGGGCGTTTGTCCTGAAGCAGCAAGGTACAAAGAAACTTCCCGTAGCGCCACTGCTGTTTGTCGAGGGTCGCCGCTTTGCGCATGTCAGCAAGAGCGTCCTGCAAATGGGTCTTATCCCGAAGCTGGCTCCTTACCACGTAGTATGGGGCGAAGTTTACATTTTCAGATCCTGCTTCTGATAATAAAGTCAGGGCTTGATTCTGGCGGTTCCGGAATTTTAAGATCAGGGCTTGCAGGTAACGTATTTTCCAGGATTTACTATGTTGCCGGGCCCAGAGTAATACCTGATAAGTTTCCTCTCTGAAAGGAAAAACGAATGCGGGGTCGGAGGCTAATGCCTTGTTCATCCAAAACGTTGCGTTTTCCGTATTCCGGTTTAACCATGCCAGCCACAACAAACTTTCTGTATTTTGCGGAGCTATCGTAAGAACTGCCGCTGCTTTATCATATGCGTGAATATTGCTATACCAGCACGCCAGTTCTATAAAAGGCTCAATTTTTAGCTCCTGCTTTACCGAATTCAGAAATTTTTGTTTACTCGGCTCATCTTTCTTGCCCCAATATTCTTCAAAAAGCATCAGCGAATTAAAAGGATCCAGGCGCCTGAGTGTTGCCTGGCTCTGATTGTAGAGCGGAGGGCTTTGAAGAGCCTTAGCCGAAAGATACATTAGCTGTAACGCTGTGACATTTTCAGTGCCATAGCGGAGCGCGTCCTCCGCATATTTCATTGACCGGCTAATGTCATGCTCAGAAAAGTATAAAGCCGATAAAGCGGTATAAGCCGCCGCTCTCCATTCCGCCTGTGTCGACGCTACCTGTAATCCATCTATCGCATCGTAGCGACGGTTTAATTTTGTTGCGGCAAGCGCGTAATAGTAGTTCGCTTCGCCGTCATATGTATCGATGCTTAAGGACTGACGACTGTAATGGAAGACACTGTCGTACTCCATCTTAAACCAATGAAGCTTTGCCAGTGCGTTACATATAGAAATGTTGTCGGGCGTTAAACGATAAGCCTCTTTGAGTGTGGGTTCTGCTTGATCAAATAGCCGGAAACGTAGGAGATCCCTGCCGAGAAGCGCTAAAGAGTCTGCGATCGACATGCTCTTCTTCGCTTGTACCATTGGCCTGCCAAGTGATTGCGTATTCAGACTCAGATCCAGCATCGTTCCTCTAATGAGTAAATAGCGCGCTTGCTTACTCGCGGGGTTGTTAAATGTAAGTTGCAATATGCTACCTGTAGCTGTTTTGGCGAATTGCTTGCCGATAATCTCTGCCGAAGTATCCAGCAGGGACACTGAGTCCCGGAGGGTTTGCTTTGCGTTCATCCATAAAACGATCTTTTTATCCGCTTGCTGCAGCCTGATTGCCGCAAGGTTGTTTATCGCGGTAGGTTTTCCGATGCCCTGGAATGCCATCCATTGTTCTTCCCAGCGATCCGTAACATATGGGGCAAAGCCTTGCTGCTTGAAGGGACTGGCGCTACTGGTAGTGACATTCTGGTTGAATAATCGTCCACTTTGGATTTCTACATATTGCCCGCTGCTGTCGGTAAGGAGATCTTCCCATATTTTGCCAGCATCTGATTGAGCCCATAGGAAGATCTTTTTACCCAGCTTATCCTCCCGGTTGGCATATCGTGCCATTCCGAAGTCGCTATCGTTCCAGTACGCTCCAAACGTGTTGCTTGGCGCTCCCAGTACGTGGTATGATTTTGACCCCGCAAATGCGTTTTCCTGATAGTAGGAGAGGTCGCGGCCCTTTTCATCAATGGGCCAGGGATGGTGCTCGCCACCGTGCCCTATATAGCTATGCCCCGGATATAGAAATTGCAGATCCTTCGCGGCGGGAACAGCGAGGTTCATCCAGCTATAATACGGTTGTTCCACAGCACTGCCGTTATTCCAAAATGAGCGTGTGCTAAAATAACCCTTGTCCTTCTCCAGCCTGACTTCCAATGTCCATTGACTGCGCGTAAGTAAATCCAGGGTATGAATAAAGCAACTTGCGCTTCCGTCATCGTTCTTTCTGAAGAAGTAGTCCACCGGCGTCGAGGTGTTAGGGGTATGGCCAATGATGCCATAGTTAGCTTCGATGCCACCGCTCGTCCATGGACCGCGCATGGCGATATCCCGGAATTTGACCACACCGTTATTGTATAGAAAATCTTTCCCGGCAACCTTGTCATAGGCCGACCAGATCTTGCCTCCAATTTCGGGCATTATCTGCACGCGTATGTAGTCGTTTTCCAAAATTACCGCCTTCCATTCTTTCATAATGGGTTTTGTTGAAAATCCATCAAAGCGGAAATAAGGATACAGCTTCTGTGGCGACGCTATAGGATCAGGATCTGAAAAAGGGTAGGTGGGCATCGAAACGCGCTGTTCCGATACCCGTGCCGGCTCTTGCCCCCAAAGGCTCTGGCAGGTAAATATCCCGATTGTTATGAAGCAGAAATTTCTGACTTTTCCCCAGTTCATGTCGCTATATGTTTATTTCTGATCTATGAGTAATAACCATCCTTGATTTTTTTTCATCGGAATTGTTGAGCCCACTTCAAAAGATCGCTCTTCCTGATAGTCCGCAATGAAGGGTGCCCGGATAGTAGCTTTCGCTGGATCCATTCCTAATTTTTTCCAATCGATGTCAAGACGTATTTCGGTATCGGCAGGAGCCCAGCTTGCAAGGGCAACCATGGCTTTGCCTGCTTTACTGTAGACGGTGCTGAGCACGTCATCACGAGTAGTTTTCACAGGAATATCTGGCGACCAGTAGCCAAGCATTTTGGAACCCTCCATGCCAAATTCATCCCAGACTTTCCAAAGTCCGCGAGGCCCGGTTTTCTGATAAGGCAGGCGGTTTGTCATACCGTAAATCATACCTCGCCATGGGTTTCCTCCGTCCTGTAGCATCTCACCCATAAGTCCAAAAGGAATACCGCTCACTTCAGTGAGGAAGAAATCAGGGTCATTCTTTTCATAATCAAAGTATTCGCCGAACCATAGCCTGTTGATGTACGGGAAATGCTCCAGATATAAGTTCGCGCTATTGTTAAACCCATCCCGCTCATTATACTGATTAGCGGAATGCAGATCTATGAGTCCCGGGTGGCCATCTTTTGTTAAGATCCGCTTAATACGTTTCATCGTTATCCTGTCGAAGGCAACATCATCGAGATAGATGCCATCGATGCCAATATTGTCGACCAGCCAATTCATACCTTCCACATAGTAGTTGTGCCAACGGTTCATGCCACTATTGATAATCGCGGCATCCTGATAAAAAGGCACATACCATGCGGCAATGTAGTTTCGTCCTACGTGTTCCTGCAACCATGCCGAACCTCTGCCGGGGCCTGCAGAGAATACTTCTGTACCAAGGCTGCGCAAAGGATATAGTTCGTATACTCTGTTTGACACCTCCCGCACGGTATTATAAATCTTAACTTTCAGTCCGGCTTTATGCGCTGAATCAATGTAACCTTTCATCTCGTGCGTGGCAATGAACGGATAGTTAATATAGGGATTCAGCCTGTTAGCATGATGAATGTTGATGACATTTGCTCCCGAACTTTTAACGCTGTCGACAGGCTTGTAGGCATGATAGTAGCGTTCCTTCCATTGGGCGTCGGTATTTAAAGTGTGAAAAGGCGTAATTAGCAGTGTGAAATTAAAATAGAGTACCTCGTCTTTTTGCATTTTTCGCTCGCCGCTATAGCACTGAACCAGGGTTGTTTCTTTCTCATCGTTTACTCTTATTCCACCACGGTTACCATTCCCCCAGGATGAAGGAAGCACCAAAGGTTTCTGAAGATAGAAGTTGGTATTCAACGGGCGCTCATAATGCTCATCGCGCAGTGAGAACTGTAATCCCGCGTTTACGTTTCCTATCCATGCTCCATCCTGATTCTTGTGGGCGACATCCCATTGCCACTGCAGCTCTTGTGGTCGCTTGCCCCCTTTTCTGCCTAACCCCATAAAATATTTCGCATTTTCAGGGGCCATAGGTATGTGCATGCTAATATCCCGGAGATTGATATCCTTTAACGCTTTTACTGCCACTGTATAGTGCATATAGCCATCAAATTCGAGCGATCCCTCTACATCTACCAGCATTTCCTGACCCAGATGTTGAGCATGCCAGCTTACTTTCCCCTCTTCCCGGGCGGTGATTTTAAAGTTTTGCTCTTTAAATGATAAGGCCTGCCCCGCTGCAGTAATAGCACTTAAGCGCATAGGTTTCCTTAATAGACTGTTTGCGTTGTTGCCAATCGTGGTTACCTCCGGACTAAAAAAGGTGTTTATTTGTGAAGGAAATCCGGATGGTCCTAGCGTTATCTGACGTCCAAGGATATTTAGCATTGAATCTTTACTCACATTTACGGGAGTGTAAGGAGCTATTACAGTGTTGGCATGTGCTAATGTAGAGTTAAGCCAGGGAAGCCGCGTCATCTTCCATGGTTCATTAACGCCATGGTTTGTTGATTTGGCCGCGCTTATCACAAAGTTCAGCTTTACAGTTTTGGCCGGCATGTTGTTGGCCGTGACGGTCGCTGTTCCACGATATATTCCGGGCTTAGCATCTGTGGGTATCTTGAACCCACACCACATCGCCTGAATAGTTTTCTGTGCGATAACGACATTTAGCTTCATGCGCTGTCCCGTATAAGAAGTTCCCTGCGTATTCAGGCAGTCAAAGTTGGTAGCGTCAATACTTCCACCTGCGTTATTTTTAAGGTCAGAGACCCTCACCTGAACGTTATGTAAGGCACCTTTGAGCGGATAAACGCCCAATTGGAAGGCCAGATAACTGCCTGCCTCTCCCTCCGCATGCAGTTGGGTATTATCAAAGCTTGCTTTGGTCCAATGCTCAGGCAGATAGTCAGCCATGCGAATGCTATTCGTTGCCTTTTCAGGAAACAAAAGATAGCTTTCAGCACTGCGACGCTTTATTAACGCTGCTACCTCCTGAGGTGACGCTATCCTTTCCATGGGCCCATTGGCATTGAAAGAGTCGACAGATTCTATCCGCAGAAATGTCGCATGAGGATAGGCAGCAGGCTTCCCGCTGGTTGGCGCGGCCTGAGCTCTCAGCCTGAAGCTTGCGTTTGGATAGTTTGTTCTTCCTTCCTGCCGGTAGGGCCTGTAGTAAACATAATAGATTCCTTTCCCTGAAAGAGGCTTGAAGCTGAACGCTCCTGAAACAGGATTTATCCATAGATAAGCGCTTGGCGTAAAGGTCTTTTTTGTGGCGCTGTCTACCAGGATTATTTCCTGCCGGGCATCCATCCATCTGTTGCGCCATGGTATGGTCGCTTGTATTAGTTTGCTGTTATCTCTGACTTTTATTACCGCGCGTTGGGTGCCCAGCTCGTTGGGGTTCCATTTTAAGGGCTCGGGTGGAAAAGGTTGTTGTTGTCCTTTTGCCGCATTGGCAGTCAAAAAAAAGAATATTGCGCAGAGATATGCTAGTGGCTTATTATTCATCTTAGTTTTTCTTAGTTCTGTAGGCCGACCAGAAGCTTTCGGGTACTACAATTGCTCGATAGGGGATAAAATAGCTGTTTAACTCCCAGAGTATTTTACCTTGTTTATCGGTAATGAGAATGCATCCGGTTTTGGAACTTGTTTGTAATATATTACCATTTGAAAGGAGATAGGCGGCACCCATTCTCGCTGTATACTGTTTCGCAGGCAAGGTCGCCGCGTATTCACGGGTCGCCACCATATTCACCGTAT
Source organism: Sphingobacteriaceae bacterium UBA6709 (assembly GCA_002454425.1). Lineage (GTDB taxonomy): Bacteria > Bacteroidota > Bacteroidia > Sphingobacteriales > Sphingobacteriaceae > Arcticibacter. Next base: position 41,140 of record DKIV01000036.1, read on the forward strand.
CCAGCCGGAAAGCTATAGCCCGGGAGCGCTTCATTAACTTTGCTGTGTCCTGCGGCGCATAGTCGCCATTGTCAAACAGCAATAAGTCTCCGTCTTTATTAATATGAGGCGCATGTTGAAAGTGAAAATAATCCGCTCCATCCATCTTAAAGTTTCCCTTTTTTCCGAGTTTCCACATGAACTTCCCCGTCCTGGCATTGATCTTCCAAATCTGATTTTCGATGGGACTTGAGGTGATGTAATTACCGTCTTTATCAAAGGAAATCGTATTCAGATGGAAACGATCATGTTTAAAGCTGTCGAGTCTGCTGTCGTGCTTAATATCCCATGCTGTCCATGGCGACCATTTATGCCTGATGTTTCCCAGCGTGTCTATGCAAGCGATGGCATCGCCCCAAAGAGTGTCCCGGGCTGAGTTAGCCCGATCATCGAGGCGAAAATCTCTCACGATACCATAGATCTCCTGCTTATCGTTCATTTGCACATCGTGATGCATGATGATGCCTTTGTCCTGAAGCTTACAGCGCCAGAGCACCTTACCCGTAGGATCTATTTCAACGAGTTCCGTACCGCCCATAAAGCCAAGTCTTCCGCTGCGCATGTAGTAATTTTGCGGAAGCACCTTACCCTTGCCGCCAGGCTGCATTTGCTTAAATTCATCTTTGTTTGCTGGTGCCAGCAATGCAAGGATCGTTCCCCGCGGTGTTAGAGAAGCTATGCGTACGCCCAGTTTATCATCCTGCCAGTACCAGCGTATGGTGCCATGTCCATCAACGACGGCAAGATACCCCGGATACCCGCGGTAGCAGATCAAGGTCATGTCGCTGCCTATCGCTGTAGCGTCGTGCGGATTGGTCTGCTTAATCCAGTCATGCACCATCCAGGGCGACTGTTCCCGGGTGTGGAAGCTCATCTCTTTGGACCGTATTGGCAACCAGCCTTCGATGACAATTTGGTAATTATACTTTGTTTTAGGTTCCAGAAGTAGGAGATGGATTAGGTGGTCGACACCTTTCTTTGAAATGGCACTGCGATATTTTTCGCTTTGGCCGTCTTTCCAATACTCAACAGAAATACAAGCCTCCTTATTAAGCTTGATGTTCAGGTCTTCTTTAATCGGCTGATTGTCGGGTGACAATAGCGTTACCGACCTGATGGCAATGTTACTGCTGCTGCGATAGTAGTAGTAGCCGCCGGCAGCGGCTACTACTAAACATACTATGACGATTATTAACGTGCGTTTCATGATGCTATCGTGGAATGCGACTACCATTTGCAGCTGACATCTCCTGATGTAAACGTGCCTCATCAAGCGGATAGGGGAAATAACGGAGGTTTTCCGTGGCTGTGGGAGCTAGTCCTCGCGATTGCAGATACTCGTTTGTAACCTTCTCATATCTGCCAAGGCGTATAAGATCCTGGCGACGTTTGTACTCAAATACCAGCTCATATCCGCGTTCGTTTACCAGGGCGTCAATCATGCCGTCTTTAGTGGCAGGGGCGGGGAATGATGGATGTTGTCCGTATTCAGGAGCTCCCGCGCGTGCTCTTATTTGGTTGATGTAGGGAAGCGCGGCCGCGGGGCCATTCAGCGCGTTTTCAATTTCAGCCTTGCAAAGAATTACATCGGCGAGTCTGAATACCTGAATCGTGCGTCCGTCGAGATACGAGTTGTTTGTCATCTCATACGAATACTTCTTCGTTGCCACATTCTGCAGGAACTTCACGGTATCACTTGGAGGAGTCGTTTGTCCCGCATTTGGCAACATGTAATAAAAGCCGTGGGTTGTTGTCTGATCTCGTGGAGCTAAGCCCTCGTAGTTGTAATAAAAGAACTGCTTACGGGGATCCAGGTCGCTGTATTTTCTCCAGAACTGAAGAGACACGCCATAGTATTGCCATCTATCAGGAACCTCTCTATTGTCTGAAGGGCCAAAGTGATTGGTGATTTCCCCGCCATTAAGAGTCGGTTCATGTAAGATGCCGAAGATCAGTCCCATGTCGATCTTGTTATTGTCTGACCATTCATTTTTGAAATCGGGATTCAAACGATACACTCCTTTGGCCTGAAGGTCGAGCACCTGATCTATGTATTCCTTCGCCTTCGCGTAATTATGCGAGCGCATATACATTTTCCCCAGCAGGGTAAGCGCGGCACCCTTTGTGGCTCGGCCAATACCAAGGTCTGCTGACCATTTTTCGGGAAGGTTACTTATTCCATATTCGCAGTCTTCGGTAATAAGCTTCTCCACATCCTCTACTGACGCCAATGGTACATTGAAGCTTTCTGAAGGATTTTTAACTTCTGTAATCAACGGCACAGGTCCCCATGAATCTGTCAGATCCATATAGGAAAGCGCGCGCAGGAATCTGGCTTGCGCAATGATCTGATTTTTCCTGGTCTGATCCATCGGTATCTTGTCGATATTCGCCAGCAGCATGTTGGCATTGCTTATCAGTTGGTACATGTTCTGATAATTGTATTTAAAATACCTGTTATTATCATCGTAAGTCAGATTGCTCATTTTTGTAGGGTCTCCTGCCGCGGTAGAGAAACCCATGTCTGTAGAGTAGTCTGTGATCATTACCAGATATCCCGCGTAGTAGAGGTAAGCATCGCCGGGATAGGGCGAAAGATTAGCATAAATACCCGTAAGTGCAGCATCAATATCGCTTTCACTTGAATAGGCATTTTTTGTTGTCAAATCGCTGTAAAGCTCTGGCTCAAGCTTTGTGCAGCTGCTGTTGAACACCAGGCAGAGCGCGGAAATGCCGAAGATGCCGAGCGTTTTATATAGTGTGGATGAATAACCTTTCATGATGTTGTTTTTTGATATTAAAAGTTTGCACTTAATCCAAAGGTGAATGAACGCATGGATGGATAGGAGTTGAAATCCAATCCGGCGCCTGCGTTAGCTGTTTGAGCGTTGCCGCTATATTTTATAAGTCCGTCATTCTCATACGCCTTTGTGTCAACTTCCGGATCCCATCCTGAATAATTTGTTATGGTAAACAGGTTTTCCGCCATCACATACAGACGCAGAGATCGAATGACCTTTGTCTTGAAAGGCACTGTGTAACCCAGCGTAACATTGCGCAAGCGTAAGAACGAGGCATCTTCAATAAAGTGATCGTTTATATAGCCACCGTATTTAGAGAAGAAGAACCCGTTACGCGGAAGATCAGTGTTGGTGTTCTGAGGCGTCCAACGGTTTAGCGCGTCAGTGGTGCGTTTCCATTCCATGTTCATTCTCGTCATGTTTAGCAGGTCATTCCCGAGGTTTCCATAGATGAACGCGGTAAAGTCAAAGTTTTTGAACGAGAGCGTATTGGTAATACCAAAGTTCATTTTTGGATATGCGCGGCCGATGATAGAGCGGTCGGCAGCAGTGATCGCGTTATCGCCATTCACATCGAGGAACTTCGGATCGCCGGCTTTCGCATTCGGCTGAGGCGCATAACTTTCGCCCTGCTGTAGTACTCCCAGATATTTGTAACCAAATAAAGAGCCCAGAGGCTGTCCTTCACGTATAACGGCGTAAGCTTCTTCTGATACAGTCCCTATGGGCTTGGAGGAAGTGAGCAATATTTCGTTTTGTCCGCTTAAGGAGAGTACTTTATTTCTGTTCATAGCAATGTTGAGCTTCGTATCCCATTTAAAGGCACCGGTAAAGTTTCTGCTGGTGATAGCAAATTCCAAACCCTTGTTTTCTACAGATCCAACATTGCTCTGTCCCGAGGCGTAACCTGTATAGATAGGCAGATTAACCTTGATGAGCAGATCAGAAGTTTTCTTGTAATAAGCATCCGCGGTAAGAGACAGCCTGTCATTAAGGAACGAAACGTCTATACCTCCGTTGAATTGAGAAGTTGTTTCCCATTTTAGCCTGGTATTCTCTGGCGAGGTGCTGTTCAATGCTGTTCCCGAGTTGTTGGTTTTTCCATCGAAGGTATAATGAGAGTTGCTCACCAGTCCATACGAGGCGTAGTCTGCGATGCGTTCATTTCCTGTTCTTCCGTAGCCTAAACGAAGTTTGAAATCAGAGAATATCTTCTGGGATTTCATGAAAGGTTCATTAATAAGCTTCCATGCGAAAGCTGCCGATGGAAATGTTCCCCATTGATTTTCAGATCCGAAGCGCGATGATCCGTCACGACGTACAGTTACGGTAAGCAAGTACTTATCGTCAAATGAGTAGTTGGCTCTTCCGAAAACCGAGGCCATCATATTTTCCGCACGGTAGGAGCTTACGCCGGTAATGGTAGAAGCTGCTCCCAGATTGTAGTATTTAAACAGATCAGTGGAAAAGCCGTATACGTTGATGCCTTTACGATTGTTGGTAAACTTCTCGTAAGCATAGCCCCCCATCAGGCTAAGGTTGTGCTTCTCGTTGAACTTCTTGTTATATGTTACGAACAGGTCGATGAGATTATGTGTAAGACTATAGTCAGAGACGTTGGCCACCCCATTATCAATGCTTCCCTGATATGACTCACGGCTAAGATAAGAACCCAATTCGTCCTTGGTAATTTCAGTGCCGGCATCCATACGGATGGTGAGATCTTTCATTGGCTTCACTTCCAGAAACATATTTCCATTCAGTTTATCACGCTGAACATCATTGGTTCTTGACAGCAGGTTTGCCAGTGGGTTATCTCCCTTGCCTCCGGGAGGGCGACCGAAGCTACCATCGGCGTTGTAAACCGGTACGGTAGGGTCATACGTTAAGATACCATAAAGAACATTCGAGTTAAGTATATTTCCATCATATAGCTGTATATTAGAATTTTCGCGTTGCGCGAAAATAGTTGCTCCGGCTTTAACATAGTCATTTACTGTTTGGTCAATGTTTACGCGCCCGGAGAAGCGCGAGAAATTTGTATTTTTTAATATCCCTGCCTGGTCGAAGTAGCCGAAGCTGCTCAGCACCCGGGTCTTGTCACCGCCGCCGGTAAATTGCAGGTTATGATTCTGTAATACGCCATTGCGCGTGGTAGCCTTGATCCAGTCGGTATTTACGTCCGTTTCAAGCTGCGACTTTGTATAGACGCCATTCTCCTGATTTTCCTGTCCCTCGATTTCTTTATATAAGGCGTTAGCCAAAAGCATGTAGTCCTGACTTCCCAGCATGTTAAAAGGCGATACAGGATGCTGCGTGCCAACATATCCTGTGTAGGCGATGTTGTTTTCACCCGTCTTTCCTCGTTTTGTAGTTATCAAAACTACGCCATTCGCACCTCTTGACCCATAGATTGCTGTGGCAGAAGCATCTTTCAGGATTTCCATAGAAGCGATATCATCGGGATTTATGTTTACCCCATTATTGCTCGGAAACCCGTCAATAACGTATAACGGTTCATTGGTGCTACTAATAGAGTTTACACCCCGGATGCGTATGGAGATACTTCCACCTGGAGCTTTAGAGTTTTGTGTTACAATAACGCCGGCGGCTTTACCCTGAAGTGCCTGAGCAACATTGCTCACCGCGCCACCTTTGGTAAGCTCATCGGCTTTTAATGAAGTAATGGATCCGGTGAGATCACCGCGGCGCTGCTGCCCATAACCTACTACCACCACATCCTGTAGCTGCATCGCGTCTTCTTCGAGAACAATGGATAATGAAGTCGTGGCATTGCCCTTTACCTGAACAGGGTATTGTACATGTCGTTTAAATCCAATGTAGGTAAACGTTAATTGATACTTGGCACTGGGCGGCAAATCCGCGAATGAGAAAGCTCCCTGAGAATCCGTAGATACGGAAGCTTTTGTGTCATTGTCCAGGCTTTTCAAAGCTACGCTGACGCCGATCAGGCGTTCCCCTTTGGCGCTTTTCACTATTCCATTGATCTTCCCCGCGGTAGCGATCTTAGAGATCGCCAGCAGAAACAGAACCATGGTAAACGCCTTAGCGACGGAAGTAAAGTTTGTCATGGCTTTTTTGAGATTTGGTATGTATGATAAATGTATTGTACTTTTTCTCTAGCGTCAGAGGATTGAGCTCTACGATAATCTGAAGTATCTGCTCGGCCATCTTCCGTTTATAGTTTACCACATTGGTATCGGGTAAGCTAAAACGACCAACAATAGAATAGTTGCTTGTTATGGAAGGATTGCTGGCTACCGGTGTTTCCAGTTCCTGTGCCAGAAAATCTAAGGCAGATTCGAGGCTGGCGTTATCCATGTAAACGCCGTCTTCTCGCACCGCAATGCTCGAGGGTCTCCTGTAGGTAGATCCTGCCTTGCTCTCATTATTAAGCGATCTTTGTTTTGCGCGATCATTATCGCTGGCGAAAGCCGGCGATTGGCCTGCCTTGAGTGTGACGTGCTCGCCAGGGAGCAACACATAGCTCCGCTCGTTGACCCCATTGATCTTTTCGACTTTGACTTTACCTTCTTCAAGATATACGCCCGACGTTTTATGGGCCTGGTCTTGTCGAATTAAGAATCGTGTTCCCAATGCTGTTGTACGCAGTCCGCCGTTTTCTACCACAAATGGCTTGTGCTTATCTTTCGCCACCTGGAAGGTGATCTCTCCGTTGAATACCAATACATAACGTAAAGGCAATCGGTCATTTACCCTGGTGAGCATATATGCCCCCGGGGATAGCTTTGCGACGCTGCCGTCCGATAGTTGCTGCGTCTCTGTCGTGTCACTGTGATTGCTAATGAAATACTGATGATAAGCTTTGGGGGCTTCAGAATAACCTATGTATTGAGGGCGCAGTCCGAAAAGACCTATGAAGAAGATAAAAATGCATGCTACAATTCTTGTGGAGCTCTTGGCGCCTGGCGTTCGTTGTATATGGTTATTCCAATCTTTTTCGGAAAGAAATTGTTCCAGAAGCTCTGGCGATTCCTCAAGAAGGCGCGATACTCGCTCTGCTTCTTCGAGCGTGCATTGGTTGTTTATAAATTTCTTAAGAAGCTTTTTGTCCGTCATCACCTGTTTTTGATTGCTCTTTAACAGGTGATACGGTTTGAGGGTATGTTTACCCCTAAAGCATTTTGAAAAATTTTCTAATAAATTTTAATGCCAATGAAATATGGTTTTCTACTGTTCGTGGAGATATCTCAAGTTGTACAGCGATTTCCTTATAGCTAAGCTCATCGAATTTATGCATAAAGAACACTCGCTGCCGCATCAGGGGCATCTGTTTGAGGAGCTTCTTTACCTGCTCCAGTTCATCACGGTATTGTAGCTGGAGTTCCATGTTCTCGTACATTCTTGAAAGGAAGGGCCGCTCATAGTCGGAATACTTGCGACTTAGCGCCTGTCGCCGTAATTCGTCAATTAGACTTGTTCGGGCTATCTGAAATAGTTGCGTGCTAAACAGGATGTTTTCGTTAAAAAGTCTGCGGCGCTCCCAGACTTTGAGAAAGGTATTTTGTGCTACGTCTTCCGCCAGCTCCTTTGAGGAGGTTTTTTTATATACGAATGAATATAACTTCGAATACCAATGATGGTACAGGAAGAAAAAATCTTTTTCCGTATTGGGTAGTATTTGGGTAAGCTCTGTCATGGCACAACAACATGCGGCTCAATGTAACAGGTTGTTTGCTACATATGAAACCCGGTAAGTAGATGGTATTCTTAAAGGTAATATGTTTTTATTAATATTTGTTAAAAAGATATAGATGAAGGATAAATATTGGTAATTTGTTAATTAAAGTATGGTCTTTTAGTGTTTTTTTAAATTATTATCACATTTTCTAATGTTTTTTTGTGCTTGTTGGCGGAAATTCAATTTTATTAGTGTCAAATCATGTGTTTGTATTCAACATATCCGGGATAACCCAAACATAAAAGTTATCCTGCGTCGGGTTTGAAAGACAAAGGGAACAAGCCTATGACGCTTTTCAGAAACAATAGCAGCAGTATGCTTCTTAGAAAGGATATGATATGCAGAAACTGGCTTCCCCGGTACTATTAAATTCATTCTGTTTGTGCGAGACTTGGCGCCTGGCACCCCGACTTCCCTGGCCGGGATCTTATCCGAGGATTCGGAACCCATTATGAGCAGCACGCCGCTTTTCGTAAAACCGGGAGTCCTGAAGCCGCGTAGCCGATACTGTTGATGTCCGCCCGCTTGCTGTCCCCCTGTCCGTTGCAACGCCGTCTTTCGCACCGCTTGAAATTCCTACCATGACCATAGTTTTGATTCTCAGGCCGCCTGAATCCTCCCGGCGACATCGGAGTTGTCAGACCAGCTGCAATGGTACCGGCACGCATCGCTGACAGAACAAAGGTGAAATAATCTTTTTCTCAAGTCAAGGGTATGTCCTTCAGTTGCTTAACTCTTCAATGTGCAATATGCGCATGTCCCACAATGTCGCACTATGTCACCTAAGAAAGCCCCGGGGGCACCTGTTCAGGTCACAGACCCGGCTCCCGCTTGTACCCCCTTGTGCCCCACCTGTTCCGAGACGGGTTCGAGACAGACTCGAGAGACGCTCGAGTGGTGATCGACATTTCATCGACANNCTCGAACCAGGTAGGTAGCAGGGGGGGTGAGATGAGGGCCGAGATACTTCCTCGCTAGGACTGCCGGAGATGCATGGTTAAGCATTAGCCGGGGAGAACATGGAAATTTGTGAAGAAAGCCCTATAGCGAATTAAGAAATTTTTTTAACAGCTGCCTAGTTTTTATGCAGTCTGCTGGTAGTGCGGTTTTGGGGAGGGTTATTGGCGGTGCGACGTCCTGGTTATACTTATAGTTTAAATTTTAAACCTGGATTTGTGGACTGTTTTCCAACCCAGCAACCATCTCAGTGGCATGCCGGGGAAGAAGTTTGCTTGGTACGATAGTTAACGTCCGTCATATGCATCGGTCGGCTTTTATGTAGTGGTTAAGCGGATGGATTTATTCAGCAAGGACTTTTTTAAATTCGTCCTGTAGTTCCTGCGCATGTTCCTGTACCGCTTTTTGGCCGATTTGCATGGCCTTCTGCGCCAACCGCGGTGATTCGTCAATATATTTCATGCCCACAGGGGTAAGAAAGAACTTTGTTAGTTGAGCAATCTCCGCTTCAGAAAATGTTTCGGCATAAAAACGCGTCATTTCAGGCTTGATGATGTCGTATCCTGCGTATTTCTTTGAAAATGTCAGTAGCACGTCTTTCATCTTCTGCCGTTTTTCTACCGGAACCTGGTTAAGCATGGTTTCATAAACCGCTAAATAGCTCTTCTCCAGTTTGTCGGGCGATAAAAATGTTGTTACGAGCTTGTCGGCTGCTTTAAGATGTGCATCTGAAGGTGTCTGTGCCTGGGTTGTAAAGGAAAAAAGAGCCAGACTGCAGATAAGGAAAAAAGTGATTCTCATACATTTAGTGATTGAAGAAATTGAAAGTATGAAAATTTATCAAGGAGCGCAACACATTAAAAATAAAGCGGAAGCATTTTCCTGGATCAGGACGCTTCCGCTCGTGTTAAATGAATAGATTCTTAATGATGATGAATATCAGTACGTTCATTATGAACAACTTCTTTTTCATCTACAGCAGCGATCATTTCTGCCGCGATGTCGACATCTTTTTTATTCCAGCCCAGCTTATCCATGATCTTATCAAACGCCTCATATATTACGGGCACAATGACCAGTGTAAGGAAAAGAGAACTGATAAGTCCGCCGATAATTACCCATGCCAGGCCGTTTTTCCATTCTGCACCGGCACCCTTGGCAAGAGCGATGGGGAGCATACCGATCACCATGGCAATGGTAGTCATGAGGATAGGACGCAGTCGCGCGTGGTTTGCCATAATCAGGGCGTCGCGGGTACTTTTACCCTCCGCTTTCTGCTGATTGGTAAAGTCGACAAGAATGATGGCATTTTTAGCCACCAGACCGATAAGCATGATCAGACCAAGGATGGTGAAAATGTTCAGTGAATTGTTTGTAAGTGCCAGCGCCAGCAGGGCGCCGATAATTGATAATGGGATGGAGAACATTACCACAAACGGATAAATGTAATTGTCGTACAGCGCTACCATGATGAGGTATACGAGAATGATAGACATGAGCAGGGCAACGCCGAGGGTTCCGAAACCTTCAGCCTGGTTCTCCATGTCACCACCGAAGATGTAGGAAACGCCGGCGGGACGTTTTAAGTCTTTAATTTTTACATCCAGCTCCGAGAATACCGTTCCCGATGGCTTTCCAACAACCTGGGCCTGTACAGATACCTTGGTGCTTTTGTCCTGGCGTTCCAGCTTACTCGGACCAGAGCTCTCCGCTACTGAAGCAAATTGGTTGAGCTTGATCTTTTGTCCGGCGTTATTTACGAAAGTAAGGTTCTTAACATCATCGATGCTCTGGCGATTAAAGTTATCGAGACGAATGTTGATATCGTACTCGTACTCGCCCTGGCGGAACTTTGAGTCTGTATTTCCGCTGAAGGCTGTCTGCATGGTTAAGCCGACGGTTTGCAGCGATAAACCGAGGGACGACATTTTGTCCCGGTCGACCTGTACGCGAACTTCAGGATTTCCTTCTTCAACGGAGAGCTTAATTTCTGTAGCTCCTGAAATGCCGGCGAGTTGTTTTTCTACTACCTTGGCAAATTTCATGACGCTATCCAGCTCGGATCCCATGACCACGACTTCCACAGGCGCGCGTTCCGCGGTACCCATGATGCTCACAGGGGTAGTTTTTATCTTGGTGCCTACCATCACCGGAGCAAGTTCCTTTTTTATCTTGGCGGCATATACCGAAGAAGGATCGCTACGTTCTTTGCGGTCTACCAGTTGCACGGTAATCTCTGCTTTATAGGCTGTAGCCTGTGTGCTTCCCATATCCTCGCTTGTTTGTCCCACCGTAGTAATGAGGCGCGTTACCTCTTTTTTCCTGGCAAGGAATGCTTCAGCTTTGGCTGTGGCGAGGTTTGTCTGCTCGACAGAGGCATCTTTCGGCATTTCTATCTGGACAATAAATTCGCCGCGATCACTTTGCGCGAAGAATTCCGCGCCGATGTATCCACCAAATAGAAGGCCTACAGAGGCGAATAGTAAAAGTGCCGTAAGCAGGACTACCGTTTTCTTATGACCTAAAGACCATTCCAGGATGCTGGTGATCCATTTTGTGAAGTTGTCGAGCGCTTTCTCAAAGCGAAGGATGATGCGCCCGAAGAAGTTTTTGCCTTCAATATGTTCTAATTTTCCGAAGCGGGAGGAGAGCAAGGGTACGATCGTGAATGACGACAACAAGCTCAGCATGGTGGCAATAATTACGACAATACAGAACTGACGCAGGATGTCGGAAACAAAGCCGGTGCTTATGGCAATAGGGAAGAATACCACAACAATTACCAGCGTGATGGACGTTACGGTAAAGCCTATTTCTTTGGTGGCGTCATAGGCCGCGCGCACTCTGTTTTTTCCCATCTCCATATGTCGATAGATGTTTTCGAGTACCACAATGGCATCATCGACCAGAATACCTACCACCAGGGAGAGCCCCAGGAGTGACATGAGATTCAAGGTGAAATCCAGCATTTGCATACCTATAAATGTGGCAATGAGCGAAGCCGGGATAGATACCATAACAATAGCCGCGTTACGTAAGCTATGCAGGAAGAATAGCATTACGAATGCAACGAGAATAACGGCGAGGATAAGGTCATGGATAACCGCGTCGGCTGACTCCAGCGTATAGATGGAGCTGTCTGAAGCGATTGACAACTGAAGGTTGATGTTCTTATAGTCGCCCGTCAGGGTTTTGATGATGTTATGAACATTTTCACTTACGTTCACCGCGTTAGCATCGGTCTGCTTCATTACTTGCAGGGCGATGGCAGATTTACGGTCTACACGAGCAACTTTTTCAACATCCTTCTGTGTGTCTTGTACGTCAGCAATATCTTTCAGGCGTATTTGAGTGCCACTTTTATCGTATACGATAAGATTTCGCAGGTCATCCACCGAAGCATACTTTCCCGCCAAACGTATCAGGATATCGCTTTTTTCGGTCTTAATACTACCTGTCGGAAAGTCGAGGTTAGAACTCTGTATTGTCTGCATGACCGCGGTGAGCGACAGCCCGTAACTTTCGAGTTTTTTCTCGTCTACATTTACCTGTATTTCACGCTCACGACCACCGATAATATTTACCTGGGCAACTCCATCAACACGGGAGATGCGAGGAACGATTCTATTCTTTACAAGGTCGTAAAAGTCGGCATCATCCATGTTGGAGGTTGTAGACATGGTGATGATGGGCAAATCGTCAAGGGAAAACTTATTAAGCGAGGGTGCTTTTACGTCTTCCGGAAGATCTGCAAGGATGGCATTAACTTTACGTTGAGCATCATTCAGCGCGTAATCGGCATCTCCTTCACTGGTCAGGGTGATCGTAACGAGCGAGAGGCCTTCCGTCGATGTGGAATTCAATTTCTTGACGTTTTCCAGTGAGGCGACGGCATCTTCAATCTTTTTCGTGACGGTGTTTTCTACTTCTGCCGGCGATGCTCCCGGGTAAACCGTGGCAATGGAAACTACCCCAAGGCTGAATTTAGGTAGCATTTCGTAGTTTAGCGACCTGTAGCTTAGGAAGCCCAGTAGTGATAGCACTGTAAACAGCACCACCACGATGGTAGGTCGTTTTATGGATATTTCAGCTAATTTCATTTTATTTCTTTAGTTAATTCCTGTAGTTGTATCCTGATGGTCGGATAGTTTTATTTTGCTATCTGAACTTTTGTGCCGTCTACAAGATTAATTTGTCCGCTGACGATAACTTGCTCGCCAGGACTAATCCCCTTAATGATTTCCACTTTTTCGCCAATAACGCGTCCGGCGATAACCGATCTCTCCCGGGCCTGTCCGTTTTCGTAAATGAAGACTTTGTTACTGCTGACGCTTCCAACGAATGCGGAGCGTGAAAGTAATATAGATGGTTTTTGCTGCGGTAATTCAAACACAGCGGTACCATACATTCCAGCCCTTAATTCATTTGCCGTATTATTACTTACCAGAATTTCGATCGGGAAGTTCAGGCTCTCATCAGCTTTAGCGGCGATGAAGTTAATGGTGCCGGTAAAATTCTTATCCGGGAACACATTACAGATAATCTTTACTGAGCCACCTTTCTGTAGATTTACTACCTGCGATTCGTTCACATTAACTTTGAGCTTAAGTGTTGAGATGTCAACAATCTCAAAGAGTTGGGCGCCGGCAGTAACATAGGAACCATTTTCAATAAATCTTTTGTTGACGGTGCCTGAAATGGGTGCTTTAACGTCAGCGTCATTGGTTTTTCTGCGAGCAGTTTGAAGGCGGGCCTGTGCGTTGGTTACAGCTAAACGTTGCTGGTCTACCTGCTGTTGTGTTACGCCTCCTGTTTTAAAAGAGCTTTCATATCGCTGAAGGTCTCTTTTGGCATTATCTAAGGACGCCTGAGCGTTCTGGCTTTCAATGCCAAGTATTTCATCATCAATACGGGCAACAACTTGTCCTTTGCGTACATGATCGCCTTCGTTTACCGTGAAGCGTGTAATCCTGCCGGCACTTTCGGCGGCAAGGGTAAGATCCTGACGAGCTTCAAACGTTCCGTTAGCATTAAAATTCATATCCGCGGTTTGGAGGCTTGCTTTTTCAATCTTTACAGCCACGTCTCCACTACTTCCCTGGGCAACAATGTTTGTCTGCTCTTCGTTCTTCTTCTTGTTGTTATTTAATATCCAGGCGATAAGTGCTATTACAGCAAGTACAGATATTATGGTAATGAGGATCTTCTTCATTTTCTGTATGTATTTCGGTTTTGCGTTTTACGATTAGTCGATAATTAATTTAAAAGCGATTGGATGTTTCCTTTGGCCTTTATGAGCTGTATTTCTGATATCTTATAGTTCAGCAGGGCTTGATTATAGTTGTTTTTTGCGTCCGTAAGCGAGCTTTCCGCATCAAGGAGATCTGTTAACGTCGCTAGTCCATTATTATAGTTATTCTTTGTGCTGTTATAAACATCTTCAGCAAGTTTAACATTGGCTCGCTGCGTGTTGATGGTATTCATGGTGTTCCTTATTTGCGATTTCGCATTTTCATTTTCAAGGTTCAACGACTGAATCGCATTCTGTTGATCAACGAAATTCTCCTGGATATCTACTTTGGCTTGTCTTACGCGGGAACGCGTAGCGAAGCCATTAAACAACGGAATGCGTAGCGCCACGCCCACACTTGCTGCTTCGTACCAAAAGGCCGATCCGTTGCTCTTATATAGGTCGAACTTGGTGCTCATCCCTGTATAAGAATAATCAGATGTGAGTGAGAGCGTAGGGTAGTATTCGGCTTTGTAAGCCTTTTCCTGCAGCTTGTAAAGGGTTTCCTGTTGTTTGAGTATTTTGAAAGACACTCGGTTTTCATAGTTCACCGTGTCAATCATTTCCGGTCGCATGTCGATTTCTTGCAGTTGCTCCGCAGGAATAAAAATATCTTCCTTCACCTGCATGCCAATAACATATTTTAGCTGATTTTCCTGTTGCTGTATGTTGCTTTTTAGTTGCTCGTAGCTGGTTTGATAATTGGAGAGGTTTACATGAACTCTGTCAAGATCTATTTTCCTGGCTAATCCGTTTTGATACTGGGCGCCGATAGTTTTCTCCATCCGACGTGTATTGCGGATGTTGGTATCTATAACGGTCAACTGTTCCCTGTTCAAAAGAATCTGGTAATAGAGTCCGGATACTTGCTCGATGATCTGTTCTTCTGTCAAATCGGTATTTAACTCATAGTATCTCTCGCTGGCGCGGGCAGCCTGTAGTCCGGTAAATACCTGCTGGTTAAATAGCTGTTGGCTGAATTGTACTCCTACCTGCGAATTCCAGGGTTGTCCCATTTGAAAGGACTGGTCGCCAATAACTAATTTTCCGACGATGGGATTATATTGCAGACTTCCGGTGCCATTGATTTGAGGAAGTGCCTGGGCCCTGACTTCCTGCGTTTTGTAGCGACCTCTTTCGGCGCCAAGTTTCGCTTTCTTTACGTTGGCATTATTCTGAATCGCATAATTTAGAGCGTCCTTAAGAGTGAGCTTTCGTGGTTGCGCATAAGCTCCAAAGCAGAGGAACAGCACCATGCTGAATGCTATAATTAAATTGATTGGTTTCATGTGTTTTTTCTTCTGCACTAAAATCTATAATTACTAGTTGGTTGAATCTAAAGCTTTTATAAAGATATTGTTAAGTTCGTGCATTTTGTTGCGAATTTTGATAAATGCGTCGTCAGCCTGCAGCATGTTTCCTTTTGTTGGAGAAAGAGCCCACATCGTAAGTCCTGTTATAGAATCCAAATACAGCGTGGCCGTCTTCTGTGTTTCAGCAGCCGGAGTATCCGGATTTACGAATCTTGAGAACATTGATGCCAGGGCGTCAATCTCCCGGTTTCTACCATCCTGCATCTGTTCATTACATGCGCCGTAGAGAACCGTTTCAGCGGCAACCTCATTGAATTGCATCATGATAAACTTTTTTGAGAATTCTATCCGTTTCTCAACGAGGCTGGCGAGTCCCGATTTTAATGAATTGGCTTTTTTCATAAGCTTATGCAGTGCCTGATTATAGTCATCAAATATCCTGCTTATCACCGCACTGAGAAGACTGCTTTTATCAGGGAAGTAATAATAGAGTGAGGATTGCGTAACTGCAATATCTTCAGCGATCTCGTTCATGGTAGTTTTATTTACACCATAGTGCATGAATCGGGCCATTGCTCTTTCGATGATCATCTCTCGTTTTTTTTCGCTCTCTATCATTTAATATTTTGACTGTTTTAATTCTTTAGTCAAAAATACGATATTCAGTTCAATGTTTGCAAGTAACGAATCTGTTACTATTAATTTTATTATACCGACGATTCATGACAGGTAATATTTCAAAGAATTTGAGGTTTTTATGTAATAATTGTAACGCACTTGATAATAGCGGTCGGTTTTTTTAGATGAGGGTGTTATATTTACACAAACGCTACTTAAACATGACTTGTCCGAACAAATTCCTTGATGACGTGGGATTAGATCGCCTGACTTTTGATCCCCGGATATTAGTAATAGGTACATTTACGCCAGATTGCATCCATAGAGAACATGTACAGTGGTTTCACGGCGCTATGGGGGAGGGTATAAATGATCATGTCGGAGGCGATCATTTCTGGTCGGTACTGCCGCGTTTATACGGAGAAAGGAGCTTGCGGTTTGAAGGAGCGGAACTTCTATGGAAGGATTTTTGTAATGAACATCGTATCGCGCTTACTGATCTGATTTTGGGTATTGAAGACTTTGAACTATCAGACGACCCGGATCTGGAGAATGTGTGCAGTTGCTCGGAACAGATACATTCCAATGCCTTCTTGAAACTGCAATTAAACGATATTTTAGCATTACTCGCTAAATACCCCTCCATTGGTTATGTGTATTTTACAGGGAATCCAGATAATAAATATTGGAAGAAGATTTGTAAACCTATTTCGGAATATTGTAAGGCGAACAAGATATATTATGCAGGCTTGACAGCTCCTTCGGAGGTATCTATTTCCAGACAGAAGGTTTATAATTCACGTATACATCCGGATGCTCCTGTACAGTTAGATGAATATATCTTAAGATCCTGGAAGGATAAATGGCATCCGGCGTGCTTTATCCCTTGTTGCTCGGACTGATTTACCTTCTCAGTTCATAGTCTGTGGCTGGCACTCAAGACCGGAAATGAAAATTCGGGCAAGCTGATTTTGGTTATGCAGGATTTTTTCAAATTCTTCTTTCTCTGGGAAAAAAGGCCTGGATGGACTGTGTAACGACTCAAATACTACTCCTTTAAGAGCCAAAATAAGAAGATTGGCAGTTTGCTCAGCAGCGAATTCCAGGTGAAGCTCTCCTCTTTTTATTCCTTTTTCAAAGATTGCCACCAGGGTTGATATTTCGGACGATTTGGCCTTATTAAACATGCAGGTTAATATTGCCGGAATTTCAGCACCTGTGATTTTGGTAAAATCGAGAAGGTTATAATAACGGGATAGAAACTCATGGCGGCGCGCAAGGAAAATGGATACCGCTTGCTGGCTGTTATTTGCTGACTCGGTTTCCTCCTTTAATACTTTTTCCATTTCTATTAAAATAGAATTTAGCACAGCACAATATAAGCTAAGCTTATCTGGAAAGTAATAATATAACAGAGCTTTTGAAAGCGAAAGATCATTTGCTATCTCGGTCATGGTCGTTTTGGTAAGACCAAAGTGAGCAAATCTTTTTAGTGCAGCCTCAATTATTAGTTCTTTTTTCTTGTCTTGGTTTTCCACTTTCCCAAAAGTAATTAAATAATCGTTATGTTGGTAAACGGTTTCTACGAGTATCGATTAAGATGCAATTTTACGGGGATATTAACGCGCGAATGTATAGTTGGTCATTTACCTGCGTTTTATAGTATATACTAGCCGCTACCCCGCTTATAGAAATCGATAAAATGATCAATTCATTTCCGACCAATCGATAATAATACGAAATTCGAACCAATTTAGTATAGTACGACCGGCTGATTTCTCGAAAGGGAGAAATAATGTAGCTGGCTTTTAATAATTACAATTAACAGAACTCATTCATTTCATAACAGATGCTGAATATTACAGAAAATGTCTCGCTGAAAACTTACAATTCTTTTGGTATTGAAGCCAAGGCTAAATGGTTTACTACAATAGAAAGCGAAGACGAGCTTTTGGAGCTTTTCTCCAGCGAACGTTGGAAAAACGAAAAGCGTTTTATTCTCGGAGGAGGGAGCAATGTGCTTTTCACACACGACTTTGATGGCCTCATCATCAAGATGAACATCGGAGGTTTAAGCTATGAGCAACAAGGAGAAGATGTGTTCCTTAAAGCGGGAAGCGGAATCGTATGGAATCATTTAGTTAACTATGCCGTGGAGAATGGATTTGCGGGCCTTGAAAATTTAAGTTTAATTCCTGGTACGGTAGGCGCTGCCCCCGTTCAGAATATCGGCGCGTATGGTGTGGAGCTTAAAGACGTATTCTACTCATGCCGTGCTTTGCTTATTGACACCGGAGAAATACGAACATTTGAAAAAAGCGATTGTAATTTCTCTTATCGCGATAGTATTTTCAAATCACACTTTAAAGGTTCGGCAATTATTACTGAGGTTTCATTTAAATTAAGTACTCGTCCCTCATTAAATCTTTCATATGGCGCCATAGCTCTTGAATTACAGAAACGCGGAATCGATAATCCCGCCATCAGTGATGTGGCAAAAGTTGTATCAGATATACGGGTTGGTAAGTTGCCTGATCCTTCAACCATTGGAAATGCCGGTAGTTTTTTCAAGAACCCCATCGTAAGTATCGAAAAATTTGAACAGTTGAAGTCCTTTTTTCCAGACATAGTACACTACTGTATGTCAAATAGTACAGTTAAGCTCGCCGCTGGTTGGTTAATTGAACAATGTGGTTGGAAAGGAAAAATAATTGGCAACGCTGGCACTTGGAAACATCAGGCCTTAGTACTAGTTAATATGGGAAATGCGTCAGGATCAGAGATTTATGACTTTTCTCACAGAATTATATGCGATGTGTTACAAAAGTTTGATGTTGAATTAGAGCGGGAAGTGAATATTTTATAAGCTCAATTTGATGTTAAATTGGTATTAAATCCGACGTTGATCTGTAACATCTGAAGGTAGCGGGCAGTTTTAGCACAGTGTTTGTAACATAGTAGACAAGTTGATAAATAATCTACTATTAAAAACATTTGAAAAATCACCCTTAATCCTTTATAAAGATGACAAAGATCGAATTTAACACAATGGTAATGCGACAGGCAAGTTCACTAAGAATGTATGCTTTGCATTTTACGCATGATGCTGATGACGCCAATGATCTCGTACAGGATACCCTTCTAAAGGCTATTACTTATTATAATAAGTTTAAAGAAGGAACTAATTTGAAAGGATGGTTATACACCATTATGAAGAATACCTTTATTAATAACTATCGTCGATTTGTAAAGGTAAGTTCATTTGTTACTAAATCTGACGAGATTTCCTCAGCAAACCTTGTGTTCAGTTCAACAAAAAATCAAGGCGAATCAAAGTTCATTATGGACGACATCAAATTCGCGTTGAATCGTCTTCCTGAAGAGTATTATGTGCCTTTCAGCATGTATTTTGAAGGACATAAATATCATGAGATAGCAGATTACTTACAAATCCCGATAGGCACTGTAAAAACAAGAATTCACGTTGCACGTAAGTTACTTAAGAAGAGTCTTAA
The DNA here is from genome assembly GCA_002454425.1 of Sphingobacteriaceae bacterium UBA6709. GTDB lineage: Bacteria > Bacteroidota > Bacteroidia > Sphingobacteriales > Sphingobacteriaceae > Arcticibacter. Next base: position 60,396 of record DKIV01000036.1, read on the forward strand.
GCCATACGACAACGGCGTGAAGAAGCCTGTTTATGCAGACGTTGAATAATAATAAATCAATGCCCCTTTTCTAAACTCTTCATATTTGAAAACACCGGACATCGAATTTTTGTCTGGTGTTTTTTTTTGAGCCCTATCAAGGCGGGACGATAGAGCGCGAGTTAAGCAAGCCGAGGGATGCTTGCTAAACATCTTTGTCGCGCCTGAATTATTTCAAAGATGATTTTTTTAAACTATGTTTGCAGGCAAATACATAACCTCTGTCTGATAAAATTGTATAACGAGACTTCATGTTAAAGCTTGATGAGATAAAAAAACCTATAGAAAAAGAGCTGGAAAATTTCGAAGGAAAATTTAAGTCCTCAATGAAAAGCTCCGTTCCGCTACTCGATAGAATTACTCACTATATAGTCAAGCGCAAGGGTAAGCAGATTCGACCTATGTTTGTGTTCTTCTCTGCTAGTATGTGTGGCGGGATTACCGAGGCCACTTATCGCGCGGCAACGTTCGTAGAGCTGATCCATACGGCAACGCTGGTTCATGACGATGTTGTTGACAATTCATATGAGCGTAGAGGATTCTTCTCCGTAAATGCTTTATGGAAAAATAAGGTGGCGGTACTTGTAGGAGATTATCTGCTTGCTACAGGTATGATGATGGCGCTGAATAATGATGATTTTGCGTTGCTGAAAATCATTTCTGATACCATAAAAGAGATGAGTGAAGGCGAGTTGCTGCAGATGGAAAAAGCCCGTAAGTTAGACATTTCAGAAGAGGTGTATTACGAGGTGATCCGGCAGAAGACTGCGGTGCTTATCGCTTCATGTTGCGCCTGTGGGGCGGCGTCCGCCGGCGCGCCTCAGGACGTTGTTTCGAAGATGCGGCTGTTGGGGGAAAAGATAGGTATGGCCTTTCAAATAAAGGATGACCTTTTTGACTTTGGTACTGATGATGTTGGTAAGCCCCTGGGGATAGACATCAAGGAAAAAAAGATGACCCTGCCTCTTATATACGCGCTAAGTAAGGCCTCGGCTAAGGAAAAGCGCTACATTATTAATCTGGTAAAGAACCATAACGAGGATAACGCTAAGGTGGCAGAGGTGGTACATTTCGTTAAGAATCACGGCGGTCTGGCATATGCTGAAATGCAGATGCTTCGCTTTCAGGATGAAGCTTTCGAAATTCTTAGCTCTTTCCCTGAGAATGAAGCCCGTCAGGGGTTGGAACAGTTGGTGAGATTTACTACAGAACGCAAAAAATAATATGTCAAACGAGATAATTTTCTTTGGAGGATTTATAGTCTTCATCATTCTGATGCTCGCTATAGACCTTGGTCTTTTTAATAAGCGCGATCATGTGGTTAGCATGAAAGAGGCTGGTATCATGAGCTCGATATGGGTGTGCTTTGCTATAGGCTTTTACTTGTTGCTGAACTTTAAGGGTGAGTTGCTACACGGAGTTGATAGCTTTGAGCGGTTAAGAGAGGTGAGTTCTGCTCATGCTCATAACATAAAGCTCAATATGAGCGACTTCAGCGCCAGTCTGGCCGCATATAGGCATAATCTCGCTCTTGAGTTTATTACTGGTTACATCATCGAATACGCGTTGTCTGTCGACAACATATTCGTAATGGTATTGATATTTACCGCCTTTGCGGTAGATCCTAAATACTATCACCGGGTATTGTTTTGGGGAATTATCGGTGCGCTGATTATGCGATTCCTCTTTATATTTATTGGTGCTACCTTAATAAGTACCTTTGGATGGATCTTATATCTGTTTGGAGCATTCCTCATTTACACGGGCATCATGATGTTTGTGAACGCGGATGATGATGAGAAGATAGATCCCGAGAATCACAAGGTGGTCCGATTCGCATCGAAGTATTTTGCGGTGCATCCCCAGTTTGAGGGGAACAAATTTTTTGTGAGAATCGACGGCAAGAAGATGGTCACCCCAATGTTTCTGGTGTTACTGATTATTGAATTTACGGATTTGATCTTTGCAGTTGACTCTATTCCTGCGATCTTCTCCGTAACCAAGGACCCTTATATCGTATTCTTCTCTAATATCTTCGCGATTCTGGGACTGAGGTCGATGTTTTTCTTACTGGTAAATATTATTCACAAGTTTCATTACTTAAAGTACGGACTAGCGGTATTGCTTACTTTCATAGGTGTGAAGATGCTGGCACATAATTATTTAGAGAAGGTTGGTTTTACAACGCTTCATTCGCTGATCGTTATTGTCTCGATTCTCGTGGTGAGCGTGATCCTTTCTTTGGTGATTCCGGAGAAGAAATCCGAAGCTTAAGACACTCTCCTTTAAACAATAAGAGCCGCNNGCGGCTCTTATTGTTTAAAGGATGATCGTGATTTGTATTCTAATTACAGGGACGTCACTCTATTCATACTTTTCATGCTCCCAAGAATGTCTTCCACATACTTGCGTTCATTGGCCAGACGCGGCACTTTATGTTGCCCACCGAGCTTACCCTTGTCGCGAAGCCAGTTGTAAAACGTGCCCTGTGGAGCCTGATGTATCAAAGGACGTTTAAGCGCCATATTTTTGAAGCGTTTGGCGTCATAATCAGAGTTTAGCTCTCTCAGGGTATTGTCGAGAATATCCGTAAATGCTTCGAGGTTAGCGGGCATGGTGTCGAATTCAATGATCCATTCGTGTCCCCCAGACTCATTATCTCCGAAGTAAATGGGACAAGCTGTATAATCTGTGATTGACGCGCCAGTTTCAGCACAGGCTCTTGTCAGTGCCCTTTCCGCATTATCAATGATGAGTTCCTCACCGAAAGCGTTAATGAAATGCTTGGTTCTGCCGGTGATCTGTATGCGGTAAGGATCCAGAGAGGTAAACATGATCGTGTCGCCAATCATGTAGCGCCAAAGTCCCCCGTTGGTAGAAATAATAATCGCGTAGTTCTTTCCGATTTCTACTTCCGAAAGCTCAACGGTCTCCGGATTTTCTTGTTCAATGTTCTCCATCGGCACGAACTCGTAGTAGATACCATAATCAAGCATCAGCAACATTTCCTCAGAGTTTGCCTGATCCTGAATGCCGAAAAAGCCCTCGGAAGCATTATATGTTTCCAGATAATACATATCTGAAGAGGGTATCAGTTGCCGGAACTGCTCGCGGTAGGGGCTAAACTTGACCGCTCCGTGAATATAGAGTTCCAGATTTGGCCAGACCTCCAGCAAATTACTTTTACCGGTAATCTCGAGAATACGTTTAGCGAGGACCACTGTCCATGTGGGGACCCCCGAGATGGAAGTTACATTTACGTTGATGGTGGCGCGTGCCATTTTTTCAATCTTCTCCTCATAGTTTTCCATGAGCGTTATTGAGAGATCGGGTGTTCGGTAGAATTCAGCCCAAATAGGTAGATTCTTAATGAGAACAGCGGATAAATCGCCGTAAAGAATATTTTCGTTGACCTGATTCACCTGATGACTTCCACCCATGGCCAGCGATTTTCCGGTGAAGATCATCGAGTCAGGGCGATTATTGCAGTACATCGATAGTAAGTCTTTACCTCCCTTGAAATGGCAGTCCTCTAAAGACTCGGAGCTCACAGGGATAAATTTGCTGCGGTCATTGGTAGTGCCGGAAGACTTTGCAAACCAGTTGATCTCAGTGTTCCACAGGATGTTTTGCTCACCCTTCATCATACGTTCGATATAGGGTTTTAAGCTATCGTAGGTTTGAATGGGGACATTTCTTTTGAATTGTTCATGGTTGAAAATGCCGTTGTAGTTATGCTTTTTACCCCATTCCGTGCTACGTGCCGCTGAGATAAGATTTCTGAAAACCTCATCCTGAACATCGTGTGGATACTTTACGAAGAGCTCTATCTGGTGCATGCGTTTCTTCATGAACCATGTGAATATTGAATTTACAAAGGTCATGAGGCTGAATCGGTAAATTTCTTTTGTCGCAGTTCAAAGTGCTGGCCGAGGTAGAACTTACGAGCCATTTCATTATTTGCGATCTCCGGAGGAGTACCTGTAAGCATGATTTTTCCTTCCGTGAGCAGATAAGCGCGGTCGGTTATTGACAGGGTCTCCTGTACATTGTGATCGGTAATGAGAATCCCGATGTTACGGGTTTTCAGCTTCGCCACGATTGATTGTATCTCTTCTACTGCAATCGGGTCAACACCAGCGAAAGGCTCATCAAGAAGAATAAAGTTTGGATCGGCAGCAAGGGCTCGCGCGATTTCCGTTCTGCGGCGTTCACCTCCGGAAAGAAGGTCACCGCGGTTTTTACGAACACGGTGAAGACTGAACTCCGATAGAAGCTCTTCAAGTTTATCTTTTTGTTCTGCGCGCGTTAGCTTCCGCATCTCCAGTACCGCCAAAATATTGTCTTCAACACTAAGCTTCCTGAATACGGACGCTTCCTGGGCGAGATAGCCTATACCTTTCTGCGCGCGACGATACATCGGGTCGGCGGTAATATCTTCTGATTCAAGATAAACATGGCCTTCATTTGGCTTTATCAAACCAACGATCATGTAGAAGGATGTGGTTTTTCCAGCTCCGTTAGGGCCTAATAATCCTACAATTTCTCCTTGTGCCACGTGAAACGACACATCGTTGACGACGGTCCTTTGCTTGTATTTCTTTACCAGGTGTTCTGCTCGAAGTATCATTGTCTAGCCTAAGTCTGTAAATGTTTTATATGTATGCAGTATCAATTATACTGAATTATGCGTCAACTTGTTTATTCATTTTATTGAGGGACGAATACCTTTGATGTTTAGTTGAACGTTTTTTCGATCTTTCCACTCGTTTTCTTCGATAGTATAGCATATGTCGACAGCTGTTCCGTTATTAACTAGATCAGCGTATTCACCCATGCCGAAAGCAATGCAGTCAAATTCTCTTGAGTTAGAATCCTTAACGGAAAGCTTAAGATGTTTGTTTCCGACTACCTGGGCAGGAGTACATATATTGAGATTTTTACTGATGAAGACAGGTGTTTCGTTTAGCGGTCCAAAAGGTGAAAATTGCTTCAGTATCCTGAAGAATTTACCATTGATCTTGTCAAGATCCAGAGCTGCGTCAATGTTTATTTCCTGCACCAGCAAGGCATCAGAAATGGAATTAGCCACAATATCTTCAAAGCGCTCCTGCAATGCAGGTACGTTTTCAGGCTTAAGCAGCAGACCCGCGGCATATTTATGGCCACCAAATTGTTCGAGAAGGTCACTACAGTTATTTAGCGCTCCATAAATGTCGTAGCCGATTACTGAGCGCGCGGATCCAGCAATATGACCGTTTGAGCGTGTTAAAACAATTGTAGGTCGGTAATATCGTTCAGTAAGACGGGAGGCGACAATGCCGATAACCCCTTTGTGCCAGGATTCATTATATACAACTGTTGTTTTGCGATTTCGCGACGTTACGTCCGCTTCAATCATAGCGAGTGCCTCTTCTGTAATCTGCGAATCAAACTCCTTTCGTACCTGATTATGAAGATCAATTTCCTTACACTTTAGTTGCGCACAGTCGCATGTAGGCGAAATAAGTAAGCTTACAGCCTGGCGGCCATCGTCCATACGTCCGGCGGCATTGATCCGGGGGCCTATAGAGAAGATAATTTCTGTGATGCCAAAGTTTTTTTTGCCGGATAGCTGCATTAAAGCGAAAAGACCATGACATGGATTTTCATTCAGCCTGCGTAATCCGAAATGCGCAAGTATTCTATTCTCCCCTGTGATGGGAACAATATCAGAGGCGATGCTTACAGCCACAAGATCCAGATAGCAGTTGACGTCTTCCTGCGGATAATTATTCTTTGCTGCAAAAGCCTGAATCAGCTTAAATCCGATACCACAACCTGAGAGTTCTTTATATGGATATGGGCAGTCGTTTTGCTTTGGGTCAAGCACCGCGGTGGCCTTGGGTATCGTATCTCCGGGAAGATGATGGTCGCAAATAATAAAATCAATGCCAAGTTCACTGGCATAAGCAATCTTATCGTTTGATTTTATGCCGCAATCGAGGGCGATAATCAGCGTGATTCCTTTTGACTGAGCATAATCAATGCTTTCGCGGGAAATGCCGTACCCTTCTTTATAACGGTCGGGAATATAATATTCAATAGAATGGTAAAAGGACTTGAAAAAGCGGTAAGTAAGCGCCACGGCAGTGGTGCCATCCACATCGTAATCGCCAAATATTAAAATCTTTTCTTTATTGGTAAGAGCCCTTTCAATTCGTGATATTGCTTTGTCCATATCCTTCATCAGGAAGGGGTCATGGAGTTGAGATAAACTGGGTCTGAAAAAATCGCGCGTAGACTCGAATGAGGTGTATCCACGGTTCACAAGAAGTGCCGCGAGTACCTCATCAATATTTAGCAGATCCTGTATATTCTTAACCATTGCCGGATCTGTTACAACGCTTTCAACCCACCTTTTTTGCATATCTTTGTTTAGGTTAAGGGGTAAATATAGCACTAAATATACTATTTGCCCGTTGTTAGTTCTCAAGTTGTTGATAAACAGATTAGTTTTTTGAAGTGAAAGTATTCCCACTTTTTGAAGGATCATATTCCGTAGATAAATCAAAGAAGTTTCTACCCTTTGATCCGGCAATCCATCAGGCGAAAGACAGGCCGGCCTCGCTTTTTATATATGTTCAAGCTTTTTTGATAGAGATGTCTGATTCGTTGATCGTTATCGATACCGGATTAGGCTTTAAGAATGAAGATGGTCATTTGCTGATCCATGAAAATATCAGAAAGGCGGGTTATGATCCCGAAGATGTCAATCTGGTGTTAATGTCACATTTGCACTATGATCATGCCGGAGGTATGGTTTGGGATAATGACGGGATCATGGAACTTACCTTCCCCAATGCTGAATATGTAATTAATCGTGATGAGTGGGAAATGGCTTACAGTAGTAATTCGCCCTCTTACAAAACGGAGATTTTCGATATCGTACAACGTAGTGGATGCATCAGGTTTATTGAGGGGAACGGTTCTCTCGACGAGCATATAAGCTATGAGGTTACGGGAGGGCATTCGCCGTTTCATCAGGTATTCCTGATAAGCGAGAATGGTGAAAAGGTGTTTTTTGGAGGAGATGTCTTACCAGAACCAGAGCAGCTGTTACGTAAATTTAAGGCTAAGTATGACTATGATGGTGCCCGTTCTATGGAGCTAAGAGAAGAATTCGGTACGTTGGCAGCGAAAGAAAATTGGGTATGCCTCTTTTATCATGCTAAGAGTGAAGCGATGGGAAGGGTTGAGCTCGCGGACGGCGCGTTTAAAATACGGAAAGTTGAAAGTGGCTTAATCGGCTAGTATAAACTAAACAGGCGCGTTTGCGCCTGTTTAAGTAAAATTTATTTGCTTGCAACCAAGTTTACATTAAGAATAAACTCATCATCAATGGCCTTGTCGCCAATGCTGTCGAAAAAGCTCTTAGATCCGTAACGTACATCATATTTCGTGCGGTCAACTTTAACCTCTTTGGCTGTAGCAACTACAGTATTGCCTGTTCTCTTAACCATTGCAGGGAAAGAAATAGCCTTTGTTATTCCTTTAATTGTGAGGTTGCCGGTAACGATAAGGCTTCCACCTGCTGCCGGACTAACTTTGGTAATGGCGAAATCAGCTACCGGGAATTTTGTTGTCGCGAAGAAGTCTTCATTCTTAAGGTGTCCTTCAAGCTTCTTAGCACCATCTCCCTCAAGATCGGTACAAGTAATGCTGTTCATATCTACCTTGAATGCGCCTGCTTTTAATGTGCTTCCCTCCAGTGCTAAAGTTCCTGATTGAACTTTAAGTGTGCCGCTGTGCTGACCTGCTACTTTCTTTCCTACCCATTGAATGCTGGATTTCTGAGTGTCGACCGTGAAGCTTTCAGGTTTCGCTGCTGGCTTAAATGCTGATAGAGCAGCGATGGCTGCTACCGCCAATAATGATTTTAGTTTCATGTTGATAGATTAATATTGGCACAAAAATATAACTACCCAAGGTTGCTGCTTCGTTGATTGAGAAATTTTACAATAGAACCATTGAATGGGAGCAGTTGCGGATCGCAGAATAGAAATATTTAAACCATGTATGCGAAATCATGTTGTTTTACTATGATCGCTTCAATAAACGTCCGAATCCGTGTCCTTGTGTTCTGTGTCATTTCAATGGTGTCTATAGAACTCAGTAGCTGTAAACAGGAGAGTAATGGTATAAAGAAATCCAGTCCCGAGATGCTGTTCCCCGGCCTCTTTCAGGCGGTGCAAACAGGGAATGTCTTTCCTGATAGTAAAACCTTTCCAGATTGTTTGCCTAAGCTGGATCCTGATGTTATTCTTAAAAAGTATAACCGCGATAGCAAGGATAAGGACTTCAATTTAAAGACATTTGTAGCAGAGAATTTTGTTATTCCTACGAAAGATGATGTTAGATATAAGAGCGATAAGTCATTAAGCGTTGAGGAACATATCGATCGATTGTGGCCTCATCTACAGCGAAACGCTGATAAATATAGTCGCTTTGCATCGCTGATTGAGTTACCTCATCCGTATATCGTGCCGGGCGGAAGATTTCAGGAAATATATTATTGGGACTCATATTTTACGATGTTAGGACTCATTGAGAGTGGGAGGGAGGCACTCGCTGAGGATATGCTAAATAATCTGGCTTACCTGATAAGATCATATGGCTTTGTGCCCAATGGTAATCGTACCTATTATCTCTCGCGTTCCCAACCGCCTTTTTTTGCTGCCATGTTAGGATTGGTGATGGAGTCACGCAAAGTCGTCGCGGATTCAATTCTTGCAGCCAACCGTGATGCCTTAGAGCGGGAGTATTTCTTCTGGATGAAAGGTAACAAAGAGGTTTCAGGCGCCGATCATCATCTTGTGGTGCTAGAAAAAGGGGTGGTGATGAACCGGTATTTTGATCTTGGTGAATTTCCCCGCCCGGAGGCCTACCTCGAAGATGTTCGTACAGCGAAGGAGTCGAAGCGTGATGAGAAGATTGTTTACCGGGATATCCGCTCAGGCGCTGAATCTGGTTGGGATTTCTCTTCCCGCTGGCTTGACGCATCCGGAAAACTTAGCGGCATACATACCACGGACATTATTCCTGTCGATCTGAATTGTCTTCTCTATAATCTGGAGGATATGCTTGCCACAGCATACAATAAAGCCGGTGACAAGAGCGCCAGTTCCCATATGACGGCACTGGCTAAAGCTCGCAAGGAAAATATTTTACGCTACTGTTGGGATAAGCAAAATGGTTGGTTCCAGGATTTTGATTGGAAAAAGAAAGCTTTTACCGGAAATCTTTCCATTGCCGGAATGTTCCCTTTATATTTTAAGTTAGTAAGCGCCTCTCGTGCCGACTCCGTCGGTCGCACGCTAAGCAAACGTTTTCTCAAAGCTGGCGGTGTTGTTACCAGTTTAAATAATACTGGTGAACAATGGGATGCTCCTAATGGCTGGGCACCCCTACAATGGATTTCTTATTCTGGTCTTAGTAAGTATGGAAATACAACTCTTGCTTCGAATATTGCCACCAGGTGGTTAGCGCTAAATGAATCTGTATTTAAGAAGACCGGAAAAATGCTTGAAAAGTATAATGTTGAGGATATAACCCTTCTTGGCGGCGGTGGGGAATATGAAAATCAAGATGGTTTCGGCTGGACAAACGGGGTCTATCTCAAAATGAAACATGCCGAGGAGCTACGTAAGACCTCCAGTGTTCAATAACTTTTATACACTAAATGCTCAACTCGCGTTGCTCCTGGTTATGGGCGCGTATTGATATACCATGCGAGTTTCTTGTAACTGGCATTGAGGTCTTGCAGTTCCGGTTGAAAAAGGTACATGCTTAATCCGGAATGGTGTTTTACCTCAATCCCTCCGTACCCTTGAAATAACCATGGTGTATTTCCCTTCCATAATACCGTCTTATTGATAAGATCGTTGAATTCTTGTAACTGGGAGTTATTAACACGTTTTTCAACAATATGTTGTAAATCGAAAAAGCGGGGCTTAATAATAGTTTCTCCATATACCCCTGGCCGGTCAAAATACTGAATATCCGTGATGTCTTCATTATTGGAATTCAGCGACGTGTTAAGTTTCATCCAGGCAGCGAGGTTGTCGAGCTCAGAAGTCTTTATGATGCTTAATGTGGTCGACTGCTGCGCGCCGCTTTGTTGCATGGTATGCAATAGGTAAGAGGTGCCGAAGTTTAACAGATTCTCAAAAACGTCGGTGGAAGAAGTTAGAAGGTTGGTAAAAGTGAAAGGTAATGTCGGCATGAATCCGTCTTCAAGAATTTCCGCGGAAGAAGCCAAAATATAATCTGTCTTGTTTCGTAATTCATAAGCTACCTCTACTCCTCCCATAAAACACGCATTGAAGATGATAAAGCTAAATTGCTTGTCTTTAATTGCCGAAGCGAAGTCTATCAATTCAATTTCACTTCCTCGCTGACTGACCCCAGGACCGGCAAAATCTGCGCCTAGGCTTGAAATATAGCGGCCATATGAAAGTGTATGTTCCGGGAGCCAACCGGACGCGTGGGAGGAGAAGATAAGACCGTAACTCTTGGCCGGGAATTTTGAAGTGGTATAATCAATTACGCTTCTCAGGGTGGCAGCGCTTGCAGAATTCTGTTCTTCAAATTTCTGTAGCGTGTCGAGAATCGTGTTATTCCCCTGGTTGTCTTTTCTGAGCAACAACAGGCAAGGAGCCGCATTTCCCGGATCTGTATAAATAACGCAATTGGTGCCGCGCTCAGCCCATGCCGTACGGTAAGTTTCTAATTCTTGATTTAATATCGAAGAAAGTGAATTGTCACCTGCGAGATAGATAAGAAGCGTTCGCTCCGTTGAAGCCTTGTATTCATAATTGCGCTCCTTCGTACAGGCGCTGAATATTAACGCAGCAATTCCCAGGAAGGTTATAGATAAGAAGAGGTATCGGGTAGAACGGATCACGTGATTTAGCTTTAATTAGGTAGGCAATAGTTTCAAAAAAGCGGCCGCCCCTTGTGGTAGCCGCTTTTGAAAGGAATTATTCTTCTTCGTGAAAAGGATATCTGTAATTTTTGGCGGTGGCCATGGTTTCCTTGATTGTTCTCGGAGATACCCAGCGTAACAGGTTGATCATTGATCCAGCCTTGTCGTTAGTACCTGAACCCCGGGCGCCTCCAAATGGCTGTTGACCTACCACAGCTCCGGTACATTTGTCGTTGACATAGAAGTTTCCTGCGGAATTGCGCAATACATACGTTGCTTTATCGATAACGTAACGATCGGTAGCGATGATAGCGCCGGTAAGTGCATATTCAGAGGTAGTGTCAATTAACTGAAGCGTTTCATCGAACTTTGCGTCTTCATATACGTAAACGGTTAATACCGGTCCGAACAGCTCCTCTTTCATGGTTATGTAGTGAGGATCGCTAGTCTCGATAATGGTAGGTTGTATGAAATACCCTCTGGATTTGTCGTATGTGCCTCCCGCGATAACTTGCACAGTTGGATCTGCTTTTGCGGAATCAATAGCGGCAGTAAGTTTGTCGAATGCTTTTTCATCAATTACAGCGTTAATGAAATTGCTGAAATCTTCTACAGGTCCCACTTTGAAAGTTGCGAGCTCCTCAAGAATCAGAGGCTTGAGTTCTGGCCAAAGTGCGGCTGAGATATATACGCGTGATGCCGCAGAGCACTTTTGTCCCTGATATTCAAATGCCCCACGCAGAATAGCAGTGGCTGCAACTTTAACATCGGCCGATTTTTCTACAAGAATATAGTCCTTACCGCCTGTTTCTCCGACAATGCGAGGGTAGCTCTTATATTTATGAATGTTATTTCCAATAGTTTTCCAAATATCCTGGAATACTGCAGTTGAACCTGTAAAATGAATTCCTGCAAACTCGGGGTGGTTGAAGATTACCTCTCCAGCTTCAGGGCCTGATACATATACCAAATTAATTACTCCATCTGGGAGTCCTGCTTCACGGAACACTTCCATAATGACTCTTGCGGAATAGATCTGCGCATTGGACGGTTTCCATACCACAACGTTGCCCATAAGTGCTGCAGAGGCAGGAAGATTACCTGAGATGGCAGTGAAGTTAAATGGTGTTAACGCGAAAACGAAACCTTCCAGTGGTCGTTGTTCTACGCGGTTCCAGCTTCCGGAAGGAGAGATCGGTGGTTGCTGCGCGTAAATTTCCGTCATGTAGGTTACGTTGAAACGCAGAAAATCTACAAGCTCACATGCTGAGTCAATTTCCGCCTGAAAAGCGTTCTTTGATTGTCCAAGCATGGTTGCCGCGTTTATTTTGTAGCGATATGGTCCTGCGAGAAGATCCGCAGCTTTTAAAAATATAGCAGCTCTGTTTTCCCAGGATAGGGCTTCCCATTTATCTTTTGCAGCTAAAGCCGCCTCGATTGCATCGCTGACATGACTTTTTTCGCCTTTATGATAACGGCCAATGGTGTGCAACAGATTGTGCGGAGGCTTAATGTCAACAGTATTGCCTGTGCGTATCTCTTTGCCACCGATGTACATAGGTATATCCACTTGCTCAGAATACGCCTCAGTAATTGCTTCTTTTAATAGTGAACGCTCGCGGCTCCCCGGAGCATAAGAAAGTACCGGTTCGTTAACAGGAGTTGGAATATTGAAAAAACCTTTAATCATTATTTGTTGAATTATTTATTGCATTTTCAGTGAAAGATGTTCAGATAATGCAACGTGAATATTAAATAATTATAAATTGCATTTCGTAAGGTCGAATTTACTCTAAAATGTAATAACTTAAACTCATCCCCATCGAATTAGGCTCTAATTTACAAAATTTAGTTGTGCCGCTACTTGTTTAGTTGTTTCGGTGGGTGTTAGCGCTATCAAATATTGATTGAATGTGTGAAAATTACTTTCCACTGAAAGTAGCTTAGTGTGAAAAAGTGCACATAAATCTTTTGGTATTATTATTCTCCTCCTATTTTATATAGCTTTGGAGATCGAGCCGAAACATTTTTGAAGAATAAATATTTAACCATATTGAAATTTTAACGTTCAGAATGCAAAACAATTATTATGCAGTTATTATGGCTGGCGGTGTGGGAAGCCGTTTCTGGCCAGTAAGCAGAACTTCGTATCCTAAACAATTTATCGATATCGCAGGTACAGGCAAGAGCCTCATTCAGGCAACTTTTGACCGCTTTAAGGCAATTGTGCCCGTGGAGAATATCTATATTCTTACAAATGAAAAATATAAGGATTTGGTATTGGAACAGCTGGCTGGTATTGGCGAAGATCAGGTATTATGTGAACCCGCAATGCGCAATACAGCGCCTTGTATCGCTTATGCCACACACAAAATCTATGCGCGCGATCCTCATGCGGCGATGGTGATTGCTCCGTCTGATCACTTAATCCTGGATACGGCACAGTTTACAGCTGATGTTACAAACGCGTTGAATATGGCATCGTCTGCCGACGTACTTATAACACTGGGTATTCAGCCATCGCGTCCTGATACCGGATATGGGTATATTAACTTCGATAAAGATATCGTTGGCGAAGGCTTTCATCAGGTTAAGCAATTTACAGAGAAGCCAGTCCTTGAGAAGGCTAAAGAATTTGTCGCCAGTGGTGAATACCTATGGAACGCCGGTATATTCATCTGGAGTGCCGCCTCCGCTTTGAAAGGTTTTGAAATGCATATGCCTCAGATCAATACCCTGTTTGCGGGTGCTCAGGAGCTATACAACACCCCGCAGGAGAAAAGCTTCATTATTGAGAATTACGGAAACTGCGAAAATATCTCAATAGATTACGGACTGATGGAGCGGGCGGATAATGTAATTGTTCTTCCTGTAGATTTTGGCTGGTCTGACTTGGGTACCTGGGCTTCTCTTTATGATCTCGCATCTAAGGATGATAGTGCCAACGTAGTGAATCCTTCTAACGAAGCTATTCTTTACAACGCAAGCGGATGTATGATTAATCTGCCTGCTGGAAAGAAATTAATAGTCAAAGGCTTAAGTGATTTTATCATTGCAGAGTCAAATAATACCCTGATGATTGTGCCTAGAAGTTCTGAGCAGGAGGTGAAACAGATCGTTGCGGATGTGAAAGAACGCTTTGGTTCGGACTTTATTTAATAGTGTTTTTTTGCACTAAGTTTAAATCTGGAGTACCTGGGGTGCTCCAGATCTCGCTCTCTTTTATGGAAATCTTTTCCATAATTTTTTATCCTGCTCCCTAATCCTCGTTTTTGCCGATACTCTGTATCCTTGCTTCAAAAAATATTTCAGTTACTATAAGTGCAAGATAAAACCTTCTCGATCCCCTTGGTTAAACCTTAATGTGTGTTTTATTTTTTTTGTGACTAAGAACATTTTAGAAAATCAGCTGTTAGGTTGTTGGTAATTTAATCAGCATTTTATTGAATTCTTTTAATTATTGTTGGAAATTATTTTAGAACTTTTTATTTTTACATATACAAAAACGCCTCTCTCTATGAATGCAACAACTAAACTTGAACTGGCATTAAAAGGTTCACATTCGGAATTTGGACCAATGCATATGTGCCCAAAGTGTAATGGTTATTCAAATAAGCAGGTGCCGAATAAGGGGATTCTGGATAAGTATTTTTTCTGGTTACCTATACATACTTATAATTGTAACACGTGCTCTAAAGATTTTATAGTTATAAAACGCGGAAATTAGTAGCGTGACATGATCTTGCTTTGCTCTTTAGGCAATTAGCGGGTTGGGGAATGTTGTGCATTGTTAAAAAGCTCTCTATATCTACTTATATCAACGATAAGGTGGCCTGTTTTGCCACTTACCATACATCTAATTAAAATATTATGCAGTCGCGATACAGGTACTTGCTAAGGTTAGTGCTCTTTGTTTCAGACTTGCTGTTGATAAATACTGCTTTTGCAGCATCTTATTTTTTAACAGTTAGTAAGAGTATTGACATCTATGGAAATGACACCTATAGAAATGCCTTCCTTATTTGTAATCTTATTTGGTTATTCGCCTCAAGTGTTGTCGGGATGTACCGTAGTTCATCGCTCGATGATCTTATAGGTATATATAGAGCAACGTGGCGTTCGGTAGTAGTGCATGGAGCGATACTTATTGCTTACCTTGCTTTCTCGAAAAATATCGACATCTCGCGGGGTTTTGTAATCAGCCTTTATGGTTTATATACTCTGTTTTTCCTTATCAGCAGGTTTGCCGGCACTGTATTAGAATTTATCATCACACGGCGTTACCGCATAGGGCGCCCGGTGGCAGTTTTAGGAAGAAATAGTACCTCGCTCCGTTTAGCGGGTATGCTGGAGAAAAGTCAAAGCTATAAGTTTGAGGGTTTCCTCGAAGATGAAGACACCCTGTTTGTTGGAGACAACGGTGATCTTGTTCCAGCTGCATGTAAAGAAATTGCCAGAGCTGCAACTTTAGGAGTTCAGGAAGTTTATGTGTCTCTTACTCCTGATAGAATGTCGGCGGCTCGTGCTTTGCTTGACGAGGCAGAGAAGCAATGCGTGCGTCTAAAGTTTGTTCCTGATTTATCCGGTTCACTTACCGCACCATTCTCAGTAAGCTATATTGGTGATTTTCCCGTGATCAGTTTGCGCCACGAGCCTTTGGAGAATGTAGACAATCGTTTCAAAAAGCGTATGTTCGACATTCTTTTCAGCTCAATGGTTATTATTTTTGTACTTAGCTGGCTTGTTCCACTTCTGGCAATCTTAATAAAGCTTGAAAGTCCCGGACCAATTTTTTTCAAACAATTACGTAGTGGTCGAAACAATTTGCCGTTTTGGTGTTTTAAGTTCAGAAGTATGCATGTTAACAATGATAGTGATAAGGTGCAGGCCAAGAAGGGCGATAGCCGAATCACTAAAATTGGCGCATTTCTGAGGAAAACCAGCTTGGACGAATTTCCACAGTTCTTTAACGTTCTCATTGGCGATATGAGTATTGTGGGGCCAAGGCCACATATGCTTAAGCATACAGAACAATATAGCGCTATCATTGATCGGTACATGGTTCGCCAGTTCCTTAAGCCTGGTATTACGGGTTGGGCTCAGGTAAATGGCTTTCGTGGGGAAACCAAGGATCAGGTATTGATGGAGAAACGTGTGGAGCACGACATCTGGTATATGGAAAACTGGAGCAGCATGTTAGATGTGAAGGTGATATTCATGACCGTAATTAATATATTTAAAGGCGAAGAAAACGCCGGTTAATACATCTGTCTACTACTACTTTAAAGTCTGCAGGACACCTTAGGGGGGAGGATTTGTGTTCTGTATTGGTAACTAGCAAATTTTAAAGAAATTGTTTTCGGAAATTATTGATTCTAAACTCGCTTAATCGTAAATAAAGTAATATGAAAACAACGTTCTTATTTTTTGGGATGTGCCTTGCTGTATTGTGGGGTCTCCCGAGCCACGCGCAAGATGTGTTAAGTGGCTCCACTCGCAAGGAGTTCAGGCCCTTTCAGCCAAGTGTTGGCTTAATAGGAGGTACTCAGGGTTATGGTGTCGAAGCTGGTGTAGCTTTAGGCCAACGTCTTAACCTGCGACTTGGTACTAGCTTACTTCCTTTTACTACCAACACAGTACGTAGCTTTAACAGTAGCTATGATTATGATACTGAATTGGAAGTTGACTTCCTGAATCACCATCTCTTCTTGGACTGGAATCCTTTTCCTAATGCAGGTGCTTTCTTCAACAGAATGAACCTTACCGTAGGTGTCGCTTATTTCTACAAAGCTAAAGGTACAGCTACTATTAAGCTTACTGATGACTATGTTGTTAGTCCGGAGTATAGCATGACTCCTGATGAAGTAGGTTACCTGAAAGCTGATGTTAGCTGGAAAGGTGTTGCTCCTTACGCTGGTATCGGCTGGCAGAATATCCGCATTGCTGGTCCTTTAAGTCTGGGTGTTGATTTAGGGGTGTTCTACCTTGGAAAGCCTGACGTAGCAGCTAGTGCAACAAATCTGTTTGAAGGAAATGATGTTAGAAATCAGCCTATCCTTGAGAGAAATCTTAACGACTACCGTTGGTTGCCTAACCTGGAAATCGGATTGAAATTCAATTATTAATAGATTGCTTACAACGTGAGAATTATGAAAAAGATATTATACCTTTTGTTTTTAGTGCAGTTGAGTTTTTTCTCTTACACATGTAAGAATCCGACTGACGACATTACCGTAACCATTAATGCGGATATATTTAAGTTAAAAAGATCTGTACGCGTATTTAATGCGAAAGATGGCCAGGCTCTTCCAAGTGGCCTGACTGTTGAG
The DNA here is from genome assembly GCA_002454425.1 of Sphingobacteriaceae bacterium UBA6709. Taxonomy (GTDB): domain Bacteria; phylum Bacteroidota; class Bacteroidia; order Sphingobacteriales; family Sphingobacteriaceae; genus Arcticibacter. The sequence continues at coordinate 77,730 of DKIV01000036.1, forward strand.
ATCACTGGTCCTGATGCTGCTGCTATTTATAGCCTTGCCGCTACCAAGACTTTCACTGTAGATGCTGATGGTAGAATTAACCTTGGTATTGACCCTCGCCAGATGCCTACTGAAGGTAATCCTTTAGAGTTTAACGTTAAGGTGAGCGGAGCCAACATCATGAATGTAAATATTCCGTTTACAGTTGATTCTAAAGATGCTTTCGAAGAGAAACCTGTATACGTACTTGACCTGAATAATCCGGTTGAGGGTGTTTCTGTTGAGAAACCTTCAGTAGCTCTTGCTGGAAATGCGGTGGCTAGTGATGTTACTATAGGTACTCGCGCTGAAAACGGAACTTCTATGGTTACCACCATAGACATTGATGCCGGTACTCAATTCCGTGATGCTAATGGTGCCGTATTATCTGGTGGTACTTTAGCTACAACACTTGTAAACATCGATCCTCGTTCTGAAGGCGGATTGTCAGTGTTCCCAGGCGGTAGCCTTAGCTCCGAGATGATCAGAGATGCAAGCGGTAATATCATTGCTGGTACTTTTAACCCTGCAGCGGTAACTGACATTGAGTTTACAGTCGGTGGTCAGGAGGTAAGTTCATTCTCCAAACCTATCACTATTACTCAGGATATTGATCCTACTTATATTAATTCTGCTACCAATGCAGTAGCTAAGGTGGGTGATATTATTTCTGTATACAGCTATAAATCTGAAACTGGAATGTTCCAGTATGAAGGTCCTGGTACTGTTGTTCAGAATGGTTCAAGTTTGGCTCTCGAATATCAGGTAACTCACCTTACTACCTGGATTGGCTCTGACCTTGGTGAAGCTTGTGCCTCAAGTTCATTAAGATTAGACGGTAGCGCGTGGATGCAGGAAGGTGTTTCTTATCCTCTGCGTGTTAGCGTATCAAACACTACTGGAAACGTGTTTGAATCTGTATTCGACATCACATCTGTTGCTAATCAGGTTCGTCTGCCTGTTATCCCTACAGGTCCTGTTACAGTAACTGTTTCTCATGCTAACACTGGTCAGCAGATCGCTAATCAGACTGTAAACATTGATTGTGGTTCTACAAATACGGTTACATTATCAGCTCTTACTGAACAGCCTGTAGTTAGCTTGCAGCTGTATGTAAGATGTCCTGGTCAACCAGTAAGAGTAGAAGTACTTCCTACATTTATCTTATATTACAGAGAGACAGGAACTGCAAACTTCAATTTGCTGGGTACGGTGTCTAACGGATTTATCTCCACTACAACTCTTGATGTTAATAAGAGATATGACTTTAGAGCTGTATGGGGTGACAAAGTTAAGACGGTTGGTAACAAACAGGTTGCTGCTGTAAATGTTGCTACTGTTGGAGACAATGCTGCTGCTGGTGAGATCATCGGTGAGAAAGCTCCTCAGAATAACCTGAAGATGCTTGAAGAAGCATGTAAATAGACTGCAGTCTCTATTCTATCACATACAGGGAAACCGGTCAGATCTGACCGGTTTCTTTTTTTTTACCCGTAGCTTTCAAAAATGCCTTATTATCTGATATGACTTTTTAATCACGGGACTGCGTTTTATATGCTAAGTTTTAAATAGTTGTATATTTGATATGCTATAACTACCAATTCGAAAATGTATCATTTAGGGGTTGAACTTAATCCATTAAAGTTTAGCTTATGATACGGTATGCTTATTCCCTGCCTATTGCGCTACTGGTTGCCTTTTGCTCATGCAAAAAAGATAGTTACCAGAAGCCTGACCTTGCACCTATAGCGGTGACGTTTAAGGTTAGCGGCAATTTCTCTTTCGTTGATGCTGCCAGAAGTACTCCGGCAGCAAGCCCCGCCCGATCCCTTAGCGAGACAATCAACTATTTGTATTATTTCGCTTTTGACGCCGACGGGAATCCGGTAAGTAATAGAAGCTTCCAGCTTTCTGATCCTGATTTTGGATCTATCCGAGATGTGCTGGAAGCGGGTAGCTATCACATTGTAGTGGTCGGTTTAAAGGGCGAAAACATTTTTACAGAATCCACGGTATTCAATAGAATTGGCCTTATGGTCAAAAATCCCGAAGAGGAGGTTTTTCTCGCTACCCTGAATCTGGATATTTCAGAGGATGCGCCTTCGCATGAAGTGGTTCTCAAACGTATGACCTCCTTGCTCAATGTAGAGTTTGATGAGACGATCCCGGAGTCTGTTACGCGCATCGAGGTTGCGATGGCTAATGAATACGACCGCCTGAACCTCTCTTCGGGGCAAGTTGACGCAAGTGTTGGTTCGGGCGCTACCAAGGGAAAACCAAAGTTGATTTCCAGGACGTTTATTCAGCAGGAAGATCGTGTTAAGCCCTCATTGAAAATCCCCATGCTGAATACAGTATTTCCGGTGTCTATAAGTATAAAAGCCTACAATGCAAGTAAGCTTGTTAAGCAGGTGAGATTAAGCGATGTGCTGATGCTTAGAAATACCAGGTATACGTTGTCAGGAAAACTTTTTAGACCAGTTGATGTAGCAGCAGGTGTTGTTATTGACGAAGCCTGGGAAAATGAGGTCACCATGGATTTTCCCTGACGATAATACTATTATGCCTCATTATGCTGTTTAATTTTCCAGCTCTTTTACCGTCGGAAAACTAATTCTGAACGTAATTTGTCAGATAGATCTCGGTCGCGATTGCGCTCCGTAGATAACAATATGCCTTAAATAGAAAGGGTCGGAATGATATGACTCCGACCCTTTGTTATGATAGCTCGTATCTTAAGCGTGTCATGGTGCTGCTTCTGCATTCACCTTACTCAGCTTAAGGACGAGCCTATATTAATTATCCGCTTTTGTGAGAACAGCCTCTCTGATACGGCCTTCCAGCTCGTCCATTAAGTCCGGATTGTCCAAAAGTAGTTGTTTCACAGCATCGCGACCTTGACCTAATTTAGTGTCACCGTAGCTGAACCAGGAGCCTGACTTCTTAATGATCTCGAAATCAACACCCAGGTCAATGATTTCTCCTGCTTTAGAAATACCCTCACCGAACATAATGTCAAATTCAGCGATACGGAAAGGAGGTGCAACCTTATTTTTAACAATTTTCACTTTCACGCGATTTCCAGACACCTCGTCAGTGTCTTTAATCTGTGACGTTCTCCGTACATCGAGACGTACCGATGAGTAAAACTTCAGTGCGTTACCACCGGTCGTCGTTTCAGGGTTTCCGAACATTACGCCGATCTTATCACGTAACTGATTGATGAAGATACAGCAACATCCTGTCTTCGAAATCGTTCCGGTAAGCTTACGTAGCGCTTGTGACATCAGACGTGCCTGTAAGCCCATTTTCGATTCACCCATTTCGCCTTCGATCTCCCCCTTTGGAACCAGGGCTGCTACAGAGTCAATAACGATGATGTCGATAGCTCCTGAACGTATAAGGTTGTCAGCAATCTCTAAAGCTTGCTCGCCATGGTCAGGCTGAGAAATCAACAGATTCTCGATATCAACACCCAGCTTGCTCGCGTAGAACTTGTCGAAAGCGTGTTCCGCATCAATAAAAGCGGCAATGCCACCTTGTTTCTGCGCTTCAGCTATAGCATGGATCGCCAGTGTTGTTTTACCCGAAGATTCAGGTCCATAAATTTCAATGATTCTTCCTTTCGGTAAGCCACCGATACCCAAAGCAACGTCAAGGCCTATGGAACCGGTTGAAATACATTCGATAGGTTCTACGGCAGTATCGCCAAGTTTCATTACTGTACCCTTGCCGTAAGATTTTTCGAGTTTATCTAAAGTTAACTGTAGTGCTTTTAATTTATCCGGATTACTCATTTTTCAGATTTTACAAGTGTAAAGGTAATAAATTATTTAATGCTAATATCATTAGTATTGTAAAAGGTTACTAATTGGAAATTTTAGTCGTTTTCTTAGCCTTTATTATATGCTGCTCATAGTATTTGCAAAACCAGGAAATCGGACAGATATCACATTTCGGTGTACGTGCCAGACAAATATAACGACCATGAAGAATTAACCAATGATGAGCTACCGCAAGGGTCTCCTCTGGCAGAAACTTAACGAGCTGGCGCTCCACAGCCAGGGGTGTTTTGGCATTGGTAGTAAGTCCCAGTCGGTTTGATACCCGAAACACATGTGTATCTACAGCCATTGCCGGAGCATGATGAATAACAGAAGCGATAACATTGGCAGTCTTTCTACCAACACCGGGCATCTTTTGTAGATCGTTGATGTCCGAGGGCACAATACCACCGAAATCGTTTACCAGCTTATTGGCCATGCCTACCAAATGTTTCGCTTTGTTGTTGGGGTAACTCACAGAACGTATATAGCCGAAGACCTCCTCGGGGTGTGCCAACGATAAGCTTTCAGCATCCGGATACTTAAGAAAAAGCGCCGGCGTCACCTGATTGATACGTTTGTCGGTACATTGAGCAGACAGAACAACAGCTACCAGCAACTCGTAGGGGTTGCTATAATGAAGTTCTGTTTTAGCATCGGGCTGATGAGTAGAAAAGTATTCGACAAAAGCCTTAAAGCGTTCTTGTTTTCGCATGCGTAAATTTAAGAATTGTATATCAATCCTTAAATTTTGCGGAATGTTCTAAAAGCTTGGCAATGATCAGCGGATCTGGTTCGCAAAGATTCTTATCTAACGCAGGCTGAATAAAATCAAGCATGTCCTGCTCTTCGCGCGATAAGTTATCCTGATGGGAGCTGTTGTCATCAAGACGAACCAAGTGTAGATGTGTAGAGGTGTTAATCATAAGCAAGCGTTGTTTTTAAATTACTATACCTAAAAACGCTCTTGCTTATGATTTATTTTATAATAGCTGTAAGTTTTACCTTTTATATGCCTGAACCCATGCTAGCGGGATCTGACAGCACCATGCTTTTGGAAGACAATATATTAACTAGCCTTCAGGCTCAGCTCCTTAGTCTTGAGCATGCGACGCAAATTGCTTAAAGCGTAGCGCATACGTCCCAGTGCTGTGTTGATACTTACATCCGTAAATTCGGCAATATCCTTGAAGCTCATATCCGCGTAATGGCGCATAATCAATACTTCTTTTTGTTCTGATGGCAGCAACTGAATCAGCGAGCGGATATCTTTGTATGTTTGTTCTCTCACGATTCGCTCTTCTGTACTTTCATCTTGCAGCCCCAGCACATCAAAAATATCAAAGCCTTCGCTGGTAATGATCAAAGGAGTTCTTTTTTCCTTTCTGAAGTGGTCGATCACCAGGTTATGCGCGATACGCATCACCCATGGAAGAAATTTACCTTCTTCATTGTACTTGCCGGACTTCAGCGTGTTTATTACTTTAATAAAAGCCTCCTGAAAGATATCCTCCGCCAAATATTGGTCTTTGGTAAGAATGTAAATGGACGTAAATATTTTTGATTTATAACGGCGGATTAATTCCTCCAAACCTTCTTCGCGGCCAGTAAGATACATGCGGATCAGTTCCTGGTCATTTTTCCCTTGCAATTTCATAGGATTCCTCTCTCTCTTTTATTTCCCTAAATAGTTATTAAATAAGTAGAGGTCTCTCCAAATTGCTTCTCCTGTTTGTTTTAAATGATTTGCCTTCGCTGTTTACTCAAATATAAGTAATTATAAAAACAAATCAATACCCGCCGTAGATTTTGTTACGCCCCCTCCAGCTCTTGGCGTGTTTTTTGAGAGTTGTTTTTATGCAAAAAATATTGCAGGTTTGGCAGTATCTACTGTCTTTATTCAGCCATCAGAATGACATACTCAGAAAAAGATCCAAAACACTTCATCATCATTAAGGGTGCCCGTGAAAATAATTTAAAGAATATAGATGTAAATATTCCGAAAAATCAATTGGTAGTGATTACGGGAATGTCTGGATCAGGAAAGTCTTCGTTGGCATTTGACACGCTTTATGCCGAAGGACAACGACGCTATGTCGAGAGTCTTTCTTCTTACGCGAGGCAGTTCATGGGGCGTATGAATAAGCCTGATGTGGATTATATCAGGGGTATCGCTCCTGCCATCGCCATTGAACAGAAGGTTATTACCAGTAACCCGCGATCAACTGTAGGTACATCAACGGAGATCTATGATTACTTAAAGCTTCTTTACGCGCGCATCGGAAAGACAATTTCTCCGGTATCGGGAAATGAAGTGCGTAAGGATACTGTTAGCTCCGTTACGGCCACTATCGCTGGCTTATCTGCCGGCACCGCCGTTACCATCCTCTGCCCGCTGCATCCTCACGCTAAGCGTACGCTTCATGAGGAGCTTTCGGTATTACTGCAAAAAGGGTTTGTAAGGGTGGAATATGACGGAGAAATTCGTCGTATTGAAGATTTACTCGATGATGCCTCCTTAAAGAAAGCCAAAGTTGAGAGCGATACCCTGAAGATCGTCGTTGACCGCGTTAGCGTGAATGACGAAGAGGAGACGATAAGCAGAATCGCGGACTCTGTGCAGACCGCTTTTTTTGAAGGAAAGGGCGACTGCATTATCGATTTTGAGGGAGAAAGACGCGTATTCTGCGATCGTTTTGAGCTTGATGGAATACGTTTTGAGGAGCCCACCGCTAATTTCTTCAGCTTTAACAATCCTTATGGTGCTTGTAAGCGCTGTGAGGGTTACGGTAAGGTAATCGGTATTGATCCCGACCTGGTAATTCCGGATAAAAGCAAATCCATCTATGATGGTGCCATAGCTCCTTGGCGTGGTGAAAAAATGGGCGTATGGCTGGATGCTTTTCTCAAGAACGCGCTGAAATTCGACTTTCCTGTACATCGCTCTTATTTTGACCTCAGCAAGCAGCAGAAAGAGTTGCTGTGGAAAGGTAATAAATGGTTCAGCGGCCTTAATGATTTCTTTAAGGAGCTGGAATCGCAAACATATAAAATTCAGTACCGGGTAATGCTTTCCCGGTATCGAGGGAAAACTGATTGCCCTGAGTGTCTTGGCAGTCGCTTGAGGCAGGACGCTTCTTATGTTAAAGTAGGTGGTAAGTCGATAACCGATGTCGTCCTGATGTCACTCGAAGATGCCCTGGTGTTCTTTAATTCTTTGGAGCTCTCGGTACATGACGCGGCGATCGCAAACAGGCTTCTTTCTGAAATAACCAGCCGCATCACCTACCTGAATGAGGTAGGGTTGGGATATTTAACGCTTAACCGTTTATCCAATACGCTCTCCGGCGGAGAATCTCAGCGTATCAATTTGGCTACCTCCCTGGGCAGTTCTCTGGTAGGGTCCGTATATGTATTGGATGAACCCAGTATTGGGCTGCATCCCCGTGATACACACAGGCTGATAGGAGTATTAAAATCACTTCGCGATACAGGCAACACGGTAATCGTGGTTGAACACGAAGAGGAGATGATGCGCGCCGCCGACCATATCATCGATATCGGTCCCGAAGCAGGAGTGCATGGCGGTAATCTCGTTTTTGACGGCGACTTCAACCATATCCTGCTCGATGAGGCTAGCCTTACCGGGAAGTATCTGAGTGGTCGCGAGCGTATTGAGGTGCCTTCCTCACGACGCAACTGGACTGCTGCTATAGAAATTAAAGGTGCGCGCGAGAATAATCTGAAAAATATCGATGTCAGCTTCCCCTTGAATGTGCTAACCTGTGTGACTGGCGTGTCCGGATCCGGAAAAACATCTCTGGTAAAGCGAATTCTTTATCCGGCTTTGCAAAAAGCTGTAGGTAATTATTCAGGAGAGCAGACGGGAGCATATGATTCCATAGAAGGGGACCTTGAGCAGATAGCCCATGTTGAGCTGGTAGATCAAAATCCTATTGGCAGATCCTCACGCTCTAATCCGGTTACTTATGTTAAGGCCTGGGATGATGTACGCGCGCTGTTTGCCGCACTGCCTGCCGCTAAAGCCGCGGGATTAAAACCCTCAGCATTTTCCTTTAACGTCGAAGGAGGACGCTGCGACGTTTGTCAGGGTGAGGGCGAAGTGAAAATAGAAATGCAGTTTATGGCTGACATCTATCTTCCTTGTGAAGCCTGTGGAGGCAAACGCTTTAAGCAGCCTGTGCTGGATGTCACTTATAAGGAAAAGAACGTTTCTGATATCCTTGACATGACGGTGGAAGAGGCGCTGGCATTCTTTGTGGATGAGCCTAAGATCATCAATAAAATTTCCCCCTTGTTTGAGGTGGGTCTGGGCTATGTTCAATTGGGACAGTCGTCAAATACTTTGTCGGGAGGAGAGGCGCAGCGCATTAAGCTCGCGTCGTTCCTTATCAAAGGAAATAATAGCACGCGTACGTTGTTTATCTTCGATGAGCCTACAACAGGGCTTCATTTTCATGATATTAAGAAGCTCCTGAAGTCATTTAACGCATTGATTGATCAGGGGAACAGCATTGTGGTAATAGAACACAATATGGAAGTAATTAAGTGCGCCGACTGGATCATTGATATCGGTAAGGAGGGAGGAGATCGGGGTGGTTATTTAAGCTTTGCCGGAACCCCGGAAATGTTGGCGTCCGATGCCGATTCATACACTGCCCGTTTTCTGAAACTTTCTTAATATACCAGCATCAGGTGAATGTATTAATATGAAAATATATTATGCATTCCCTGTGGCTTACTATATATTAGGGTTCCCACGCGTATAGCCGCTGGTAATTGCCGGTATTATTAAGTGTGAGGAGCTTTTATCTGGTTTTATTGCCTGCGCGAGCAGGGTTTGAATATGAAAGAACAATCTAAATTAATCCGTAGTCAGGCATCGCGATCCCATAACCGGGAGCATTCGGTGCCCTTGTATTTAACATCAAGTTTTATTTTTGAAAGTGCCGAACAAGGACGGGCGATTTTTGCTGATGAGGAAGAGGGTAATATTTACTCCCGCTACTCGAATCCCAACACCACAGAGCTGATAGAGAAGGTATGTGAGTTGGAAGGGGCAGAGGCCGGCTTATCGTTTTCTTCAGGTATGGCGGCGGTGTTCGCATCTATGGCGGGTCTTTTAAAGAGTGGCGATCATATTGTAGCCTGCCGTGCTATCTTCGGATCAACACACCAACTGTTAACGCAGCTGCTGCCTCGCTGGGGTATCACCTACACTTATGTGGATGCTTTGAAGACCGAGGAGTGGGAAGCGGCAATACGTCCGGAAACAAAAATGATTTTTCTTGAGACTCCCTCTAATCCCGGACTAGATCTCGTAGATCTGGAATGGTTGGGATCGCTAAAAAAGAAATATCCTCATATCATCTTGAATGTCGATAACTGTTTCGCCACACCATATCTGCAAAAGCCGATAGAATACGGCATTGATCTGGTATGTCATTCGGCAACCAAATACATGGACGGACAAGGACGTGTATTGGGAGGGCTGATTTTAGGAAGTGAGAAGCTGATAAAAGAGCTTATGTTCTTTATTCGCCATACGGGTCCCGCGATGTCGGCGTTCAACGCATGGATTTTTTCCAAAAGTCTGGAGACCCTTACCTTGCGCATGGACAGGCATTGCGGCTCAGCCTTGAAGCTGGCGGAAATGCTGGAGCAACATCCCGCGGTGGAGCGCGTGCGTTACCCGCATCTTAAGTCACATCCGCAATACGAGCTGGCAAAACGTCAGATGAAGCAGGGGGGAGGCATTGTTACCTTCGAACTGAAGGGGGGCTTTGAGAATGCCAAAACATTTATTGACGGGCTCGAAATGATCTCTATTACATCAAATCTGGGGGATTCACGGAGCATTGCTACACATCCTGCCTCTACAACACATTCTAAGCTGAAGGAAGAAGATCGGGCATCATTAGGGATCTTCCCGGGCTCTATACGTATTTCGGTAGGTTTGGAAGATGCGGAAGATATCCTCGGAGATGTACAACAGTCACTAAATAAATTGCTGTAATGAAAGTTGAGTTAACAAGAGAAAACGATGCCGTGCATTTCGCAGCCCGCGGATCAGAGTCTGTAAAGGTAAATATCGATGGTTCTCCCGAGATTGGAGGGCAGGGGCTGGGCGTTCGTCCTATGGAGCTGGTACTTATGGCGCTGGGGTCCTGTAGCTCTTTTGATCTGATAACCATTCTCACAAAGCAACGTCAGCAAATCGATGATATTAAAGTGTCCGTAGAAGGGCAGCGCGCGGATGCTGTGCCTGCCGTTTTTACGTCAATTCTTATTACTTTTGCCATCAAGGGAAAGATTGATCCGGCAAAAGCGGAGAAGGCCGCGGAGCTAGCTGTAAAGAAGTATTGCTCCGTCCATGATATGCTTAGCGCCGGGGGCGTAAAGATCGATTATAAAATAGATCTCTCGGAATAAGCTTCCCTCCTAAATTTAAGAAGGATGCTTTTTCAGACTTTATTCGTCGCGATAATAATAAACTTCATTGGCTACATTCCTTTAGGGAACATCAATTTAACCACGGTTCAGATATCGGTAAACAGGGGCTTTAAACAAGCCCTTTATTTTATCAGCACCTTCGCCGTAATGGATATTATCTTTACCTATATCCTGATGCGCTTCGCGGAGTGGTTCGCTGATCATAAAAACTGGTGGAATGTTCTCGACTTCTTGCTTATAGGCGTTTTTCTTATACTGGGGCTGGTTAGCTGGTACAGCTCTACGCATACCAAGCCTGTGACGTATAAGAAGCGTGATAGTATCAGATACGGAGTTATCCTGGGCATCTTTAATCCTATGCAAATTCCTTTCTGGATGATTGGCGGAACCTACCTGATCTCCCACAATTGGATAAGTACAGAGGGCGGAGGTTTGGAGTTCTTTGCTTTGGGCGCAGGTATCGGTGCCTTTTTATCATTGTTTCTCTTTGCCCGCTTCGCCCGCTACATACAGGCACGTTTCGCGTTAAGCACACGCGTAATCAACCGGAGTATCGCACTTATCTTCTTTGCTCTCGCGCTGATACACATCGGTGTTGTCATACATAAACTATGGTAAAGGTATGTAAGCGGCTTATTTCAAGTGCCAGATACGCTCGGCCTTGCGACCGATCAGCCAGAAAGAAATAGCCAGAATTCCGAAAAATAAGGCCTTATCGGCAATATCCCAAAAGTATTCGAAATATCGGCTATACAGGTTTATCAGCAAAAAAGTAATGCCAAATTCCCGGGCCACTGCATTTTTGTATTTCAGACCATACAGCATGCTGCCAAGAGCTGTTACCGTCGATAGTATCGCCCAATAGAATAAGTTCCATTGTCTCACCTTCGCCCAGTCATCGATCCGTTCATAGTTACCGAAGATCGAAAGCATCCACATCGACAGGAAAAACACCAGCATCCCATACACATACGTGATCTTATGAAAATCGCTGAACGAACCGCGCTTCATCGCAAAAGAGAGTCCTGTTAGCAAAGCACCCCATAAGGCAAAACGCAAAGGGTAGTTCATGCCCAGAAAATGGTATTTAAAATCACTCAGGTAGCCTGTCTCCGCACCGAACCATGCCGATAATGCCAGCAACGCTACCGTCCAGATAAGCGAAGAGTTAAACCGTCGGGCCAGAAAAAAATAGATTAATGAGCTTGCCAGTATCAGCAGTGGAAAATGCCCGCTGCCCCTGTCGAAGGATTTACCAAGAAAGCCGACGCATATCCCCGTGAATATTACGCCCACGGCTATTGTCGCCTCGTTGCTGATGGTTCGCTCCGGATGGCGTAGCTTGTTCTTTTGCCCCCAGTAATAGAATAAAACTGCCAGCGCTCCGGATACGATACTTACGATGATGTTGGGTGTATAATAAAGATTTTCAAGCAGGTTTAATATGGCCTTATCAAAGATCAGCGAGCATACTGCAATCAGACCGCAGGTTAGCGCCGTCCAGAATGAATACTGAGATAGCTTTTTCCAGTCAAACTGCTTGATGTCGTAGCTGTCACGCAGCGTGTCAGCTGTTTTTTCATCCAGCATCCCTTCCTGTTGCCAATGTGTTATGGCTTTATTCAGAAACTCAGCTTCTTCCTTGTCTATGTTTAGCTTATCCATAGGCTCATCATCCCCCGAATACTTTGAGTGCGGCAAGCTTGTCAAGTGCAATTTGAGCCTTTAACGTCTCGAGGCCAGTAAATTTCTGATCACCCCGCAAGAAGGCATGGAAATATATACGTATATTCTCACCATATATGTCTCTGTTAAAGTCAAACATATTTACCTCTATATTGCGTGTCATGCCGTTTATTGTTGGCCGATTGCCGATGTAAGCCATTCCTTGATACTCCTCATGGGCAGCGGTAGCCACCGTCACCGCGTAGATGCCGTCGGCAGGAATCAACTTGTATTGCTCTTCAACAAAGATGTTCGCTGTAGGGTAACCTATGGTGCGTCCTATCTGGTCGCCCTTTATTACCTTTCCTTCTATGGAGAAGTGATACGATAAAAAGGCTGCCGCACTGTCGACATCGCCTTTTAGTAAGGCTTCACGTACTTTTGTCGACGATACTACAATATGATGAAGATCCTGTTCCGGAATCTCTTCAATGGTATAATGGTATTTTGAAGTAAGTCGCTCAAGCAATTTGAAGTCGCCGGCACGGTCTTTCCCAAAGCGGTGATCGTAGCCAATGACCAGCTTTTTAGTGCCGATCTTTTCAATAAGCATTTGCCGGATGTATTCTTCCGGTGAGAGAATGGAAAAGTCGCGTGTAAAGGGGGTGATGATCAGATGATCAACCCCTAGATCTCTCATTTGAGCGATCTTCTCATTAATGGTGTTAATGAGCTTTAAGCTCTGGTCTTCAGGATGAAGGATCATTCGTGGATGCGGGAAGAAGGTCAGGATAACACTCTCTCCCTGGCTCTCCGAAGCTAATTCCGTGAGCCGGTTGATAATCTTACGATGACCCAGGTGTACACCATCGAACGTGCCGATCGTTACCACCGCATGTTCAAGACGATTAAACTCCTCAATGTTCCTGTAAACCTTCATAGCGTAGCATTTTAAGCCTGGGGATCAGCTTCAGGGAGCTCTCGCAGCGAGCGTATATGTCTTACAAGTTCCATAATCTCATAGGCATCATCCACCTGCAGTTCTCCGCTGCGCGTACGCCGCAACTTTGACAGGTAGGCTCCATTGTTTAAGGCCTTGCCAAAGTCATTAACCAGCGAGCGTATATAGGTGCCTTTGCTGCAGCGCACTCTGAAATCTATCTCCGGAAGGGCTATACGTGTAAGTTCAAACTCACTTACAGTGACAAATCGTACGCGTAGTTCAACTTCTTCACCACGACGCGCTTTCTCATATAGTCTTTCGCCGCCAACTTTCACTGCCGAATGCGCGGGCGGGTATTGCTGTATATCGCCGATAAAAAGCTGACGGCTTGCCTCGAGCTGTTCATCGGTGATTCCGCTGATATCGAAGGTGCTATCAACCTCAGTCTCCATGTCATAGGACGGGGTTGTCGCTCCCAGAACCATCGTACCCGTATATTCCTTTTCCTGAGCCTGGAAGTTATCAATCTGCTTGGTCATTTTTCCCGTGCAGATAATTAAAAGCCCGGTAGCTAAAGGATCCAGCGTTCCCGCATGGCCCACCTTTATCTTTTGAGGCTTAAAGGCATTTCTTATTTTGCTCACCACATCAAAGCTCGTCCATTTATAGGGTTTGTTCACGAGCAGCAACTCTCCCTCAGCAAAATTAAACTGTGGAAATTCCTTTATAACATCTGTATCCATTACACAATTTGCAGGTCGTAACCCGTTAAGAGAAGGGCTAGAATTACTCCACCCACAATGATGCGATACCATCCGAAGAGCCTGAAGCCATGCTTCGCAAGGTAATCTATAAAATATTTAATGGCAATCATGGCTACAACGAAGCCAATAAAATTGCCTAAAGCCAGCAGCTTTATCTCCTCACCGGTAATTTGATAACCGTCTTTGTAGAAGTCCCATATTTTCTTTGCCGTAGCGCCAAACATCGTCGGCACAGCAAGGAAAAAAGAGAACTCCGCGGCTGCTTTTCGGCTAAGATTCTTTGCCATCCCGCCAATAATCGTAGCTCCCGAGCGGGAAACTCCCGGTATCATGGCCAGACATTGGAAAAGTCCTATTTGGAAAGCCGTAGGATAATTAATACCTGCAGTATCGTCAACCTCCACTTTGTTAAACCATTTATCCGCGAATAATAGAATTATCCCCCCCAGCACCAGTGATAATGCCACAGCAAAAGGACTTTCCAACAAGTTGTCAATCACTTTGCTGAACAGCAGTCCCATGACAACGGCAGGTATAAAGGCTACAAACAGCTTTAGATAGAAGTCGAAGCTCTGGAAGAAACGTTTGAAGTAAAGCACCACGACGGAGAGGATTGTTCCCAACTGTATTGCTACAGTAAAGAGCTTTACGAACTCATTAGACTCTATGCCCATTAATGATGAGCCAATAATCATGTGACCCGTCGATGATACAGGCAAAAACTCGGTAAGGCCCTCTATGATGGCCAGTACCACTACCTCAAAAACAGACATCTGCTATTATTTACGCTTTCTTAAAATTGCAAAAAAGCCAATTCCAAAACCGATAAGTACTACGATAGGAGCTACAACAAGCTTTGTGCTGCTGTAAATGTCGGTAGTGCCACTCATGAGGAAAAAACCAAGAATCACTACCGCAACGCTGATGAGCATAAATAGGTAGTTTTGCTTGTCAAAGATCAGCGGTTGCGAGCTGCGTTGTTCGTTCGAAAGTTTGTTGTTCATCATCTGTACAGATTATAAATTTTTAAACGTAAGTACTTGCTCACGGCAAAGTAAGTGCTTAGCCCTGATATCAGCATGCCCACGATCACTACCCCTGCGAATACAGCCCCAAATTCTACCCAGTTGCGGAGAATTACAAGTTCAGGTATTTGCTGCTGCGCCAGATACAGAGCTCCGAGTAAGAGAATGACAGCGATAAGTCCTCCTAATAAGCCATGTAGGATGCCGTAACCAAGGAAAGGCCTTCTGATGAATCCCTTCGTTGCGCCGACAAGCTGCATGCTCTTAATGAGAAAACGCTGCGAATAAATAGCCAGGCGTATCGTGTTATTTATGAGCGCCACCGCTATAATAAGCAATACCGCGGCAAATGCCAAAAATACCAGTCCGATAATTTTTATGTTCTGATTCACCATGTCTATTAATGACTTCTGATAAATCACTTCTTTAACCAGTGGATTGCGCTGCAGATCTTTCGTAAGCTTATCAATGCTCGCGTTGTTTGCATAGTCGGCTTTCATGTAAACATCTATCGACGACAATAGCGGGTTATATCCCAGGAAACTCAAAAAGTCCTCGCCAAGATCTTTTTGCAGATTGGCAGCTGCCAGATCCTTACTTACGTAAGTAGTCTTAAGCACTACAGGATTGGTATCCAGATCTTTTTGCAGTCCAAGTACATCAACTTCCTTAGCGCCGTCACTAACAATAACGTTCAGAACGATGTTCTCTTTAACATAGTTCGAAAGATTGCGTGCATGTACAAGCATCAACCCCAACAATCCCAACATCAGCAGCACCAGTGCTATACTGATTACCGTCGATACATAAACCTGTTTTGTTTTCTTAGAAGATGCACTGCTTTCAAATTCTTCCATAATACTATTTAAAGTAGGCGAAATTAATAAATTGACGCTAAAGTAAGGCTTTTTGTATAAATCTTTAACCTTTCTCCCCGCATAAAAGAATGAGATATCATTCGAATTGTTTGCCCTCACGGTCATAGCAGGAGCGATATTTGCCCTCTATGCTCACCAAAAACCTCTCCCTGCTCCCTTTCATCATCGGCACCGCGCTTTTTACTTCCTGAAGCATAACTGCCGGCAGATATATCATCTCTTTTTACTAAACGATTATCCTGTTAGTTGTTAACATGCATTTTGTTATTTTCGCACCATGGATTACCAGTTTAGAGATATAGAAAAAAAATGGCAGCAGTTCTGGGCTGAAAAGAAAACCTTTAAGGTAGCCGCGGATGCTTCTAAACCTAAGTATTACGTGCTCGATATGTTTCCCTATCCTTCCGGTGCGGGGCTGCACGTGGGGCACCCCCTGGGTTATATTGCCTCCGATATTTTTTCAAGATATAAGCGTTTAAAGGGCTACAACGTGCTGCATCCTATGGGCTACGATTCTTTCGGGCTACCTGCGGAACAATACGCTATTCAAACTGGACAACATCCGGCAATTACTACAGAAAATAATATCGCTACCTATCGCCGTCAGCTTGACCAGATAGGCTTCTCGTTCGACTGGAGTCGCGAGGTACGTACCAGCGATCCTCAATATTATAAATGGACGCAATGGATATTCATGCAGCTCTTTAATGCATGGTATAACCTGGAGACTGATAAGGCGGAATCTATAGATACGCTCAGCAGTCATTTCTCACAGCATGGCAGCACCAGCGTAAAGGCTGTGTGCGATGAGGATGTGCTGACCTTTACTGCCGCGCAGTGGAATGCGATGGACGAAGCCGATAAGGAACGCGAGTTGCTAAAATATCGCCTTACTTTCCTCAAAGAAAGTACTGTAAACTGGTGCGCTGCTTTGGGTACTGTACTAGCTAATGATGAAGTGAAGGATGGCGTCTCTGAACGTGGAGGTTATCCGGTAGAGCAAAAGAAGATGATGCAGTGGAGCATGCGCATCACTGCTTATGCCGACCGCCTGCTTCAGGGACTTGATTCGATCGACTGGCCTGAGCCTTTGAAAGAAATGCAACGTAATTGGATCGGTAAGAGTACCGGTGCCTCGGTTAAATTCAATGTCGAAGGTTCTGATAAGCAAATAGAGGTCTTCACCACGCGCGTAGATACCATCTTCGGCGTAAGCTTCCTGGTGATCGCTCCGGAACATGAGCTGGTTGCCGAGCTTACTACAGCAGGGCAGAAGCAGGATATAGAAGATTATATTACCGTAACCAAGAAGAAGTCGGAGCTGGATCGTATGGCTGATACCAAAACGGTATCCGGTGCATTCACTGGAAGCTACGCGTTGAATCCGCTGAATGGCGCCAAAATTCCGGTTTGGATTGCCGACTATGTGCTTGCCGGCTATGGTACCGGAGCTGTAATGGCCGTGCCTTCGGGTGACCAGCGCGACTGGCTATTCGCAAAGCATTTTGATCTTCCGATAATCCGGATCCTTGATGCTCAGCAGAATATCGAAGAGGCTGCCGACAGTACCAAGGAAGGCGTGTATGTTAATTCTGATATAATCAATGGATTGACATACAAAGAAGCGATTGCTACCCTTATCCAGCGCCTGGAAGAGCTTGGTATGGGTAAAGCTAAAATCCAATACCGTATGCGCGACGCCATCTTCGGTCGCCAGCGCTATTGGGGTGAGCCAGTGCCTGTGTACTTCGAAAATGGCCTGCCACGCTTAATCAGCGAAGATGAGTTGCCGCTCTTGCTTCCTGAGGTAGATAAATATTTGCCTACAGAGGATGGCGATCCTCCATTAGGAAGAGCTGAAAACTGGAAATATAAGGATACATACTCTTATGAATTGAGCACCATGCCGGGATGGGCTGGCTCCAGCTGGTACTGGTACCGCTACATGGCATCGCAGGAAGAGCGCGCTGAGAATGCTTTTGCACCTAAAGAGGCCATCGCTTATTGGAAAGACGTTGATCTGTATATCGGTGGTTCTGAACATGCCACCGGACACCTCCTGTATAGCCGCTTCTGGAATAAGTTCCTCAAGGATCTTGGCTATGTTACCGAAGAGGAGCCTTTCAAGAAGCTCATCAATCAAGGGATGATTCAGGGCCGCTCAAACTTCGTCTATCGTGTAATTAATGAAGATGGAGTAGGTACCCAGTTATTTGTGTCGCATGGTTTAAAAGATCAGTATAAAACCAGCCCAATTCACGTTGACGTTAATATTGTCGACAATGAAGTGCTGGATCTTGAAAAATTCAGAAAGTTCAGACCTGAGTTTGAGCATGCTGAATTTATTCTTGAAAATGATCGCTATATATGCGGGGTTGAAGTTGAGAAGATGTCAAAGTCGAAGTTCAACGTTGTTAATCCTGATGATATCATTGAGCGCTACGGTGCCGACACCCTGCGCCTGTACGAAATGTTCCTCGGTCCTCTTGAACAAAGTAAGCCATGGAACACAAACGGTATTGAAGGTGTATTTAAGTTCCTGCGTAAGTTCTGGAAGCTTTTCCATAATGATCAGCTGGAATTCACAGTCTCTGAAGAGGCGCCTACGCGTGCCGAACTGAAGTCGCTCCATAAGATCATCCGCAAAGTGGAAGAAGATATTGAGCGTTTCTCGTTTAACACTTCTGTATCCAGCTTCATGATCTGTGTGAACGAGCTTAATGAACTGAAATGTAATAAACGCGCCATCCTTGAGTCGCTACTCGTTACGCTGGCGCCTTACGCCCCTCATATTACCGAGGAACTGTGGGCATTGCTTGGCAACGAAGCCGGAACGCTTTCGTTTGCCGCCTATCCAACGTTCAATCCCGACTTCCTTGTGGAAGATGAGTTCGCATATCCTATTTCCATCAATGGTAAGATGAAAATGAACCTGAACATTCCACTCACGCTGGAAGTTCCGGACGTTGAGAAGTTCGTGCTCGCTAATGATGCCGTGCAAAAGCTGCTCGACGGTAAGTCGCCAAAGAAAATGATTGTCGTTAAAGGACGTATTGTAAATATCGTTCTCTAATAATAAATAAGGCGGGCCGCAAAGCCCGCCTTTTACATCTACAACCCCTTATCACAGATATTTTTTAGTATATGAAGAAGATGATTATGCTGGTAACCCTGCTGGTTACCTGTAGTCTGGCTTGGGCGCAACCGTCAACACCGGCGCCTTCCGTAGGCCGTATTGTGGGTGTTGTTATCGATTCTGTGGCAAAGGCACCTGTTGAGTATGCTACCGTGTCTCTGCGTATTAAAGGTTCACAAAAGAATACCAATGGCGCGCTGACCGACGGCAAAGGCCAATTCCGCATAGATCAGGTAAAGCCGGGCTCTTACGAGCTTCAGGTGTCATTTATGGGATATAACGCCAAAACTATCACCGTCAGAACTACTGCCGCGCGCCCGGAGGTAAACCTCGGCAAGCTGCTTATCGCGCCTTCAGCCAACGTGCTCAACGCTGTGTCGGTGACCGCCGAGGTGCCTATGGTCGAAAGCCGCGTTGATAAAGTGGTGTATAACGCCGAAAAAGACGCTACTGTTTCAGGAGGCAATGCCGGCGATGTGCTGCGCAAAGTACCTATGGTGTCAGTTGATCAGGATGGTAATATCTCCTTACGCGGAAATTCTAACGTACGTATCCTCATTAACGGAAAGCCAACGGGCGCCGTATCTGCGAATGTCGCTGAAGCCATGAAGATGCTTCCCGCCGATCAGATAAAAAATGTTGAAGTCATTACCAGTCCCTCCGCGAAGTATGACGCCGAAGGTTCCGGAGGTATCATTAACATCATCACCAAGAAGAAAACTATCAGCGGCGTCAGCGGATCCATCAGTGGTGGTGTCGGTACCCGTCAGAACAACGGTAACGGTAACATCAATATTAATAAGAATAAGCTAAGCTTTACTGCTAACTTCGGCGGCCATGGTGGTTGGCCTCAGACAACAGAAACCTATTACCGCAGCGAGAATCCGCAGGAGCAGTCGGTGCTTGAGCAAAGGGGTTCCAGCAGAACCAGCCGCTACGGATATATGGCATCGGCAAACCTCAGCTATGACATCAACGACTTTAACCTGCTGTCAACAGGAATCCGCTTCAACAGAGGTAAATTTAAAACAGAAGGCGGCTCACAGAATACGCGGACGTTGGCAGGTGTGCCCGGCGAGCAATATACGCTGAGCAATCTCAACGAATCCTTAAATTCGGGATTCGACTGGAATGCCGACTATACGCATAAGTTCGACGATAAAGGGCATGAGCTGACCTTTGCCGGACAGTGGAGCCATGGCAAGAGTGCTACCGATGTGTATTCCTATTATTCTAATGCTACCAATGATGTTCGTAGTAATAATGACGCTTCTAATGATGAATATACCTTACAGCTCGATTATACCTTGCCCTTAAGTAAGGCATGGAAATTAGAGGCCGGAGGTAAGGGTATTATCCGCGATATTAACAGCCCTTCAGAGTTTTACGAGTCTGTTAATGATGCGCCCTTTACGCTGAACGATCTCAAGTCGAATGTTTACGACTACAAGCAGGATGTATACGCCGGTTATTCGGTGCTGAGCTGGCAGGTTTCTAAGAGCATCGGCATGCAGATTGGCGGACGCTTTGAGCGTACGGTTATTGATGGTAGTTCCCAGAACGCCGCGGCAGGCATTGCTCCGGTGTCTAATAGCTATAACAACTTCATTCCAAGCTTCGCCATTTCCAAGAACTTTGGCCCTACGAAATCTTTGCGTTTAGCTTACAGTAAACGTATTCAGCGTCCGAGTCTGCGTTTTCTGAATCCTTTCCGCGATGTGAGCAACGACTTGGCGCAACAAGAGGGTAACCCTCAGCTGGCTCCGGAAATCAGCCAGACAGTTGAACTGAACTACTCCTGGATGATCGCGCCGGGATCCATGATTAACTCTTCCGTATATTATAGACATACGGCAGATATTATCGAAGGTTTTGCCCGCCCTGTCGACTACGAAGGGCGCGAGGTGATCCTGACAACCTATAATAATACCGGTGACAACAACTCCATTGGTACGAGTTGGTTCGGATCGGTAAGCATTCAGAAGATCGTTACGCTACGCGGAAATATCGATGTGTTCAGCTATAAGCCCAACGCTTCAGGAAACTTTCAGAACTTCGCTGCCAGTAGTAAAACCTATGCCATGTACAAAGCTTTTGTAAGTGGCTCGGTAAACCTGCCTGGAAATACCGTAGCTGAAACCTTCATGATCCTCAACTCTCCGCGCCGCACTTTTCAGGGACGAAACCCCGCCTTTAATATGTGGGTACTCTCCTTGAATAAGCAGTTCCTGAATAAAAAAGCGAAGATAGGTCTTAACGTGGTCGATCCTTTCAACAACCTGAAGCATTTCCGCTCCGGTATAAATACGGAGTCGCTGGTGCAGGTGTCTGACTTTGCCGTACCTTTCCGCTCCTTTGGCATAAACTTCTCTTACAGCTTTGGAAAGCTGAATGTCAATGCGCAGCCAAAGAAGAAACGTGGCATCAACAATGATGACCTTAAGAAAGACGAAGGTGGTCAGGGAATGGGTGGCGCTACCGGAAATTGATAGCGATGCCGCTTCCGCGGAAGCGGCATCTCATAAGATATTAACTATTGGCAGGTTTTAGCAATTCAATAAAAGATGTTTTTAACTTTGCCGGGAGACAAGAGAACTGAACA
Source organism: Sphingobacteriaceae bacterium UBA6709 (assembly GCA_002454425.1). Lineage (GTDB taxonomy): Bacteria > Bacteroidota > Bacteroidia > Sphingobacteriales > Sphingobacteriaceae > Arcticibacter. The sequence goes on from DKIV01000036.1 coordinate 99,059, forward strand.
TGGAAAATTTTAATGCCCGTTTACCCTGGGCATCCACTTCTGAAGAGACTGAAGAACGCGTAGAGCTTATCATTCATAAGCTTAAGTTTGTGGCCGACAGACCTTCGGTGTTATTTCTGGAACAACTGAAGCCCCTGCAATCATATAACGATGCCCGTCTGGCTGATTTAGTGGAGGTAGCCGGAGGTACGCTATTGCAGCTGAGCCCCGCGATGTCAAACGTTGATGACATTGCAGCCTTAGCGCCGCAAGTATTAATCATCAGCCTTGCCGATGCAACGATCAATGATGCGGTAACACAGATTGCGCCGTTGTTTGCCTGGGATGGCTGGCAGGAACTTCCTGCCGTAAAGAATAACAGAGTATATATTGTTGACGGTACCCAGTCTTTGACGCTGGAGGAACCCGCAGCGGTAGAGACCCTGGAAATGCTGGCGGAAATTATCCAACCCAAATATTTTGTATTCGGGTTTGAATCAGAACGCTGGTCGAAGTTCGGCGTCTGATTAAAGGTAAAAAATAATGCCTAGTGCCAGAAGAATGCCGATTACGATAGAAATCCAGAATCGTCTCTCTTCAGTAGTGGTATTAGCGCCCTTATAGTGATAATTACGTTTGAAGTTATTCATAACAAGAAAATAACGTTTTAATCCATTGCTGAATTGTGGGAAGTTAAATAAAATCCGCAAATAGCGAAAGATATCTCATCAAGCCGGCAGGGCCAACGCATTAGAAACTTGTATAGGCAATAAGTTTGAGGAGAAGTTTTTCATTCCATCCAGCCATTTTTCTTTTTCCTTTGAGGCGTGATTTACTTGACTTATCAGCTTTGAGAATATTAAGGGCTAGTTTTCTTACCACCGCAAGGTTTTGAGCCGCCTGTTTATGACGCGTAGTATTGTAATCTTCGCCGAAGCCGACATCTAACTGATGCAATTGGTTTTCTATCCCCCAGTGTGAGCGGATTGCCCGGTTAAAGTAAGCTGCATCATCCTGAAGGCTGGAGATATAATAGCGGTCCTGAATGGTATGGCTATCATTTGTAATCCGTTCGGAGCTTATTGTGATATGCGTTGCAGGCTTTTCCAGTTCTCCTTTTCGTAAGCTGATGAATAACCTTACATTCCTTATTTCAGCCCGTCCATGCCCTTCGTCAAGATGCTGGCTATAGCTGTCTTCTTTAAAATTGTCGAACTGATTAATTACTTGTTAGTAAAGAGTTTCGTAGTTTTGCATCAAAGCCAGAATGTGTTCACCCTTATTGTCAATAATCTTTTCGGCAATGGACTTCTGAGTGCCCATGGCATCAATACTAACCACTGCTCCTTTGATATTTAATACAGACAATAGCTCTGGAATAGTAGCAATCTCATTGCTTTTATCAGCTACTTTTTGCTGTCCCAAGACTAACTGATTACGTCCAGACCAGGCGCTTACCCTATGTAAGGCTCCTAAACCATGATGTTTACTGGTGCTATTGCAGATACTTTTCCCATCAATGGCGATGAGTTCTCTTTCTGTGCTGGGATTTACTGCATTTAAACCTTGGCTAAGCTCCGCCGTCCATACTCGAAAGCATCGTTCGAAAACCCTGGATCGGATCAGCATAAAGACGCGATTGAAGGTGTCATGGCTTGGGATGCCGTTCTCTAAAGGAAGGATTTGCGTTAAAATTCCTCCATCTCATACCAACTCTCTGCTTCACAAAGCACTGCCAGAACAGACAATATGATCACCTCTGTTAATTATGTTTCTTATTATTGCCTGTGCGTGGATCGGAAATCCATTTAAAATGCTTGTGAAGGGACATTTCCATGTTTCTTTCACAAAGAAACACCCTGCAGGCCTTTTGATGGGCTTTTCTCCTCAAAAACTCATTCTCTCTTTTTTAACAAATTATTGATAACAAAACTCATTTTTGGAATTTCTTGTGCGTCAGCTTTGGAGTTAAAGTGACCAAATCAATTTAAGTCAAGTCTTTCACTATTTCCCAATAACCGCCAAATGTTCCTCCCTTTCTTATGAGTATTCCTACACTTTTTAACTTGGCAATATGCTTTTCTATTGTTCTTGATGATTTACCTATAAGTTCTGCTATCTGTTCTGCGGTGTGTTCAGGATTTTTTTCTATGAAACTCAATGTTTTAAGCACTTCCTTTCCGAACTCTTCCCGAACCCTTTCCGAAGTTCTTCCGAACCTTTTCCGAATAGCGTTACCAATAAGCCAGTCTGAAATTCCTTTATTGCAGGCTCGGGTAGTCCTGCTTCTTTACAGGCGTTATATATTTTCAACATTCCACGTCCCCAAGAATCAATGATCAGCAGACACAGCTTTGCTCGTAACAACCTTAAACGGCTTAAACGAAAGATCTATCTGATGGATGCCAGCATTATTCCATTGTGCCTGCAAATGTTCGATTGGGCTAACTATCGCAGCACCAAAGGAGCCGTTAAATCACATACAGTACTGGATTCTGACGGCTTGCTACCAGTGTTCGCCCTGCTGACCGATGGCAAGACAGCAGAGGTTAATGTGGCCCGGCATGTTGGTTTATCAAAGGAAGCGTAGTGGTGATAGACCAGGCTATCTGGATATTAAATGGCTATATAATTTGGATAGCTATGCTATTTTCTCAACTATGTGACCATTTGTACATTCAGAGGAATTATGCTAAATCGCTTAATAGCCTGTTCACTAGAATGTGTTCTAAAATCAGCAACGTAACTGCTCTTCAGTTGATCCATTTTAAAAACAACAGACCCATTAATCATTTAAACATACCCTTGCTCTTTAAACCGCACAACGTGTTAATATTTAGTATTGTTGTCACCAGCTTCATTAATAGCCTTATCATACCTTGTTAAAGATTGGTTATAGTTTGG
>DKIV01000036.1:102019-102223 GCA_002454425.1 Sphingobacteriaceae bacterium UBA6709
GGAGCTGCCGGCGGCATAGGACAGATAGGTTACAAACAGGTCCTGTGTATCGCTGAACGAACTAGGTGTTCGTCCCCTTCCATTCGAAGATCTTCCCGCTTGCCTGTCCTAATAAAAGGAGAAATACCATGGGTGTTCAATTAAAAGACGGAACCTTGCGTGGCAAGGTTGGATCGGTAGTTTACCGGCGCTGGCGCAACCTGA
>DKIV01000016.1 GCA_002454425.1 Sphingobacteriaceae bacterium UBA6709
CGACTATTGCCCATAACATGTCGATGAAATGCCCATGAAATGTCGATGACCGGTGCTGTCAGATACGAAGCAGTCCCGAGTCAGTCTCGAACCAGGTAGGTAGCAGTCCCTTTGCCGAGGGGCCGGAGGGCGGCCAGGCAGACGATTCCATTCAGGAACCAGGCAAGCAAAGTATATAACCAATAAGAAATGTTTTTAACGATCATGTGCAATGACATTAACACACTACCAATCAACATATTAAACCTTTAAACCATGCAGGAATAATACTGATTAAACTTATAGTATAAATTTTAAACGCTAATTGGTGGACTATTTTCCAACTCGACGGGCTGAGCTATAAGAAAAGGCTGACTGCTGATAATCAAATATATCTGACAAAAAAGCCCCATGAAATAAAATATTATTATCAGTGCTTCGTCATGAAAATATGGAGTGTAAAATAAATGTTACGATTAATCAATCGATTGATTAACTTTGCATCATGAAAGAAGACAAGAAGGAGTTGATTCTCGAGACAGCCGAGCGACTTTTTTCTGAATTAGGATACAACGGAACCTCTACCCGGGCAATTGCATCAGAAGCCGGAGTAAATATGGCAATGCTGAATTACTACTTTGGTTCGAAAGAAGGATTATACAAAGCAATCTTCGAAAGGAAGTTTAAGGGTTTTCATCAGGTACTTGTAGACATCAATGAAGAAGACATCAGTTCGTGGGATAAGGTAAAGAAGTATGTCACCGTATATGTAGACCGACTGTCGACACAGACCTGTTTCCAGAAGTTAATACAATATGAGCTGTCGCTCCTTAGCCGTTCAGTTACCAGTGATTACATTATTGACGCCATGGTATTAAATACGATGGAGCTGAAAAAGATCATCAACGACGGAATAGCGCGCAAAGAGTTTAGAAAAATTGATACAGAGTTGTTGCTGGCTACTTTATTTGGTACAAAATATTACCTGATAAACTTCTCGCCGATCGCGTCACGCGTTTTCGGCCAGGATTTAAGTCTGCAGTCAAACCTTGATAACGATATCAAACCGCGTATGAAAGCTCATTTCATTTCTCTTTTAGAAGCGTACTTACTACCATAATTTTTGAACATCAAATAATGAACAATAAATACAAAAATCTGAAATCCCATAATTTCAGACTTAAAGGAAACGCGATAGGATTCGCGTTACTCGCCAGTATCTTTATGTCTGGCATATCTGCCAGCGGGCAGGAAAAAAGACTGTTAAATGTTGAAGAAGCCGTCCAGTTAGGTATCGCAAATAGCAAAGCACTCAAGCTGTCGCAACAGCAGATTGATGAAGCAGTAAGCCGTTTCAACCAAACGAAAGACAAAGCGCTTCCAACCGCAAGTGCAAGCTACACATATAACCACGCTATGTTTTTGGGAAGAACCTTTGACGTTCCCGGAGAAAACAAACCGATAAATCTGCCTTCAAAGGCTGATGCCTTTATCGGAACGCTTTCCGTGCAGGAACTGATATTTGGTGGCAATTCTCTAAAATACGCCAAGGAATCAACAACCATCCTTACAGACATCGCAAGGCTCGATGCTGACAAGCAAAAAGATGAAATAGCTTATAAGATCATCAGCGAGTACTACAATCTTTATAAGGTGCAGCAAAGCCTGAAAGTTGTAGACAAGAACCTCAACTCAATTGAGCAGCAGTTGAAGCAGGCGCAACAGTTTTTCTCACAGGGTACTGTTACAAAGAATGACGTGCTGCGTTTCCAGCTACAGAAAAACAATATACAGATGACAGGTCTTGATCTTCAGGCTAACAAAAAGATCATTAATTACAACCTGAACATTCTGTTGGGACTACCCGAAAGCACAGAACTGGAGGCTTCAACAATAGATAATGCCCTTGCACATTCTGAAAATCTAAATACCTTACTTGATACGGCAGTTAGCAAACGACAGGAAATTAAGCAATTCGATTTACGCAACCAGCTTGCTGAAACAAATATCAAGTCAATTAAAGGCGGATTATTGCCAACGGTAAGCGCGGCGGCAGATCTATATTACATCAATCCTTCGGCAAAAGTAATTCCTCCCAGCGGTACCTTCCTTGCTCCGGTATCGCTAGGTGCTACAGTATCCTGGAAATTCGACAAGCTCTGGACAAATAAAAACAAGGTTGCGGAAGCTAAGATCCAACAGGACGAAGCAGTTACCGGCAAAGCACAGACGATCGATAATATCAAGGAAGAGGTTAACAGAAACCTCCGCAACTATCAGTTGTCAGTAAATAAAATTGAGATCCTGAACAATTCGATTGAGCAGGCTGAGGAAAATGACAGAATTCTCGCTTCAAAATACAAAAACAACATTGCCTCTGTAACAGACCGTATAGACGCGCAAACGCAACTTTTCCAGGCACAGATAAATCTGGAGCTTGCCAAAGCTGATGCCGGACTTGCATGGTACACCCTTCTTAAATCTACAGGTAACATTAATTAACAGAACCGCCCATATTTATATATATCACAATCAGTCATGGAACAAACAAAGAAAAGCAATAAAATAATTCCTATCATCCTTGGGGTTTTAATCTTGGGAGGTATCATCTTCGGTGTAAAAGAATACACCTATTACTCGAAACATGAAGATACTGACGATGCTCAGATCGACGCTGACATCAGCCCTGTGGTTGCCCGCGTAGGCGGATATGTTGATTCTATCAATTTTGAAGAAAACGAACATGTGTCTGCTGGTCAGCTTTTAGTTAAACTTGACGAGCGCGACTACAAGCTAAGACTTGAACAAGCAATGGCAGCACAGAAAGGTGCTAATGCCAATACTGATGTTTCCCGCTCACAGATCAATACCACTACCGCATCGTCCGCAAATGCCAGAGCAAATGCTGAAGCTGCCAAAGTGAAACTGTGGAGGGCTACTCAGGATTACAATCGTTATGCAGCGCTGATTAAAGAAGGTGCTATTACACAGCAACAGTTTGATTCAGCTAAGGCTGAAAGAGATGCCGCTCAGGCAGCATACCAGGCAGCTCAGGATCAGTATCGCGTAGCAGTAGGTAATATCGGAACTTCAAAATCTCAGTTAGCGGTAACAAACATTGGCGTTGACGAGAAGCAAGCAGACGTTGATTTTGCTAAACTACAGTTATCTTACACGGCTATCAGCTCTCCGGTATCAGGCACCGTATCAAAGAAAAGCATCCAAAAAGGACAGCTTATTCAGGCTGGTCAGACACTCTTCAATGTAGTTAATGACAACAGTCTTTATATCACTGCAAACTTTAAGGAAACCCAAATGTCAGACCTTGCTGCCGGTCAAAAGGTTGATGTTGAAGTAGACGCTTTTCCGGATCTTAAGGTCGAAGGAGAAATTTATAATTTCTCTCCTGCCACAGGTGCAAAATTCTCGCTCCTGCCTCCTGATAATGCTACAGGAAACTTCGTAAAAGTTGTACAACGTATTCCTGTAAAAATTAAAATTAAGGCTGATACCGCTATCATTAAGAAGCTTCGCCCCGGCATGAGCGTGAAAGTTTCTGTCCTTACAAAATAAGGATTCGACATGCTGTTTGTGCGGCATTGAGCCGCACAAACTCCTATAATATACAAGATGGCGCTCAAGAAATGAGCATTGCCATCAACACAGGGCAATGCTTCAGGAAAGCTTGCTGTCCAACACAATTAAATTTTTCACGATAATGGCAGAAAAAGGTTTAAAGAAGTGGGTCATAACGATAACCGTTATCGTCGCCGCGCTGCTGGAACTTATTGACACCACCATTGTTAACGTATCTATACCTCAAATACAGGGTAATCTTGGTGCTACCCTTGAAGACGTAGCGTGGATTACCACCGGATACGGCGTAGCAAACGTAATTATACTTCCCATGTCGGGTTGGCTGGGAAGTCGCTTTGGAAGAAAAAACTACTTCCTTACATCCATCATTATATTTACCATCGCTTCTTTTCTTTGCGGAAATGCAACCGGACTCTCGGAACTCGTTGTCTTCCGTATTATACAGGGTCTTGCCGGCGGTGGTCTTATCTCTAATGCACAGGCAATCCTTTTGGAAACCTGGCCTCCCGAGGAAGTGGGAATCGCCACAGCCCTCTTTGGTTTAGGTGCGGTTGTGGGCCCGACCGTTGGTCCTACGATCGGCGGTTATATTACCGACCATTACAGCTGGCCATGGATATTCTATGTAAATATTCCGGTTGGGATACTGGCTGCTTATTGTACTTACGCATACGTGCGAGAGACGCCCAAAACAGGGCAAGGACAACCCGTCGATTGGTGGGGGATATTACTCCTTGCCGTTTCTGTGGGTAGCTTGCAAACCGTATTGGAAAAAGGAGAGTCAGAAGATTGGTTTGCCACCGGATACATTATTGTCCTTACCGTAGCGGCAGTATTTGGATTTCTGCTCTTTATATGGCGGCAGATGGCTATATCCTATCCCATTGTGAACTTCAAGATCATGCGTCACCGAAGTTTCTCGATCGGGATGTTTACCTCCTTCATCCTGGGTCTGGGTTTATATGGATCGATGTTCATCTTCCCCGTATTTTGCCAGTCGCTCCTGGGTTTTACAGCTCAGCAAACAGGTGAAATTCTATTCCCGGGAGGTATGATGACCATTGCTATGATGCCATTTGTGGGTATCATGCTGAAAAAAGGCGTTCCTGCGCAGTTTATGGCAACCCTGGGACTGATCCTGTTTTTCGTATTCTCGCATATGCTTAGCGGTTCTACGCTTTCATCGGGAACGGAAGACTTTTTCTGGCCGCTGGTGATACGAGGTTTCGGGATGTCGTTCCTCTTCGTACCGCTTACCACGCTGGCTATTCAGGATCTGAAAGGCGCGGAAATAGGTCAGGGTACAGGGCTTAACAATATGATGCGTCAGCTGGGCGGATCCTTCGGTATCGCCGCCATTACGACATTCATACACGTACGTCAGGCGGATCACCGGAGCATTCTCCTTGAAAACGTTAACGATTATAATCCGGCGTATGTACAACGGTTCCAGGCGTACATCCATACGTTTATGTCTAAAGGCTATACTGCACTTGACGCTCATAACGCAGCATTAAAGGCGGTGGAAGGAACTATTGCTAAACAAACTATGCTGCTTACTTATGCTGATGCTTACTGGTTAGTAGGATTTATCCTCTTGTGTTCTATTCCGCTGATTTATCTTCAGAAGTTTAAAAAAGCGGTACCGCTTCCTGCGGACGCCCACTAAAGGTGCTGTCCCAGGGAGGCTATAAAATAAAAAAACCGTCGTATGTATCCTACATACGACGGTATCCCTAATTACAATTAAAAACCTTACCCACATAACTGTATATCATTACATATAACGCCGGGAGTTGCCTCAGTTATTATGGCGGTTAACCTTGTTACTAAATTACGTATTATTTCGGTTTAAAAGAAGTGTAGAAAGTCATTTTATCCCTGACCATTGTTCTGCAAGGATAAACCACTGTTAACCAAAATATTGTAGTCTGATTTTAGTAGATAACCTTTCCTGTGGCCGTTACCAGCGAGGCAATACGCACCGCGTCAAAAATACGCTCTTCGGTAGTTCCGAGCTTAATAAGCGAATCCTCGTGCGCGTTTACACACATCTCGCATCCATTCACCGCTGAAATTGCTAAACTTAATAACTCGAAGAACTCTTTACCGGTTACGGGTTTCATCATGATTTGCATGCGTATGCGCGCAGGGATCTGCGTGTATTTCTCTTTTTGTGTGAAATGACGAAAGCGATAAAAAATATTATTAGACGACAACAGGGAAGCGCAGGATACAGCTTCCGCGATCTCCTCAGCACTCGCCTCATTCTCCTTAGCAAAGGCTTTATAAAAATCAGCTAATGGCTTGTTAGCGTTATTTACCGCTACCGATAATCCAATCAGCCCGATTTCCTTGCCACTCAGGAATTCTGAGCTAAGGGTACTATTATGGTTCAGCTTTAAATCTCTTAAATAACGTGATTCACCGGCCTCCAGTAGCTCGATGCTTACGTTTCTATAGTCGGCAGCGAGCCCGAGGCTTTCAAGGATCTCCCCTATTACTTCTGTAGATTCAGACATACTATTCTGTATTATAAAAAAAGTTAAAAAAAATCCCCTTTATAAAAGGGGATCAGATTTCTTGGTATAGCTGCTTAAGCTTGTAAGGTCTCCTGACCTTTTTCCCAGTTACAAGGACACAGTTCATCGGTCTGAAGACCATCAAGAACACGTAGAACTTCCTTAACGTTACGGCCTACATTAAGATCGTTTACGCAAACCCAACGAACGATTCCTTGTGGATCGATGATGAATGTCGCGCGGTAAGCGATCTTTTCATTCGGCTCTAAAATACCTAACTCTTCAGCCAGGGACTTAGACGTATCGGCAAGCATCGGGAATTTAAGATCACGAAGGTCTTCATGATTGTTTCTCCATGCCAGGTGCACGAACTCTGAATCTGTTGAAGCGCCAATTAACTTAGCGTCTCTGTCGCGAAACTCGCCATAAGATTTGTTAAACTCAGCGATCTCTGTAGGACAAACGAACGTAAAATCCTTTGGCCACCAGAATAACACGGTCCAAACGTTATCTTCGTTAGTCATTGATTCAGATGAAAGAGTTTCGAACTCTTTACCTTTTTCTCTGCTAACAACTGCTATCTTTTCAAAACTTGGAAACTTCTGTCCTATTGTAATCATAACTAAAATGTGCTTTTTTAATCCGGGACAAAAGTACGGTTCTAGTGGCTAAAAAGCGCGTTTTAGGGCTATCTTAAATATCTATACCCAATAGACACAATCTATTTGTTATTGATTAATATATTTCTTAGCTATATTATCCAGAATAGATTTGTCCGTTTCGGTGAGGTATGGGTCAGTATTGCTCTGAACAAAATGTAGCTTAAACGCTCTAATTGCTGCTACGGAATCGCGTGTATCATATCCGATAGCGCGCAGCGCTGTCGCAGCGCTGAAGCCGCCTGTGACTGCCTGCGCGTAAGGATCGAACCAATATCCGAATCCCTTATCAGCCAGGCGTTTCCATGGAAATAAATTACTTGGATCAACCTTACGCTTGGGAGCGATATCAGAATGTCCTATAAAATTGCCGGTAGGAATGTTGTACTTCTTTTTAAGATCAGCAAGAAGCATCAATAAGCTCTTAATCTGAGCTTCTGAAAAAGGCTCGGTGCCATTGTTGTCAAGTTCAATACCCAGGGAGCTGGAGTTAATGTCAAAATCGTTACCCCAGCGGGCTACTCCCGCATGCCATGCGCGCAGGTAATCGTTCAACAGATGGTAAACGGTGCCATTTTTGGCAATAAGATAATGCGCACTCACCTGTGAACGCGAAACAGTAAATGTCTTCAACGTTTGCTTGTCGGAGTTCTGCGCCGTATGATGAATGATAACGCAGTTAGGCTTTCGTAAATTAAAGTTTACCGTGCCTACTTCAAAGGCTGGCTGCATATCACCGTAGCGTGCCTTTTCGGGAACCTTCGTCAGGGGCTTAATAAAACGCTCGGCCTGCTTCCTATAAATTTTGTTAGTAGCCTTATACGGATTTCCCGCGCATGCGGCAAGGAATAATGTCAATATAAATGATCCTTTAACGTATGATTTCATATGTGAAAATAAATTCTTAATCTTGAGCGGTGCGCCAGAGCATACCGTATTTGCGATACCTTATACAGCCGATATCATGGCTTCTCTCGCAACTACAACATTGCAGCGCCTTTAGACAGACAAATGTACTCCAGTAATACTTGAATAAAAGCGATTAAACCAAAAAACATACATATGATAACTCTAGAAAATAACGACATTAAAGTCTCCATAAAAGAAACAGGAGCAGAATTAGCAAGTCTGTACTCTAAAAAAAGTCAGCTTGATTTCCTTTGGAATGCTGATGAAAAGCATTGGCCGCGCCATTCGCCTGTATTATTCCCTATTGTTGGCGGACTGATAGAAGATACTTTTATCTACAAGGGTCAGAAATACTCGCTGGCAAAACACGGTTTCGCAAGAGATACTAAATTCGAACTTGAAAGCAATACAGAAACTGAAGCTGTTTATTTATTGAAGGATAGCGAAGAAACCTTGAAACAGTATCCTTTCCACTTCGAATTGCGTCATAAATACAAAGTTGAGGGCGCAGCTGTATCACTTACTTACGAAGTGAAAAATACCGGTGAAGAAAAGATGTTCTTCTCTATCGGCGCGCATCCTGCATTTAATGTTCCTTTCGTTGAAGGAAGCACTTTTGAGGATTACTATCTTGAATTTGAGAAAACTGAAAATAGTGATCAGTGGACATTAAACGGGAACCTTCTCGTTGCTCCACGTCCTTATTTCCAGGATCAGAAAACTCTTCCTCTGAAAGCAGAATTATTTTATGATGACGCGGTGATCTTCAAAGATCTGAAATCTGAATATTTCGATATTAAAACGGATAAGACGCCTCATTTTGTAAGATATACATTCAAGGGCTTCCCTTACATGGGTATCTGGAATGCCAAAGATGCTCCATTCGTATGTATTGAGCCTTGGTGTGGTATTCCTGACAGCGAGGATCACGACCAAAATATTGAAACTAAAGAAGGAATTATTTCTCTGGAACCGGGCGAAACATTCAGCAGAACCTGGTCTATGGAATGCTTCTAATAGTTTGCTAGAATCTAAATAAAATACCCCCGGGCAATGACTTCCGGGGGGTATTTATTTCTAAGGTTCTCTAAACCGCGATCTTCGCGTTTATAAATTACTTATGGCCTTAAGGGCCTGAGTAACGTGTTGCTTACCGCGTAACATGCTTCTGAAGCGATGAACAATAAGTCCTTCGCCATTCACAATAAAAGTCTCCCTACCTGTCAGGAATAAGACGTTCTTCACTCCAAAACTCTTAGCGACCGTATTTCCGGGATCACTTAATAGTGTAAAAGGAAGCCGATGCTTCAACTTAAAAGCTTTATGACTTTCGGGAGATCCGGAGTTTATGCCAATAACCTTTACACCAAGATCTGAGAAATCGGCGAAGTTATCTCTGAAGGAGCAGGCCTCTATAGTACAAACGGGACTGTCGTCCTTTGGATAGAAGAAGATAACGCAAGGTTTTCTATCCAGTGCTATCGCTGAATCAAATATATTTCCTTCCTCATCAAGTAAACTGAAGGCAGGAATTCTTGTATTGTTTGTATCCATATGAGCGCGTAGCTAACTAATGACTTAAACTTGTTCTTCGTGGAACGGGTATCCTGAAAATCAGGCTAGCAATGCTAAAGCATGATCTATTCGCCGTGTAGCTTCTTCTTCGCCAATAAGCTTGGTGATATCGAAAACAGCCGGACCAAACTTTCCACCCACAAGCATAATCCGGTAAGGAAGCATAACGTCACCTATCTTGAATCCATTTTCCTGAACGAGTTCCTTGAAGCGCAACTCAAGCTCATGCGCGGAAAGATCCTTGTTTGAGATAAGCTCGGCCTTTAACTTCTCAAAGAAAACGGCTTTCTCGGGAGTCCATTTGGGTTTCACCGCGTCCAGATCTAAGTGCTGAGGAGCGTGGAAGAAATAAGATGCCTGCGTATAGAAATCTGGTAACAGCTGACAACGATCTTTTACCAAATCAATTACCTGATCAAGCATTGCAGAATCTTTCACTGTTAATCCCTGCACTTCCAATACTTCAGTAACAAGCGTATTCAGCTCCCCACTATCCAAACGCTTGATCCATTCAGCATTGAACCACTTTGCTTTCTCAAAGTCGAATTTAGCACCAGCCTTATTGATTCGTGCCATGGAGAACTTCTCAATCAGCTCCTCCATAGAAAAAAGTTCCTGATCAGTACCGTCATTCCAACCCAACATAGCAAGCATATTATTGAATGCCTCAGGAAGGAAGCCTATTTCGCGAAATCCTGGTGTAAGCTCATTTGTTTTAGGATCAATCCAGTTCATAGCGTATACAGGAAATCCTAAACGAGCACCATCGCGCTTGCTGAGCTTACCATTGCCGTCAGGCTTTAATATTAATGGCAAATGCGCCCATTGAGGCATAGAATCTTCCCATCCCAGGTATTTCCAAAGCAAGAGATGTACCGGAGCTGAGGGCAACCACTCTTCGCCGCGAAAGGCGTGTGTGATCTTCATGAGATAATCATCAACAATAACGGCAAGATGATATGTAGGCATGCCATCAGCTTTCAAAAGTACTTTATCATCAGATTGCGAGGTCTGAAAAGACACCTCACCCCTAATCATATCGGTAAAGCTTATCGTCTCATCTTCCGGCATCTTAATACGTATTACATGGGGGGTACCATCGGCAATAAGTTGCTTTACCTCTTCGGCTGGCATACTGAGAGAATTCCGAAGACCACTGCGGAAGGTGTGTCCATATTGAAAATTTGGTATTTCCTTACGTTTCTCATCCAGTTCTTCAGGAGTATCAAAGGCGTAGTATGCAAAACCGTCATTTACAAGTTTCTCAGCATACTCACGATAGAGCGGCTTACGTTCACTCTGACGATATGGACCATAGGCTCCCGGATTTTCAGGACCTTCATCGGGGTGCATACCACACCATTTTAAGCAGTTAAGAATATATTCTTCGGCTCCCGGAACGTAACGGGTTTGATCAGTATCTTCAATGCGGAGAACAAATTCGCCGCCATGTTTGCGGGCAAACAGATAATTAAATAAAACGGTGCGAACGCCTCCGAGGTGTAAACCTCCTGTGGGACTGGGAGCAAAGCGAACACGTACTTTTTCTGCCATGATTATAAGAATATTTAAAGGGCCAAAGATACCAATCCTTTTTTGATGAATATTAATCTTGTTGATATTGGCGGAAACACCAATTGAAGCGGGTGAAAAGTGCTCACGAAAATGTAAGTTAATGATAAATAAGCGGTTTTTTTTTATTTTATGGTTATGGTGTAGCAAATTCAATGTACATTTGTCTATTACATCTATAGACTATGCATTAACATATGGGGTCGCTGATTTCGGCGGGACAGTTATTTTTGATATAGTTTAACACAATGATTATGAACAACAATAATATCGACGATGTGCAAGAACGTTTGGACAGGCTGAATAGGGAACTTAACGATTTAAGTCCGGAAGCAGCGCTGACCTTGCTTTCAAAAGAGTTTTCCGGAGAAAGCATTTTCTCTACAAGCTTTAGCTGGGAAGATCAGGCGATCTCACACATGATATTATCAGAAAAGCTTCCAATAAAAATATTCACGTTAGATACGGGCAGACTCTTTGGCGAAACCTATTATGTATGGAGTCGCACCAATGAAATGTACGATACGCGTGTGGAAGCCTATTACCCTAAAAGTGACGCGATTGAAAGATTTGTTACCGATAAAGGACCAAATGCCTTTTACGAATCTGTAGAAAACAGAAAAGAATGCTGTTTTATTCGTAAGGTGGAACCTCTTCAACGCGCGTTAAAAGGAAACGCTCTTTGGGTTACCGGTTTGCGTGCTGAACATTCGCCTGATCGCGGTGATTTATCTCAACTGGAATGGGACGAAACCAATAAAATCTTTAAATTTCATCCGCTGCTACACTGGAGCACTGAGAAGCTTAAGGAGTATGTTCATAACAATGGTATTCCCTACAATACGCTCCATGATAAAGGCTACGTAAGTATTGGCTGTGCTTCGTGCACGCGTGCAATACGTGAGGGAGAGGATTTCCGCGCCGGCAGATGGTGGTGGGAAGATAAAGCGAATAAAGAATGCGGATTACATGCACATTCATAAATACGAATAATTAGTACATATGCCTCAATATACTTTAGATTATTTGGATCAGCTTGAAGCTGAATCTATACATATTATGCGTGAAGTCGCAGGTCAGTTTGAACGTCCGGCACTTCTGTTTTCAGGCGGAAAAGATTCTATAACACTGGTACAGTTGGCCATGAAGGCCTTTAAGCCTGGTAAAATTCCTTTTCCCCTGGTTCACATCGATACCGGACACAATTTTCCGGAAGCATTGGAATATCGGGATCGCATGGCTGAGGAAATGGGTGCCAAACTTATTGTAAGGAAAGTTGAGGATACCATAAAAGCACGGGGTCTAAAGGAACCTGGCGGAAAGTTCGCCTCCAGAAATGCGCTCCAATCATACACCCTTCTGGATACTATCGAAGAATTTCAATTTGACGCATGCATCGGCGGCGCTCGGCGGGATGAAGAAAAAGCACGCGCGAAAGAGCGTATTTTTTCTGTGAGAGACGAATTCGGCCAGTGGGATCCCAAGAAACAACGCCCGGAACTTTGGAACCTTTACAACGGGAAGATTAGCAAGGGTGAAAATGTACGTGTGTTCCCGATCAGCAACTGGGTGGAATTAGACGTGTGGAACTATATTAAACGTGAGGGCATTACCCTTCCTTCGATATATTTCAGTCACGAACGTGAGGTGATCGTCCACGGGGAACATTTGGTTGCGATGTCTGAATTTGTGAAGGTGGAGGAAGATGATGTTATCTTAACTAAAAGCGTACGTTATCGCACTGTAGGAGATATGACCTGTACTGCCGCCGTAGAATCTGTGGCTACTGATATCGATGATATTATCGCTGAAATTACCCGCACAAATATCAGTGAGCGTGGTGAAACCAGAATTGACGATCAGGTGTCGGAAGCGGCTATGGAAGATCGTAAAAAGAATGGTTATTTCTAAAACGAAGTCTGCGGAAATATTAAGGGGATAATTAAAAAAAATAAAGAGACTGCCCTTTCTCTGGAAAGTGGCATTTAAAATAAAAAATGGATTTACTTAGATTTATCACAGCAGGAAGCGTTGACGATGGTAAAAGCACCTTAATTGGGCGTTTGCTTTACGATACCGATTCTATAAAGGTAGACCAGCTGGAAACAATACAAAGGCAAAGTAAAAATAAAGGTGAAGGCGAAATTGACCTTGCTTTATTTACCGATGGATTGAGAGCTGAACGTGAGCAGGGTATTACCATTGACGTCGCATATAAGTATTTCGCTACGGAAAAGAGAAAGTTTATTATCGCTGATGCTCCCGGACATATCCAATATACCAGAAATATGGTTACCGGCGCATCCAATTCAGACCTTATCATCATTCTTATTGATGCCCGTCAGGGAGTTGTGGAGCAGACTCGTCGCCATAGTATCATTGCCTCTCTTCTTCAGATACCCCATGTTGTTGTTACGGTAAACAAAATGGATATGGTGGGTTATGATGAAAAGGTATTTAACGACATTGTTGCTGATTATGCTAAAATGGCCGATACTTTAAATATCAAGGATGTAAAGTTTATCCCTATCAGTGCGCTGGCTGGCGACAACATCGTAAACACTTCTGAAAATATGCCATGGTACCGGGAAGATACTCTTTTGAATATTCTTGAGACGGTGAACGTGGTGAGCGATCTCAACTTTGAACAAAGTCGCTTCCCCGTGCAGTATGTAATCAGACCTCAATCTGACGATCTGCATGATTACCGTGGATACGCCGGTAAGGTGTTAAGCGGCACGTATAAAAAGGGTGATAAGGTAACGGTGCTGCCCGATAATATAGAATCTGAAATTGAAGCTGTTGAAGTTCACGGAGAGGAAGTGGAAGAGGCTTTTGCACCTCAAAGTGCCGTAATTCGCTTGAAAGATGACATTGACATCAATCGGGGCGACCTGATCGTTAAAAAAGGTTCTTCCTTAAATGTGTCGCAAGAAATCGAAGCAACGATATGCTGGATGGATCAACGTCCGCTGATCCCCGGAAATAAGTACTTACTACAGGTACAAAGCAGAAGAGTACGTTGTATTGTTAAGGACATCAACTTCCGCCTCGACGTAAATACTCTCGAAAAACAGCTAAACGTAACGGAAGCTGCCTTAAATGATGTTGTAAACATCAGCATTAAAACGGCCTCTCCGATAGCGTTTGATTCATATAATAAGCTTAGAAGTAACGGCGGGGCAATCCTCATTGACGAAACGGCACATACTACCGTGGCCGGATGTATGTTACAATAGGTATAAGACATGTAAAAAAAGCAAAAGGCGACCGATAAACTGTCGCCTTTTGCTTTTTTTACGTTCTTGATTCAGTCAAACCTCATATTTAAACTCTCAACAAGGCGTTTTTTAGAATATAAAGATTTTAGAACTACCTTTGCATATTACCGGGAGTGTATCGTTATGTGGCAACATAAAACGTTAATAGACAAAAACACAGCTTGTCATAGCTTTGAATTGCCATCGAAAGAGAACGTAATTGATAAATTCCTCGCATTCGTTGAAGAATTATCGATTTTAAAGGTCTTTAACGAACAGAAACGCCTGGCTATAGAGACATGCCTCTGTGAGGCGATTAATAACGCTAGAACCCACGGAAATGCGTGTGTATCCAAAAGTATAGTAAAGGTGGATATACGTATCGACAGCCAGACGCTGAGCGTAATGGTTAAGGACGGAGGATCAGGGTTTAAGCAGTCTCCCCTTAAAGATCCTCAAGACGAGGAAAACCTGCTCAGAGAGGGAGGACGAGGAATCTTACTCATGAGAGCGTTAAGTGATAGCATGACTTACAGCAGTCCGGGAAATGAAATTTTATTAATATTCAATATTACATGAGTCGTTTACAAATCTCTTATTTTTCAGAGGAAACAACGTTCGTACTTAAGGAAAAAGCACATGTGCGTGAATGGATAAAGAATACGATCAGCAATGAAGGCTTTCGATGCGGAGCTCTAAATTTTATTTTCTGCACAGACGAATACCTTCTTACGATCAATAAACAGTATTTGGATCATGATACCTATACGGATATTGTAACCTTTGACAGTAGCGAGGTCGAAGACCTAATAGAGGGAGATATCTTTATAAGTATTGACCGGGTTAGAGAAAACGCACTTAAATATTCTAAAACTGAAAGAGACGAATTGCATCGCGTAATTATACATGGAGTTCTTCACCTGCTCGGCTATAAAGATAAGTCAGATGAGGATGAGAAGAAAATGCGTTCTAAAGAGGATGAATATCTTTCAAAGAGAAAGTTTTAATATAAAATTAAATATTTACACATAAACAAAAAATGAGTTTACTTGCAGCGGAGGATATTAGCCATTCATTCAATGATCGTTGGTTATTTAAAAACATTACACTAAGCGTCGCCAAGGGACAGCGTCTGGCCCTTGTGGGAATAAACGGCTCCGGGAAATCTACTCTGCTCAAGATCTTAGGAGAGAAGTTAAATCCGATATCCGGCAAAATCGTTAAAGAAAAAGGACTGAGAATCGGATATCTGGAACAAGATCCGACCTTTGGAACTCAGAAAACTATTGAAGACTTTATCTATTCTGACGACAATAAGCAACAACAACTTATAAAGGAATATGAGCGTCTTATTGAAAATGAGGACACCCATAGCGATCACTTCAATAATGTAAGTCAGGAACTGAGTGATCTGAACGCCTGGGAATACGAACACGAGATTAAAACCATATTACAACGTCTTTCAATCACGGATTTCAAGCAGGAAATTGCGGCACTATCAGGAGGGCAGCGTAAGCGCCTTGCCTTAGCGAAGCTGCTGATTGACGAACCGGATGTTTACATTCTTGATGAACCAACCAATCATTTGGATATAGAAATGATCGAGTGGTTAGAAAAATTCTTAAGCAGTCGCCAACGGACGGTATTGATGGTTACCCATGACAGATACTTCCTGGACAATATTTGTAACGAGATCATTGAACTTGACGAACAGCAATTATTCATATACAAAGGAAAGTACTCCTACTTTCTTGAGAAAAAGGCTGAGCGAGATGAAGAACAGAAATCGACCTTACAAAAAAACAGAAATCTGTTAAAGAAAGAACTTGAGTGGATGCGAAGACAGCCTCAGGCCCGTGCCACGAAATCTAAGGCTAGAATCGATGCCTTTTATGATTTGGAAGCTAAAACAAAGAATGCTAAAGACGATCAGAAAATAGAATTAAGCACCAAGGTATCAAGACAAGGGAACAAGATATTGGAGCTCGTTCATGTATCAAAGAGCTACGGTACCAAATCTATTATCGAGGACTTCAGCTATACCTTTAAAAAAGGTGACAAGATTGGACTAGCCGGACAAAATGGTACAGGGAAATCCACCTTTTTAAATCTAATCACAGGACAGATTTCTGCGGATGCTGGAACCGTAGATACAGGCGAGACCACTATTTATGGTTACTATAAACAGTCGGGATTGGATTTCAACGACTCTGACAGGGTTATTGATGTCGTGAAAAATGTAGCTGAATACATTCAAATGGCAGATGGCTCCCTCCTATCCGCCTCACAATTACTCACGATCTTTCTTTTCCCTCCGGCGAAGCAACACAACATGGTAAGCAAGCTTAGTGGAGGTGAAAAGAAAAGACTTCAGCTGATGAAAGTGCTTATGGCTAATCCAAATTTCTTGATTCTGGATGAGCCTACCAACGACCTCGATATTGATACGCTAAATATTCTTGAAGATTTTCTAGAGAAGTTCCCTGGAGTATTAATTCTCGTTTCACATGATCGCTATCTAATGGATAGATTAACAGATCAGCTTTTCATCCTTGAGGGAGATTCAAGAGTTCAGATATATAATGGAAACTACACGGACTACCGGTTAGAAAAAGATAAGAGAAAGCAAATAACTCCGAAGGTTACTGCGATTGAAAAAACAGAAGCTACTGCTACTTCAAAGAAGAAAACAAAACTCTCATACAAAGAAGAACAAGAATTGGCAAACCTTGAAAGAGACATTCCCCGATTGGAGAATGAAATAAGAGCTTTACAAGAAGAGCTAAATACATCCTCTTCTGATCATACAACTTTGGCAGAACTATCGAAGCAAATACAAAGCAAAGAATCAGAGCTTGACAACGCAAGCAATAAATGGCTTGAATTGATCGATTTAAAGGAAAACCTCTAAAGTTCCACGTGGAACCCACTAAGCGCTCAGAGGGCTTTATTTCAGTTCCACGTGGAACCTAATATAGAAAAGGGAGTGTTTAGCACTTACATTAATGGCGCTGATTATAGGTATTAGTAGTCAAAAATATTAAGAAACAATGTTTAAAAAATACAATATAATTGTAGTTGGAGCAGGACATGCGGGATGCGAGGCGGCAGCAGCGGCAGCAAACTTAGGATCAAGCGTATTACTAATCACTATGAATATGGGTACTATAGCTCAGATGAGTTGTAATCCCGCGATGGGTGGTGTAGCCAAAGGGCAAATAGTTCGGGAGATAGATGCCATGGGAGGATACTCCGGAATAGTTTCAGATAAGTCTACTATCCAGTTTAGAATGCTGAATCTATCTAAAGGACCTGCCATGTGGAGTCCCCGCACACAAAATGACAGAATGCGCTTTGCCGAAGAATGGAGATTAATGTTGGAGCAAACGCCGAACGTAGACTTCTGGCAGGATACAGTCTCTGGCCTATTAACTAAAGGTGATCGCGTAGCGGGCGTTAAAACTTCACTCGGAATTGAAATAGAATCAGATGCAGTAGTGCTCACGAACGGAACCTTTTTAAATGGAACAATTCACATTGGTGAAAAACGATTCGGAGGCGGAAGAACAGGTGAAAAAGCTGCTACCGGTCTAACAGAAAATCTCGTTGCACTGGGCTTTGAAGCAGGACGAATGAAAACCGGAACTCCCCCACGCGTTGACGGAAGAAGTTTAAATTACTCATTAATGGACGAACAGTGGGGAGATGAAAAACGTGGTCGCTTCTCTTATACTGATGTTGAGCTTCCAACGGATCAACGTTGCTGTTGGATTACGTACACCAACAGTGAAGTACATGAAACACTGAAAGAAGGATTTGAAAAATCGCCGATGTTTACCGGACGTATTAAAGGCCTGGGTCCAAGATATTGTCCTTCGATCGAAGACAAAATTAACCGCTTTGCAGAACGCGAACGTCATCAGATATTTGTTGAGCCGGAAGGATGGAATACTGTAGAAATCTATGTAAATGGATTCTCAACCTCTCTTCCGGAAGATGTGCAATATAAAGCATTAACTAAAATACCGGGCTTCGAAAATGCTAAAATGTTCAGACCTGGATATGCCATAGAATATGATTACTTCCCCCCTACCCAACTCAATCTGACGCTGGAGACTAAACTTATAAAGAACTTATTCTTCGCTGGCCAAATAAATGGCACAACCGGATATGAGGAAGCAGCAAGTCAGGGTTTCATAGCGGGAATCAACGCCCATCAAAAAATCAAAGATGATCACGAACTTATTCTTAAACGTTCAGAATCGTATATTGGTGTATTGATTGACGACCTGGTGACCAAGGGACCCGAAGAACCGTACCGGATGTTTACTTCCCGTGCAGAACACCGACTCCTGCTACGCCAGGATAATGCCGACATTCGATTAAGTCCGATAGCCCATAAACTGGGCTTGATATCAGATGAAAGATTACTAAAAGTGGAAGAGAAAATTAAAAACTCCGACGCAATTGTCGCATACCTAAAAACAACATCTACAGAACCAGCGTCGGTAAACTCCCTGTTGGAAGAGCTCGGAACAAGTTCTATAAATCAAAATGTAAAGATGTTCCAATTATTAAGCAGACCTCAGGTTAGCATAAACGACCTGCGTAAAGCGAAGACTTCGCTCAACGACTTGCTAAATAACTATGATGAAGAAACCATCGAACAGGCTGAGATAAAAGTAAAATACGAAAGCTACTTTGAAAAGGAAGTAGAAATTATAAATAAGATGCGAAAGATGGAAGATCAGGAAATCAACCCCGATCACGATTATTCGCAAATGGTATCTTTATCAAAAGAAGCTAGAGAAAAACTCGGAAAAATAAAACCTCGTACTCTGGGCCAAGCATCCAGAATATCCGGAGTTTCGCCTTCCGACATTTCTGTCTTAATGATACACATGACAAAATAAATTAAATATCTGAAAATCAGATATTTAAAAACAAATACCAATAAATCGATACGGGAAACTATTTTCAAAAAGATGATCCAGAGCTCCGGAAACGTGATAACAGCCTTAAAATGCTTTAAAACGAGTATTTCAAGACATGTATACAATTTGTTAATTTTATTAACTATAACACTTTCTTTATTTCTCAATTCATGTGCAAGTATCCAACAGCCGACTGGAGGTCCCAAAGACAGTATTCCGCCAAAAGTTCTGCATGAAACGCCGGCAAACAAAATGTTGAATTTTAACGCCAAGCAGATCAAGATAGATTTCGATGAATATGTCAAAATCAAAAATGAATCGAAAGAATTCAGCATCTCCCCTAGTCCGGATAAATTGCCCTTTTATAAGATCAAGAAAAAATCCTTGCTTATAGAGTTTGCCGATTCACTGGAGAAAAATACAACGTATGTGATTAATCTAGGACGTGGCCTTGTCGACTTCAATGAAGGAAACATATTGAAAAACTATATGTATGTTTTCTCAACGGGAAACAAAATCGACTCGTTAAATATCACCGGGAATGTTAGCAATACATTAACGAAAAAAGGGGTATTGGACGCCACCGTCTTTCTCATCCCAACCCGCCAGGATACCATCTTTGGAAAAAAGAGAGCTAATATCTTCACGACTACAGATTCATCCGGAAATTTCAATCTTCAATATCTGAAACCTGATATCTATCGCATCTATGCTTTAAAAGAAGACGGAGGAGATCGTATATATAATTCCAGTAATGAAGAGATCGCTTTCTTAAAAGACTCAATTGACCTGCGTGGAAATCTGCGTGACGTAAAATTGAATCTGTTCACACAGGAACCCAAGGACTTCAAAATTAAAGACAAAAAAATTGAGAAGGATACCCGTATTCTATATACGTTCAACAAGAAGCTTACTAAGCCTGAGATTCAAATCCAATGGCCGGAAATCAAGGAAACAGATCGGACAGTAGAGTTCAGTAAAAACGCAGATTCGCTCCTATTATGGACGCGTAATATGGAATTTGACTCCCTAAAAGTAGCTATCATAGATCAGGGAGTACCACTTGATACCGTTATGTTAAGGCCAGGTACAAAGCCCAAATATTCGCGTGAAATAAAAATAAGCGATAATACTCCATCGGGCCTGATAAAACCTGGCGGCGATCTGGTTTTAACCTTCTCTGCTCCCGTTGGAAGTATTGATCCTTCACGAATAAGCTTGACACAAGATTCAGTGCCTGTGGGGGGCCTAAGAATACTTAAGGATACACTAAATGCCAGAAGTTATATTTTCAGATATCCATGGCGCGTAAAAAGAGAATATCAGCTACAATTAGATACCAACGCGATAGAGGGTCTTTATGGCGGTGTAAATCAGCCGAAGACCATAAAATTAAAGCGCGACGAAGAAACGAACTTTGGAAATCTATTGCTGAGTGTAACCGTCCCAGATACCACGAAACAATATATTGTTCAAATACTCAATGATAAAGACGACATTATCAGAATGGACATAGTTAACAAAAGTCGAATAATAAACTACCACACATTCAACCTCGGAAAATACCATTTCAGGGTAGTCTACGATGATAATCGAAATAATAAATGGGATACCGGAGATGTGGAGAGCCGCATACAACCAGAGACTACATGGAATTCTCCAGATATCGTTACCCTACGTGCCAACTGGGATCTCGAGGAAAAACTAACGATACCACCGCCTGAAAAATAGAAGTCAAAGCCCTATTACGAATAATATAGCCTTCAGCATTATTTGCCTGAGCTATATTATTCGTAATAATTCAATTATCCATGGCCCGGAAAAAAACCCTTATCTATACAAACCAGATGATAAACCGAATCTGCGCCGGGCGAGCTCAAACTAAAGTAATGGTCGTTAAAACTGTGCTATTGTCATAACAAAAAGTCCTCACCATCATCGACAAAACATCACTTCCTCAGAAAACCTGGAACAAATAGCTCAAGTTACCAGTCTGGTAGATGCTGATTCATCCATGCGTTCCGTTGTCGCCGCGAAACGGTTCACCTCGCTATTCCCAATTACTTTCATGACAATTGAAATTTAATTTTTTCCATCGCCTGAATCCTCCCGGCGAATCAGAGTTATCAGACCAGCTGCAATGGGTACCGGCACGCAGCGCTGACAGAACAAAGATGAAACAATCTTTTTCACCAACCAAGACCATGTCCCTCAATCACTTGACACTTCATCATAGCGTGCCTAGCCACTTAAAAAATCGTTAAGAATCCGTAACTGCCAAAGACCTACAATACATGCCAAGAGCATTGAGAAAATATCTCAAGATGTCGCAGTATGTCACATAAAAGAACCAGGACAGCGCCTGCCCAGGTCATACACCTGCCCGCCACTTGTACCCACTTGCGACCCACCAGGTTCGAGACTGACTCAGGACAGACTCGAAACACGCTCGAGNNCGAGTCAGACTCGAACCTGGTAGGTAACAGTCTCCCCATCAAGGGGCTGAAAAAAGAAATGTGCAAGCAATGAAAAAGAAATCAAAATATTTCCCCAAAACTAGGGTATTGGAAAAAATAACAAACAAATAAGAAATTCTGTTAACCACAAAATGTTATAAATGGAAACAATTGATTATAAAAACGTTAGCCGTTAAATCATTCAATATAACGTAACAATTATATTTTTAGGTAATTTTATTTATCTATAACACATAATATTTCATAAGAAAAACCTTGAAATACCACTATAGAAGGCCGAACAACTATAAAAATTGCAAACAAACTCACTGAATTCTTATGCTACAACGCAATAACAATAATTATAAATTAGCAATAATATCACCAATATAATAAAATACAATCAATACAAGACCTATAGCAAACCAATAAGCGGCCTCCCATTAAATGAAAATAATGATGAAAATAGCTCAAAATTAACGCCGCAAACGCCGAAACATCAACTAAAAAATCCCCACTCAACACGCTCTCTTATCACGTATTAAACACGTGAAAATCAAAGCCTAACTATCTAAATCCTTAAACCAGGAAGAATACATGACGTAATTTTTAGGCAACTGTTCCAGCATCTTACGTTGTTCCTCGCTGATGGCTTTAATCTTTCGAGCGGGACTACCCGCATAAATAAATCCCGACTCGCACACAGTACCTTCCAGTATAACAGAACCAGCGGCAATAATAGTAAAAGACTCAACGACAGCGCGATCCATAACAATAGCACCCATTCCAACCAGCACATGATCAGAAAGTGTGCATCCATGAATCATCGCCTGATGCCCTATGGACACATTACTTCCAATGGTAGTTCCAGCTTTTTGCCAGGTGCAATGAATTACACATCCGTCCTGAATATTTACCTGATCACCAATTCTAATAAAATTCACATCGCCGCGAACTACCGCATTAAACCAAACAGAGCAATTCTTTCCCATGATCACGTCGCCACAGATGGTAGCGTTAGGCGCAAGAAAACAATCCTCCCCTATTGCGGGAAGAAATCCCCTGACTTCAATGATATGTGCCATCTATAAAATAGTATCTTTAAGTTCGGCTTCCTTGCCAATATAATCCGTTGTATAATGCAGTCCCCTACTCTCCTTGCGCATTGTCGCTGAGCGAATAACCACATAGGCTGTCTCAATCACATTTCTTAATTCACATAGCTTCACCGACACTTTCGTATGCTTATAAAAACTTTCAGTCTCCTCAAACAATAAGCGAAGTCTCCGCAAAGCACGTTCAAGGCGGAAATCAGAACGTACAATGCCTACATAATCACTCATTATCTTTTGCGTTTCTCTCAAATTATGGGTAACAAGTATATCCTCATGTGAGAGCCTCGTATTAGTATCATCCCAATCCGGAATACTTAAAGGCTCTACGCGACTAGAAAACGTAGAAACCGCGTCTTTATAAATACGATGCGCAAAAACTAACGCCTCCAACAATGAATTGGAAGCCAATCTATTAGCCCCATGTAAACCCGTAGACGCGCACTCACCACAAGCATATAATCCATGAATAGAAGAACGCCCGGAGGTATCCACCATTATTCCCCCACACATATAATGGCAGGCCGGTGTAACCGGAATAAGATCAGTGCTCATATCAATGCCGATACTTAAACACTTGGCATAAATATTAGGAAAATGCTGCAGCAACTCCGCCTTTGATCGATGTCTTATATCTAAATAAACAAAATCTTCGCCGCTTTTCTTCATCTCAGAATCGATGGCCCTGGCAACAATATCACGCGGAGCCAGCGAGCCCCTCTCGTCATAATGATGCATAAACTCATTGCCATTTCTATCTTTCAATACGGCGCCAAAGCCACGAACCGCCTCCGATATTAAGAAAGAAGGATACTCCCCAGGATTATAAAGCGCGGTTGGATGAAACTGCATAAACTCCATATTTCTAACCTTACCCTTTGCGCGATATACCATGGCAATGCCATCCCCCGTGGCAATTACAGGATTAGTGGTATTCGAATAAATATGACCTGCGCCACCGGTGGCCATTACAGTCACTTTCGAAAGAATTTTCTCAATCTTACCCACACGCGTATCCAGGGCGTAGATACCAAAGCAATTAATATCTTCACGACGCCTATCGACGAACTCACCTAAATGATGTTGAGTTATTAACTCTATCGCGAAATAATGTGTATAAATCTCAATATTCGGGTTAGCATGGATCTGCTCAAGCAAAACACGTTCAATCTCAAAACCGGTAATATCCTTATAATGGAGCACACGATGCTCTGAATGCCCCCCTTCCCGGGCAAGATCGTAAATCCCCTGTTGATTTTTGTCAAAGTTGGTACCATAGTCTATAATCTCTTGTATACGCGCAGGTCCCTCTTTTACAACAAGTTCCACAACCTCCGGATTGCAAAGACCGTCGCCAGCAATTAAGGTATCCGAGATGTGCTTATCAAAAGAATCTTCTTTATCAACAACCACCGCGACACCGCCCTGAGCGTACTTAGTATTTGATTCATCTTCGTTTGCCTTAGTAACTATAAGAACCTTACCATGTTGCGCCGCTTTCAGGGCAAAACTCAAACCGGCAATCCCCGAACCAACAACTAAGAAATCAACATTTTTCATGCATGTAAAGAATTGAAAATAAAAAACATCGCGCAAGCAATGTGGAAAACCCTCTCAAAGATGTTAATTTTAGAGAATAAGAGGTTCAAAAATATTAATAAATAATTCGCTCATTGTTGAAATGGTGGAAAACTCCCAAATTATATAAACTTATCACCACGAAATAGGCCAGTTGTTAACTTTTCACCAACAGGAAAAAATCCACAGGAAAAAATTGGCTAAAAAAATTTGATTTAATTAATCAATCTGAACTATAAGGCTTTACTATGTGGAAAATGTTAATAACAATGTTAACAAAACACTGAAAACAGATATTTCAAAACAAAAATCAAGTGGGTTACCAACATTATCAACACACTAATAAACCATAAGAATCTCTTTTTTAAAAAGAATTGAATTTTATTGTGATGTTGAGAATGGATACCTTTGTCGAGCTCGTTAAAATTGTTGGAAAGGATAAAGCGAATGTTGGCAACTGTCTGATCTGTGAAGAGAGAATTTTTTCGCTGAATACGGAAAGCCCGGAGCCGATTGGCTTTTAGGTCAGTTGATATATTTCGATTACGGTCATTTGCTTGTTCAAATGCGTTAAGGCTTGCTGAATTTTGCGATAAGGGATAAGACATGCGTCTCATTTCTGGTTATTTTATTGACAATTAGTTGGTTATATAAATACATCTGTTTTTTAGCTTTGTATCATGTGAAACTGTTGCTTAGTTTCGCTATTTAAAAAGAAATTGGAATGCTGATAAGTGATATTAGTGAAGAGCTTACTATCAAGGGATATGTTGAGGAATCAATAGATCCATCACTTGATTTATTTGAGGAGATTGAGCGGCTGAAAACTGAGAAGAATGCAGTTATTCTTGCTCATTATTATCAGGAGCCTGATATTCAGGATATTGCCGATTATATTGGTGATAGTTTAGGTTTATCGCAACAGGCAGCCAAAACAGATGCTGACATTATTGTATTTGCTGGTGTGCATTTTATGGCGGAGACAGCAAAAATTCTGTCGCCCGGCAAGAAGGTATTGTTGCCCGATCTTAAAGCGGGCTGTTCCCTCGCTGACAGCTGTCCGCCGCATCTCTTTGCCAAGTTTAAGGAAAGGTATCCGGACCATACAGTTATTACTTATGTGAACTGTACGGCTGAATTGAAGGCGATGAGTGACATCGTTTGTACTTCATCAAACGCGGTACAGATTGTTAATAGCCTTCCGCCAGACGAGAAGATCATATTTGGTCCTGACAAGAATTTGGGCGCATACGTTCAGAAAGCTACCGGACGAGATCTGGTACTATGGAATGGAGCTTGCATGGTACATGAGATATTCTCTTTGCAACGTATCATAAAGCTTAAGGAAACTTATCCTAACGCCAGGTTTATAGCTCACCCGGAGTGCGAAGAGGACATTTTGCGCTTAGCTGATTACGCAGGTTCAACAACAGGCTTATTAAATTACACCATCAATAGCGATGCTACAGAATTTATCGTTGCTACTGAAAGTGGAATTATCCACCAAATGGAAAAGTCGAATCCCGGGAAAACGTTCATTCCGGCACCTCCCGAGAATACCTGTGCCTGCAATGATTGTCCGCATATGAGAAGAAATACGCTGGAGAAGCTTTATTTATGTTTGAAGAATGAACTTCCTGAAATAAGCGTTCCATCACATATTATCGAGGCTGCCCGCAAGCCTATTGACAGAATGCTGGAGATTTCAGCAAAGTTGGGCCTTTAATAAAGATAGAAATGTTTGAAAATAAAGATAGAACGGACTTAAAGAATCTTGGTGAATTTGGACTTATAGATCATCTTACCAGTCGCATTGAGTTAAAGAACGAGTCGTCAAACAAAGGCATTGGTGATGACGCGGCGGTGATGGATTTTTCAGGAATGAAGACGCTTGTTTCTACTGACCTGTTATTGGAAGGAATACATTTTGATCTTGCTTATGTTCCGCTTAAGCATTTAGGATATAAGGCTATTCAGGTGAATCTGAGTGATATCTATGCAATGAATGGCATGGCAAGTCAGGTGACTGTATCATTAGGATTCTCCAGTAAATTTCCTTTGGAAGCTGTAGAGGAACTGTATGAGGGCATGATGATTGCCTGTCAGAAATTTGGTGTAGACATTATTGGCGGAGATACTTCCGCATCCAAGCAAGGGCTGGTGATCAGCATTACCAGCATTGGCTATGCGAAGGAGGAAGATATAGCATACCGCAATACGGCGAAAGAAGGAAATCTGATATGTGTCTCTGGCGACCTTGGCGGGGCATATGTGGGTTTGCAGCTTTTGGAGCGCGAAAAATTGGTATATCTTGAAAATCCTAATGTACAACCCGATCTGGAAGGTAAGGATTATATTGTTGAACGGCAGCTCAAGCCTGAGGCTCGTAAGGACATCGTTTTACTTTTAAAGGATCTTGGTCTGAAGCCTACCGCTATGATCGATGTGTCGGATGGTCTTTCATCTGAACTTAATCATCTATGCAGGCAATCGGGCACCGGATGTAGCATTTACGAGGAGAAAATTCCTCTGGATCCGATGACCTATGATACCGCCAGGGAATTTAATCTTGATCCCACAGTATGCGCGTTAAGTGGTGGGGAGGATTACGAACTGCTTTTCACTATTGAGCAAAGCGATTACGAAAAGATTAAAAATAATCCGGATATAAGTGTCATCGGACATATTACCGAGGCATCCGCAGGTTTAAATATGATATCACGGTCTGGAGTAGTTCATGAATTGAAAGCTCAGGGCTGGAACTCTTTTAAATAAATAAAACAGCTAACGGAGTCTTCTTCGTTAGCTGTTGCTTATTGAAGTTCTTCAGGAAGTTCATAGTCTATATTCTCCAGTTGTTTGCTGGCTTTAGCTCCCATTTTCTTTAGATTTTCTACTCTTGCCATTAAATTTCCCTGACCCGTTGACAGCTTGGAATATGCATCCGAATAGGCATTTCTAGCCTTTTCTAGATGCTCGCCGATCTTTTTAATATCATTGGTGAACAGACTAAACTTGTCATAAAGCTGCCCCGCTCTGGTTGCAATTTCTATAGCATTTTTTGTTTGTCGTTCATGACGCCATACAGAAGCTATGGTTTTCAAGGTTGCCAATAATGTTGATGGGCTTACGATAACGATCTTTCTGTTCCATGCGAATTCAAATATCTCAGCATCATGTTGTACCGCTAATGAAAATGAAGATTCTAAAGGCATGAACAATAGCACAAAGTCCGGAGATTGTATGCCCTTTAGTGCCGGATAATTTTTAGCACTGAGATTTTTAATGTGCGCCTTTACAGAACTAACATGTTCGTTTAAATAAATTAGGCGCTGCTCGTCGGAGTCAGTATTTACCGCGTTGTTGTAGGCTACTAATGATACTTTAGAATCTATGATCAGGTGTTTTTGCTCGGGAAGGTAGACAACAACGTCGGGTTGCATACGACTGTTATCATCGTTAAGCAGGGCCACTTGTTTATTGTAGGATTCCCCTTCAATCAGGCCTGATGCTTCCAATACTCTATCGAGTACGACTTCACCCCAGTTTCCTTGTTTTTTTGTATCCGCTTTAAGAGCCTTGCTCAGGTTGTTTGCTTCGTCGCTTATTTGCTTGTTTAGCTGCATCAGCTTGTTCAGTTCGCCCTGTAGAATGTTCCTTTCTGTAGATTCTGATTTATACGCGCGTTCAACCTTATCTTCAAAAGCTTTAATATTTTCTTTAAGCGGCTTTAATATCTGATCGAGATTCAATTTATTGAGTTCGGTAAACTTGTTGCTCTTTTCCTCAAGGATCCGGTTCGCAAGAATTTCAAAATCTTTATTCAGACGTTCGTGTAAGCTTACAATTTGCTCTTTCTGCTCGTCAATCTTTTCTTGCTGATTTTCTATATAAGATTTATATCGTTCGCGTTCTCCGATCAGATCCCTGTTAATTTCATTCAGGCGATTTAACTCTTCGTTAAGGTTCCTTTTATCGCTTAATAGCTGCTGAATTAAAAAAGTCTTTTCTTTTTCGACCGTTTGCAGATGAGCTTCAGAAATGGATAATTGCAGGGTACTTGACTCCTTAAGCTGTTTCAGTTCTTTTTGGGAATGGCTTAGCTTACTGATAAAAAATGCAGTAAGTAGTAATAGTATAATAATGACTGTATAAAGCAAGATTTCCATAGAGCGCTATTGTCTAAAAGTTAAATAGTAAACCAAAAACAGTACCATACTAACCGGGTCTGCAATTATACTAATAATATTAGTTTCCGCTTAAAATATTAGTATTTAATAATTTTTCGATCATATAATTGCTTTAAATGAAGAAGCGTAAGTTTTGTTGGTAAAATGACACTCGTCACATTATTGAATAAGTCAGCCGTTTTCTATATCGATGACATTTTTGTGACTATATTTGAGCAACCTAATTATAAAATATGAAAAGCTATACTTTCATCATATCCTTTATCTTACTAATTGTTGCAGGTACGGCGAGTGCCCAGGAATTTGAAATCGGAGCTGAATATAAGCCGCGTGCGGAAATGCGTCGGGGAGTATGGCGGATGCGTCCTGCTGATAATAGGTTTGATAAGACATCCAATATTATATCTCAAAGGGCAAGGTTAAATTTCAGCTATTATAACAAGGAATCAAAGATTCGATTGGGAGCGCAGCTTCAGGATGTAAGAACCTGGGGCAGCACCACTTCAATGAATTTGAATAATCCGGGAGGATTTGACATTCACCAATTCTGGGGGGAAATATTGTTTAGCGACAAATTTTCAGCGAAGCTGGGGAGACAGGAAATATCTTATGATAACCAGCGTATTTTCGGAGCAGTAGATTGGGCTCAGCAAGCGCGTTCCTTCGATGCCATAGTGCTAAAGCTGGAGAATAAATCGCTTAAGGCACATGTAGGATTAAGTTACAATATGGATGCCGACGTTGCTTTCCGTTCGCCTTATTCGCTCAATAATTATAAATCCTTACAATACCTGTGGATTAATAATAAGTTTGACAGGTCTTTTTCGTTAAGCTTTCTTTTCCTGAATGACGGAAGAGAGTACACCGTTGAGGGTGGTGATAATACAGTAGTTTCCGATAGGAAGATAGCATATAGTCAAACTGCCGGTATCGTGCTTAACTATCTCCCCGAACCCTTTGGATTTAGTATTGAAGGGTATTATCAGGGCGGAAAGAATAAGAATAACAAATCTTTGAATGCCTATGATCTGCGCGCTGATTTGACTTACAAGTTAGGGGATGGATGGTCTTTAAACGGTGGTTCGGAAGTGCTCTCAGGAACAAGCATGATCAACGAATCTGGTAAAGACCGTTCGTTTAACCCGCTCTATGGCACTAATCATAAGTTCAATGGCTATATGGATTATTTCTATGTAGGTGGCAGGCATCAGACATCCAATATGGCCGTAGGTTTATCAGATATTTTTCTTGGAGTAAAGTATAGTAAAGAGAAGATTTATGGAGAGCTAAACTTCCATAAGTTTGGTGCTATGGCTAATGTCTATCGTGATATAAATAACAGCGGTAGCAATATGAAAAAGAACCTTGGACTGGAAAGCGATTTTATAATTGGTTACCGCATGTCGTCAGAGCTGGACTTGCAGGGAGGATTCTCCTTTTATAAAGCTACAGAAAGCTTGGAGATACTTCAGGCGGGCACAGACGCAGGTAAATTAAATACCTGGGGATTTATGCAAGTAACCTTTAAACCCACATTTTTCAAGTATAAAAAGTAAGATCTTCAGGCTTTTTTAAGATTAGAAAGAGCCTGATGAACGGATAATACCAGATTGCTTAACCATGCATTATTAAAAACTGAGTATGAAATGGATAGATAAAATCATGCCGCCCCGTGCATGGATGCCTTTCGTAATTATTGCTGCAGGAGTTGGTACGGGCTTGTTTATTTATTTGTTATATGTATCGAAAGCTGTTTCCTACCTGTCTGACGATCCAAAAACATGTATTAATTGCCATGTAATGAGCCCTTATTATGCTACCTGGCAACATGGTTCACATGGAAGGGTAGCGGTTTGTAACGACTGTCATGTTCCTCATAACAATGCGCTTAGCAAGTATTTCTTTAAAGCTAAGGATGGCATTTACCATGCTACCGTATTTACCTGGCGTGCGGAACCACAGGTAATAAGGATCAAAGAAGCGGGGACCGATGTCGTACAGGAAAACTGTCAGCGTTGCCATAATCATATGAATGAAAAGGTAAAGACAGTAGGAATTACACTTGCCGATAAAGATCATGGTAAAGGAAAATTATGTTGGGATTGTCATCGGGAGGTTCCTCATGGAACAGTGAATAGTTTATCTGCTGTTCCTGACGCGCGCGTTCCCCTTCCTGAATCTCCGGTACCGCTATGGTTAAGAGATAAAATGAGTGATAAAGGCAACAATAAAAATTGAATCATCGATAAACTTAATTTAATATTATGAGCCCGATTAGAGATATCATAAAGAAAAGACCCTGGCTAGCGTGGGTACTATTTGGCTTTACCATGCTCCTTGTATTCTGTCTTGGTCTGCTGGTGAACAGCGTAATGGAAAGACGGACGGAAGCCTTATTTATAAATAGAGATAAGGAGCTTATCAATGCTTTTGAGTCGAGAAATGAAGTATGGGGAAGTAACTATCCCAAAGAATATAACACCTATTATCAGACAGCTGATACAAGCTTTGCCAGTATGTATGGTGGTGGGAAAGACAGGGATATGCTCGAGGAAGATCCGCGTATGATTATTCTTTGGGCGGGATATGCTTTTGCAAAAGACTATAAACAAGGCAAAGGGCATGTGTACGCGATAGAAGATGTTCGCAATACCTTGAGAACAGGATCTCCTAAAGGTCCGGAGGATG
This sequence comes from Sphingobacteriaceae bacterium UBA6709, assembly GCA_002454425.1. Lineage (GTDB taxonomy): Bacteria > Bacteroidota > Bacteroidia > Sphingobacteriales > Sphingobacteriaceae > Arcticibacter. Next base: position 31,032 of record DKIV01000016.1, read on the forward strand.
GCCCCCAGCCTGCAAGTTGCTGGGTTTGTAAATCACCTGATGTGCCAAGAATGATGGATAAGCTCGGCATTGATGAATATTACCAACATACCTGGGCGTCATTAGGTTCAGAAATTGTCAATCCCATAGGGTGTGCAGACTGCCATGATCCGAAGACCATGAACTTAAAGATTACCAGACCTGCCTTAATTGAAGCTTTCAAGGAACAGGGAAAAGATATAAATAAGGCCTCACAGAATGAAATGCGATCATTAGTCTGTGCCCAATGCCATGTAGAATACTACTTTGATAAGAAATCTGTTCCGGGCGCTGCTAAAGTAAAGTTCCCCTGGAAGAATGGATTTACCGTTGAGGATATGGAAAAATACTACGACGATATTGAGTTTACAGATTATATTAACGCGCTGAGTAAAACACCTATAATAAAGGCTCAACATCCTGATTATGAATTGTACATGACCGGTGTGCATGGTCAGCGCGGAGTATCATGTGCTGATTGCCATATGCCGTATAAAAGTGAGGGAGGACAGAAGTTCACTGATCATAAAATACAATCGCCATTAAATAATATTTCCAACTCATGTCAGGTATGTCATCGTGAGGATGAGCGTACACTTGTTGCGAATGTAAATGAGCGTCAGCAGAAGATACATGATATGCGTATTAATCTGGAAGATCAGCTTGTTAAGGCTCATCTTGAGGCAAAGCTGGCCTGGGACAAAGGAGCACGTGAGGATCAGATGAAGGATATCCTCAAGCTCATAAGGCAAGCTCAATGGAGATGGGATTATACAGCAGCTTCACATGGGGGCTCTTTTCATGCTCCCCTTGAAACGGCAAGGATTATGGGTAATGGAATAGACAAAGTAGCAGAAGCTCGCGTTTCCTTAGCTAAGGTGCTTTATTCCCTCGGACAAACCGGCCCCATGCAGTATCCGGATATCTCAACCAAAGCAAAGGCTCAGAAATTTATAGGTCTGGATATGGAAAAGGAAGTGCAGAAGAAAGAAGAATTCAAGAAGACAATTATTCCTAGGTGGATAGAAGAAGCGAAGAAAAAAGGACTGCTATTTTCTTCCAACTAAAAAGGTATAGGGGCCTATCAGGCCCCTATATTGAATATCGAAAACGCGATAAAAAGCTACGCTTTTCTGCTTGATTATAGCGTGAACTTTTATCTGAGAATTAAAGAAATCCAATAATCGTATGTCCGCGACACACAACAAGGAAAAGAGATCGATGTGGTCATTCCCCTGGAATTATAGGGAGTCGTTTACTATAGCACTAAGTTTGCTCCTTATATCTCTTCTGCTGCAATCAACCACGCGTGCCTGTATTGAGCCTGTGTCAGCACCATTTAATTTGATATTGGGAATCCTGTTTATCTTCATTATAATAGTACTTCAACTCGGTTTCCGGACGACATCGTTTGTAAAGTGGTTACGTTCTGTCCCGGCTTCGGTAAGTGCTATATCGCTGATGTTATTACTTACCGTTGTTCTTGGCGTATTTCCACAGAAAGAACGCCCTGAAACGATGTTCGGAACAGACGCTATACTTTCGTCCTGGCCTTTTTTAATTGCACAAATCTATTTTCTGCTGACACTTGGAATGTGTACAATAAATCGCATGTTCCCCTGGAAGACCAGGAACATAGGTTTTATACTGAATCATCTGGGACTGTTTATAGCTCTCGGCAGCGGTATACTTGGCCGCGGAGATGTGCAACGCTATACGATGGAATTGAGACGCGGACAGCCGGAATGGAGAGCTGTAGATAAGCAAGGGAGTATGAAAGATTTCCCCTTTGCGTTTGACCTCCAGTCCTTTGATATGGATACCTATCCCGCTAAGCTTGGCTTAGCCAATATAAATAACGATAAGATAGAGCAAAAGGGAACAAATGCGCTCAGGACCCTGGTTAAAGGTGATAATTATACTTTTAATAACCTGAATATTCAGGTTATCGATTATCTCGAAAACAGCAAGTTTACAGGTGAGAAATACGATCATGTAAATGAGATAGGAGCCGTTCCTTCCGCATATTTGAGAGTTAGATCTGAAAATCCAAAGATAGATACTACAGGCTGGATAAGTTGCGGTAGTTTTAATACTTCCTATTCCATATTACCAATTGATCAGAAATACGCGTTGGTAATGCTACGCCCCGAGGCCAGGAAGTTTAGTACTTCGGTTAATGTCTATTATAAAGATAAGTCATCTGAAAAGGCTACAATAGAAGTAAATAAGCCCTACACTGCTGATAGCTGGAATGTATATCAGTTAAGTTATGACGAGAAGTATGGTAAGTATTCGCCCCTAAGCATCATTGAACTTGTGCGGGATCCATGGCTTCCTGTAGTCTATCTGGGGGTATTTATGATGATTCTTGGCTCCGTGTATATTATTTTAAAAGGTGCGGGTGGTAGCCAGGAATTTAAACAGGAGAAAGACAATGAATTATAAACATATACCTGAGTTTTAGAGATGAATTACTGGATCAATTTTCCTTACTTCGCAGCTTTAGCTACTCTTTTTTGGGTTTTAGCCATAGCTATTCAGCTCAACAAGAACATGGGAACTATTGTTATTTCAGTCCTGAGCATTGCGGGGATAGCGGTAATAACAATATTCGCAATTAGCCTTTGGATAAATATTGAAAGGCCTCCTATTCGGACGCTCGGAGAAACACGGCTTTGGTACAGCGTTTTCTTACCAATAGTTGGTATACTCACTTTTGCCCGATGGCGATATAGGTGGCTCTTAAACTATAGTTTACTGATGGCGACAATATTTATGTTTATAAACATAAGCCATCCTGATACTTATAGTAAAACGTTAATGCCGGCTCTGCAAAGCGTTTGGTTTATACCTCATGTTTTAGTCTATATTTTTTCCTATGCGCTTCTGGCCGCTTCATCTATTGTAGCACTATGGGGGCTTTATTTAGCTTTTAAGGGGGAGTATAAAAATTACATTCTTCCCTTAGCCAGTAATATCGTTTATATCGGCTTTGGCTTTCTTTCTTTAGGATTGCTTTTTGGAGCGCTCTGGGCTAAGGAAGCCTGGGGGCATTACTGGACCTGGGATCCCAAGGAAACCTGGGCTATGTTAACCTGGCTCGCTTATCTGTTGTATATCCATTTGCGTTACCGACATCCTGATGCTGTCCGCACCCCCTTGATTGCTTTAGCTCTGGCTTTCGTTGTATTACTGCTGTGTTGGTTCGGCGTAAATTACATGCCTTCTGCCAATCAGAGTGTTCACACGTATACCTCCTGATTTTTATATGCCCATTTGTCAGGTGTTGGAAGAACTTTTATTATATTAAGGAGATGATTGTAAATATTTTGATACAGAGTTAGGTGGGAATACTTTTTGCTATTTAAAGCGTTAGAAATATGCGTGTATTGACGCGAGATAACTTAAGTAATAAAACACTATGGGATTGATTATATTTATTGGAGTTGCGCTATTAAGCTTTATAGTGCAAGCTCGTTTTAAAAGTAAATTCAGAAAATATGCTGAAACCCCGCTGTCGTCTGGAATGTCGGGGAGAGATATCGCCGAAAAGATGCTTCATGACAACGGAATATACGATGTGCAAATTGTTTCTGTTGAAGGGTCGCTAAGTGATCATTATAATCCGGAAAATCGTACCGTAAATTTAAGTCCCGAAGTGTACAGTGGAAGGAGCATTGCCGCTGCCGCGGTAGCCGCCCATGAATGTGGTCATGCCGTTCAGCATGCAAAAGCTTATTCATGGTTAGGCTTTCGTTCAGCAATGGTGCCTATTGTAAATGTCGCGGCCAATTTATTACAATGGGTTTTTATGCTGGGAATAATATTGGCGGCATCTAAAATGGGATACACGTTGTTATTAATAGCATTCGGTGCTATGCTTGTGATGACAATTTTTAGTGTAGTTACTCTTCCCGTAGAATTTGACGCGAGTAATAGAGCGCTCGCCTGGTTACAAACGAATCGCGGAATAATGTACAATAGCGAGGAAAATGCGCAAGCGAAAGATGCTCTTTGGTGGGCAGCCATGACCTACGTTGTTGCAGCTTTAGGATCGTTAGCGCAGTTGCTCTATATAGCCATGATGTTGTTCGGCGGAAGGCGCGACTAATATAAACAGCAAATAAAAAGGGGATGTCATAATGGAAATGACATCCCTTTTTATTTATATATACTTCCGTAATATTAGTTTAGTCTGAAAGGAGTTTCCAAAAGAAATTTAGGTATTTCTACGGCAAACAGACTATCATTTAATGTTCTTTTCATCGTATAGCTACCACGCATAAAACCCATATCTGATTTCAGATTACAACCGGAAATGTATTCGTAACATGCGCCGGGTTCAATAACAGGTTGTACGCCAACTACCCCTTCTCCTTCCACTTCTCTTTTTGCACCGTTAGAGTCAAATATCTTCCAATGTCTGCTTAAAAGCTGTATCGTATTTCCGGTAAGATTTTCAATTGTGATTCTATATGAGAACATATAGTGATCATATGCGGGGTTTGAGTACTCCGGCTGGAAGTGTGTTTCAACGGAAATCTTAATACCTTCGGTGATAAGTGTTACCATAATATGCAATTTGATAAAACATGAGCAAAAAACAAGCCAGAATTAGGGTAATATAGTCATATACAGCTAATTAATTACGCTTCGATGGCAATGTACCGTTCTTTAACCTCTTCTAATACGCTATAGATATCTTCCACCTTATCCAAGGTAACCAACCTGGTTCTAAAATCCTTGAAATTGGCCAATCCCTTAAAGTAATTGGAGTAATGTCTTCGCATTTCAAAAATGCCGGTCTTCTCGCCTTTCCATTCGATTGACTTTTGTAAATGCGTTAAACATACATCAATACGTTCATCAATAGTTGGTCCCTCCAAAAGCTCTCCGGTTTTAAAGAAATGTTTTACCTCTCTGAATATCCATGGATAACCAATAGCAGCACGCCCAATCATTATTCCATCTACCTCATATTCCAAACGCCAGTCAGCAGCTTTCTGAGCACTGTCTATATCGCCATTACCGAAAATAGGGATCTGCACTCGAGGGTTTCTTTTAATATCGCGGATGAGTGTCCAGTCGGCCTGTCCTTTATACATTTGAGCGCGCGTTCTACCATGTACTGTAAGCGCCTTTATTCCTACGTCCTGCAGGCGTTCTGCTACCTCATAAACGTTTTTACAGGTATCATCCCATCCCAGGCGTGTTTTAACAGTTACAGGAAGATTGGTTGCTTTTACCACTGCCTCGGTCATTTTTACCATTTTGTCAATGTCGCGCAGCAGGCTGGCTCCGGCACCTTTACATGCGACATTCTTTACGGGACATCCGTAATTAATATCAATAAGATCAGGAGATGCCTGACTTGCTATTTCCGTAGCTTCTCTCATTGATTCAATGTTACTTCCAAATATCTGAATACCTATCGGGCGTTCATACTCAAAGATATCGAGCTTATGTCTGCTTTTAGCCGCATCACGAATCAAGCCTTCGGAAGAGATAAATTCCGTGTACATCATATCTACGCCATTCTTCTTGCATACATAACGGAAGGGAGGATCACTCACATCTTCCATGGGAGCTAGAAGTAATGGGAACTCACCCAAATCAATATTTCCTATTTTTACAGACATCACTTTTCTTTAATAAACTATATTTGCATAATTGGATGGATGTTCCACCAAGACCGAATAAACATATTCCGGTGTCATGCATTACTGATTTTCTGAAACGGACACAATCCCAGATTGATATAAGTAGTATTTATTAACGATGTTTATATCGTAATGATCACACTATTAAATCTTTGCAAAAGTACGAATAAAAGTTATGAATATTGAAGGGCAACCGATTAAGAGAAATCCATACGTTTCATTATTTACATTGATAGGATTAACGGTATTATGCGGATTGATTTTCAGTATTCTGAGCATTTTTTTAGTGCTATTGATCCCAGGAACCAAGGCTAGCCTAAGTGCGGGAATAGAAAGTCTCAATGCAGATAGCCTGCGACTTATGCAATTCATCTCAGCTTTGGGGACATTTATTGTTCCCCCGGTTTGCCTGCAATTGATAGAAAAGAAAAAAGGAATATGCTATTTCGGCACCATGCGAAATACTCGCTTTACACTTCTGGCAATTACGTTAGGCATATTGGTTTTCGCTAATCCATTTATTGATTGGTTAGATCAGCTTAATCACTTGATTCACCTTCCCGAATCCTTCGCAGCATTAGAGCAATGGATGTATGCTAAAGAGCAGGAGCTTGCTCAGTTGACGAATACCTTTCTCATTACGAACTCTGTTGGCGACCTTATTGCAAATCTCGTTGTCATAGCCCTCGTCGCAGCTGTAGGTGAAGAGCTGATGTTTCGGGGCGCATTGATGAATATTTTCCAACGTGTATTCAAAAATCCACATATAGCTATCCTGATAACAGCATTTATCTTCAGCGCCATACACCTTCAGTTTTTAGGCTTTCTTCCCCGTCTTTTTTTAGGTATAACCTTAGGATACCTTTTTTACTGGAGTGATAATATTATTTATCCTATTGTAGCCCACTTTTGCAATAACTCTCTGGTGGTTATTGTTGCCTGGTGGCTTCAGCGGCAGGGGCGCAGTTTAGACGAATTAAGTTCCGTAACGCATTCCCCTCTTTACATAAGCCTTTTAAGTATTATTTTTACCATCCTTATTTTCGCGATTTTTAGAAAGATAGCGCTGCGGGATAATAAAAAAATACATTGAGATGCAACGTGACTGGGTAAAAGTTTATACGTCAGACGATTTTTTTAAATCGGAAATTGTGAAGCAGGTGCTTCTGGAAAATGATATAAACGCTGTACTGATCGATAAAAGAGGATTTCCCTATCGCTTCGGCGAGGTAGAAGTATATATTCATGAGGATAGCTTCCAGAAGGCTATCGAAATTATTATTAGTTCCGAATTATGAAAACCAGAGCCATCACAGGTTTTTTCTTTGTTATTGTAATGCTTGCATCCGTATTAAGCGGTGCTGCTCCATTTCTGCTATTTTTCTTTTTGTTAAGCATATTCAGCTTGCTGGAATTTTATAAGATTGTGCAAACAGACGATGTTAAACCTAATATTATAGGAGGCTTGTTGCTTACGGCCGCTTTATTCATTCCGGTAATCCTTCATTTTCTCGCCGACCGCCCATTCAGTGATATTCTTGTCGCTATTCCTTTTTCTTTCCTCATTTGTTTTGCCGAACTCTATAGAAAGGGTAAAAAACCTTTTCATTCAGTTGCGTATACGTTTTTTGGCTTAGTGATGGTCATCGTGCCCTTTATTTTCTATACGTCAATGGCATTTATGGGAGGTGACTATAACGCGCACATATCCATGTCGTTTCTCATCTTGCTATGGTCGAGTGACACCGGTGCCTATCTTGCAGGAAGAGCCCTGGGTAAGAATAAGCTCTTTGAACGCCATTCGCCTAAAAAAACCTGGGAAGGCTTATTCGGTGGACTTGTATTAAGTTTACTTGCGGCGTTTATCATAGGACTTTATTTTAGAGAGTTGCCCTTATATTTATGGGCACTATGTTCAGTAATTATCGTTTTATGCGGTACTGCCGGCGATCTGTTTGAATCCATGCTGAAGAGAAGTATGGATATTAAGGATTCTGGTTCAATATTACCGGGTCATGGTGGTTTACTGGATCGCTTCGATGGATTACTTATGTCGGCCCCACTCGTGTATGTTGTGTTACATTATTTTTTTACCAGCTAAATAGGTTTTAATGTATGGAAGAGACTAATAAACCAGAACATGAAGATGTGCCGGTTTACAAAGACCGCTCTCTTATTTATATGGGTATTGCTTTAGGAGTCATTATTCTTATTATGGGCTACCTTACTCTTTTTGTCGATGATCCGATGAAGATCTTCAATAACGAGCAGAAGATCGATAAATTGGTAGATGATGGCAATTCTTCAATTATGAAGAAAAGCGAGCAAATGGACGATGTGCAGATGAGAAAGTCGCTCACCAGATTTATCGAATCCTATTACTATGATCAGCGTAAAGGTTATTTTGATCCTCCAAGTTACTTTGCTCCAATCACAGAAACGTTCTACAACTATCATAACCTTAACTATGAACGCCTTCGAGATATTTATTGGAAGAGGCTTTCCGATAAACATAAGTTCATCCATAAATGGATAGTTTCAACGCTTGAGTTCAGTCGTCAGGAGCAAAATGTGGTTGCTACCTATTGGGCAAAGGAAAGCTATTACAGCAGCACTCATGCTATTGAGTATAGCGCTGATATTCAATTTGAAATGACTATTAATGCCGATGGTAAGATCATTTCCCTGAGAGATATTGCCAAACGCAATGAGAATATCGTTCAGGTGCCGCGCGATTCAACGTCTTTACAACAACCTGAGCAGCAAAATGCGTCAGCATCAAATGATGTTTCCGGAGAGAATAAGGTCTACGATATGGCTCTCGTGGAACAAAAGCCTGAATTTGCCAGCGGCCCGAGAGAGATGAATAAATATCTTGCCAATAATATTAAATACCCCGCTGCCGCGCGTCAGAACGAGGTATCGGGAAAGGTATATCTGAGTTTTATTGTAGAAAAGGACGGTGCTCTTAGTGATATAAAGGTTCGTCAGGGTATTGGTTCCGGTTGTGATGAGGAAGCGATGAGGGTGCTTAGAAATTCTCCGAAGTGGAAACCCGGACTTATAGGTGGCAATCCCGTACGCACGTTTTGTATCTTACCTATAAACTTTCAGATAGAGTAATCTATAAGGAATATTAGATAATAGGCAAACATAATTATAGCAGCCTGTTATCTAATATTTGTTTATCATTTATTTACTTCAGCGATAAGTACACCTTGATGATATGTCTTTATGCATTCAAGCTCTCCGCTGATTTTGTAAAAACGCCAGTCTCCAGAGTAATACCAATGTGATGCTGCTGTTTTTCCTTGCTGAGTGACATCTATCCGTGTCATACCTATGCTTCTCAGTTTCTTTCCGGGATAGTAAAATCGCATTTCGCTCTGATTGTTTCTATAAAATCGCTCCGTTTTATAAATCTCTCCGTTTAGGAGTGTTCTCCATTTTCCTTTCTCTTTACCATTTTTTCCGTACTTACTTATGTAGGTGTACTGTTGATCTCCGAAGGCATCTTTCTCTATCCACTTACCTACTCTGCTCCCGTCACGCATTCGGTTAGTACCACATGATGTAAGAAGGATAGTTAAAAGTGATAGCAAAAGAGTATAGCTTATTATACTTAATTGGAGGCTTCCGCCGGATCTATCATTGATAGATTTTCCATGCATAAAAGGTAAGGTTTTCATAATTAAGATTTCTTTGATTATACGTAGAGAACGCAAAATTGAGAATCTTTATTATCGGAAAAAAACGTGATAATGTCTTTTTTAGCCTACCAATTATTTGACTATAATTATCGATAATTGGTAGGCTATTAAGCTCAACATTCTTAAGTTTGGAACCAATGAAAGGAACGAGTATTGCTCATTAATTTTTTCGTAATCAATGAAACTTATAAATATTAAATTTTTTCGGGATACCCTGGGATTAAGTATAGCGTTTGTCGCCACGGCCATCTCTTTTCAGGATGCTAACGCGCAACAGCTCCCCATTCCGATGGATACCACGTATAACGTAAATCGTGTATATAATCAGATAAAGAAAAACTATCCTTATGCCATTCCGGCGCAAGACAGAATGAGCGAGAAGATCAAGGCTTCACGAAACATCGTATACACTACCTTAGCAGATACGCCTTTTGGAAAGCGGGAACTCCATCTTGATATTTTTTCGCCGGTTAAAAAAGGTAAATATCCAGCCTTAATACTTGTTCATGGCGGTGGTTGGCGTTCTGGTGAACGTTCAATGCAAATTCCCCTGGCACAGCTGATAGCAGCAAAGGGGTTTATCTGTATTCCGGTTGAATATCAGCTGTCTCTGGAAGCTAAATACCCCGCGGCAGTACATAATATCAAGTCGGCAATTCGTTGGGTAAGGGCCAATGCCAGCAAGTATGATATAGATCCCGATAAGATTGCCATTGGGGGCGCCTCAGCCGGTGGACAATTAGCCACGCTTGTTGGTTTGACCAGCAACGTCGAGAAGTTTGAAGGGAATATGGGAAACCCGGGGGAGTCAAGTGCGGTCAGCGCTATTGTCGATATAGATGGCGTAGTAAGCTTCCTAGCTCCTTCGTCGCTCAATCTTCCCCGCAAACCGGATGCCGCCGATATATTTTGGTTTGGAGGCTCTTATCTTGAGAAACCTGAGGTTTGGAAGGATGCCTCCGGAGGATATTGGGCAAATCCAAAGTCGGCACCAATGTTATTCCTCAACAGTGGTTATTCCCGCTTTCATTCAGGTCAGGATGAACTTATCGGGCAATATCAGGAATGGGGAATCTATCAGGAGGTGCACAAGTTTAATGTACAGATTCATCCTTTCTGGCTCTTTCATCCATGGATTGACGAGTCAGCCGATTATATTGCGTCTTTTTTAAATAAAGTCTTAAATAAATAGAGAAGTGTGATTATGAAAATGATTTTCAAACAACTGGCAGTCTTTCTGCTATTAGCATGCTCCATCAATAGTTTCGCTCAGAACACTACGGATATTGTCGTTGCTAAAGACGGTAGCGGACAGTTTACCAGTATCCAGGCAGCTGTGAACTCCGTGCGCGATCTTGGCGAAAAACGCGTTACTATCTTTATTAAAAATGGTGTTTATGCCGAAAAACTTATCATTCCAAAATGGAAAACAAATATTAGTTTACGGGGAGAAAGTAAAGAAGGTACCGTCATTACAGGTGATGACTTCTCCGGAAAGCCTATTGCCAAAGGGTATGAACTTTACGGATTTGAGAAGTTCAGCACCTATACTTCCTATACGTTATTGATCCAGGGTAACGGTACCCATCTGGAAAACCTGACTGTCGCCAATACCGCAGGAAGAGTGGGTCAGGCTGTAGCCTTAGAGGTACAGGCAGACAGGGTGGAAATAAGATCCTGTAAAATCCTCGGAAATCAGGATACTTTGTATACCTCTGGTGCCGGCAATCGCCAATATTATAAAGACTGCTATATTGAGGGAACTACAGATTTTATCTTCGGGGAAGCTACCTGTGTGTTTGATCATTGTGTTATAAAGAGTCTTTCAAATTCATACATCACTGCCGCTGCACAACGCCAGGGGGCCCGCTTTGGTTACGTTTTCATGGACTGCGAACTTAGTGCGGCAGCGGGGGCAACGCAGGTATTTCTGGGGCGCCCATGGCGTCCATACGCGCAAACAGTATTCATAAGAACAAATATGGGAAGCCATATACGTGCTGAAGGCTGGCATGCATGGCCCGGAGATAAGATGTTTCCCGATAAAGATAAAACTGCTTTCTATGCTGAATATCAGAATACCGGAGCGGGAGCATCTACCGCTGCCCGTGTAAAATGGTCAAGGGTGCTTAGCGCCAAAGAAGCCAAAAAATATACCATCGGGAATATCTTCAAAAGTGATAACTCATGGATTCCCGGGAGCAAATAAGCCAGGGAACATAGTAGGATAAAAATCAATCTTCTTATGATAGCATAGGAAGATTGATTCTTATTGAGAATGTTAGTTTCCGTAATACATCTGTTCCATAACCTCTATCGCCTGCTGCACATTTCGAACGTCCTCGACCGCGATACGAAGTGTCTTCTTCACTTCTTTAAGATTACATCTCCGTGAATTTGCCTGTACAAAACGCAGGATACTGCCAAAACGCTCACCTTCAAAATAACTGCTTTGCTGATCTGACACGAAATATCCCTTAAGGGTATTCTTCTTGTAGGAAACCTTTTCAAAGCCAAGCTCTTTTCCCAGCCATTGCAAACGTAACGTATTTAATAACTCACGTACTTGCTTGGGTACGGGACCAAAGCGGTCATCGAGTTTCTTCGCGAAGGCTTCTATCTGGTCTTCATCCTGAAGATTTGATATCTCCGTATATAGATTATATCGTTCCGTAATATTGGTGACGTAATTATCGGGAATCATCACCTCCAAATCCGTATCTATCTGTGTGAAAGATACTACAGGACGCGGTTTCTCGTCTTTGAACAGGTCTTTAAACTCTTCATCTTTCAATTCCTGAATGGCCTCATCAAGAATTTTATGGTACATGTCAAAGCCTATCTCCGCAATAAAACCGCTTTGTTCTGCTCCCAGAAGATTTCCTGAACCCCGGATATCCAGATCTCGCATGGCTACGTTGAAGCCACTACCCAGGTCTGAAAACTCTTCAATGGCACTTAGACGCTTACGCGCTTCAGGAGTCAGCGTTGATAACGGAGGACTTAACAGATAACAGAATGCCTTTTTATTTGAACGCCCTACCCTGCCACGCATCTGATGCAGGTCGCTTAAACCGAACATATGTGCATGATTTATCAGAATGGTATTCGCGTTTGGAATATCCAGCCCCGCCTCAATGATCGTTGTTGCTACCAGTACATCAAACTCTCCGTTGATAAAGCTGAGCATCACATCTTCAAGCTTTTCTCCATCGAGTTGACCGTGAGCAAGTCCCACATTGGCTTTGGGCACCAGCTTTTTTATCATTCCTCCCAATTGTGGCAGATCCTGTACTCTGTTATGTATAAAAAATACCTGCCCCCCGCGATTGACTTCAAATTCTACTGCTTCCTTAATTAAGGCTTCGTTAAAAACATGAAGCTCTGTCGATACAGGTTGTCTGTTAGGTGGGGGCGTTGATATGATGGAAAGATCTCGCGCTCCCATTAAGGAAAAGTGTAAGGTGCGCGGAATGGGGGTAGCGGTAAGGGTGAGCGTATCCACATTTGCCCTAAGCTGCTTCAGTTTCTCCTTAACGCCAACACCAAACTTTTGCTCCTCGTCAATAATAAGTAATCCCAGATCTTTAAATTTCACGTCCTTGCTTACCAAACGGTGAGTGCCGATGATGATGTCAACTTTTCCCTCCGCCAAGTTCTTAAGCGACTCTTTTATCTGTTTGCTCGACTTGAATCTGTTTATGTAATCTATATTACACGGAAAATCTTTTAGGCGGGAAGTAAAGGTTTTAAAATGCTGAAGCGCCAGAATAGTCGTCGGCACAAGCACTGCCACCTGCTTACTATCGGCTACAGCTTTGAAGGCCGCCCGTACCGCGATCTCCGTCTTACCAAAGCCTACGTCTCCGCAAACCAGCCTGTCCATAGGATGAGGCGATTCCATATCTTTCTTTACATCGCCGGTAGCTTTTTCCTGATCGGGGGTATCTTCATAAATAAAGGATGCCTCCAGTTCATTTTGCAGATAGGTATCGGGCGGGAAAGCTGTACCGTTCTGAGATTTCCTGACGGCATATAACTTTATCAGATCTCGGGCAATGTCCTTAACTTTTTTTTTAGTGGTCTTTTTAAGCTTCTCCCATGAATCAGTTCCCAGCTTATTCATGCGCGGAGCTACACCCTCTTTTCCTGAATATTTCGAAATACGGTTAAGCGAGTTGATGTTTACGTAGAGCAAATCATTGTCAGCGTATATCAGCCTGATCATCTCCTGCATTTTCCCGTTCACCTCTACTTTTTCCAGACCTGCATATTTGCCTATACCGTGATCTATATGCGTTATAAAATCTCCGGATTTGAGCTCCCTAAGTTCCTTGAGCGTAATTGCCTGCGATTTAACGTAGCCTTTTTTAAGCTTATACTTATAATAGCGGTCAAATATCTGATGATCTGTATAACAGGCAATCTTTTGCTGATAGTCAACGAACCCTTCACGTAACGAAATATTTATCGGGTTGAAGCGAGCATTCTTGTCTATATCCGCGAAAATCGCGTATAAACGCTCCACCTGTTTGGCAGAATCGGTAACGATATAATTTGTAAGGCCCGCTTTTTCGTTCTCAGATAGATTATGTATAAGTAAGTTGAAGTCTTTATTAAAGGATGGTTGCGGCTTTGTGTCGAAGGTGATCGTCGCCTTAGCGTTGTAGAAGAATTGCTTCCCAAATTCTATTATCGTAAAATCCGAGAGTTGATCCGCAAACAATTTCTCATCGGTAAAATTATATCGCGGATCTATCCATTCAGGATTTTTGGACTTATCTGCTTCCGGCAAACCTCTCCATAACTGCGTAGCCTTCTTGTAGCCATCTTGAAGAATATCAAGTGTAAACTGCACGTCTTTAATCCAGACAAGGGTGTCTGATCCCAAATACTCAAGAAGCGTAATGTTATGCTCCGTCAAATATTTGGACTGTACGTTCGGAACGATGATGATGTTCTTAAGACTTTCTTGCGACAGCTGATCTTCAACCTCAAAAGTTCTGATGCTTTCGATAAAATCGCCGAAGAACTCGATACGATAGGGAAGCTCATTCGAGAATGAGAATATGTCAACAATGCCCCCTCGGATAGAGAATTGTCCGGGTTCATACACAAAGTCTACACGATCAAACTCGTATTCTATTAAAAATTCATTTATAAACTCGATGCTGAGCTTATTACCCTGAGCAATCTCCAGCATGTTTTTTTCCAGTGCGTCCCGGTTAATTACCCGCTCGGCCAGTGCCTCGGGATATGTTACCAGCAATTTACCGTACTCCGCGGTATGCATGAGCGCGCTGAGAACCTCGGCTCTTTGCAACACATTGGCACTATCTACCTGGGTAAAGTCGAAAGGCTTTCTATAAGACGAAGGAAATAATAAAATTTCTTTCTCAGACAGGTTCTCCAGGTCATTCATGAAATAGGCTGCCTCTTCCCGATCAGGGAGAACGAACAGCATATTACTATGATTGATAAAATAGCTGGCACAGGAAACTATGGCATCAGATGATCCGATTAGCCCCTTTAGATGGATCCTGGCACTTTTGCTTGCATTGATAGCTGTTGCTAACTGCTCTACCCTGGGATCCTTTTTATATTGTTCTAATATTTCGCGGATGTTCACTTACGACAAATATACTAAATAGAAAAAACCTCTTGCAAAAATACCATCCTCAACATAGGTTGGTTCACTTCTTTGTATGATAAAAGTGCTTGCAGTCGATAATATGCACGCTTTGGATAACCGTATCCCCTGCTATTTGTTTATCCGTTGATGTCGCGTACTCGAAATGCCGATTACTTGTGGCGCAAAAATTTGCATTTTTTCCGCGCTTAATTTAATCAAGCCAACAAAATACAATTCAATGTGTTAAAAAAAAACACAACCTGATTATACTATGAAAAACGCAATTAAATATGGGCTGATTGTCGGAGTGCTTAGCGGCCTGTGGATCTTCTTATTACATTTTATGGGAGTTTATGACGATGCATATCCCCGGGAAGGCGGCTTCTCCGGATTAGAGGTCCTGTCCATCGTTATCCCTTTTGCCGGTTTATTCTTTGGTATTAAAAGCTTTAGAGATAATTTCAACGGGGGACGTATGGAGTTCTTCGAAGGTATCATGGAAGGCTTTAAGATCATGATTGTCGGCGGTATTATCGCGGCATTTTTCGCTACCGTGTATGTGCAATATGTTGGCAAGGACATGCAGATAGACTTTATGGCAAGGGTCGCAGGTGCCGGGATCGTAGGTGTCCTTTTCACGCTCATTATTTCTCTCCTTTTAATGAACAGACAGCGCAATCTCTAAGGGAGATTGCCTTCACCATTTTGGTCATATCAATAACTATGTTCGGAATCTTAGGTGTGAAATATTCTTTTAAAACATATAAGCATAATCTTTTAGCTAATCATTAAGAAAGAAAGATGTTCGCTACCTGGTACCGTGTATTTTTAGTTATTTTGCGAGCTTTTAAAAGATTTGCCCATGGTTAATGTAGGAGTCGCCTTTTTTATTGAACTTATTCTAACCCTGTTATTCTGCATAACATTGCATTTTGCCTTAGTGCAGGTGCGTCCTTCTAATAGAAAAATCCCTTTTTGGTACATTTGGATATTATTTATTCCTTACATAAATATCATATGGAACTTTTTCGTCGTGATAGGCTTAAGTAATTCCGTCAAGGCAGAGCTGGAAGAACGGGAATACGAAATTACGGGTCGGCCGGCTTTCCTCTCGGGCATCATCTACGCAATTATTACGGTGCTGATGACCGTGGCAATGTTCAGCTTCCCGGTTCTGGAAGTTATGCAGCAGGTGGTAAAAATCCGTGCGAAAGATACCACAAGTCCCCTGAATACAAACGAGATTATTTTGCTCATTCTGGGCATTGCAGGCATTGTAAGAATGATTTTCTTCTTTCAATTCTGGGTAAAGGTAAGCTGGTATAAAAATGTACTGAAGGAAGATCTTGTCGAAGAATAAAATGAAGTTAAAGGAACTATCCGCTTTTCTGGAGTCTGTAGCTCCTCTGTCATATCAGGAATCGTACGATAATTCAGGTTTGATTCACGGTAACCCGGAGGCAGAAATCAGCTCGGCGCTGATTTCCCTGGATTGTACCGAAGCCGTAGTTGATGAGGCTATCCGGCTGGGAATACAGCTGATCATTTCACATCATCCGATAGTATTTAAAGGCCTGAAGAAGTTTAACGCTAAAACCTATGTTGAGCGTGTTGTGATGAAAGCCATAAAGCATGACATCGCTTTATACGCTATACATACAAATTTCGATAGCGTAGGGAATGGAGTGAATGCTAAGATTTGCGAAAAACTGGGCGTAAAAAATTGTCAGATTTTGGCGCCCAAAGAAGGTCTTCTTAAGAAGCTTGTTACCTACTGCCCTATTTCGCACGCCGACAAGGTGAGAGCCGCTTTGTTTGAAGCCGGTGCGGGCGCTATCGGGAACTATTCTGAGTGTAGCTTTAATGCCGAAGGTTATGGTACTTTTAAAGCCGGCGTCGGCGCGGATCCTTACGTGGGTGAAATCGGTGAGCAGCATCGCGAGAATGAGTTGCGTATAGAAACGGTATATCCTCTTGTTGCGGAACGCAAGGTCCTTATCGCTCTGTTACAGACGCATCCTTACGAAGAGGTAGCTTATGATCTGTATAATCTTACTAATGAATTCCAGGTGGGTTCCGGCATGGTTGGCAACCTTCCTCAAGATATGGATGAGCTCGAGTTTCTCTATATGCTGAAAGATGTACTTGACGCGAAAGTTGTCAGACATACGGCTTTACGAGGACGAAAGGTACGTCGCGTAGCCGTTTGTGGCGGCTCTGGAAGCTTTTTATTGAAAAATGCTATTGCCGCGGGTGCCGACATTTTTGTTACCGCGGATTTTAAATATCATGAGTTTTTTGATGCTGAAGGAAAGATTGTGATTTCTGATGTGGGACATTTTGAAAGTGAGCAATTTACAGCGGAACTCTTATTTGAAATAATTACAAAAAAATTTCCTAACTTTGCCCTCCGTTTAACATCAATAGATACAAACCCCATAAATTATTTAATTTAATGGAACAAACCGTAGAACAGAAGCTTAAAGCTTTATACGAACTGCAGACCATCCATACCAAAATCGATAAGATTAGACAGGTAAGAGGTGAGCTTCCTATGGAAGTTGCCGATCTTGAGGACGAAGTTGCTGGTCTTGAGACCCGTATACAGAAGATCAAGGCTGAGCTTGATGATCTTGAAGACGCTATCGTCAACAGGAACAACATGATCAGGGATGCCAAGGCAGCGATCAAGAAATATGAAGCGCAGCTTAACGAGGTGAAAAATAACCGTGAGTACGATGCTATCAGTAAGGAAGTAGAGATCCAGGGTCTGGAAATTCAGGTGTGTGAGAAGAAGATCAAAGAGCATGGGTTTGAGATCACGAATAAAACTCAGGTATACGAAAAGGCCATTGCTGATTTAGAAGAACGGAAGAAAGATCTCGATGTTAAAAAAGCTGAATTAGAAACAATTACTTCCGAAACTAATAAAGAGGAGCAGGAGTTGAATGCCAGCGCTGAACGTGCTGAAGAAAGCATTGAAGACAGACTCTTGGTTGCTTACAAAAGGTTGCGTGGTAATGCGAAAAATGGTCTTGCTGTAGTTACCATTCAGCGTGATTCTTGTTCTGGATGTTTCAATCAGATTCCGCCTCAACGTCAGCTCGACATTCGTCAGCATAAGAAAATTATCGTTTGTGAGCATTGCGGTCGTATTCTTATCGATGCGGCTCTTACTGGCGAAGCTCAGGAAGTACACGAATAGAATATTTTTATTTGATAAAAGGGGATATATCCGGTTTGGGCATATCCCCTTTTTTTGTCTGTACCTCTCCCGTTCCGCTGTCCGGCGAACCTTATTCCTTAATGTCCTAAAATGCTCTTGTTGCTGAATGCTCCCTATTCCATCTTTCTGCGCCCCAGCTTGAAGGGCTCGGGTGGTGTTTCCGTTCGCGGGACAGTACC
>DKIV01000009.1 GCA_002454425.1 Sphingobacteriaceae bacterium UBA6709
AGGTCAGGGAGTGGGCTATGTATGGCCTTTTTAGGGTGATGCTTAAGCAACATGAATACGCTGCCTATAACCAATCTATAACCAGATATGAGAGAGGACGGCATGACGGAGGTATGAATGGCGATATTTTCTGGAGAGCGATCCCGAGGAATACCCTTCCGGGTAGTTAATGCCCAGGGGTGATATTACCGAAAAAAGCAGCGTCTCTTAAAGTTACAGAGGCGCGTAAAGATGGCAAAAGAGGTATTTCAACTCGCTATTTGTATCTCAGCTAACGTTGCCCGGGATGAAAAATTCATCGGTTCATTGCCCCGTTTCATCATCGATTATAAGCACTTCACTCGTTTATCCGTTTCCTCATCCCTTTATTGTTTGCTTCTTTGTAAGTAAGAAGAAATAATAATGGGAAACAAACAAAGTACAATCTACAGAAAAGCGCCATGGGCACTGGGGCTCCTGCTGGGCTTTATGGTATCGTCTTGTGGATCAAATAACGGACAACCGGACATGAGCGCTATGCCGCCTATGGAAACTGATTTTCTAAAGCTTAGCGCCTCTACCAGCGATCAAAAAAACTCATATCCTGGAAATGTCGAGGGTGCAGTAAATGTCGATATAAAAGCGCAAGTAAGTGGCTACCTGGAGAGCATATACGTTAAAGAAGGCGATTGGGTAAAAAAAGGACAACCCCTCTTTAAGATCAAAAGTGAAGTATTCCAGGAGCAGGTGAGTAACAGCGACGCCGCCCTGAAGGCTGCCCTGGCCAATCAGGCGACAGCGCAGCTGGAAGTTGACAAAATAAAACCACTTGTTGCGGGAAAAGTATTATCCGAAATACAACTAAAGACTGCCGAAGCAGGCCTTCAGGCTGCGAAAGCACAGGTAGCTCAAGCTCGCGCGACTTTAGGGTCATCAAAAATCAACGCTGATTTTGCCGTTATCAAAGCTCCTGTCAGCGGTTACATCGGCAGAATACCTAACCGCATAGGTAATCTGGTAAGCCCTTCTGACAGCAGTCCGCTGACTACCCTGTCTGATATAAATACAGTATTCGTGTATTTCACCATGAGTGAGGCCGATTACTTAAGCTATCAGCATCAGGACAAGAGTACCGCGGTAGAGCTTGAAATGGCCAATGGCGAGATATATCCGATAAAAGGAAGCATACAGAGCGCTAGCGGAAACATTGACAAGACCACCGGCAGCATGGCCATGAAGGCGGTGTTTGAAAATCCCGACAAGCTGCTGCGCGCCGGAGGAACAGGCAGGGTCATTATCCACCGATTAATGAAAGATGTTATAAACATCCCCAAGACCAGCGTAAAAGACATTCAGGATAAGTACTTCGTCTTCAAGCTGGCAGATAGCAATAAGGTAAACATGGTTCCTATTGAGATCAAAGGAGCCAACGACAGTCTGTATGTCCTGTCCTCAGGTCTTTCCCTGGGCGATCAGATTGCCATCAATCGCATTGATGCGCTTAACGATGGAACGGTAGTAGTTCCAAAAACCAAAACAAAATAATTCAGCGGCTTTAAAAGTATTAAAAGATGCTAAAGAAAATTATCGACCGTCCGGTATTTGCCACGGTCATATCCGTAATCATCGTTATCCTGGGGCTCATCGGCTTGACGCAACTCTCGGTAACGCGATTTCCTGATATCTCCCCTCCTACAGTTACTGTCTCAGGATCATATCCCGGCGGTAACAGCGAGGCCGTTCTTCGTTCAGTAGTTACACCGCTTGAAGAACAGATCAATGGTGTAGAAAACATGCAGTATATAAAATCTTCTGCAAGTAACGATGGTTCTTTCTCCATATCGGTCATCTTTAAGCAGGGTGTAAACCCCGACCAGGCGGCAGTAAATGTACAGAACCGCGTACAGCAAGCTACGCCGATCTTGCCTGCTGAGGTGGTAAACATGGGTTTAACTACTTCGAAACAGCAGAATAGCATGATCATGGTATTTAATATCTATGCGAAAGATAACAAGCTGTATGACGAGAAGTTCCTCCAAAATTACGCGAACATCAACCTGGTTCCGCAGATAAAACGCGTTCCCGGGGTTGGTCAGGCACAGATCTTCGGCGCTAAGGACTACTCCATGCGTATCTGGCTAAATCCTCGCAAGATGGCCTCCTACGGCTTAGTGCCGGCCGATGTGCGCAGCGCGATCGAAGAGCAGAGCCTTGAGGCTGCTCCGGGTAAGCTTGGTGAAGAATCAGACGCCTCATTGCAGTATGTAATTAAATATAAAGGAAAGAAAAACCTGCCCGAACAATACGATAACATCATCGTAAAGAATGAAGGGGAAAACATCGTACGACTGAAAGATGTCGCCCGCATTGAGCTTGGCGCTATTTCGTATAGCGGCGATAACCTCTCTAACGGACAAAATGCCGTTACCATGGCGATCCTGCAAACTACAGGATCCAATGCGAATGAAATTGAAATTGGCGTAAACAACGAGATTGAGAAGCTTTCAAAAGCCTTTCCTCCGGGCATAGGTTACTACAAGATCATGAGCACCAAGGAGAAGCTTGATGAGGCGACCTCCCAGGTAAAATCGACACTTATCGAAGCTTTCCTTCTGGTATTTGTCGTAGTGTTCATCTTCCTGCAGGATTTCCGTTCAACGCTTATTCCGGCGATCGCTGTGCCGGTGGCCATCGTAGGAACGTTCTTCTTCCTACTGGTGTTGGGTTTCACCATCAACGTATTGACACTTTTCGCCCTGGTACTGGCCATCGGTATTGTCGTCGATGATGCCATTGTAGTGGTCGAGGCAGTGCATAGCAAAATGGAAGGAACGCATCTCACAGCCCGACAGGCAACACATCAGGCCATGAGCGAAATTACCGGTGCTGTAGTTTCCATTACGCTGGTTATGGCGGCGGTATTTATCCCTATCGGCTTTATGGCCGGCTCCGCGGGTATCTTCTATAAGCAGTTTGCTTATACTCTTGCCATCGCTATTATTATTTCAGCGGTAAACGCGCTTACCCTTACTCCGGCGTTATGTGCCTTGTTCCTGAAGAATGAGCATGCCGCCGACGGACACAAGAAAGATAACTTCGGCGCGCGATTCGCCAAGGCGTTCAATGTAGGTTTTCATAACATGACCAACAGATATGTTGGCGGCATACGCTTCCTGGCGGCCCGTAAATGGCTATCCGCGGGTCTTGTAGTGGCCATTATCGCTGTCGCTGCCTGGTCGCTAATGAGTACTCCGAAGAGCTTCGTTCCAATGGAAGACGATGGTATGTTTATGTATTCGCTTACCATGCCTCCGGGAACCAATACGGGCCCGACGTCGAAGGTTATTGACAAGATCAACAAGGAACTGAAAAGTATTGAGGCTATAGAGAACAATACCTCCATCACAGGCTTCAACCTGCTCAGCAACAGCTCCGGTTCTGCCTATGCTATGGGCTTCGTAAAGTTCAAGAAGAAGAGCGAACGCGGCGAGATCAAAGATATTGATGAACTTATGGGCATCGTAAATCAGAAGTTGGCCAACATCAAAGAAGGTTCTGTCATGGCCTTCCGTATGCCGCCGGTAGAAGGTTACGGTGTTACTAATGGCGCGGAAATCATGCTACAGGACAGGTTAGGGCGCTCGCCTCAGGTATTGAAAGACAAAGCCGATCAGCTTATCGGTCAGATGATGGGACTGCCGAGCGTAGGTTTCGCCTACACCATGTTCCGGGCCGACTATCCGCAACTGGAACTGGAGGTGAATGAAGATAAAGCGCGTCAGCTGGGAGTAAGCGTATCGTCGCTGCTCAACACCATGCAGATATACCTGGCGGGTGACCAGTCATTAAACTTCTCACGCTTCGGTAAGTTCTACCGTGTAAACATCAAAGCTGACGGGGCATATCGCATGGACGAAGAAGCGCTGAAAGAAGTGTATGTACGCAATCAGAAGAATGAGATGGTTCCTATCAATACCCTGATCAGTCTGAAGAAGGTTTACGGACCGGAAGCCGTAAACCGCTACAATCTCTATAATGCCTTGTCGATAAACGTAAGTGCCAAGCCGGGCGTGAGCAACGGACAGCTGATGGCCGACATGGAGAACCTTCTGCAGACCCTTCCTAACGACTATAGCTATGAATGGACGGGCTTAAGTCTTGAGGAAAAAGCGGCAGGTAATCAGAGTACGCTGATCTTAGGATTGTGTTTGCTCTTTGTATATCTGTTGTTATCGGCACAGTATGAAAGCTATCTGCTGCCATTGTCTGTATTGCTGTCAATACCTACCGGCGTACTTGGATCTTTCCTTGCGATTAAAGCCATCGGACTTGATAACAATATCTATGTGCAGGTGGGACTTATCATGCTTATCGGGTTGTTGGCGAAAAACGCTATCCTGATCGTTGAGTTCGCCGTACAGCGACGTAAAGCGGGAGCTTCCATCCTGGAATCAGCATTGGAAGGTGCACGTTTACGTCTGCGGCCGATCATCATGACCTCCTTCGCCTTCATCGTGGGTATGATCCCATTGATGACTGCCAGCGGAGGTACAGCCACCGGTAACAAATCTATCAGTACCAGTGCCGCCATGGGGATGCTTAGCGGAGTGTTGCTGGGAATTTTTGTAATCCCTTTGCTGTATATGTTATTCCAGTACCTGCAGGAACGCGTGGGCGGAAAGAAAGTATCGGAAGTTAGTGAAGGTTAATTAATTTGAGATGAAAAGAAATATCGCTTTATATACAATTATAGGACTGGCGGCTGTGCTGAGCTCTTGTGTTGTAGGCAAAAAGTATCAGAGAGCAGACCTTCAGGTTCCGGCAACTTACCGGGAAGGCGCCGCCCTTACCGCCGACAGCGTGGTACTCCCCTGGAGAACATTCTTCAGAGACCCTCAGCTGCTGACATTGATAGACTCGGCTCTACTGCGCAATAACGACGTCAGCGTAGCGGTCAAAAATATGGAACAGCTGGATCTGGCATTCCGTCAGGCACGTTTGGGACTTCTTCCGACCCTCAACCTCGCCGCCGGCGCCAATCGCAGTTGGCAGTCGAAAAATAGCCTTAACGGCTCTTTGGCGGAGCAGTTCACCGGCTCTCACTATATCGATGATTATAGCGCAAGCTTGCAAATGTCATGGGAAGCCGACATCTGGGGTAAAGTGAAAATGCAGAAAGAATCGGCGAGAGCTGATTATCTGGCACAGCAGCAGAATCTTGCGGCGCTAAAAACCCGCCTCATTGTTCAGGTAGCTCAGGCCTACTATAATCTTGCCGGGCTCAACGAGCAGCTGCTGATAGCACGGAAGAACATGCTGCTGAGTGACAGCACCCTGCAGATTATGAAGTTGCAGTTTACTGCCGGACAAATCAACTCGCTGGCGGTAGAGCAGGCCGAGGCGCAGAAGAAAACAGCGGAGCTACTGGTACCGCTGTATCAGCAAAACATAAGAGTTCAGGAAAATGCCCTGAGCATTCTATGTGGAAGATATCCTGAGGCCATCAATAATCCCGGCAAACTTCAGGACTTCCTCCCTGCGGCACTGCCAGCGGCGGGAATTCCGGCAAACCTGTTAAGTCGCCGCCCCGACTTGAAAGCCGCCGAGCTGGCGGTAGTTACGGCCAATGCTAAAACAGGACTGGCTAAGGCAGCAATGTACCCATCGTTCAGCCTGTCGCCACAAATAGGTGTAAACTCCTATAAGATAGATACCTGGTTCGATCTGCCGGGGTCTATTACGAAGACCGTAGCGATAAACCTCAGTCAGCCCCTGTTCCAGAAGCGAGCGTTAAAAACAGCATATAAGACAGCCCTGATTGAACAGGAAAAAGCGGCAGTGCAGTTTAAGGCGGCGATGATGTCGGCAGTAGCGGAAGTCTCCGATGCCTTAGCACGTGCTGAGGGTGCCTCCAAGCGTGTGACCCTGGCTGAACAGCGGAATGCCTCGCTTGACAAGGCCACAGCCGATGCCTTAAAGCTATATAAAAGCGGCATGGCGACCTATCTGGAGGTAATCACCGCGCAAAACAACAAACTCCAAAATGAGATAGAGAGCATCTCTATACAATTGGAAAAGCTAAATGCCTATTCTGACCTCTACAGAAGTCTGGGAGGCGGCATTCGCTAATCATCTTGCCCATTCTTAATTCCACGAGACAGGTCCTGACCCATTCAGGCCTGTCTCTATATGGGGAACATAAACCTGGATCTAAATC
This sequence comes from Sphingobacteriaceae bacterium UBA6709, assembly GCA_002454425.1. Taxonomy (GTDB): domain Bacteria; phylum Bacteroidota; class Bacteroidia; order Sphingobacteriales; family Sphingobacteriaceae; genus Arcticibacter. Next base: position 6,197 of record DKIV01000009.1, read on the forward strand.
CTCGTAACAGCAGGACAATTTCTCAAATCAAGAATCATAGATTGCAGGTTAACTACTGGTACTAAAAAACTGATTAACAAATACAAAGAGTCGGCATTTAAAATTATAAACTTGTATATTTGTGTATGCCTCTAAAAACGAAGAAAGTTATAGCACGCTGGCATCAAAAAAAGGCTAGCGCAGAAGTTGTCACATCTACTGAAGTAAAAGCAGTCGGTGTTGGCCATGCCTTATCCGTAGCTGAAAAATCTTTCGCGGGATTAGTTGAACACAAAAAGAGAATTTCCGCAGTTCTTTGTGAAGGAAAAAATTTAGCGGATATCAAAGATATTAGCTTTGTTAAACCCTTCTGAGTTATACCCGGTTAAATCTGGATATTTTTTCTATACCAGCGACAATAGATACTTCAATATCTATTTCACCTACTACACTCTGGAATATCAGAAAAATGAACAAATAAGATCAGAAGAGTATCTAATGATTGGGGTTGAGCAAATCCCGAAAGTTCCTGAAATATACAAAAATGAGGAGTTAACAAAAGGCGATACAAAAACTACGGAGGAGATAGACACAGCATTAATTATAGCAATCAAAAAATTTTTCGCCGCGAACCCTAAAGAAATCTTGATATACCTGTTTTCTACAGCTCACGGAAAACAAGCCGCTCGAAAACGAAGGTTTACCCGTATTGTCGAAAAATTAGGGGAAGACATTACGTGTTTCAACTACGAATTTGACAGCATTTACCCCGATACTGGATTTTTAGTATTAACAAATAACACTGAAACAGACGCAATAAAAGCCATTTTCGATGAGTATATCCGGCAACTCATCGAACACCAATAACTGAAAGTAGATCCCGCTCCATAATAGAATATTTTAATTTCTGCTATAGTTGTCACCTGTGTGTTTCTTAAAAACAAACAATTATCTATCGTCAGCAATCAATTTTTGGTAATACAAGCCTCAATAGCAGCCAAGCTTTCACGTTCCGATATCAGAATTGCAATAAGTTCGAGTGCAGATCTCAAAATTGGAATTACCATGAAGTAAGCCATACATAAAGATAATACGAAAAATCAACGAACTCTCCTACCATTAGAAAGAATGAAAACACCGCTCCCACAACCGCTTCGTTCTTAATACCTCCTTTAGCCTTCTTGTCTTTGGCCCATTGCAAAGCACGATCATAATTATTTTCCCAGAAATAAAAGCCACTACCCAGCCAATCACAAGGTTTGTCACTGATCTCCACCTCATTGGGATAATTGACGAGTTTCGTACGAATGCTTAGGTCACAGCCATGAAAGGCAATAATGGTGTTTGGACGAACATTGTACATGAAAACTATTTTTCTAATTCATTGAGCGGTCTGTAAGGCCCTTTAAATTTACCTTTAGTTGTTAAAATCCCAACCTCATTCAATGACCGTATAGCTTCAGCCTTAGTCATTTGCTTAGCCTCCTCAAGCTTTGCTTTAGCCAAGTCTAATAATTGCTGCATCTGTTTGTCTCTCATCGCTTCGGAATTAAACACGAAGATACCAAATATTATTTACCAAAACGACCTCACTATCAACAGCTAAACCTCTATTTAAGAACATGATCCACACTTGTAAAGCATTGAGCTTTGACCATGTCTACCCGTAGCTGAAAGATCTTTCGCGGGATTGATTGAGCACAAAAAGAGAATTTCCGCAGATCTTTGGGAAGGAAAAAATTTAGCGGATATCAAAGATATTGGATTTGCTAAACCCTTTTTAGTTATACCCTGTTAAATCTGGAGATGCTATCTTAGGCTCCTTTTTAGTTTGTGGCCTGTATACCGTTTAACAAAATATTGTAGGATACTGCTCAACAACCGCAAGTCAACCTGTCAATCAAATGATTGCCTGAATTCCATGGGCGAAATATTTGTTTTCGCTTTGAAAAGTTTGCTGAATGATTGAGAATGCTCAAAACCTAATGTATAAGCGATCTCGCTGATCGATAAGTTTGTCGTGGACAGCTTTTCTTTGGCAACTTCAATCAATTTATCGTGTATATGCTGTTGCGTATTTTTGCCGGTCAACACCTTTAATAAGGTGCTTAAATATTTTGGTGAAACATGTAGTTCTTCGGCTATTGACTGAACAGTAGGCAAACCATCTTTTGAGATCCTCTCATGAAAATATCGGTTGAGCAAGTTTTCCAGACGATCCAGGATCTGATGATTGGCTTTTTCTCTGGTGATGAATTGCCGGTTATAAAACCTGTCAGAATAACTCAGCAGCACATTAATTTGGGAGACGATGATTTGTTTGCTGAACTTATCAATATTGGAGCAATGTTCCAGTTTAATATTCCTGACAATGCCATCTATTGTATTTTGCTCCTTATCCGACAGAAACAGGGCTTCATTAACAGAATAGTCAAAAAAATCATAGTTTTTGATCGTGTTTGCTAGTGAGGTGTTCCATAAAAAATCCGGATGGATCAGTAGCATCCAACCGGACCGAGTTTCGTTGGAGTTCGGATCTGACACAATCCTAAACACTTGGTTTGGGGCCATAAAAACCATAAGCCCCTCGTTAAAATCAAATTCTTGTTGCCCGTAATACATTTTTCCACCGATTCCTTTTTTTAGGGAGATCACGTAGAAATCAAAGATCCAATGTACTTCGCCAATGTCGGCAGCACGTTTTATAGAAGAATAATCGATTACGCTGATCAAGGGATGTTTCGCATTCGGCAACCCACGCAAGTGGTGAAATTCACTAATCGTCTTTATTCTTTGAACTTGCCCTTGCTTCATTTCCTTAACTTACATTTTTTGAATTGTGTTTCAGTGGGTTATTCTGAACTACGTACTACAACGCTGAGGAATTTAGAAATAGTTTTGTTGCATATCATCTAAAAGTCCAGGCTGCACTGGTGTCCATCCTAAATGCTCCTGTGTTTTGAAACTGGTTGCCGGACTATCAAAGCTAATAAACCCACCTAGCCATTCAAAATGTTTTGCCAATTCGTCGCCAGACAGAGAGACAACCGGTAGATTTAGTTGCTCACCGATCACTTCCGCGATTTTTTTCAGCTCAATTTCATGATCCCCCACGACATTATAGATCGCGCCTATTTTAGCTTTTTCCAAAGCCAGACGGAATGCCTTAGCTGCATCTAAACGATGTACCGCCGGCCAATGATTCTTTCCATCTCCCGGATAGGCGGAAACACCATTTTTCTTTGCTTGTGCGATGATAAAGGCAACAAAGCCCTTATCGCCTCTATCGTGAACCGATGGTGCCAAACGGATTACCGAGGCATTAATACCTTTCTCCGCCAAGGCCAGGGCCGTAGCTTCAGATACTCTCGATGTATTTAGCACCACACTCTCTTCAGTAACATTCCCGTCGATAAGAGATAGTCCTAGAATTCCCGCCGTTACCACGAGTGGCTTATTGGTGCCGGCCAAGACCTCTCCCATTGCCTCGATAGCGTTTCTATCTATTTCGACCGCTTTTGCAAATTGGGTAAAATCATGATAAAAAGCCGTGTGAATGATACCATCGGCCAGCCGCGCTCCCTGTTTTAAAATATCTAAATCTTCGAGATCTCCTATCAATACCTCTGCGCCCGCGTCGTTAATAGCTTTTGCCGATGTTACTGAACGCGCCAATCCAATCACCTGATGACCTGCGCTGAGTAATTCTTTCACTACTGCGGATCCAATGAAGCCGGATGCTCCTGTTACAAATACTTTCATGTTGTGCCTCTTTTGTTGTGACAAATATCTGGATAACTCAAAAAGACGGTGTAGTCGAAAGTCAGAATTTTGTAGTCGAAAAGAAGTAAGTCCTGCTCTTTATCAAGAATTCACAAGCTTCTCTTTATATCAATTTCATAATTTGAGTTTAAAAAATAGCCAATATTTTTAGCTTCAATTATTTAAAATTACTAATTAAAATAGCTTTTGTTTTCTATATTTGCCTTGTACCATCTAAAACAATAGGGCAATATGCACAGAAACATCAAAGACTTTTTAACCGATTGGCAGTATGAGACGGAAGGAACGCTCAATATCCTAAACCTGATTCCCGATGAGCAGAGTCTGAAAACCATTCATCAGGACGTGCGTTCACTAAAAAGACTCGCTTGGCACCTGATCCAAACCCTGTCCGAAATGGGTCATAAGGCAGGATTGTTTACAAGTGACTTACTGGAGGATGCCACCGTTCCGAATTCAATGGCTGAACTGAGGACATGTTATGAAGATTATGCTGACCGAATTGCCAGCGCTGTTCCTTCCAAATGGACGGATTCTGCGCTCCTGGAAAAGGTTGATATGTATGGAGAACAGTGGTCTAAAGGAACTGTCTTACGCGTACTGATTAACCATCAAAGCCACCACCGGGGGCAAATGACCGTGATCATGCGAATACTGGGCCTGCCGGTTTGCGGACTGTACGGGCCATCCAAAGAAGAATGGGCAGAAATGGGGATGACCGCTCCAGAGTAATAATGTTCTACTTTGTTTTCTTTTTAGAGGATTTGGCTATCGGATTAAATTTCAGGCATAAGTCTATCCAATACTTTAAGTCCTGAAGCTTGATGTTTTCTGCGACCGGCACATAGACAAAATCTTTGCTTGCCCGGCCATTCATGATCATCTGGCTGCAGGACCCCTTTTCTAATTCTTCCAATGCTTTTTCTTCACCGACGCGGCATAAAAGGGTATCTTTAGTAACGCAGATACACATTTTATCGTGAACCATAAAGCAAAGTCCATTAAACATCTCTTTTTCGGCTACATCTTTTTCATTCATCAACATCTCCCGAACCCGGTCAGCAGTATGAACATCAAACACCCTTTTCATAGTGAACACGTAATCTTTTGTATTCAAAAATACAAAATTACCTAAAGCCGGGCTGTTGCTTGGGACATAACACATATGGCAAAAAAAAAAGAGGCTGAACTCACTTTGAGACAGCCTCTTTTTCAGTGCTCCCGAAGGGATTCGAACCCCCATCATCAGAACCGGAATCTGACATTCTATCCATTGAACTACGGAAGCGTTCCGCAAAGATATAAAATTGAATTGCTTTACATAATTAGTTTTTCATCTTTCAACGGTGATGCTTAAGTGTATCAAAATGTCCATCTTTTGAGCGTTGACGTTTTGTATCTTCCGATTACATGTAAGGTGAAATTCCCCCATTACACAGAACTCTCCTCCCATTTTCGACCTCCCGGGTACGGAAAGGACGGAGCTGCACTGTCGGCGAATTACCTACCACGCCCTCCACTGAGGTCATCATTATTTATGCCGCGTTGGTTGCGTTTCACCGCACTTTTCTGATTACCAAACTTATAGGCTACGCGAACATGTATGCGTCGGAAATTTATGTCAGAGTAATTGGACTGCCTGAATTCGGGAGTGTTGGTAAAAAAGTCGTTCCGCCGATACTTCTTAAAGGGATTACTGATAAATCCGGATAAAGACAACTTATCATTAAATAGCATTTTGGTGAGACTCGCTGAGCTTGACACGTAGACGTTATCTGTGCCTTGCAACATTACATAACGACTGTCGAAGCCAAAGTCGACGGCTACGGTATAACTTTTCTCAAACTTGTAGGAAGCGTCAAAGTACAAATGTCCCTGAAAACCTGTCCTATCATAGAAGTTACCATCGTAGGTTCCTCGTAGCCAGACATGCTGGATTTGACTGTTTGCGTTGATATTAAATTTTGAGGTGATTGGATAGTTAACATTTAACGAGAGGCCTAGTCGCCTGTTGCGGCCTACATTCTGAAAGGTGGTCACGGTAATCGTATCGGCGCCGATGCTGCTAACCTCTTCAGCGGTATTGTCGGCAAAGCTGTAGCTCAAGCCTACATTGACAGATCCCTTTTTGAAATTGCTGTAGTTAAGCTCAAGAGAGCGATTAATGACAGGCTCAAGATCCGGATTTCCCACAAATACAAAGTTGGGGTTAGTGCGATCAACGAAGGGATTCAGCGTCCAGATGTTGGGGCGCTCCATACGCTCGGAATAGCCAAAGGTAAGACTATTACTTTTATTTATTTCCCGCTGCGCAGATACCGAAGGCAACAGATTATTATAGTCTATATCAAGCACGGCAGCGGCAGGAAAAAAATCACCTTCAATATCGGTATGTTCAAAACGTAGTCCGGCCTTTATCACCCACTTATCAGCTTTCCAGGTCCATGAATTATAACCCGCATACACACGCTGCTTATAGTCAAAATTATTGGAAAGATCGTCCTGCGGAACGTAGTCATCCAGCACCCTATTAGCGGTTATAAAGTTACTATAGCTACTTCTCAAGATCGCCTTAATACCTGTTTCCATGGTAAAAGCCTTTATTGGATGTATATAATCAAGTTGCATGGTATGCTCATCGGTTCCGGAGCGGTTAAACTGGCGGAAGTCGGGCTTGAGGAAATCACTTTGCTCAAGAAAGGCCACATCGGAACGTTGTTCGTTTCCTGAATGATCAAATTTATATGACGCTGTGAGCAGACGGTCTTTATCAGCCCGGAATCCCAGTTGATAGTTTAAAGCGGCAGAGGTGCCATTGTAATCGTTATCACGAGCTGTAAGTTGGCGGAACCTTTCGATCAGACTGCTATTACTATCGTACCTTAGTGAAAGGAGATCTCCGTCGCGTTCATTTCTACCGCTATAATGCTCAATGGTCCCAGTGAGCAGGTTCAGCGTATCTATTTCGAAGCTGAGTTCAGCATTCGCATAACGATTATTGCCGCCGCCTTTGCGCGTACCATCCTGAAGCAGCAGCGAGGCGCGGGGAGGAAGCGTTTCATTACTGTAGCCGTAAGCAGTCTGCGGTGACCGCTGCTGACTCAGTCCGGCATATCCGGCGATGCCCAACTTTCCTTGCTTTAACGTTCCATTAATGTTAGTGCCCGGTCCATTCACCGAGTTGTAGCTCATTCCTATCTGACCGTTATACCCTTCGTCGACCTTCTTTTTAGTGATGATGTTGATGATGCCGGCAAGCCCTTCAGCATCATACTTCGCTGGAGGCGTGGTTATGACCTCTATTTTCTGAATATTTTCCGCGGGCATTGACTTGAACACCTCTGCCGGGTCTTTTGCCAGCATGGCTGAAGGACGGCCATTAATCAGGATCTTATAATTGGTATTTCCCTTAAGCTTAATATTGTCAGAGGCATCTACAGAAATCAGAGGCACCTTTCTGAGCATATCCAGCACGGTGAATGACTTGCTCTCAGGATCGGCCTGCACATCGTAAGCTATACGATCTACCTCTTGCTTAACAATGGGTTTAGCTGCGGTCACCGACACTTCGTTCAGTCCCATTGGCGAAGGCTTTAGCATTACGTGTCCCAGATCAATAATTCCTTGCTGCGTTTCGGGAACAGCAACCGTCTTAGACTCATAACCAATGGTACTAACTTTAAGTTTATAAGACTGTCTTTTAAGGCTATGAAAGCTAAAACTGCCATCATTTTTACTAAGTGTACTTTTCAGTGATTTAGCATTTCCAGCATCGATAAGAATTATGGTTGCCAGCTCGAGGGGAGCATGTGTAATCGAATCGGTAATAACTCCCTTCATATGCAGCTCATGAGTAGGGATTTGAGCCCATGCCATGGTCGTCCAAAAGCTTAGAAGAAGGAATAGCAGTTTGTTTTTCATAAGGTTGTCCGGCATATGCCTTGCTGAACATAGACGAGAATAAACAAGCGAATGTTACTGAATTTACCGTAAAAAACGGCAAGTCCTACCCGATTCGCCTATTACAAACATCAAACTGCAGAAAACATCAATCTACTATTCATGAATTTGGAAGAAGTCATCAGTTTCTTGTCATAGAAAATCAAAAACAGCAGCATGTCTACCAAATGTCACAATGATTTTATAAATTCGCCACACACACTTATGATCAAACAGCTTTTAGGCATCTTGGCATTATTAATTTTTGTCAACTCCTCCTCGTATATTCCCGGTAAGACGGGGTGTGAGAGCAAGGAGCATACCACTATGCTCGCAGCTAAAGGCAGTGTTTGTCAGATTTACGGGCGGACGTTGATCTCCACGCTTATGAACCGCGTGTTTGATCTTCCTATAGGAGCGCCTAAGCATAAGAAAACATTTTTTAAATACTTTCTGTGTTTTGCCATGGCTTACAGCGTATGCTTTGGCATCCGGGGCTTGGTAATCTATCTAAAACGCATTCTCAAGGATTTCCGGCCTAAGCTCTCTCCGCTGTTTAAGTCCAAATTCAACATTACCCCGGGATACTACAGCTACTTATTCCGACTCAGTCCTTTTTAATTTTCATTAATCATTTCGACAGCGCTATTAGATGCACCTGCCGGATATCTGTGTAAGCGGGTAAACGTGTAGTCATGCTAAAAGCTTTGGGCGACGTAACAAAATCGCGCGACGATCCAGATCGGGCGCACCTTATGTTTCTAAATCTATAAAAGATCTGATTATCAATGAAAAACTTAGTTGTAGTCATGGGTATTGCAGTCCTTGCGGGACTGTGCGCCTGCGGCAATAAAAAAACACATAACAAAGAAAACGCGAACGACATCGTTCCTATAACGACCCTGAGCACGCTCGACACAGTTCTATATACTGATTATGTTGCCAATATTCAGGCAAAAAAGAACGTAGAACTACGCTCGCGTTTGTCGGGGTTCCTTGAGCACATTTATATAGACGAGGGCGAACGCGTAAAAAAGGGACAGATATTATTCCGCATTAACGATAGCGAATATCGCGTAGAAGTGAGCCGCGCGAACGCGGCGCTGACCAAGGCGCAGGCAGAAGCCAAGACCGCAGCCGTCGAGGCGGAGCAGTCGAGATTGCTAGTAAAGAAGAACATCATATCACAAACAGAGCTTGACGTATCTACGGCACGTCTTAACGCCGCGAAAGCGATGGTTGAAGAGGCACGATCATCCTTAGAAAAAGCTAAGACCCATCTTACCTACGCCACCATACGTGCTCCATTTGACGGGGTAATTGACCGCATCAACCTTAAAGAGGGGAGCTTACTGACAGAAGGATCGCTTTTAACCAAAGTTTCGGATCTACAGGAGGCCTACGCCTATTTTGATATTTCGGAAACGGAATATTTAAACAGGGCAAAAAGCAAGAGCCTGCAGAATGAGCTTCTGGGAAGTATGGTGACGCTAACCCTCGCCAATGGCAGTACTTATCCTTACCAGGGAGTACTGGAAAGCGCTGAAAATGAATTTGAGGAGCAGACAGGCTCTATTTCTTTCAGGGCACGTTTCCAAAACCCCGATGGCCTGCTCAAGCATGGTGCCAGCGGAAAAATCCGTCTGCCATCGACGATAAAAAACAGGGTTGTAGTACCGCAGAAGTCGGTATTTGAGATCCAGGATCGCGCCTATGTATACCTGCTGTCAGACAGCAATACAGTGAAGATGACGTCCTTTACATTGGGTCGTCGTTTCGGGCATTTCTATCTCGTTAAAGAAGGACTAAAGGCTGGTGACAAGATTGTTTATGAGGGCACACAAAGTCTTCAGGATGGCGCCAGTGTCAAGACCACTCCTGTCTCCTTAGATAGTCTTCTTCGCGCGGGAGCAGTAAAATAGATCTTTTAATACATGACGCAGGCTGTTATCATACAGTCGTGCATTATAGAAAACATTATGTTTGAAACATTTGTCAGGAGGCCGGTGCTCTCACTGGTAATCTCCCTTTTTATAACGTTACTTGGACTGCTGGCACTATTTACGTTGCCGGTGACGCAGTTTCCGGACATCGTACCTCCTTCGGTGGTGGTGACCGCCAACTATACGGGAGCTAACGCGGAAGTGTGTACTGACGCGGTAGCCATCCCTTTGGAACGTGCCATAAATGGTGTTCCGGGCATGACCTACATGTCGTCTGTATCTACCAACAACGGTACTACGCTTATTCAGGTGTTCTTTAAAGTAGGTACAGACCCCGACATTGCCGCGGTGAATGTGCAGAACCGTGTGACGACGGTTCTGGATGAGCTGCCTGAGGAAGTGATCAAGGCTGGTGTGACCACGGAAAAAGAGGTAAACAGCATGCTGATGTACCTCAATGTGTACAGTGAAAATCCGCAGGATGATGAACGTTTTATCTACAATTTCACGGACATCAACGTACTTAAGGAGCTTAAGCGTATTGAGGGTGTAGGCTTTGCCCAGATTATGGGAATGAAGGACTACGCCATGCGGGTATGGCTAAAGCCGGAGCGCCTCACTGCTTATAACCTGTCCAGTGAAGATATTATTAAAGCGATACGGAATCAGAACGTTGAAGCGGCTCCCGGCCAAACGGGTATAGGCTCTGATAAGAGCAAAAACATGTTGCAATACGTGCTACGCTATCCGGGAAAATTCTCCGATCCCGACCAGTACAAAAACATTCCGGTACGGGCGAACCCTGATGGCTCAGTACTTAGAATCCGAGATGTCGCGGATGTAGAGTTCGGATCATTGGACTATGAAATGGTATCCAAGACCGATGGCCGTCCGTCAGCGTCAATCATGGTAAAACAGCTCCCGGGATCCAACGCTCAAGATGTAATTCAGAAGGTTAAAGATCGTATGGACGAGCTGAAAGGCACCTTTCCTCCGGGAATGAAATACACCTTAAGCTACGACGTATCACGTTTCCTTGATGCCTCTATGCATGAGGTGATGCGCACCCTGATTGAAGCATTTATCCTGGTATTTATCGTGGTATTCTTATTTCTGCAGGACTGGCGTTCTACGCTTATTCCCGCACTGGCAGTGCCGGTAGCGTTAATAGGAGCATTATTCTGTATGCAGCTATTAGGGTTCTCGCTAAACCTGCTTACCTTGTTCGCGCTGGTACTTGCCATCGGTATTGTGGTGGATAACGCGATTGTGGTGGTAGAAGCGGTACATAGCAAGATGGAACAGGAAGGCCTGGCTCCCATGGAGGCCACTTTATCAGCGATGAAAGAGATCAGCGGCGCTATTGTCGCGATCACACTGGTAATGTCGGCGGTATTTATTCCGGTGGCATTCTTATCAGGCCCTGTGGGCATCTTTTATAGTCAGTTCTCGCTTACCCTTGCTGCCTCCATTATCATTTCAGGGATTAACGCCTTGACCTTAACGCCAGCGTTATGCGCCCTGATGTTAAAAGCACCACAACACGGAGAACAAAAAACAGGACCTTTAGGTAAATTCTTTGATGGATTCAACAGGCTATATAACCGAACAGCAAGCCGTTATTCGGGATTGATCAGCAGAATCGCGGCACGCCGCATACTTACAGTAGCATTGATCGTAGGATCTTTTGTAGCGACCTGGGGTGTCAACACCTTTCTTCCCGGAGGATTTATTCCTACAGAAGATCAGGGGATGATTTACGTGAATGTCACCTCGCCTGCCGGCGCAACAGTAGACAGGACGGAAGCTGTGCTGGATCAGATAGACCGCATTGCCCGTCAGCAGCCCTCAGTAGAAACGGTTTCTATCCTTGCCGGATACAGCCTTGTGAATGAGGTGACAGGGTCATCCTACGGCATGGGGATGATCAACCTCAAGGCCTGGGATGACCGTAAAGAATCGGTGACAGATATGATCAGGATCCTAAAGGAAAAAACCGCGGGTATTAAGGACGCGGATATTGAGTTTTTCCCCCCTCCCACTGTTCCGGGATTTGGAAACTCCAGCGGTTTCGAGTTGCGGCTTCTTGACAGAACCGGCAAAGATGACCTGAAGGCTACCGGCAAGGTGATGAATGATTTCCTTGCGGCACTTGAGAAAACGCCGGAGGTGGGTAATGCATTTAGTAGCTTCAACCCCGATTTTCCGCAATACATGATACAGGTGGACTATGATATGGCTGCTAAAAAAGGAGTAAGCATCGAGAATGCCATGTCGACTCTGCAGACCTTGTTAGGAAGCTTTTACGCTTCGAACTTTATCAGGTTTGGGCAGATGTATAAGGTGATGGTGCAGGCAGGCCCCGGCTACAGGGAAAAACCCGAGGATGTGCTAAGCATGTACGTGAAGAACGAAAACGGAGAAATGGTGCCGTTCTCTTCTTTTATAAAAATGGAACGTGTATATGGCCCTGAACAGGTAACGCGATATAATATGTTTACGTCGGCCATGATCAGCGGTGAGGCGGCAGATGGCTTCAGTAGTGGTCAGGTGATCCAGGCTGTAGAGCGTGTGGCCAAAGAAAGTTTGCCGAAGGGATTCCAGATCGAATGGTCAGGGATGACCAGAGAGCAGATCCTCTCCGGCGATCAGGCGATTTACGTATTTCTTTTATGTTTGTTGTTCGTGTATTTATTACTTGCGGCACAATACGAAAGCTTCCTCCTTCCTCTGCCTGTTATCTTTTGTCTGCCGGCGGGTATCTTCGGTTCGTTCCTGTTCCTGACGCTTGCAGGACTGGAGAATAATATCTACGCGCAGGTAGCCATGATCATGTTGATAGGTTTGCTGGGTAAAAATGCGATCCTCATCATTGAGTTCGCGATACAGCGACAGAAGACAGGCGTTTCCGCTGTGCAAGCGGCTATTGAGGGAGCGACTTTACGTCTGCGACCGATCCTAATGACATCATTCGCCTTCATCTCAGGACTTATTCCGCTTTGTCTTGCCTCCGGAGCCGGAGCTCTCGGAAATATGTCTATCGGCTTTACCGCTGTAGGGGGGATGCTGATTGGTACTATTGTCGGAGTAATTATTATCCCTGGGCTTTTTGTCCTTTTCTCCAAAAAGAAAAAGGCAAAAGTAAAGACTGCCGCTCCCGTAGCTGTGGTAATACTGAGCCTGCTGCTGTCGGCCTGCGGTGTGCAGAAGGATAGTCCTCTACCACAAAAAAGGCAGGTTCCGGAAAGCTTTGACGAGCGTAAAGACACAACAAGTATCGCTGAACATGAATGGCGCAAGTTCTTCAACGATGAAAATCTTGTATATCTCATTGACACAGCACTTGCTAACAATCCTGATCTAGCACAGGCTTTGGAAAGAATAAGAATTGCCTCATCGGTGTTCAAGATCAGCAAGAATGCAGGACTACCGATGTTAGATGCCGCAGCCGAAGCAGGTCTCCGCAAGTTTGGCTTCTATACGATGGATGGTATCGGAAACTATGACACGAACTTCTCTACCAACCTGAAAGAGAATGAAAAGCTTCCGGATCCGCTGCCGGATTACTTCCTGGGCATGCGCGCCTCCTGGGAGATCGACCTATGGGGAAAGCTGAAACATCGCAAAAAAGCTGCTTTAGCAAGGTTTCTATCAGCCACGGAAGGACAACGTCTGGTTCGCACCTTGTTGATTTCAAATGTTGCAAAGACCTATTATCAGCTATTAGCACTCGACAATCAGTCGGCGGTATTAGGGAAAACAATCAAGCTGCAACAGACCTCATTGGAGCTCATTCGCGTACAAAAAACCGGAGGCCGCACTAACGAGCTGGCAGTGCTGCAAGCCAAAGCATCCCTCCTACAGAATCAGGGATTGCTGCAGGATGTCATGCAGCAGATTAAAGAAAGCGAGAACAAGCTAAACTACCTTGTGGGCTGGTTTTCACGACCAATAAAACGGAACTCTGTAGATCCTAAGGCCAGTATTTTACCTGAATATATTGCCGTTGGCTTGCCGCAAAAGATGCTGTCGCTACGCCCGGATATCCGTCAGGCAGAGCTTGAGCTCCTTGCCGCAGGAGAAGACACGCAGGCCGCGCGGGCGGCATTCTACCCCTCGCTGAGCCTCACTCCTTTCGTCGGATATCAGAGTTTTGACCTCTCTTACATGTTCAATACTCCAAAATCATTGGCGTACGGAATCATGGGAGGCCTCTCGGCTCCAATTTTTAATGGAGGAATTCTGAAGAATCAATACCGTCAGCAACTCGCTCAACGAAATATTAATTTCCTGGAGTACGAGAAAACGGTGTTAAAAGCATGGGAGGAAATTCAGAACTGCATCAACGCGCGGAAATTCTTACGTAAGCGGAACATCCTGGCGCAGGAAGAGGTAGAGATCCTGGATGCCGCTATTGAGGCGTCGGATTTGCTGTTCAAAGCGGGGCGTGCTAATTACCTGGAGGTGATCACCACACAAAGCCGCTCGCTGGAAGCACAAATAAATCTGAGCAATGCCTACTTCCGGTACTTACAATCGACAGTAGATCTGTATCAGGTACTAGGTGGAGGCTGGAAATAAGCACCTCATTGGGAGCCCCCAACTCCTGTTTTTCAAGCCCCTCCCGAGCATATCCGGGCGGGGCTTTTTTATGTCCTTAAGGATAAAGTTTATTATCATATAATGATAGATAGCCTTAATTTAGTTGCGTCAACAGATGGTAATGATGCTTCAGGATATTAAGACTTATAACTTTAACAGCGGACGAAAGCTTGGTTTGGAAATCATACCGATGGAGAAGCTATACAAGCGTCGTGATTTGCTGACACGCCCCCACCGGGCGGCGTTTTATCATATTCTATGGTTCTTCAAGGGAATAAGGAGTCACGATGTGGATTTTCAAAAAGTGGAAGTTCAAGATAACAGCCTTTTGTTTCTTGACAAGGATATCGTTCATTGTTATGAGGATGCAGCTGAACCGCAGGGCTTATGCATTCTGTTTACGGAGGAGTTCTTTTTTCAGGATGCCCATGACAAACGATGGCTGATGCGTAGCGCTCTATTCAGCAATCTTGTGCAAAAAGAAGTGTTAATACTTAAGAATGACGACAGCTTTTATCGAGACATTGTAAACCTCATCGACACAGAAAGCAGAAAATCATACTGTGTAAGTCAGGAAGGTATCGTATTAAACCTGCTAAAGGCGCTCTTGTTGCATGCCGAGCGAGCCATGAACGCGCTTGCGAAGCGTGCATCTCAGAATGATGCCCACTGGGAAACTGTTTACGAATTTAGTGAACTTCTGGAAGAGCATTTCAGAAGCAACAAGCAAGTAAACGCCTATGCCGCCATGCTTAACATTTCAAGAAAATCGCTCATCAAAGCATGTGGCGGTATTCTCGGCTCAAGCCCCAAACAAATCATCGATAACAGGATCATGCTGGAGGCAAAGCGTCTCCTCACACATAGTAATCATAGCATTAAAGAAACCTCATATATTCTTGGCTTTGACGAGCCCACAAACTTTGTGAAGTTTTTCAGGAAGTTTCAAGGTGTAACACCACGTGAATTCAGGATAGCGCATCAGTGGTCAGGAGAGGATTAGGACACAATGGTCAATGCCTATATTTTAACTATGTAAACTTCAGATGTAATGAAGATTACCTTTTAAAAGAATTTCAATCATTTTATGCCCGCGTCTTTAGCCTCATCTTTGTATCAGTAATTGTTGCTGCCCCAAGGCAACATTTTTTCATAGGTAGATGTAGGGTCAGATACACTCATTGTATCTGACTTTTTTTATGTCTAAAAAATTGCGAGGAACAAAATTACCATGAATGTTAACGAATAAACCTTTTTAGCGCGTTGCTTCCGCCCGATCTTTGTTTTCACAAAATAAAGGAAGAGCTGAGGTTGGCTCTTATTGAAATAACAAGTAAAAGAAGGTATCATGGCAAAAATATTGTTAGTCGGGGCTACAGGATTTGTAGGCTCCGCAATTTTAAAGGAAGCACTTTCCCGCGGACATCTGGTAACAGCAATTCTGAGAACGCCCGCAAAGCTAACATTGGAGGATGATAAGCTGAGGGTTGTTGCAGGTGATGTTATGGACGCGCAACTAATTGCAAAAGAAGCGAAGGGACAGGATGCTGTGATCAGCGCTTATAATCCGGGATGGACCAACCCGGCTTTATATGAGGACACGTTGAAGGCATATACCTCGATCATCGAGGGGGTAAAAGCCGCGGGGGTACAAAGATTGTTAGTTGTAGGAGGTGCAGGCACACTCTTCGTTAAACCGGGCGTCACTGTGATCGATACAGGCGTTCTTCCAGAGGCTATTCTTCCCGGGGTAAAAGGCACAGCTAAAGTATACACCGACTATCTCAAACCAGAAAAAGCATTAGACTGGGTATTTTTCTCTCCTGCCGGTCACATAGCTCCCGGCGAGCGCACCGGTACATTCAGACTAGGGCTCGACGATCTGATTGTTGACGAACAGGGCAACAGCAACATTTCTGTAGAAGACTACGCAATGGCGATGATTGACGAGCTTGAAAAGCCGGCGCACCATCAACAGCGTTTCACTATAGGCTACTAGATGAAATGAAATAAGGGGGCGGCAAGGGAAAAACCCATCCCATGCCGCCCCTTTTATTTTACCGTTGCCGCTGACGGCATGGTGATAAAGCGCTGAACATCTACCTCTTCAAGAAACAGCTCATCGTGAGATACAACAATGAGTGTGCCCCGGTAGTCATTGATCACCCTGCTCAGTATCTGGATATTCTTAATATCGATATTATTTGTGGGCTCATCGAGAATTATAAGATCAGGCGCGTGTATGTCAATGACCATACAACACAAAAGCAAGCGCATACGTTCTCCGCCGCTTAATACATTGCAAGGTTTCGCCCAATCGTCAGCATCAAAAAGAAAGCGGGCCAGTCTAATCTTAATTTCATGCTCAGGCAGCGTACCCGTATTAAACAGTTCAGCTTGCTGATAGACGTTCAGGTCATCGTTGATCAGCGAATATTCCTGATCTATATAAACCGTTCTTGCCGGAGCGATGAACACTTCCCCTGACGAGGGTTGAAGAGATCCCCGGATAATTTTCAGCAGCGTAGTTTTCCCGGATCCATTATCTCCGGACAACGCGATACGTTCGCCACTATAAATTTCAAGACTTAAATCCTGATTCCACAGATTACCGGAAGTATACGAAAAATTAATACCGGAAGCACGAAAAAGCATTTTGCCCTGATGCATAACAGCCGCGTTAAAGTCAAATTTAATCTTGTCAAGATCAGGGCGGGAGGCACGGAGTGCATGAAGTTCATGACTGAGATCTCTGGTCTTTTCCGCATGTACCTGTTGAGTTTTTGAGGTACTTTTTTCGGCCTTATTGCGCAGGGTGTTCATCATGATGCGTGACACACCAGCCTGTGTCTGCTTTCCTTTGCCGCGGGCGTCAAGCTTCTGTTGCCGTTGATTTGCTTCCCGTTCTTTTTCTTTAGCTTTACGTAAAGCTTTCTCGTTAGTATGAATCGCCTGATCCAGCGATTGCTGTTCAATGTCTTTCTGCTCCACATAAAAACGATAGTTACCGCCGTAGATCTTAATTCCAGACGCACTTAGTTCACCGATCTTAGGTAAAAGATCTAGCAGGCTGCGATCATGACTTACCACCACCAGCGACTTGCTGTAAGATGAAATAAGATCGTAGAGCATGGATCGGCCAGCCTTGTCAAGATGATTACCAGGCTCATCCAGAAGTAAGAGTTCCGGTTGATTGAGCGTCACTCCCGCAAGAAAGATCTTCGCTTTCTGCCCCCCGCTCAAGGATGATAAACGTTGATGCATCTGAAAATTTGGTAGCCCCCAGCTATTGAGGACTTCAGAACATCGTTCCTCGATATTCCAGTCATCCCCCAAAACTTCAAAGTTAGACGCGCTGGCATCACCGGCAAGTATGGCATTCAGCGCGTTCAGCGTATGCTCAATACCCAGAGCCTGCGCTATAGTAAGATGATTATATTGACCATACGCCTGCGGCACGTAGTAGGGTGTCGCCTCTACAGACACTATTCCTGACAATACAGGGAGATAGCCGGCAATAATTTTTAACAGCGATGACTTTCCGACACCGTTGTTCCCAATAACGGCGATTTTATCGGAATTATTTATAATGAGATCTATATGAGAAAAGAGCACCTCCTTGTTCGGATGTGCGTATGATATGTTCTGTAGCGAAACCATGAAATCCTTCTTAATTAATAAACTAAAGCTACCCGCGAGGGAGCTCACTATTTCATACTATTAAAAAGAAGCGATTTTCACATTTCAGAAACTATTAGCGTTACGACAACAAAGGTACACGTTTTTTATCGTATAGAAAAAAGCATCTCAGTATCGCTTGCTCCATCGATTGCCGTAGGCGACAGAAGTCTTCAAAACAGCACAATTTACCTCCTGCTACGGAACAGATAACAGCTCGGCGAATACCGAAGTAACAGCAATCGAATGAATTAGATATAAAATTGCATTATTATCATTATTTTTGGAGACCTCGGGTAGCATGCGATCATTAATATTAATTAGAACGTTCTTATTATATCTTTCTCTCTCGGTGCCGTTTTCTCTGTGGGCGCAGAGAGAATCTGCGCAGACAGGCACAGATTCACGCAGTCCCAAATACTACATTGACCTCGTAAAAAAGTTCCGATATAACAATCCTGATACTGCTAATTATTATGCGGTAATAGGTCTTGACTTAGCGATCGCATTACGCGACAGCTCATCGATGGCCGACATGATTAATCAGCAGGGCATGCTTGAAGACAATAATGGCCGTTATTTATCTTCAGGACAGAAGTATTCCCGTTCATTGACCATATACCGGCAAATACAAAATAAGAAAGGAGAAGCGGCAACACTTGTTCGTCTCGGGGTGGTAGAACTTCGTAAGGGCAATTACGATCGGGCTATAGCCTATTTTCTTCAGGCCTTAAAAGCCAGCGAATCCATAAAAGACTTCGCGGGAATTATGGAAGCCCAGGTAACTCTTGGCGAAGTCTTCCTGAAGCAGGGAGCGTACGAAAAGTCCCTTGAATATTTAAAGACCGCCGAGAAGCTTGATGAGGATTTACCATTCAGTAGCCTGCGCTTGAATCTGTTTAACAATCTGGGCGCCGTCTACAAAGGTCTAAAGCACTATGATTTGGCGATATCCTACCTGAAGAAGGGGATAAAACAGAGCCAGCGTCCGGGAATGGAGGGACTGAACATTACCTTAAACAATACGCTTGCCGGCGTTTACACGCAACGTGGAAAATATCAGGATGCTATTAATATCCTGAACAGCTCTTTGGTTAAATCAAAACACATTAACAACTATATACGGGAACTTCAAACCTTGCTGGAGCTTTCTGAATTGTATAAAAAAACGAAGACCGATTCATCGGTAAAGTACCTTAATCTGGCATTAAAACTGGCGCAGGAAAAGAAGAGCTATAAACAGCAAATAGACATTCTAAACACACTTTCAACCTATTACAGCTCTCAAAAAAACTTCGAGAAGGCTTATCATATGAAGGAAAAAAGTCAGGCGCTATCTGACAGTTTCTATTATCAGGATATGTCCAGAGAGATTATAAACCTGCAGGCGGAATACGAACTGGACAAGTCTAAAGTGCGCCTGAAAGATCTTCAGATTGAGAACCGAAAGCAGCAGTTTGAGCGGAATGTAATCCTTGCGCTGGCGGCGGCAATGATATTCATCATTATCGTCATTTCCTACTATTATCTGCGCACCCGAAAGTTAAATGCGCTATTAAACAAGAGCAATGAAGACCTTAAGGAATCTAACGATGTGAAAGACAAGCTCTTTTCCATTATCGCGCATGATCTACGTATGCCGCTAACTACGGCGGTGAGCATATTGCCATTGCTTAATGACGAAGAAGCGACCAGCCAGGAGCGGGAAGAAATTGTAGATACCTTGGTCAGCAATTTCACTACCTCTCTGGATACCCTGAATCAACTATTACGCTGGGGAGAAATGCAGATAAAGGGCGTAAGCATAAGTCCATCAAACTTTGATGCTGGCGTTGAGACCGCGCGGGTGTTAAGTTTTCTGGGCAGCATGATCAACACAAAGCGTCTGACGATTGCCAATCGCGTAAGCTCCCCTATTGTGGTATTCGCGGATATTGACCATGTCCATTTCGTATTGAGAAACCTTATTTCCAACGCCATAAAATTCACTCCCGAGGGTGGAACTATCAGTCTGGAGGTGATCAAAAAAAGCGGCTTCTATGTCTTCAGCGTGATCGACACAGGGGTAGGTATCGCAGCGGAACGTATTGATACGATATTCACCATTAAAAACAGTAGTACTCCCGGTACTAACAACGAAAAAGGGACCAGTTTAGGGCTGGTCATGTGTCGTGAATTCGTCGAAAAGAACGGCGGCGAGATATCTGTACGCAGCAGCG
Source organism: Sphingobacteriaceae bacterium UBA6709 (assembly GCA_002454425.1). Classification (GTDB taxonomy): domain Bacteria; phylum Bacteroidota; class Bacteroidia; order Sphingobacteriales; family Sphingobacteriaceae; genus Arcticibacter. Next base: position 26,340 of record DKIV01000009.1, read on the forward strand.
ATCAGGGATCTGTGTTTTCGTTCAGCTTGCCGCAGGGCAATTTGACAAGTATTTGAACGATACATTGATTAATAATGATATTTTTACAGCCTTAACCCAAACATAACACATCTTAGTAATATGGATGATTTTTTAGCAGCGCGCTCCCAGATGGCCGTGTCGCTGGGCTTCCACATTGTATTTGCCTGTATCGGCATGGTAATGCCTTTTTTCATGGCTGTAGCGCATTATCTGTGGCTTCGAACAGGAAACATCGTTTATAAAAACCTTACCAAAGCATGGAGCAAAGGGGTAGCTATCTTCTTTGCTACCGGTGCGGTATCGGGCACTGTATTGTCCTTTGAGCTAGGCCTTCTGTGGCCGGAATTCATGAAACACGCGGGACCTATTTTCGGTATGCCTTTCTCTATGGAAGGAACCGCCTTTTTTATTGAAGCTATCGCCTTAGGATTTTTCCTATATGGATGGAATAAGTTTAACCGTTGGTTTCATTGGTTCACCGGGGTAGTAGTTGGCGTCAGTGGTATTGCCAGTGGTATTTTGGTAGTTGCCGCTAATGGTTGGATGAATAGTCCCGCAGGGTTTGACTACGTAAATGGGCAGTATCTTAATATTGATCCTGTAAAAGCAATGTTCAACGCGGCCTGGTTTTCTCAGGCTTTGCATATGACCCTGGCCGCATTCTGCTCTACCGGCTTTGCCGTGGCCGGGGTACACGCGCTGATGATTCTACGCAAGAAGAACGTACTCTTCCATTCGCGCGCCTTTAAGATCGCGGCTATCTGTGGTGGCGTAGCAGCCATCTTACAACCCTTAAGTGGCGATATTTCAGCCAAGGACATTGCAAAACGGCAGCCCGCTAAGCTAGCTGCCATGGAAGCGCACTTCAAAACGGAGAAGTCAGCACCTTTCATCATTGGAGGTATTCCAGATGAAAAGAACGAAACGGTAAAACATGCCATAAAGATCCCGGGAGTATTAAGCTTCCTTGCCCATGGCGACTTTGGCGCCGAGGTGACAGGTCTCGATAAGTTTAAACCTGAAGACAGACCTCCCGTTGCGGTAACTCACTTTTCCTTCCAGATCATGATCGGCCTGGGCGTCATCATGATGATTGTGGCTGCAATCTATTTCTTCGCCAGCATAAAAAAGAAAGAATGGCTTGGTAAAGCATGGCTTTATAAATTATTTGTATGGTGTACTCCCATCGGATTTATTGCCCTGGAAGCCGGCTGGACGGTTACAGAGGTGGGGCGTCAACCCTGGATTATTTATGGCATTATGAGAACTGCCGACGCTGTTACCCCCATGCCAGGCATCGTATATTCGTTCTACCTATTCACCGCTGTTTACATCTCGTTGTCCTTTGTCGTGGCGTTTATGCTATATCGTCAGATCAGGGCGGTAGATACACTCTATGATGTTCCGGCAAGCTCACAACATTAATACAAAGGCTTTATGATTTACGTAGTCATTATCTTCTTATGGGTCGCCATTCTTTTATACCTTCTTCTTGGAGGGGCAGACTTCGGCGCCGGAATTATCGAGCTTTTTACCTCGCCGGTTAATAAAAACAAAACACGTCAGACCATGTATAAAGTGATTGGTCCGGTATGGGAGGCAAACCACATGTGGCTGATCATCGCCGTAGTAATCCTGTTTGTTGGCTTTCCGGTGATTTACTCGACCATGTCTATCTATCTGCATATCCCGCTCACTATTATGCTGCTGGGAATTATAGCACGAGGCACAGCGTTTACGTTCCGGCATTACGACGCAGTGGTCGACAATATGCAGCTGATATATAACAAAATATTCGTTTACTCGAGCTTTGTAACCCCCTTGTTTCTCGGCATTACCGCAGCAAGTTCTGTATCGGGACGTATAGATACCGAGGCTGTTTCTTTTGTTGATGCCTATCTTTTCAGTTGGTTAAATGGCTTTTCCATAGCCGTAGGCTTGTTTACCGTTGCAATATGTGGATTTTTAGCTGCCATATTCCTTATCGGTGAAACAAAAAATGCCGACGATAAAAAACGCTTTATCCGTAAGGCGCGGCAAATGAGCTTAGGAGCGGTGATCTGCGGAGCCATCGTCTTTATCATGGCTTATCATGATAATATACCCTTGCTCCAATGGATGTTCGGCAATACGTATAGCCTGATCGCGATCATTGCAGCGACCATCTCGTTATTTATACTATGGGCAGTGCTGCCTAAAGCTCCTACCATCACGCTGCGCATACTTGCAGGATTTCAGGTATGCATGATCCTCTTTGCTGCTACTATCGATCACTTCCCGTATATTGTTATTATTAAGAATGGGAAACACCTCTCATTAATGCAGGAAGGTCAGGAGAAAGCAATAGATATGTTAGGGTATGCCCTACTTATTGGAAGTATCTTTATTTTGCCTGCGTTATTTTATCTGCTATATAGCTTTCAGAAAAAAAGCGATAAGGACGATAATACCTCGCTCAGCCATTAGGCAGCATGTGGCTATGTGCTTTTTTGGACCAGAGAACGCTCCGGAACTGCGCATAGCCACATAAAATACTAACAAAGGAATCTATTTACGTCATGGACGACTTCTACCAACATATATTTAACAAGCATAAAAATCTCGAGTACGTACCCTCAAACAAGGAGATTGCCGGATGGGCGCATGCCTTAATCCGCTTACTCTATCCCGAGCAGTCGAAAATTCAGTTTTCATCTATCGATGAGATAAAGGCTCAATTGAAATCCTTAGAGGAACAACTCATAAAGGTAATGACCCTGACGGCAGCTTGCAGCGACTGTAACATTCCGGAAAAAGCCGCACACTTCTTCCGACAAATTCCCGGCCTTTACGAAATGCTGAACACCGATATCTCGGCGATGCTGGATGGTGACCCCGCAGCTAAAAGCGAGTTTGAAGTTATTCGTGCCTATCCGGGTTTTTATGCCATTTCATTTTACAGGTTAGCACACGCCCTGCTCCTGCTCGAAATACCTGTACTTCCTCGTATCCTTACCGAATATGCTCATTCCAAAACCGGCATAGATATTCACCCGGGAGCTATCATCGGTGATCACTTTTTTATTGACCATGGTACGGGTATCGTTATTGGAGAAACCGCCATATTAGGAAATCATGTGAAACTATACCAGGGAGTAACACTGGGAGCATTGAGCGTAGAGAAAGAAATGGCTTCAGTAAAGCGACACCCTACCGTTGGCGATCATGTGGTGATCTATTCAGGAGCGACCATTCTGGGAGGCGACACGGAAATTGGCGCACACAGTATCATCGGCGGTAACGTATGGCTTACCAAAAGTGTACCTGCGCAATCCATTGTTTTTCATACTCCCCGCATAAAGGTTCTGGAGCGGAAGAAATCATCGCTGCCCCCCGCGCCCGAAGAGCTCTCATAATTTTGAAACATTTTAGAGGGGTGTTTGTCAAGGCTTATACATACAAGACGACATCTTTGAGAATGACAATCTTCGAAGGTTATCCAATCAGTATAACAAACAACAATATATAACATGGCAGGAATTATTGATATAGTCGGCAATACACCCTTGGTGGAACTGACTCGCCTGAACCCTAACCCTAACGTTAAAATTTATGCTAAGCTCGAGGGTAATAATCCCGGTGGCAGCGTAAAAGACCGGGCGGCCTTATTCATGATTAAAAATGCAATAGACCGCGGAGACATTAGTCCCGGCACAAAACTTATTGAAGCCACCAGCGGCAACACAGGCATCGCATTAGCCATGATGGCACGCGTATTCAACGTTGAAATCGAGTTAGTGATGCCGGCAAGCTCCACGCGCGAGCGGACGCTCACCATGGAAGCATTTGGCGCAAAAGTAACGTTGCTCGAGAATATGGAGATATGTCGTGACTATGCAGAGGAAAAAGGCCAGAGCAAAGGATACTTCCTGCTAAATCAATTCGCCAATCCCGATAACTATTTATCGCACTACAACACTACAGCGCCCGAAATATGGCGTGATACCTATGGCTCTATTACCCATTTTGTAAGCGCGATGGGCACCACGGGCACTATCATGGGGAATTCTATGTTCTTAAAAGAGAAAAAGCCGGAAATACAGATCATCGGTTGTCAGCCTACTGAAGAAGCTTCAATACCAGGAATCCGCAGATGGCCCAAAGCCTATCTTCCTAAGATCTTTGATGCCAGCAGAGTAGATCAGGTGATTGACATTTCTGAGAAAGATGCTATAGACACCACCCGTAAGCTGGCCCGGATAGAGGGAATATTCGCGGGGATGAGCAGCGGCGGCGCCGCATTTGCCGCATTGAAAACAGCAACCAAAATCGAGTCCGGAGTAATCGTCTTCATCGCCTGCGATCGTGGCGACAGATACCTGAGCAGTACGCTATTCGGATAACTATTACGCTTGACACGCGCCTGCCTCGCGGGGCGAGCGCGTGTTATGCGTAGTTTCGGCGACATCCTTTAATATCTTTAAGTACCTGCGCTCAACCATCTCTGTCGAGCTTTCCTGCGCCTTCCTTAGTATATTTTCTTTAATACTTCGGCGGTATAATCAACCATCTCCGGACTTATATCCAGATGCAGAACGAGCCTGATAGTCTGAGGTCCAAACTTTGAAACGTGTATTCCTTTTGACGCGAGCTTGCTGATATAATGCTCTGCTCCGTGATAGGGGCTCAGACGGAAAATTACGATGTTGGTTTCTACCGGCAACACTTCTGCAACATAGTGCAGCTCTGAAAGAACTGCCGCCAGAAGGCTTGCATGACGGTGATCTTCGGCAAGGCGACTGATATTGTTATCCAGCGCATAGATCCCCGCCGCGGCAAGGTAGCCCGCCTGGCGCATGCCGCCGCCAAACACCTTCCGTAGTCGCCGCGCCCTTTTTATATCTGCTGCAGAACCAAGCAATACGGAACCTACAGGCGCGCCCAACCCCTTGGAAAGACATACCGATACGGTATCAAACATACGACCATAGGCTCGTGGTTCGTCTCCTTTAGCAACAATAGCATTAAACAAGCGAGCGCCATCTAAATGCAAGCATAGCTTTTTCAGTCGACAAAGGTGATAGATCTCTTCCATGTCGGCAATATCATAGCAGGATCCCCCTCCCTTATTCGCAGTATTCTCAAGAACTACCAGCGAGGTGCGCGGATAATGAATATCATCGGGATTGATATATGGCTCGATAAGCGATACGTTAAGACGACCGCGATTGCCGGCGACAGCTTTTACCGATGCCGACGAATGATAACTGATGCCTCCTCCTTCAAATAAATAGACATGAGAGTTCTGCTCGCAAATGACTTCCTCCATCGGCTGGGTGTGCAACTTAATGGCTATTTGGTTAGCCATCGTTCCTGACGGACAAAATACGGCAGATTCAAATCCCAACAGTTGCGATAGCTTTTTCTCAAGAGCATGCACTGTTTCATCTTCGCCATACACATCATCGCCTACACGAGCCTGAAACATCGCCTCGAGCATCGCCGCGGAAGGTTTAGTTACTGTATCACTTCTTAAATCTACCAACATATTCATCCGTTTTTTGTTAAACGCTATTATAAAAATAGTTTACCAGATAATTAACATAGTTTTTAACATACATGCATACTTTATGGGCGTAAAGGCAAAAATGTCATAACGAAGATACTTGTTCTCCCAAATGCTTTTTATACATTTAGCGCCATAAATCATTCATTTTTAAACAACCAAGATATGATTATAATAGCTGATGGAGGATCTACCAAGACCAACTGGTGTCTTCTCACTGATGAAGGGAAAAAGATTTACTTTAATACCGAAGGATATAATCCTTATTTTGTTACAAAGGAATATGTAGAGCAGTCGCTAAAGAAAAATTTACCTGAAGACCTTCAATTAGAAAAGATCAAAGAGGTGAATTTCTACGGTGCGGGTGTGCATAACGAAGAAAAAGCATCCTTACTGCGCGAGGCTATGGCAACATTCTTCACGCATAGCAAGATCTTCGTCAGTCATGACCTGCTTGCCGCCGCGCGGGCGCTTTTATTTAAGGAAGCCGGCTTCGCGGCTATTCTCGGCACGGGTACCAACACCTGCATTTACGATGGCGAGGATATCAAAATGCAAATAGATTCAGGAGCCTACATCTTAGGCGATGAAGGTAGCGGATGTTATATCGGCAAGAAACTGCTGATCGACTATCTACGAGGCTATATGCCTGAAACTGTGCGGGAATCTTTCTGGGAAACATACAAACTGACACCCGACGATATTCAGGAAAATGTTTACAGCAAACCACTGGCAAACCGCTTTTGCGCCAGCTTTGCCAAATTCGTGTATGACAACACCGACAATATCGAATACACTCACAATCTCGTTAAAACCTCATTTACCGATTTCTTCAAAAATCTGGTAAGCCACTATCCTAACTATCAGGAATATAAATTTAATTGTATCGGCTCCATTGCTTACAACTTCCGCAATGTACTGGAAGAAGTAGCTAACGATTTCGGCATGGATATGGGAGTTATCATCCGCTCTCCTATCGACAATCTGGTGAAATTCCACATTGAAAACCCGCAATAATAGTTACATTTAGGTGGAGGTCCGATGCCTCCGCCTATTTTGTAATTCAGTGACTTGCATACCATGAAATCCTCCTTATTACTGACCTGTCTTATTATTGCGAATCTTTACGTTTCCGCGCAAAGCTCATTTATTTCTCAGCTCACCGATACCAGCCAACGCTACTACGTTATTAATGTGCAACAGGCGCGTGTGCTTGCGCAAAAAGATAACAGGGATACATTATTATCGAAAATATTAAGCGACAAGCACAGGCTCGTATTGCAGCTTAAGGACTTGAAGCCTGGTCTCTATCTTCACTTGTCGATCAGCGACAACCAGCTAAAGATGCGCGTACATGCGGAAGCTAACCTAAGAATGAATCTTGTGCCCACCTTCGCGGGCAATTCTATATACTTTTTTAACAAACAGGGCCAACTGGTACAACCCGACAGTGTCAAAATTAACGATCAACTATTACAACAAAACGAACACCACGAAAGCGTTGCTTACCAACCGAAAGAAGGCGCTGAATTTATTGAGGCGATTTACCGTGGTGAACATCATTTCTTTGAACTTAGAAATAACAAGCCAGGACACTATTCCAGCCCGGCATCGGCATATCGACCCTTTTTATGGATCAACAAATATTATTTCAATCCGGGCGACACCCTGAAATTCAAGTCGTTTATTTATGACGGACAAAAATCCATTGCGGACACGGCTGTCATCGCCGGAATATACAGCGGTCGGCAGCTGATAAAGTCGTTAGGAACAATAAAAGCTTATCGTCAGGGGGCTTTTCAAGGTGAAATACGATTGTTAAGCGATGACAAAATAAAGTTTGGAGAACGCTACCAACTGCGACTGAGTCCCTTATCAAATCGTGGCGAGGTCATTGGCTCGGAAGACTTCGCATTTTCCAAAGCTAAAAGGAAATCGTATGTTATGAATATCGAGACACCGCAATCCTACATTTCCGGAGACTCCTTACAGTTTAAAGTGTCACTGCAGGACCTGAATAATTTTCCTGTTACCCTTGGCAAACTAAGCTATTCCTTGTTCTCATGGAGAGGCTTCTTCATATCCGATCCGGTACTGAACGACAGCACCGACACCTTCAGTCCCGACACCCTCATCAGCCAGAAGCCGGTAAAACTTTCTCCATCCGGAATAAACAGAATCAACATCCCGGCTTCGCTACTAAGCAACACACGGCTGAGCATGGTTCTACAAGTTACCTTTATAGATCCCGAAGGAAAAGAAAATACAGTAAGACGTTGGATATCTTTGCTAAATCAACTGGACATCTCATGGAAAAGGCTTAGCAATGATTCTGTCAGACTTCATACCGTGTCCAGAAAATCAATCCCGCTTTTTGTATTCATACGTTCGGGGGAGCATTGGAAACTCATTAAACAAGGAATAACACCTTTTAGTCTTCCTCTGCAGAGAAATACACAGTACGGATACAGTTACAACCTAAAGCAGAAACCTCAGCCCTTGTACATCTACGCACGCGGAGTTACGGCGGATGCCACTCGCAAAGGCGATAGCGTAAGCTTAACTATAGTCAATCCGGAGCGTACGCATTACCAGTATCTGATCTTTGAATCAGGCAAATGCATAGAGCAGGCGTGGCAAAATGGCCCAAGCCTTGTAAAAAAATGGCAGGCGAAAGGTCCTGTAAACATCTATGTAAAAGTAGAAAACGAACAATGGACGCAAAAAATGGAGCTGCCCTACAAAGATCGCGAGCTCTCGCTATCTATAACAGCTCCGGAAAACAGTGCTCCCGGCAAACTTGTCGACATACAGATACGTGCCACAGATAAGCAAGACAGACCCGTGCCCAATGTCGACGTGACCGCTGCCTCGACAGACAACGCCATTAAAGATCGCGAATCAAGCCAGTCCTTTCTAAAAAAGGTACCAGCTCATACACAAAGTAATCCGAAATCAGGAATGTCTACTGACGTTGTGGAAAAGGGTGGAAATATGAATTTTGTAAACAAGTCCGACCTCCGGGGCTTGTTTTACGATTTCGGACTGGAGACAAATAAAGCTTACCAGCTGTTATACAGCGATTCGCTTACCATACATGCTGAACCCGCAGCTAACAAGCTTACGCAATTCAGCCTTGCGCTACATCAGAATGGTAAGGCAATTCCTCCAGTATTAATTTATGTAGACGGATTGCCGGTGTATTATTTATTTTCTTCGCCGGCAGGCGCAACGTCTTTCCCGATTACGAAAGGGCGGCATACCATTGGCATCAGGACCTCCGATAAATATTTAGAACTCTCAAATATCCAGTTCGAAGATGCGCATCGCACGTTCATAGGGCTAAATATCGATGCCCGGTCCTCGGGAAACATTCGCGTAGAAGCGCGCCCCGACTCATTAACGCCCACGGAAATAGCAAGCATACAGAAGCATATCATCTATACCGGCCACCGCCGGACAGACCACTGGGGCAACGTCTTTATAAGTGATGGCCATGGATATCAATCCTATCCACTGGATCAATTTAGTGAGTCACCCTGGCTCGGTCCTCTGGCAAGGCCTGCCAACTTATCGTATTATCAGATTAACAATCAAAAGGGTATCGGATTCGACGTATCTCAAAAAAGAAAAAGTTCCGTATTTGGCGACGAGCTGACAAGCAAGGCTGAACTGGATAGCGCGTTAAACAGTGTTATAAAGAACAATTTTGATTACATCGGGAATTACCCTTACGGTGGAAAAAATAATGTCGCGTTCTATTTAGCAGCTGACGATACCTCCAGAATTGTCGGTGCTATCCTCTTCCCAATAGACAAGGACGCTTTTGATGGACATGGCATATACCGCGTACCCTGGCTTTCCGGGATAAGGTCAGGCAGCTATATGCTGTTAATCATTCGTGACGACATGTCATACCTCCTGCGCAAGGTAATTATCAAAAACGGAGGAACCACGTTGCTCTATGTGGGCAGTAAAAATTTCAAGAAAAAAGATCTCTTCATCGATTCGCTTATTTCCAGAGCACGACAAAACGCTATTAAAGGCGCATCCTTTGAGCCCACGGGAAAAGTTAATGCTGAAGCTATAAGTTCGCGTCATCGTCTCAGTGGTACTGTTCGTAACGCCCGCGGTGAACGCCTGCGCGGCGCCTACATCAGCTTGCCAAATCAATCAGGCAATACGCTTACCGATATCAATGGCAGGTTTAGCCTGATGGCGCCGACCTATGGCACTCTTCGATGCATGTTTCCAGGTTACGAGACTAAAGAACTAAAAATTGAAAATATACATGGCGAGGTATCTTTGGTGTTGAAACCAAAAAGCCTGACAAACCTGGAGAAATTCTTCCGTGGTGGCGACAAAACCGTTCACGACTTTGCCAGTATAGAGAGCGGCCGCCCTATTGAAGAGTTAAAAGTAGGATATAGCGGCCAGAAAACGATCCCCGGCGAGAATCCTGAATCAGATATCTCAAATAGCAAGGACAGCCTTGGATATGCAGAGGACGCTTACGAAAAATCTATGATCGAGTCAGCATCAACCATCAGAAAGCACTTCGCGGATACCGCCTTCTGGATTCCAGACCTGCGCACCGACAAGAACGGCCTCGCCCGTTTTAGTTTTAAATTGCCAGACAACATCACTTCATGGCAAACCTACTTTGCGGCGAACGATGAGAGCATGCGGACTGCCTGGGAGGAGAAGACTATACACAGTTATAAGTCGCTAAGTGCTACAATCGCGACTCCTCTCTATCTGCTGCAGGGCGATTCTGCCACCAGCTTTGTTAACATAAACAGCAGACGCTCATCTCCGACCAATCTATCTATCAACTACATACAAAACAACCAGAAGCAAAGCAGCGCGCTCGGTAACATTCAAGGTTTGGCCCAAAGACGATACTCCTTAACGGCAAGGGAGTCCACCCCCATACATCTTACCGTGCAACTACTAAACAACACAGAGGTCGTAGATCAGGAGGAACGCGATATTCCGGTGTATCCTATCAGCAAACCGAAACTTTCAGGTAGCATCGTCACCATCAATCCGCAGCAAACTTACAGGCATGAAGGAACTACGGAGAACCAGCAGTTCTTCGTCAGAGGGCTGAATACCGAAAACGTTCAGGTCGCCATCAAAGCATTAAGTGAGTACCCTTCTATCAGTCTGCCAGACAGCCTACTTCATGTTCTTTCGAAAATGCTTTTAGTCGCATCGCGACAGTCGACCCTTATCAGGGAAAATATCCCCGGACAACTAAAAGACCTTCAGCGCCGTATACAGCGACCCTTGCTAGAAGAAGGATTTTCCGCGGATCGCAAAGAACTGGCTTCCATTGAACTGCTCACAGCGATTCAGGAGCAGGCGGGCAAAATGTCCTTAAATTTTGTGCTTAACAAGGACTTACTCATCAAAACTATACAAAAGAAACTATCAGGTTATAACCCTCATTTACAACTAAAGGCGCTGAAATGCTTGCTCTTATTGGGTGCCAGATTGGATTATAAATCACTAATTGACGAGCTACAGGCGCGGGTTGGAAAACAGGATAGGGAATATAACTTGTTTAACCTAAGAATGCTTGAGGTTAAAGCCCTCAGCGGACAAACACAAGCGGCGGGCGCCGCGCTTAAGCTGGGTATTCCCACCTTCGATAAGGGCATCTATTGGCAGGAGAACGAAAGCTTTAGCTGGGAAGGCACATATTTAGCCTACACGATTTTGAGACGAAGTAACGCTCATCAAAGCCGCTCTTTCGAGACTACCATGCGTCTTAACGAACTGCTGTCCATGTCATCAGACCCGTATCAGCAGGTGCTTTACCTCAAAGACATGCTTCCGCTGATCAATAAAAAGATGCTGGCCTTGAACGACACTCCCAAAACTGTCGAAGAGGTAAATGAGGCCCTTAAAACGGCGAAAACCTTCAGGCTAACTAATCTTAACAGTCAGCCAATTTCTTTATACAAGCTATCAGAAACAGCCGCCCCTTCCCGCGTTTCGGATCAGGATTCCATGACCTTGAAGGCGAGCTTCTCCGATACACATCTGATCGCGGGAAACACCAGCAGGCTAAAGGTCTCTTTGAAGTTGCCGGCAGCAATAAGCAACGCCAAGATACAGGTTGACTTACCCGCGGGTGTTGAAATTAGCGAGCAAGGACTCCGCCGTTTTAAATATGGCAGAGAGAATCGCTCAGTGATCATGGATATAAAATTTCTAAAAAGCGGAACCCATGTTTTTGAAATTCCCGTTAATCTCCGCTTCCCGGGAAAATACACCATGAACACCGCCACTATATGGCTCCAGAACGCACCATCTCTGCGAGCTGATACAAATATCAGACAAATAGAAATAAGCGCTCCTAAGGCCTTAAATCGACCTTAAATGAAAAATGAGAGACCATCATCATATTACCAATTCATAAAGGAGGCAGGAGACATCGGTACCTGCTCCCTACCTGTTTCGAGTCAGACTCGGGATTTACTCGGAACAGACAGCACTGGTCATCGACANNTGTCGATGAAATGTCGATCACCACTCGAGCGTGTCTCGAGTCAGTCCCGAGTCAGTCTCGAACCAGGTAGGTAGAACAGCCCCGGAAAATAAAAGTTCTTCGGAACTTCCCGGCTGGCGCTGACCATGAATGTGACGAGTATGGATTTCTTAGATCGGGTGAGCGAACAGCGTTAATTTTCGTAATGATTGTTATCACAATTTTCTAAAATTGTAAGGTATTATGGGGCTTTCGCCTTATATTCGTGGCAATTAAAAAATTTACTTCTATGACCAATATAAATAAAATTGGGGTTTTTACTTCGGGTGGTGACGCACCAGGCATGAACGCCTGTGTTCGCGCGGTTGTCCGCACTGGTATTTATCTTGGGAAGCAAATGGTGGGTATCCATCAAGGATACCAGGGTATGATTGACAAGAAGTTCACGGAAATGGACGCGCGTTCAGTTCGGAACACGATTCAATTAGGAGGAACCATTCTCAAGACTGCCAGATGCGCTGAATTCAGAACATACGAAGGAAGAAAGAAGGCCTATGAAAATTTGGTTGCCGAAGGTATTGATGCCTTGGTACCTATTGGCGGGGATGGAACATTTACAGGAGCTGAAGCTTTGTCGAGAGAATTCGACATTCCGGTAATATGTGTTCCAGGAACAATTGATAATGACTTATACGGATCAGATTTCACGCTGGGATATGACACCGCTACAAATACTGTTATTGAGGCAATAGATAAGATCAGAGATACTGCGGCATCGCATGATCGTTTATTCTTTGTCGAAGTGATGGGTCGTGACTCCGGCTGTATCGCGTTGCACGCCGGTGTGGCGGCGGGAGCCGAAGCTATTTTGTTGCCGGAAAAAGAAACCGCGATAGATGATCTTATTATTAAGCTTGAAGAAGGCGCCTTAAGCAAAAAGAGTTCAAGTATTGTCATTATTGCTGAAGGAGATAAGAATGGCGGCGCGTATAACGTTGCTAAAAGAGTAAAAGAGAAGTTCAACTTCTACGACATAAAGGTTACCATATTGGGTCATTTACAGCGCGGCGGAACGCCGAGCAGCTTTGACCGGGTATTGGGAAGCAGAATGGGTTACGCCGCGGTAAACGCCCTGGTGCAGGGACAAACCCGCAAGATGGTCGGGTTAATAGGCAACGAAATGAAGCTTACCCGATTGGAAGATGCTCTTCACAATCATTCCTTTAAACTCGAAGACGATTTATTGGAAATGGCTAAAGTTCTCTCTATCTAACACATGATTGCAGTAGTTTATAGCGGTTCGAGAAATGCAGATTGGAAACTTTCCGAGAAAGGAAAGATTGTGTGTGAGGTTAAAACTCCCGGTATAAATCCTTTTTTCAATGATGAACGCATGATCAGCAGTATTCTCAACAAGAACACTGAGCTGATAAATCATGCGGAGGTTATCCGTAAGATTTATTTTTACGGGGCCGGCGCATCATCTAAAGAGCGTCAGGAAGTAGTAGCCAGAGCGTTCAGAAACTTTTTCAGGAACAGCAAGATAAGCATATCACATGACCTGAAGGCCGCGGCACTGGCAACCTGCGGTGACAATCCAGGTATTGTAGGCATTTTGGGAAGTGGCGCCAACGCCGCTTACTTCGACGGCAGAAAAGTTAAAGAGAATAATTTAGGCCTTGGCTTTATTCTCGGAGATGAGGGCTCGTCAAATTGGCTGGGACGCTGTCTGCTTCACGACTATCTGACAGGGGTTCTGCCGCGGGAGTTCGAAGAACGATTTGTGCAACGGTACAATCCTGACAGAAAAATTATCCTTGACAAGGTTTACAAGCAGTCAAATCCTGTGGTATTTTTGAGTTCCTACACAGATTTTCTTATTGAGAACTTCGACCAGAGTTACGTCAGAAATCTCATAAAAACAGGGTTTAACACCTATTTCGAGACGTACATTCTCCCATTAACTCATAAATATCCGGGCTTACCGCTGTACTTTACCGGGCCGGTAGCTTCGGGATTTCAGCAGACGCTGAATGAGATAGCAACACAAAACGGCCTGAAAATTGATAATATCATAAAGAGGCCTATTTATAACATATTAGAATATTACACAAATAAAAATTGACACAATGAAAGTAGGAATTAACGGATTCGGCCGTATCGGTCGTTTAGCATTCAGAGCTGCTGTTGACCGCAGTGATATTGAAATCGTTGGTATCAACGACCTTGTTGAGCCAGATTATATGGCATACATGCTTAAGTACGATTCAACTCACGGCAGATTCAATGGTACAGTTGACGTTAAAGACGGAAACCTGATTGTTAACGGTAAAACCATCCGTGTAACAGCTGAAAAGGATCCGGCTAACTTGAAGTGGGATGCAGTAGGCGCAGAAGTAATTATTGAATCTACAGGTTTATTCCTTACTCAGGAGAGTGCAGGAAAGCACATTCAGGCTGGTGCAAAGAAAGTAGTTATGTCAGCTCCTGCAAAGGATGATACCCCAACATTCGTTATGGGTGTTAACCACAAAGAACTTAAAGCTGATCAGCACATCGTTTCTAACGCATCTTGTACTACAAACTGTTTAGCTCCTATCGCAAAGGTATTAAATGATAAATTTGGTATCGTTGAAGGTTTAATGAGCACTATCCACGCTGTAACTGCAACGCAGAAAACTGTTGATGGTCCTTCAGCAAAAGATTGGAGAGGTGGTCGTGGTGCTTACCAGAACATCATCCCTTCTTCTACAGGTGCTGCTAAAGCGGTAGCTTTAGTTATCCCTGCTCTTAAAGGTAAATTAACTGGTATGTCATTCCGCGTACCAACTCCAGACGTATCTGTTGTTGACCTTACTGTACGTTTAGACAAAGCAGCTTCTTACGCTGACATCAAAGCAGCAATGAAAGAAGCTTCTGAAAACGAATTGAAAGGTATCCTTGGATATACTGAAGAGGATGTAGTATCTAGCGACTTCCTTACAGATCCACGCACATCAATCTTTGATGCTAAGGCTGGTATCGCGTTAAATGATAACTTCGTGAAAGTTGTATCTTGGTACGATAACGAGTGGGGTTATTCTAACAAGCTTATCGATCTTGTTGAATTAGTTGGTAAAAACTAATCCACAACTTGCTACTTAATAAAGAGAGGTTGCTCCCCGGAGTGACCTCTTTTTTTTTGCTTTTTTTTGCGGTGCAGCTGGCAGTGTGAGTGCCCGGGCCTGCCATCAGACGTCCTTCAATTTACGCTGAGACATAAAAAAACCTCTGCGAATCACCATGGATCGGCAGAGGTATATCCTGAACGACCGGCTGCTTCCTTTACCAGAATTTAGCCTTACGATTAAAACGCTTTAATATGAGTGCTGACAGCGGCGGAAGCTGTAATACTGCTGATTGATCCCGGCCATGCCATGGAATCTGCTGCGTGGTAATGGCGTAGTTCAGTTCATAACCACTGCCATAGTATTGCTTCTCATCGGAGTTAAAAACAATCTCCCAATCGCCATGATGCGGCAAGCCTACCCGGTAGTCCTTACGCGGCATTGGAGTAAGATTTAGCACAATAACCAATTTGTTTTCCACCACCTCGCCTTTACGGCAATAGATAAGAACTGAATTTTCCGCGTCGCCTGACTCTATCCAGCGGAAACCTTCCCACTCAAAGTTCATCTCGTAAAGAGCGCCTTCTGTGCGATATAGTTTATTAAGATCCTGTACGATTTTTTTAATTCCCTGGTGCGGTTTAAAATCCAGAAGATGCCAATCCAGAGACTGTTCGAAATCCCACTCGCGTGTTTGTCCAAACTCCCCTCCCATAAACATCAACTTAGTTCCGGGATGGGTGAACATGTAAGTGTAAAGCAATCGTAAGTTAGCGAACTTCTGCCACTCATCTCCCGGCATCTTATATATCAACGATTTCTTTCCGTATACCACCTCATCATGAGACAGCGGCAACATAAAGTTCTCGGTGAAGGCATAAACGGTACTAAAGGTAATTTGCCCATGGTAATAGCGGCGATGAATAGGATCCTGCTCGAAATATTTGAGGGTATCGTTCATCCAACCCATCATCCATTTCATACCAAAACCTAATCCCCCGTTAAACACCGGGCGGCTAACGCCGGTGAAGGATGTAGATTCCTCTGCAATAGTTTGCACGTCGGGATACTGACCATACACAGCTACATTTAATTCCTTAAGGAAGCTGATCGCCTCGAGATTCTCGCGACCGCCATATTTATTAGGAATCCACTCGCCCTCCTTGCGCGAATAGTCGCGATAAAGCATTGATGCGACAGCATCTACGCGTAAACCATCGACATGATAACGATCCAGCCAGAACAGGGCATTACTTATAAGGAACGAGCGGACCTCGTTACGTCCGTAATTAAAGATATATGACTTCCAATCAGGATGGAATCCTTCCTTCTCGCTGGCATGCTCGTAAAGATGCGTGCCGTCGAACATATACAGACCGTGTTGATCTCCGGGGAAATGTGATGGTACCCAATCGAGGATCACTCCGATATCATTGTTGTGTAACTGCTCGATAAGATACATCAGATCCTGAGGTGTTCCGTAGCGTGAAGATGCCGCAAAGTATCCAGTAACCTGATATCCCCAGGAAGGATAATAAGGATGCTCCATGATCGGCATAAACTCCACATGCGTATAGCCCATCTCCTTAATGTAAGGAACAAGCTCATCCGCTAACAGGCGATAACCAAGAAATTGCTCCGGAGCATCAGGACTACGACGCCAGGATCCTAAATGGATTTCATAGACAGACCATGGACTTTTTAATCCGTTCTTCTCAAATCGACCGCCCATCCATTTCTCATCAGTCCATTCGAACCAGGTGTTCCACACCAGCGAGGCGGTATGCGGTGGTTCTTCCCAACGCAAGGCATAGGGATCTGCCTTTTCGAGCTCCTCGCCCGTAGGAGTATGGATACAATACTTATATACTTCGCCGAGGCCGACGTTAGGAATAAATCCCTCCCAGATACCAGAGCTGTCCCAGCGAGGAAACAGGTGATGACTATGATGGTTCCACGCGTTGAAATTTCCTATTACAGAAACCTTCTCCGCATTTGGAGCCCAAACAGCAAAATACACACCCTCCCCCAGCGCATCGGTGCTTATGACATGCGAACCAAGCCTATCATACAACTTATAATGTTTCCCGGCTTTGAATAAGTGAATATCGTAGTCTGAAAAACGAGAATAAGAAACAACGCTGTTCTTGGGCGAAAGATCGGAACTGCTTTTTTTGGACTTCATATTTTTGCTGTAGAATCTCAATAACAATGATAGCTCTCATTGGTTTAGAATGATTGCCATCTTGCTTTATCCAATAATTATCAAATAAAGCAGGTTTTATAAATTAGCAATTTTAAGTTTTAAATCGACGGTTAATATTTTACTGCCGTAATCAACTAAGCCATTGAACGGTCGCTCCCTCAATAATTAACATTTATTCAATGTATTGCTGCTTATGTTGCCAAATATATAAAATAATAACCTGAAACAACTAAAAATCAAACATTAAATGATTACGTTTCCCTTAAAAAGCACGGAGCAACAATTCCCTATTCCTGTGTATCTTTGCCCTTGTGACTAGCGATATAATTTCAAAAATTTTTGATAGTAGTGCAGGAGCATCGCAGGATGCGCTTATTCTGGAGATATTCAGATATCAGGCCGCTGAAAACGAGGTTTACAAGCGCTTTGTGGAGGCCCTGGGCTTGCAGCCTTCGGCCGTGCAACGTGTTAATGATATCCCATTTCTGCCTGTTCAGCTTTTCAAAAGCCATACAATTGTGAGCGGCGACTTTATTCCGGAGGTGACTTTCAGTAGCTCGGGCACTACCGGCATGGAACATAGCTTTCATCATGTAAGGTATAAAGAAATCTATGAGCAGTCGTACCGACGAGGGTTTGAATACTTTTACGGCAATCCGGAAGATTACGTGATACTGGCCTTACTTCCCTCTTATCAGGAGCGTAATGGGTCTTCACTCATCTATATGGTAGATGATTTGATAAACCTGAGCGCGAATGCGGATAGCGGTTACTTTCTTTATAACCATGACGATCTGTATGCCTTACTACAACGGCTGCAGGAGAAACAAAAGAAAGTGCTGCTAATTGGCGTTACGTATGCCTTACTGGATTTTACAGAACGATATCAGTTAAACTTCCCCAACCTGATTGTCATGGAAACCGGAGGCATGAAGGGCAAACGGAAAGAGATGATACGCGAAGAATTACATCAGCAGCTTTGCAAGGGATTTGGCGTACAGCAGATACATTCAGAATACGGAATGACAGAGCTTTTGTCGCAAGCCTACTCGCAGGGTAATGGCACGTTCGCATGTCCTCCCTGGATGCGCGTACTGATACGGGAGGTGAACGACCCCCTATCTCTGGTAAAGGGAGACAGAATCGGAGGCATAAACATCATTGACATGGCCAATTTGCACTCCTGCTCCTTTATTGCCACACAAGATTTAGGAAAAATAAAAAGCGACGGGAGCTTTGAGGTCTCCGGTCGCTTTGATAATAGTGATATCAGGGGATGTAACCTGCTTGTTCAGTAGCTGGTTATTCCGCGATAAGCAAGAAATAGTTCTTCTTGCCCTTTTGTACGATAAGAAATTTATTTTTCACCAGACGGCTGCTGTCGATGAGGTCGGTGGCATCAGCGACCTTCGTTCTGTTTACAGAAACGCCGCCACCCTGGATCATTTTACGGGCTTCGCCCTTAGAAGGAAACACCTTAGACTCAACAGCCAGCAAGTCAGCGGCAGCGATGCCTGCATCGAGCAGCGTTCTTGAAACATTGAACACAGGAACGCCCTCAAAAATATCAAGCACTTCGTTATCTGTAAGTTGCTCAAGAAAATCTACAGAACCACTTCCGAAGAGAAACTCAGAGGTTTTCAACGCGTTCTGTAAATCGGCTTCAGAATGCGTACGTACCGTTATTTCCTCAGCCAGTGCCTTCTGCAACGCACGCAGATGGGGAGCGGCATCATGCTCTTGTTCGATAGCTTCGATTTCAGCCTGACTTTTTAGCGAGAAGATGCGAATCCAGTTTCTGGCGTCATCATCGCTGGTATTTAACCAAAACTGGTAGAATTTATAAGGAGATGTTTTCTCACGATCGAGCCATATGGCACCGCCTTCGGTTTTACCGAACTTTGTACCATCAGATTTTTTAATAAGTTGGGTGGTTACCGCGAAAGCACTTCCGGCAGCTTTACGTCGAATAAGTTCAGTACCGGTAACAATATTTCCCCATTGATCAGAACCGCCCATTTGTATGGTACAGTTGCGATTTTTCCATAGCCAGTAAAAGTCATATCCCTGTAACAACTGATAGCTGAACTCGGTAAATGAGAGGCCGTTTTCACCTTCCAGACGTTTCTTTACCGAATCCTTTGCCATCATATAGTTTACGGTGATGTGTTTTCCCACATCGCGGATAAACTCAAGAAAGCCAAACCCTTTAAACCAATCGTAGTTGTTTACCAATTCAGCGCTATTTTCTCCGCCGTCGAAGTCCAGAAACCTGCGCAATTGATTTTCTATGCAGGAAACGTTGTGCCTTAAGGCCTCTTCAGAAAGGAGATTACGCTCGGCAGATTTGCCGGAGGGATCACCAACCATACCGGTAGCACCGCCAACCAACGCAAAGGGCTTGTGCCCTGCTTTCTGGAAGTGCTTAAGAGTCATGATTTGAGTAAGATGTCCTACATGAAGTGAATCGGCGGTGGGATCAAAGCCAATATAACCGGAGGTAACACCTTTACTCAGTTCTTCCTCGGTTCCTGGCATCATATCCTGGAGCATTCCTCTCCAGCGCAATTCTTCTATAAAGCTCATCTTTGTTTATATAATTAAATTTTGAATGACTGCAAATATAGGAAACACTGGGAATGAATAATTCTTGTAATGCATTTTTACTTTGGGAAGCCTCTACGCCGTATCAGACAATGGTAATGTATGATTGAGTTTTGATGTAGATAAGACACATACAAATAAGCGCTGATTTTTGTATATTGTGCTTTTCGCTTACTAAAGCATACGCATGGCAGCTCATAAGTACTGCGTTCAGAAACTGTAATCGCTTATAAAATTAGAGGAAGAAGGGCAGATGAATTTTTTATCACACTATTATTTTGACCGCGGCAGTGACAATGCGGAGCGTGTAATGGGCATGGTACTGCCAGACCTCATGAAGAACGCGCGAAAGGAATGGAACATCAGACCTGAAAAGCGCGAAGAGGAGTTTACCGGCGATGAGAAAACAGCATCACTGATGGAGGGCTGGAAACGACATCTGGCGGTGGATAAATATTTCCATACCTCCGACTTTTTCTGCCACCATACTGCCCAGCTTAAAGAAATTATTAAGCCCCTGCTTTCCGGATCAGAGGTACGCCCCTCTTTTTTAGCTCATGTGAGTTTGGAGCTTATGCTTGACAACATCCTGCTCACCGAGGGAGTCGTTGATCCACTGAATCTTTACAGGCTGCTCGCCGCGGCGGATACGGAAGTGCTGGCGGCATTTCTTGTAAAGAACGGCATCACTGACACTTCCCCTTTCTTTAATTTCCTCGACGATTTTATAACCTCTGAATATTTGGCGACTTACGACCAAAAAGGTAAGATCATTTACGCGTTAACGAGGATCTGCATGCGTTTATGGGCTGATCCTTTTACCGTTGAGCAAAAAGATCAGCTCGCATTACATTTGCTTCCTTATATCAGCACCATCAAGGAAGACTACCAGACTATCTTTGATGAGATAGAAATCAAGCTTATTCCGTATACCGTATCTTAATGGTGATCTTTTTCACCTGCGGGTTATTATCGGTCTTTATATTAGGACGGTGTACCTGATTGGGAAAAAATAGAAAAAAGGTATTGCTGTCTGCAGCGTATATCTTGCCTGTCGCCTCATAATTGGCCACATCCTTCTGATCGTTGTAGGGCATCGTCACCTTCGCATCCTGTATGTCAACAAGGCCGATCTTTTCAGTTCCAGTATAATTGTACTGCAGGTCAATCATCTTACGATGCGACTCCCAGCGGGTATCCTTAAAATCTTTCATCGCTCCAACGGTAACTTTGGCGTAAACATCACTACCCGCCAACTTGTAAGTGCCGGGAGCCACGGTGCTGAAGTCTGTTTCTTTTAGATATTTAAAGGCGGCATCCCACCATTCCTTATGCTGGCTGTATTGCTGTTGAAATTGAGCACGGTCGAGGGTATGATGAGGAAATACCTGCATGCCATTATACCAGGTACCCTTTTTAAACCATTGGTTGGATTGCTTTTGCACGCTGCAGGATAGGAGAAAAATGCTGGACAACAAGATGAGTGCCGCGGAAAATTTTGCTTTCATATAAATGATGAGGCTATGTGAGTTTGTATAGTCTGCAATATTAAGCATTTCAACAATGAATGCCTATAGCACCGGAAGCAGGCTAGATAGATTTACAGGCAGTAACGTCCAAAAATCACTATCTTCGCTTACATGTCTGAGAATGAAATTAAGCATAAAATAGATCAGCTGGTAGAAGAGCTTAATCAGCATAACTATAATTATTACGTATTGGCACGTCCGACGATTTCAGATCAGGACTTTGACTTTAAACTAAAAGAGCTGGCCGATCTGGAGATGCAATATCCGGATCTTCAACATCCGGACTCACCCACGTTAACCGTTGGAGGAGAGGTCACCAAAGAATTCCAGACAGTGGTGCATAAATGGCCAATGCTGTCATTGGGAAATACCTACAATGAACAAGAACTATTAAACTTCGATGAGCGGGTACGAAAAGCTATAGGTGATCATTTCGAATATGTGTGCGAGCTCAAATTTGACGGCTTATCTATCAGTCTAAGTTATGAAGAGGGAAAGTTAGTTCGTGCGGTAACGCGTGGCGATGGCACTAAGGGGGATGATGTTACGAGCAATATTAAAACCATTAAGCGCGTTCCGAAGGTTTTAAAGAAGGGGGACTACCCCGCGACCTTTGAAATCAGAGGCGAGGTGTTTATGCATCGTGCCGCGTTTGAGAAGCTAAATAATGAACGTATTGCCAATGACGAGATGCCCTATGCTAATCCACGTAATTTTGCATCAGGCACCGTGAAGCTGCAGGACTCCGCGGAGGTTCGCCGCCGCCCCCTGGATTGCTTTCTGTACTTTGTATATAGCGATAAAAATCCATACAAGACACATTGGGAGAGCATTCACAAAGCTGAGGAATGGGGTTTTCATGTTTGTGAACACACCAGCCTTTGCAAGAACATAGATGAGGTTCTTAAATTTATAAATCATTGGGACAAAGAACGCTTTGGCCTGAGCTATGACATTGACGGCATCGTGATCAAGGTGAACAGTTTTGAGCAACAGCAGGAACTGGGATTTACTGCCAAATCGCCACGCTGGGCGATCTCTTACAAATTTAAGGCTGAGCGTGTCGAAACCATCCTGGAGAGTGTGAGTTATCAAGTGGGACGAACCGGAGCGGTTACTCCAGTTGCTAACCTTAAGCCGGTATTGCTTGCGGGCACTACCGTTAAGCGGGCAACCTTACACAATGCCAATGAGATTGAGCGTCTGGATTTACATGAAAAAGATTCTGTATTCGTTGAAAAGGGAGGTGAGATTATCCCTAAGATCATTGCGGTAAACAAAGAATTGCGTCAGGAAGACAGTGCTCCCATCATTTATCCGGCTACCTGTCCGGAATGTGGCAGCAACCTAATCCGGCAGGAAGGAGAAGCCGTGTTTTACTGCCCCAACGATGAGGGCTGTGCCCCCCAGATTACCGGAAAAATACAACATTTCGTAAGCCGCAAAGCGATGAACATCGACGGTCTCGGAGATGAGACAATAGAGCTTCTGTATCGGAAAGGCATAATAAGCCATATCAGCGATTTGTACACGCTTCATGAAAAGATGGATCTCCTGAAAAACCTTGAGCGCTTTGGCGAGAAATCCATAAGCAACATGCTGGAGGGTATCGAGCGATCAAAGCAGATGCCCTTTGAAAAAGTGCTGTTCGGACTCGGCATTCGCTATGTCGGCGAAACTGTTGCCCGAAAGCTTGCCCAGCATTTCAAAAATATCGATAGCCTTAGAGCGGCAAGTCTTGATGATCTGATAACGGCGGACGAGATTGGCAGCCGTATTGCTGAGAGCATTATACGATGGTTTAGTGATGATCGGCATGTTGAACAGCTTGAGAAACTCCGCACCGCGGGTTTGCACTTTGAAGTGGAGGAGAAAACCCGAATGCTTGACAGCTCGAAACTTTCGGGAAAGACATTCATCATCTCGGGAGTATTTGCCAACTACAGCCGCGAGGAACTTGCCTCGATGATAGAGGGCAATGGCGGAAAGATCCTGAGTTCTATATCTTCGAAACTCAACTATCTTGTTGCGGGAGAAAACATGGGGCCCTCCAAGCTCCAGAAGGCGGAAAAACTAAATATTCCCTTGATTTCCGACGAGGAGCTCATAAAAATGATAGAAAGCTGAAAATCAATAGTCGACAATTTTGGTAGATTATAACTAATTACATTAAATTAGCGATCCCGTAATTCGGACCTCATGCAATACTGAAGGTCAAAGCACGAATAAGGGATGATTACACAAAAATTCACGAATAAAAAATAATGAATAAATTCTGTGGCACAGGGGTGGCTCTTGTAACTCCCTTTGGTAGCGGGGGCACTGTCGACTACAATGCGCTTGAACGCTTAATTAACTTTCAGATTGACAATGGTGTTGATTACCTGGTTTCATTGGGAACTACCGGAGAGTCAGCGACTCTGACAAAGGAAGAGAAAAAGCAGATATGGGAGTTTTCAGCATCTGTAGTTTCAAAACGGGTGCCTCTTGTTGCAGGAATTGGGGGAAACTCTACTTACGAAGTTGTGAAAGCGGTTGAGGGGTTCGACCTGGCCGGCTATGACGCCATCCTCTCGGTATGCCCTTATTACAATAAACCCAATCAGGAGGGTATTTATCAGCATTACAAAATGGTAGCTGAGGCTTCGGCCCTGCCCCTGATACTTTATAATGTCCCTGGTCGTACCGGAGTAAATATGACGGCAGAGACTACCTTACGTATCGCTGGAGACTGCAGGAATGTTATTGGCACGAAAGAAGCATCAGGGAACTTTGATCAGTTTAACGCGATTCTGAAAGATAAACCGGCAGACTTTCTATTCATTAGCGGCGACGATCCCATCACGCTGCCACTGATAGCAATGGGTGCCGCGGGCGTTATTTCCGTGGTAGGAAACGCATGTCCCGGGGAATTCTCGACGATGGTAAGGCTCGCCCTGGAAGGAAAATATGAGGAAGCTCGCTCATTACATTATCAAATGGTATCGCTCATTAAGTTGCTCTTTGCTGATGGCAGTCCCGCGGGTGTTAAAGCTGCGCTTCACAGCTTAGACTTATGCGCAGAGGAGCTACGCTTGCCACTGGTTCCGGTAAACGAACACGTTCGGGAGGCCATTCGTGCAGAACTGCTCAAATTACGATAACTCATTCGGAGAGGAGGCCGTGCTTTCTCTCCTCTTACATCCCAGCATCAGGCAAGGGGATGTTTATCATGATTAAGATCCCGTGAGTAAGAGGGAGCGACAATTGAGTAATCAGAATACTTAAATATTTCAAGAAAACGTCTGGCAATAGCAGTGCTTGATCTGGACAACAGATAATGCCGCAATTCATCAGAGAAGCTGAGGTCACAGTCATTGTCTACGAGCGTTTTTGCCAGAATATTTTTTAACGAGGGAAGATTGTTATTTCTGAAATACTCCGTGATATTATTAAGCGCGGAACCATTTATTTCATTATCTGGTTTGATGAGTCGACAGCCACAAGCCGCAGCTTCCAGGTCCATAACGTCTAAATGCGATTGCGGTGCAGTTGTAAATACCTGATACTTATAAGCACTGAGGAGACGGGGTAGTTTACCATTGCTTAGCTCCCGCCAGAATGTAACCTTCATTCCAAGCCCATAGCGCTTCACTAGACCTTGCAGACGATCTATTTCAGCGCCATCCCCTACAATGCCTGCTGTGAAAGGAAAATCCAGTTCAGCGCATGCTCTTATAAACATTTCATTTCCGCTTGCAGACGCCGCGTTAGCCCTGAATATAAAATTCCCGGAACGCCGCACATCTTTGTGCCATTTAAAAGCCTGTTCATCATAGCATGTATCGACAATGGCAACATTTGATTTTACACGGGCCGCGGTGCGTGCATCGGAAACGATATTCTTCGTGGCCAATCGGCTGAGCGATAAACGGAGTCTTGCTGACAGGCTATCTGAAGCTGATCTAAGGGAGTCATGAGAGATGATCCACTTTTTCCTGCAATCGACTAATTGCAAGCAAAGGGAGGCAAAAGTCGTATCGGTAGTGAATAGAATATCGCACCAGCGATAAAGGAGGTTCAGTTTAAGAATGGACGGAGAATAGATAAGTTCGGCACCCTGAACTGAAGTTAGGTTCTTCTTGTAAGTTACGACTCTAACGCCATGCCCACTTCCCAGGAATTGACGTATGAGAAGGCTCGCCTGCGAGATGTGGGGCTCTCCGGAAGAGCAGGAAGCAGAATGCAGAATAAGAATATTCATGAGCGTAGCGATTAGTTTTCACGAAATAGAATTATGGTATAGTTTACGTGCGACTAATGGATAATTTCGTCGTAATACAAGTGAAGTTACGCATATTTCATAATAATACTACTGAGTAACAAGGAATTGTTATGCCCTTGCACATAACAAGCACAGTTTAACACAGAGGATATTCACAATTCCGTGTACACTATTTTTCTCACTCTCATAACGATTGAGGGGCTTTGTTCTCCATTATAGATCAGCAGAAAAACGTTATAAAATGGCTCTGGGGGATGCACGTACCCACACGAGTCCGTAAGGAAAATTTTAAAGAGAAAGAAGTTCGGTAAGGCTACGCGCATCGATGATGATACAGGACGACCATCTAAAAAAGAGAAATGAACTTTAAATAAGGCTAAAAAAAAGCCACCTGCGAGAGATGGCTTTCTTTTATATTAACAAATACCTAACCGGCAGGTACTGTCTGCTCTTTATAGTAACCGGTTTTGAGCTTCTCTCCCACTTCTGAAAAAGCGTCGAGGGTTCTCTGCACATCCTCCAGCGTATGTGTCGCTGTTGGAATAATACGAAGTTCCATAAGTCCCTTTGGAATTACAGGATATACCACGATAGAACAAAAGATTCCATAGTTCTCGCGTAAGTCCATGGTAATGGCAGTAGCTTCGTTAAGCTCTCCTTTAAGGAAGACAGGTGTAACCATTGTATTCGTTACGCCCAGATCAAATCCGCGCTCACGCAACCCCTTCTGAAGGGTTGTAGCAATGGTCCAAAGCTTTTCGCGTAACTCGGGGCGGCCTTTAAGCAATTCCAAGCGTTTCCTGAGGCCAATCACCATTGGCATAGGCAAAGCCTTGGCAAAGGTTTGAGAGCGCATGTTATAACGAAGGTAATTAACGATTTCTTCATTGGAAGCGACAAATGCTCCGATACCTGCCATTGATTTAGCAAACGTACCGAAATACACGTCAATACCCTCAATACAATCCTGCTCCTCATGTGTACCAGCCCCTGTAGGACCCATAGTACCAAAGCCGTGAGCATCGTCAATAAGCAGACGGAAATTGAACTCCTTCTTAAGGTCAACAATTTCCTTCAACTTACCCTGAGCACCAGACATACCAAACACCCCTTCAGTAATAAGAAGGATACCTCCGCCAGTTTGCTCAGCTAAACGGGAAGCGCGCTCAAGCTGCTTTCTGCAACTATCAATATCATTATGCTGATAAACAAAGCGCTTACCCATGTGCAAGCGCACACCGTCGATAATGCAGGCATGGGATTCCGCATCGTAAACAATAACGTCATTACGATCTACAAGAGCATCGATGATAGATACCATCCCCTGATACCCATAGTTTAATAAGAAGGCATCCTGCTTACCTACAAACGTTGCAAGATCTTTTTCCAGCGCTTCGTGATGGTTCGAGTTTCCAGACATCATTCTGGCTCCCATAGGGTAAGCCATTCCAAATTCCTCTGCCGCCTTTGCGTCAGCCTCCCGAACTTCAGGATGGTTAGCAAGGCCCAGATAATTATTAAGGCTCCATACAAGATGTTCTTTACCCCGAAACTTCATGTGAGGTCCTATTTCGCCTTCCAACTTAGGAAATGCAAAATAGCCATGCGCCATTTTCTGATGCTGGCCAATAGGACCCATGAACTTGTGAATCTTATCAAATAAATCCAATTGTATTATATTTAAGTTATTACCAAAGAATGTGCAAAGTTAACAATTTTATAATTGTTACCCTAAGCAATGTCATGAGATCTGCGGGAGAGAACCTCCATTAGTCCCATATATAACAGAAAAGCCTCTACCAGAAGTAAAGGCTTTTCCATTTTTATCAATCTACATTATCATGTAGAAAAGAGTTATTAGGTCTTATCTCTGTATTTCCGTCTTCATTAGACAGGGTGAATCTGGAGACTGAAGATTCCGAAGAGTGTGGCATCTGCTGCAATGACATCTGCTTTCTCTTATATGCAGGTTCATTCTCAAGCTCCTGAACGCCATTGGCGGACTTCAATTTCATGCTCAGATCTTTCAACCGGAGAATGCGTTCTCTTGATTTACGAAGCTGTTCCTGGATAGACTCCTCTGTTTTATGCTCATCGGGGTTATACGCCTGCGGTGCCTGTGGCTCCTCCGGTGTTGTATTTACCGCTGAAGCTCCGAACTGGAAATCTGAATCCGCGATTTTCACATCAAAGCCCATGGAGGGCTCAACCTTTGGGGTTTCATCTTCATGCAAGGTATGACGAATAATCTCCGGCTCAGAAGCCTTATATTCCTCAGCTAAACGCACTGATCCACCAGCAAATAGATCTGCCTGCATTTGAGGCACAAAGCCACCATTACCGTTGTTATCTGGAGCAATTGGTTCCTGAGTAGACTTTACATCCGCATCCATGAAGCTATTTATCGGCTTTACCATCGGCGCATTTTCCGGAGTCAGAACGGAAACGCGTTTAATATTGGCTTTCTCGATCTCACGCTCTTCACGAGTTTGAAATCCTGTCGCAATAATAGTTACTGATAACTTCTCTCCAAGGCTCTCATCAACAGAGTTACCCCAGATAAGATCTGCTGCCAGTCCTGCCTTATCCTGAATGTAATCGGTAATGATACCAACTTCATCCATAGACACTTCTGTTTCGCCAGAACTAATATTAAGGAGAATATAGCGTGCACCTTCAATTTCATTGTCCTTAAGAAGTGGTGATGCGAGAGCACCTTCCACCGCTCTTAAGGCGCGACTTTCGCCTTCAGCAGAAGAACTTCCCATGATTGCTACACCGCTATTGTTCATAACAGTATGCACATCGTTAAAGTCGACATTTATACCACCCGCAGTAGTGATGATCTCAGCGATACCCTTAGCGGCAGTAGTCAAGATATTATCTGCCTGAGCAAATGCGGCACTAAGAGTCAGATTGCCGAATATCTCCCGTAAACGGTCATTCGAGATAACGAGATACGAGTCAACAAACTTCTTAAGTTCCTCAAGTCCTTCTTCCGCCTGCATCTTCCTCCTTTTACCTTCAAAGGTAAATGGAGTAGTGACGATACCTACGGTAAGGATATTCATTTCCTTGGCAGCTTTAGCAATAATGGGACTAGCTCCGGTACCTGTGCCACCACCCATACCGGCAGTGATAAACAGCATCCTGGTATTCTGACCCAACATAGCCTTCACATCATCTATATTTTCTATTGCAGAATTCTTTCCAACTTCCGGAATTGATCCAGCTCCCATACCTTCGGTGAGACTTACACCCAGACGTACTTTCTGAGGTATAGGACTCAGCTCCAAAGCCTGCGAGTCGGTATTACATATAATGAAATCAACCCCCGTAATTCCTTGCCTGTACATATGGTTAACGGCATTGCCACCGCCACCTCCAACACCGATTACTTTGATAATCGACGAATTTTCTTTTACATTTTCAAACTGCATATCACTATCAATCAAACAGGTAGATTATGATTCCGAACACTTTTTTAGCCGCGTAATATTAATTAATTTCTAACATAAGTTTTCCACAATTGTTAGATGTGTGGAAAACTTCTCTGTTGTTGAAAAAGCCCTTACAAATAGTCCTCGTTTTTTATGTCGTCTTTAATGAAGCTTGTACCTTTTTCAACCAAAAGATCAAATAAGCCACGGCTCTTTTTCTTAGCTTTTGGAGTTTCAACTACGACACCCGGTTCCTGTAGTAATTCAGCCATCTCTTCTTCTTTCTCAATACCTTTTATCAACAGACCGATACCGGTTGCATATAGCGGACTTTTTAGCTCATCGTAACCAGCTTTGGGCAATACTTCGTTCTTGGCAAGATGTTCATTAGGATAACCAATGCGACAATCAAGTCCTGTTACATATTCCACTAGCTGTGAAAGGTGTTTTAACTGAGCGCCGCCGCCTGTAATGACAATGCCGGCAATAAGCTTTTTCTCATATCCTGAAGACTTGATCTCGTAATATACGTGTTCAATAATCTCCTCCATTCTTGCCTGAATGACGTAAGCAAGATTCTTAACAGATATCTCTTTAGGCTCGCGTCCGCGCAATCCTGGAACACAAATGATCTCATTCTCGCGATTTTCGTCAGCCAACGCTGATCCAAAACGCACCTTCAAGAGCTCGGCCTGATTCCTCATCACCGAACACCCCTCACGAATATCCTCTGTAACGCTGTTTCCGCCGAACGGAATTACAGCTGTATGCCTGATAATGCCTTCATGGAAGATCGCTACATCTGTGGTACCACCACCAATATCGACAAGAACCACACCGGCTTCTTTTTCTTCTTCGCTAAGCACAGCTTCTGATGACGCTAAAGGCTCGAGCACCAGTTGTTGTGTCTCGAGGTTCGCGTTCCGCACACACTTCATGATATTCTTCACCGCATTTACATGTCCGGAAATAATATGAAAGTTTGCCTCTAAACGCACGCCCGCCATACCTATAGGATCTTTAATTCCCGGCTCGTTGTCTACCGTGAATTCTTGTGGTAACACATGAATAATCTCCTCTCCCGGCGGCATCACCAGCTTAAACATATCTTCAATAAGCTTGTCAAGATCCCTACGCTGAATCTCATTCTGCAAATCTTTACGGGTAAGGATTCCACGATGCTGAAGACTCTTGATGTGCTGACCGGCAATACCCACATTGACAACTTTGATATCAACGTTTGACTGCCCCGCAGCGTCTTCCACAGCCTGAAGAATTCCCTGCACTGTCTTCTGAATATTGGAAACCACCCCACGGGTTACCCCTGCCGACTCTGCTTTCCCTACACCGAGAATTTCTATCTTACGGTGATTGGCCTTACGACCGACGATCACGCAAATTTTTGTTGTACCGATGTCCAGACCTACAACGATAGGTGAAGACTTTGATGATGTAGAAGTACCTTTTTCCATAATCTTAAGGCTTTACTGTTTTTTTGCTGTACTTTGAATATTTTGAGAGGAATCAACAGGTCTGAAGGGAGTAGCCGGATGTACCATTCGGCTACTATCTGCAGCGCTGTTCTTTTCACAAACTATTTGATTTGTATATTTTATATTTATTGTTTTATATTTCTCCCAACCCACTTTCGGCAATGCTTTTTGATAAAAAAGCCGCAGGTTATTCATCCTCACTGCCAACGAGTCGGCATCGCCTAACAAAATTATCTGGTTACCGACGCGGGGAATTAGCTGAATCTCCTTCTTCCCATCCACAAATACCTGCTCTACCTGCTCTGACCATAAAGAATCCTTCTCAACAAAAAGGGCTACTTTAAAAAGATCCTTCGCCAACGCTGATCGCAGTGTGTCTACCCGACCGCTATAACTCTCATCGATCAGTCCATTTGCCACCAGCACGTGAGGCGTATAAGTAGGTGAAGTAGGAATCTTCATTCCATCCCGGTCAACATAATAATCCTGATTATGCTTATTGTACACCCGCAATACCGGATCGCGCTGATCAATCTCCAGATGCACTACGCCATCCATATCACAATAGACTTTCGCGGCCCGTATATAGGGATTCTGCTTCAACACCGTTTCTATCTGATGGAAATTAATACCATCAACAAGTCTCCCATGCAGCTTGCCCGCACTTTCAAGAACAATCCTGTTAATCTCCTTCCGATCAATAAAACTTGAAGTCCCGGGGATGAGGATCTTCACCTCCGTACATTTCATGGTATGCTTCTTCTCACTGATAAAACTCATCAGCACCACCAGACCTGCCAGACAAAGAATCCAGCAACATAGCGAGAGCACCCTTTTCCAATTGATCGACTTAAGCATGCATCAGCATCTTTTTAAGAGGTTCTACCAAAGTATCTATATCGCCGGCTCCTGCAGTAATAAGCAGTTCCGGACGTTTGCTTTTCAAAACATCCTGAGCTTCCTCAAGTGAGCACAGTGATTTCTCGGGCGCGGTAACCTTTTTCAGGATCATTTCTGATGAAACCCCTGCTATCGGGAGCTCCCTGGCTGGATAGATATCAAGAAGAACAAGATCATCAACCTGACTTAACACCTCAGCAAAGCCCTCAGCAAAATCACGTGTACGCGAATAAAGATGAGGCTGAAATAACATTGTCAGCTTCTTCCCTGGATAAAGCATCCTGGCCGCCCGCAAGCAAGCACGTAACTCTTCCGGATGATGCGCGTAGTCATCTATATAAACACAAGACTCATTTTTTACGATATACTCAAAGCGACGCTTCACCCCCCTGAATGCCGCAATGGCATCCCTCACGAGCGCAGC
This sequence comes from Sphingobacteriaceae bacterium UBA6709, assembly GCA_002454425.1. Taxonomy (GTDB): domain Bacteria; phylum Bacteroidota; class Bacteroidia; order Sphingobacteriales; family Sphingobacteriaceae; genus Arcticibacter. The sequence continues at coordinate 58,372 of DKIV01000009.1, forward strand.
ATCAATGCCTAATCCCAACGCTACGCGAATAGCGGCGACAGCATTTTCAACATTGTGCAGTCCGGGCAAAGGCATTTCCACGTCATCAATAGATAACTCTTCCGATTTATAATCAAAATAGAAGCTTCCTTTTTCAACTCTGACATTTGTAGCGTACACATCAGCCTGTTCCGTTGCAGAATAACTTGTCCCTCCGTCCAAAAGCAACCCTTTGCGGCTGATAAGTCTTCCCCCCTCCTTGATCTGTGAAACAAATAAGGAAAACGACTCAAGCACGCTGTCAGCACTGCCGTATATATCAAGATGATCGGGATCCGTAGCTGTGACGACTGCTACATCCGGGTGTAAAGTCAAAAAAGAACGATCGTACTCATCAGCCTCAACCACCACAACGTTATTGTCTCCAAACAAAACATTCGCATTATAGTTTGATGAAATACCCCCTAAAAATGCTGTACATCCGTAACCACTATGCTGTAACACATGAGCAATAAGGGTCGATGTTGTAGTTTTACCATGGGTACCCGCCACTGCAATCGTAAACATGCCCTTGCTAATAATACCCAGCACGGCCGACCGCTTTTTCATCTCGAAACCGCCGTCCTTGAAGAAATTCAAAATAGACGAGTCTCCCGGAATAGCAGGCGTATACACGACCAATAAATCTGAAGCATGCTGACGAAAATCATTAGCAATCTCACCCTGCTCATCTACATATGTTACGGCGATACCTTCCTGCTCCAGACTATGTGTCAATGGCGTAGCTGTACGATCATATCCTGCAACCATGCACCCTCGCTTATTAAAATAGCGTGCAAGGGCACTCATACCGATGCCTCCAATACCTATAAAATAAACCTTTTTGATATAATCCAATTCCATAGCCCTTACAGCGCAATATTTAAAACCTCTCTGGCAATACTCTCATCAGCATCAGGCTTCGCGAGGCCGCCAATCTTATCACTTAAATTCGAGCATAAAGCAGCATCCTGCAATACAGACATCGACAATGGTAGCAGCTCCTTTATCGCATTCACATCCTCGACCATTAAAGCAGCGCCCTCATCCACCAGTGAGCGGGCATTCTTTGTCTGATGATCCTCAGCCACATTTGGCGAAGGCACGAGAATCACAGGCTTTTTCACCATGCACAGTTCAGCGATAGTTCCGGCACCAGCCCGGGAGATGATCAAATCCGCAGCGGCATAAGCGTAATCCATGCGGTTCAAAAATTCCAGGATGCATATATTGCCATTAGCAGTGTCACCTACTTCGTCCTTCACCCACTTATAATAATATTTACCGGTCTGCCATATAAGCTGTATATCTTCTGCCATATACTTATATATGGCTGCAAGCATACTCTCATTCAATGTTCCGGCTCCCAAACTTCCTCCTGTAAGAAGGATTGTTTTTTTATCTACCGACAGCCCGAAATGCTTCAAAGCCTCATCGCGCTTCCCCTCGATATCTACCGACTCTCTCCGGATCGGATTGCCGGTAATCATAATTTTATCAGCTGGAAAAAACTGCTCCATACCTTTAAAGGCAACGCAAATCTTCTTAGCCTTCACGCCTAAGCGTTTATTCGTCATTCCTGCATAGGAATTCTGCTCTTGCACTAGGTAAGGAATACCCTTTTTTCCGGCAGCATATAACAGAGGACCAGATGCATAACCACCAACACCAACAGCAGCGTCAGGCTTAAATTCACTGATAACCCGACGCGCCTTGCTCAGGCTCGACAAAATCTTAAATGGCAACAAAAGATTTTTTAAAATAGACTTACGTTGAAAACCCTGTATATCAAGCCCAACGATCTTATAGCCCGCGGCAGGTACTTTCTCCATCTCCATACGTCCCTGCGCGCCAACAAAAAGAATTTCCGTCGCAGGATCAAGCCTTTTTAAAGCATTAGCAATGGCTATCGCAGGAAAAATATGTCCTCCGGTTCCACCGCCGCTAATGATAATACGTTTTGCCATGTATGAATCTCCTTTATGCTAAGGCCGGCATTTCACCAGCAATCTCGTTTCCGTTCTTATCTGTCCTTTTTACTATTCCCGCTTTCAGCTCCTCATTATTTCTGCTAACGCTCAGAATGATACCGAAAGCAATACTGGTAAACAATATCGACGTTCCTCCCATGCTCACCAGAGGTAAGGGCACCCCGGTTACCGGACCCAAGCCAACGGCTACCGCCATATTTGCAAAAGCCTGTATGGTGAGCGAGAAGGATAAGCCCGCGGCTAACAGAGCGCCAAAAGCTTTAGGACTCGCCGTCACTATCAGAATACATCGATAAAGAAATACCAGATAAATAATCACCAATATCAATCCTCCCACCAATCCATATTCTTCAATAATCAGCGCATACACAAAGTCCGAATAAGGATGCGGCAAATAATTTCTCTGAGTGCTATTACCGGGTCCCTTTCCAAAAATACCACCAGTGGCGATCGCGATCTTTGCCTGATTTGACTGAAACGCCTTATCTGGGTCAGCTTTTTCAGGATGCATATACGTTTGTATACGCGAATAATATGTCTGGCGGCGTGGACCAAAAAAGATGACCCCCAGTAACAAAAACAATCCAGCGAAGCATACAGCGGATATTTGCTTAATGCTGATACGTCCTATTATTAACAACAAAATACTTACCCCAAAAAGCATCAATGCTGTGGAGAGATTTGCCAACGCTATCAACAAAAACACAATACTTACTGAACCCATAATGGGGAGGAAAGCCTTCTTTACATCCTTAATATTATCCTGCTTCTTGGTCAACGTACGCGCCAGATAAGTTATCAGCGCAAGCTTCGCCAAATCGGAAGTCTGAAACGTCTGATTAATGATCGGGATAGTCACCCAACGGCTTGCATCATTAACATTATTACCAAAAAGCAATGTGAAGGGCAACAAAATAATTGTCGCCAGCATCAGAATTTTCGATATACCCCCGTAATACCTGTAATCCAGCTTATGCGAGAAATACATAAGCGCAAAACCTCCTACAATCATCGACAGATGTTTTACAAGAAACTGTTCAGCCGACTTGTCCTGCTTATAGGCAATAGTTCCGGTTGAGCTATATACCGCGAGCAATGACAACACCGATAGAAAGATCACAATCAGCCATATCCAGCGGTCGCCTTTGGTTTTGCTAAGTATTCTGTTAACATTCATGGGCCATAGATTACAGGTGTCTGAATTACTTGTTATTTAGAGGCTCTTTACAGCCTCCTTAAACTGTTCACCACGATCTTCATAGCTTTTAAAAAGATCGAAGCTGGCACAGGCTGGCGATAACAAAACCGTATCTCCTTTAGTTGCCAGATGATAGCCTATTTCTACCGCTTCACGTGCTGAAAATGCATTCACAAAAATCTCTACATCATCTTCAAAAGCATCGTAAATGCGGCGATTATCTTTGCCGAGACAAATAATTGCCTTTACCTTTTTCTTTACCAACTCTTTCAACATGGAGTAATCATTACCTTTATCCACTCCCCCCATGATCAAAACAACATCAGTGTTCACGCTCTCCAGAGCATACCATGTAGAATTTACGTTAGTAGCTTTAGAGTCATTAATAAAGGTAATTCCCGAAATGGTTCCCGCGTTTTCAAGCCGATGAGGAACATTCTTGAAATCGCCCATGCTCTCACGGATCGTATCATTTCTAAGATCCAGAACCTTCGCTGTGATTCCGGAAGCCATAGAGTTGTAAATGTTGTGACGTCCCTGCAGGACTAATTCGTTGATTGACATCGTAAGTACTTCTGTTGTGTTTGTGTTAATAATAATTTTTTCAGACTCCAGCCATGCTCCACGCTCCAATGAACGTTCTATAGAAAAAGGCAATAGCTGAGCGTTTATCTTCATCTCGTCAAGATATTTCAACGTTTCAGCATCGTCAGCACAATAGATGAATACATCATCCGGACGCTGATTCTGCGCAATGCGAAACTTTGAACGAGCATAATTCTCCATTTTATAATCATACCGATCCAAATGATCGGGTGTTATGTTCAGCAACACGGCTATATCGGCGCGAAACTCGTACATATCATCAAGCATAAAACTTGACAACTCCAGTACGTAGACATCATAGTCCGCCTCCGCCACCTGCCAGGCGAAACTTTTACCTATATTTCCCGCCAGCCCTACATTCAATCCAGCCTTGCTCAACATATGCCAGGTAAGCGAAGTCGTGGTAGTCTTTCCGTTTGAACCTGTGATACAAATCGTTTTCGCGTTTGTAAATCTGCCGGCAAACTCTATTTCAGATATCACTGGTATTCCCGCTGTGCGAAGCTTTTTTACCAGAGGCGCTTTCTCGGGAATTCCCGGGCTCTTTATAACCTCCTTCGCCTTCATGATACGTTCTTCCGAATGGTGTCCTTCTTCAAACTCAATACCACGCTCCAGCAGAACCTCACGATATTTAGCGGTAATTTCGCCAACATCTGACACCAGCACATTATACCCCTGCTTCCTGGCCAGAATAGCGGCCCCTGTGCCACTTTCGCCAGCACCAAGAACTACTATTAACTCTCCTGCAGCGCTCTGCTCCTTTTCGATATCAACCATGCTACTCATCTGATTATCTTAACTTCAGCGTTACAATCGTCAGAATCGCGAGAATAACACCAATGATCCAAAAGCGCGATACAATCTTCGCCTCATGATACCCACGCTTTTGGTAATGATGATGAAGTGGCGACATCAGGAAAATCCTGCGTCCTTCACCAAAGCGCTTCTTCGTATATTTAAAGTACGAGACCTGCAAAATAACCGACAGATTCTCCACCAGGAAGATGCCGCATAAAATAGGTATCAGTAATTCTTTACGAATCATGATGGCAAAAGCAGCGATAATACCCCCTATCGCTAAGCTTCCCGTATCTCCCATAAACACCTGCGCCGGGTATGAATTATACCATAAGAAGCCAACGCAGGCACCCGTAAATGCCCCGGCAAACACCACCAGCTCGCCGGAATTAGGGATATACATGATGTTGAGATAATTGGCCGTAATGGTATTCCCCGAAACATAGGCCAGAATAGCCAGCGTAAGTCCTATGATTGCCGAGGTGCCCGTGGCGAGTCCATCGATACCATCCGTTATGTTGGCACCATTAGATACCGCCGTAATAATCACAATGACAATAAGCAGAAATACTACCAGCGTATATTTCTCATAACCGTCACCCATGAAGCTTAAAAATTTAGCATAGTCAAGCTCATTATTCTTAAAGAAGGGGATATTGGTACGGGTTGACTTTAAATTCTGGGTGAAATAATACGAATCTCCTTTCTGATGCACCTCCAACGGACTACTGTTCGTTGTTGGCAACGACACCTGCTGACGTACTACAATATTCGGGTTGAAATACATCGTCCAGCCAATGATAACCGCCAGCACTACTTGACCCAGGATCTTAAACCTGCCCGCAAGGCCTTCCTTATCTTTCTTAAAAACCTTGATATAATCGTCAACAAATCCAATAGCTCCCATCCAAACCGTTGTAACGATCATCAGAATTACATAAACATTGGTAAGTCGGGCAAACAGAAGTGTAGGCACAAGTATACCTAACAGAATAATTACCCCGCCCATCGTTGGCGTACCCTGCTTCTGCATCTGTCCTTCCAGGCCAAGATTCCTTACGGTCTCTCCCACCTGCTTGGCACGCAAAATCTTTATCAATCTGCTACCATATATTGTGGTAAACAACAGCGAAAAGATAATAGACATGCCTGTCCTGAACGAGATATACTGAAATACCCCCGCTCCCGGAAAGTCGTATGCCTTATCAAGCCATGTAAATAAATAATATAACATCTATCTATGCAGTTATATGTAATTGTTCTCCTAAAACTTTCTTATCATCAAAAGGATACTTAATCCCCTTGATGTCCTGATACTTCTCATGTCCCTTCCCGGCCACAAGCACAATATCACCGGCCTCAGCCATGTGACAAGCCGCCTTTATAGCTTCAAGCCTATCTAAAATAGTTAATACCTTACGGCGATTACCCGCGGAAATACCTTCTTCCATCTCCGTGATAATTTGCTGAGGATCCTCAGACCTTGGATTATCCGAGGTTAAAATCACCTTATCGCTCCAGTCACAAGCCACCTGAGCCATTACCGGACGTTTTGTTCTATCGCGATCACCGCCACAGCCCAAGACTGTTATCACTTGCTCAGTACCCTTGCGAATGGCATGGATAGTACTTAGCACATTTTGCACCGCATCCGGTGTATGCGCGTAATCAACGATACCGATGACACCCTTGGAATTTGCCACATATTCGAAACGACCTTCGGCACCCGACAAACGACTCAATACCGTCAATACCTTCTGTCGATCCTGATCCAAAAGATTCGCTGCCGCGTATACCGCCAGCAAATTATAAGCGTTGAACGTTCCTGCAAGCTTACACCACACCTCCTGTCCCTCCACGTCAAGTAGCAGGCCGCTCAGCTCATTTTCTATGATCTTAGCCTTAAAGTCTGCCGCGTTCTTCAAAGAATATGACTTCTTATATGCCTTTGTATTTTGCAGCATCACCATGCCATTCTTATCATCAGCATTCACCAGCGCGAAAGCGTTCTTTGGCAGGCGATCAAAAAAAGCCTTCTTAGCCTCCAGATAAGCCCTGAACGTCTTGTGGTAATCCAGGTGATCATGTGTAAGATTCGTAAAGATGCCGCCGGCAAAAGTCAAGCCTGCGATACGATGCTGCGCTACGGCGTGTGAGCTTACTTCCATAAAGCAGTAATCACAGCCTACCTCAACCATTTCCGCGAGTAACGCGTTCAGACTCACCGGATCAGGAGTCGTATGAGTTGAAGCAACGACGGTATGATGAATATGATTCTCAACTGTTGAAATCAATCCCGATTTATAGCCAAGCTCTTCAAACAAACGGTATAGTAACGTGGCTACCGTGGTTTTTCCATTAGTTCCAGTCACTCCTACCAGGCGCAATCGTCCTGATGGATTGGTGTAGAAATTGGAAGCGATAACTCCCAAAGCCACCGATGAATCCTCCACCTGCACATAACATACGCCATCGACAAAAGCCTCAGGACGTTCATCAAAGACAATCACTTTTGCCCCCAAGTCAATCGCTTTCTCAATGAAAGCATGACCATCTACCGCCACTCCTTTTACCGCAACAAACAAACTTGAAGGCGTCACCTGACGCGAGTCAAAACAGATCTTCTCAACCTGCATCAAGTCAACACTGCCGAAAAACTCCAGCACATCAACCCCATTCAACAATTCGTCTAACCTTCTCATTTCAGTTCAAGTGTTACAATATTTCCTTTAACAATACGCGTCCCTGGCTCTACAGACTGTGTAATCACCTTACCAAAGCCTTTAATAATCGGTCGCAGACCCGCATTTCCCAAAAGAAACACCGCGTCTTTAAGTCCCATCCCCACTACATCCGGAACCACGTTCCGAGCCATCACCACATCTCGAACCGACACGCCATTATTTGTATCTATCTCACTTTCCACATCATTAGCTGCAGCAAAACGCGCCTTGATGCCTAACTCTCTGTAAACCGTTGCCGTAGCGTGCTTAGAACCCGCCTTCGAAGCAGGCATAGTTGTATTGCCTACATTTTTCTGAACCGCAGTATACATCTCAACATCTTTAGCATAGATCTTGTCGGCAATTTCTCTAAACGGAGGTCCGGCAACCTGAGCAGCATAATATCCATTACGAGGATCATTAACCACCACGATCAAGGAATACTTTGGATTATCGGCTGGGAAATACCCACAGAAGGAAGCCTGATATTGCTTTTTCGCGCGATATCCCCTGTTTGCATCGGCAACCTGAGCCGTTCCGGTTTTGCCCGCCACCTTATACAGCGGATTATAAATAATGCCCTTACCAGTACCCTCATTAACTACCCCCTCAAGCATCTCTTTCATAATCTTCAAGGTTCTTTCTGAACAAATCTGCTCATTTACAACACGTGCCTGAAAAGTCTTTACCGACTTACCCAAGCGACGTATTTCCTTTACGAAAATCGGAGCAACATACTTTCCGTCATTCGCTACCGCATTGTAAAAGGACAACATCTTCAATGGCGTAAGCTGCATCTCATAACCATAAGCCATTTGAGGCAAGGTCATATTCTTATTCCAGCTCCTGTTCTTAGGATTTTTTACCACCGGACTTGCCTCTCCCGGGATTTGCAAACCCATTTTCTCATTCAGATGCCATTTATAGAGGTGATCTGTAAATTTTGACTGATTATCACGGTAGGAAGTATTTATCAATTTAGCTATCGCAGCGTTAGATGACTCCTCAAACGCGCGCTTCACAGATATCACTCCTAAACCTTCATGTGAATCACGAATAATATGACCGGGAATTTTATATGTCCCTGTCTCTACACGCATGGACGTATCAACAAGCTTATCTTCAATAAGAGCCATATACGAAGCAACCTTGAAAGTAGAACCAGGATCCTGATTTCCGGCAATTGCGTAATTAAACTTCTCCTTATACTCGCCAACCGCCGTCTTAGTATAGTTCGCAATCGCGCGCACCTCTCCGGTTTTTACTTCCATCAGAATAACACAACCGTGATCTGCATTACTCTTCTTCAACTGCTCAAGCAGGGCATTTTGCGCAACGTCCTGCATATTAATATCAATGGTTGAAATAATATCAGAACCATCCTGTGGCGCAATCTCAATATCCTTATTTACCGGCATCCACACTCCTCCGGCGATACGTTGCACTAATCTGCGACCACTCTCCCCATTCATATAACCACCATAAGCACCTTCCAAGCCAACAGGCTGAACATTCTCATTCCAGTACCCAATAGTTCTGGCAGCCAAAGATTTAAATGGAAGAATCCGCTTATTCTGCTGAACAGCGATCAATCCTCCCTTATACTTACCCAGGTTAAAAATCGGAAACTTCTTAATCTGGCCTAATTGCGAATGTGTAACATTCCGCTTCAGCAACATATATCGCGCGCCCTCCTTTCGACCCTGCCTCAAAATCGAAGAATAGGCACGCTCAGATTTATCACCAAATAACTTCGACAACTTCAGCGCCAGGGAATCCACTTTCTCATAGAATATCTCATCTCTGGCAACGCCACCAGCAAGCAAATCTACGCGTAACTCATATTCAGGAACGGAGGTGGCAAGCAGACTACCATCATTGGAATAAATATTTCCTCGAACAGCCTCTACATGGATATACTTCGTAGACATACTATCTGCCATTGCCCGCCACTTGTCTCCTTCATTCACCTGAACGTGAAACAACTTAACAACGACAGCAAGAGCAAAGACTACGATCAAGCCAAAAGCTACGTAGACCCTAAAAAGTATGTCTGCTCTGATATTCATTTATAATTCTGCTGATTTCTATTCCTTAACTTCCAATTCCGACTTATCAACCATTATTTTGACCGGAGGAGCAACAGGCTCCTTCAACCCTAGCGTATCTACCTTTTTCGACACTTCCGTCTGCGTGCTTTTCAACATCAGATCAGCCTTCAGTGTCTTAAAATCCCAACTAAATTCCTTTACCTCTTTATTCAGCTTATCTATCTCGCGAATATTATTTTCGGCAAAATGCCTGTTCCCTATATAAATCATCCCCAGAAAGGCGATAAATATTATAAAAGGCATCATCTCCGACGCAGCTTCCTTAGAAACCACTCCTTCCATGAGCAGGGTAGTGAAAAAATTACGCGGAAGGCTACGCTTTTTAACCTGCTCCACTTCCTCCACTATCTGGTCTTCCTCATGTTCCTCTTCCTCCTGCCTCCTGAACCGATTAGCCATAATATCCTCCTTTCGATATTTATCTTTTTTCAGCCACCCGAAGCTTCGCACTCCTGGCTCTGCTATTCAGTAAAATCTCCTCTCCTGAGGCAACTATCGCCTTTCGAGAAACAGCATCCATCGGCTTAATTTCATTCCCAAAGAAATCCTTCTCCACCTCCCCACTAAACTTACCTTTAGCAATAAAATTCTTCACCAAACGATCTTCCAATGAATGATAAGACATCACCACCAAACGTCCCGCAGGCTTAAGCATATCTACCGCTTGCTCAAGAAAATCACGCAACACATCCAACTCACTATTCACCTCAATCCGCAAAGCCTGAAACACCTGTGCCAGATATTTATTTTCCTTACCGCGCGGTATTAACTTTGAAATTACCGCTTTAAAATCCGCAACACTTAAAATAGGCCTATTCAAACGCGCTGTGACTATCACTCTAGCCAGGGATTTCGCATTTTGAATCTCACCATACATCCCAAAAATTCGATGCAAATCCTCCTCACTATACTTCGCCAACACTTCCGCAGCAGTAATTCCCTCCGCTTGATTCATACGCATATCCAAATCCGCGTCAAACCGAATTGAAAACCCCCGCTCCGGCTGATCAAATTGATGCGAAGACACCCCCAGATCAGCCAGAATGCCATCTACCGATACCACCCCATACAAACGACAATAATTTTTCAGGAAGCGGAAGTTCTGATCTATAAAGGTTAACCGATCATCATTTGGAACATTACGCTGCGCATCTTCATCCTGATCGAAGGCTATCAACCTCCCCTTAGGACCCAGACGCTTAAGAATTTCCCGGGAATGCCCACCACCACCAAAAGTCACATCCACATACACCCCGTCAGGCTTGATATCCAAACCCTCCATACACTCAGCAAGCATTACCGGCACATGATATTCAGACGCCATCAGCACCTCCTTTCTCTGTCTTCATCACTTCCTGCGCCAACAATGCAAAAGCCGCAGCATCATCACTAAACTGCGCGTCATACTCATCTTTACTCCATAACTCCACATGATCAAACACACAAACCAATACCACATCAGACGAAACCTCCGCGTACGACTGAAGATTCTTAGGAATCAACACCCTCCCTGCGGCATCCAGCATCGCTTCAGCAGCACCACGAAGAAACATTCGCTTAAAAGTTCTCGCCTTAGGATCAAAATCGTCAAGGGCACTCACACGATCAGCAATCTTACCCCACACATCACGAGTATAGATTTTCAAATTCTTCTCCATTCCCCGCGCTATTACAAGACCCTCAGTTTCAATAAATGGCACCTGCCTCTTAAGGCCAGCCGGAATCATCAGCCGCCCCTTAGAGTCAAGTTTGCATTCAAATTCACCTAAGAGTTGAGTCATAGAGTTTTCTTCTATAAAATATCAAATGTAAAAGTACAGACTTTTACCACTTTCTACCACAAAACCCCACAAAAAGTTTTCAACAAGACACAAATTCCCACTTTTCCTCAACATCCTCCCCTTTTAACATTACATATTAATTTATCAACAGCGTTGAATGTATCAAAAACGCCGTTTCTAGCTAATTCCCTTACGAGGGGATAAAGTGGGAGAATAATGAGACTAAAAGCTATTTACCGGCTAAAAGACCTGAAAACAAGCATGCGATACCGACGACCGGGGAATAAGAACCACAGTTATATGCTATAGGGGGGATAAAGTGGGAGGATAAGTTAAAGGTCAGGCTTCAATCCCTAAAGCGGGGAAAACTGGAATATTGAGACGAATAAGAAACATATCAAAAAAAAGGGTCTCTAATGGACAAAACCACCAGAGACCCCTTCGATATCAACAGAGAAGCTGCTTATTCATTAATAGCTTTTACTCCTGGCAACTCTTTACCTTCCATATATTCAAGAAGAGCACCACCACCGGTAGAAACATAGCTTACTTCATTTTCGAAACCAAATTTAGCAACAGCCGCAGCCGAGTCGCCTCCGCCAATGAGGGAGAAAGCGCCTGTCTTTGTAGCTTCAACAACAGCTTCGGCAACAGCTTTCGTTCCGGCCTCAAACTTCTGCATCTCAAAAACTCCCATCGGACCATTCCAAAGGATAGTCTTTGATGAGGCCACAACCTCTTTATAAGTAACGATAGCATCCGGACCGATATCAAGCCCCATCCATCCGTCCTTAATGTTATCATTTTTAGCAACATCCGTGTTAGCCTCAGCAGAAAACGCGTCTGCAATAATAGAATCAACTGGCAACACCAGATTTACGCCCTTTGCTTTAGCCTTTTCAATAAGCGACAGAGCTAGCTCCAGCTTATCATCTTCAACAAGTGAATTACCGATTTTACCACCCTGGGCTTTAGCGAAGGTATAAGCCATACCACCACCAATCAACAGGTTATCAACTTTCTCAAGTAAACGCTCGATCAAAAGAATCTTATCAGAAACTTTTGCGCCACCCATGATTGCTGTAAACGGACGTTCGGCATTATTAAGCACTTTCTCAGCATTTGCCAATTCTCCGGCCATCAGGTAGCCGAAATATTTGGCATCAGGGAAGAACTTAGCGATAATTGCTGTAGAAGCATGCGCTCTGTGCGCGGTACCAAAAGCATCATTTACGTATACATCACCAAGTTTGCTTAATTTCTCAGCGAACTCTTCGTTTCCTTTTTCTTCTTCTTTATAAAAGCGAAGATTTTCCAACAGAAGCACTTCACCAGCTTTCAACGCTGCTGCTTTCTCTACTGCCTGTTCGCCAATACAGTCATCCGCGAATTGAACTTCTTTACCTAAAACATCTGACAGATGCTTTACAAGGTGTTTCAATGAATATTTCTCTGTTGGTCCTTCTTTCGGACGACCAAGGTGAGACATTAGAATTACAGAACCACCATCACTTAAAATTTTCTTGATGGTTGGCAATGCTCCCTGAATACGATTATCGTCAGTAATGTTAAAATCCTTGTCCAATGGCACGTTAAAATCCACACGGATCAAGGCCTTTTTACCCGAAAAATTCAGATTATCGATGGTCTTCATTTTAAAAATAAATTAAATTTATTAGGAACTTTACTATCTGAGCAAACTCAATGCTGATTAAACTTTGGGGATCAATTCAGCATTAAAACACGCCCGCCTATAAAACACAAACGGTGTGCCCATTGCGTCAAACTTAGGTATTTTTCTTTTAATTAACTTAGAATTCCCCTAAAATTTAATACAAGATTAACGCTTCGGGTTATGCATCGCTCTTCTTGCGAGCTGCCAACATCATATGCGGACTCAAAGCTAGCAAACCCGCATCTTCTTCTGTGGCTTTAAGCATCTCAAGCATCAACTTGCGCTTTGAGGAATCGGCCCAACTTACAAAAAACTGCTGATCGAGCCATAGCATCCCCTCTACAGCGTAAAGACCCAGAACTTCAGTATCTTTAAATCCTTCAAACTCTTCCCGCAAGCCCATTGGCTTATGAAAAAATGCTTTCGCCAACATCCCCGGAAAACTCGCAGGCGCCTCATGCCGGCCACTGCTGAGTTCTTCAGCGCACATAGCATACACCTCCGGGTGATACAATAACCCCCCCTGTAATGCTGCCAAAGTTGAAGCAGCATGTGTTATAGCAAAAGCCAGGATCACTCCCCCGGGCTTCAACACCCGAAGCGCTTCAGCAATAGCATTTTCCCGTCTTTCTCTAAGCTGCAAATGATATAAAGGCCCATGTAAAATAACCATGTCCATACTATTATTATCCAAAGGCACATTCTCAGCGTCTCCAAGCATTGCCCGAAAAGAATGCTTACACTTCGCTGCGCGCTTCTCCGCGGCTTTAACATGTTTTTCAACGGGCTCCACCAACACCACCTGATGCCCCAGGTCACTTAACCACGCGGCATAATGACCAGGACCTCCTCCTATATCTGCCACCAGCCCCTTCCCGGCGGGAAGAAATCTTGTTATTAAATCTTTATTGCGCTCAAACTCCAGCGGACCAAGTCCCTGTTTCAAGCGGTTCTCTTCTGAACTCTTATTATAAAAACTTACTATTTCCGGATCAATAGACATAAAGGCTTCCAACGTTTGTCGTTTATTCCAAAGTCACACCTCATTAGTGAAGATTGTAAAGTGACCAGACCCTTTCCTCATTAATTAAGTACCTTCGTAAAAACGCTCGCTAAAATAAGGTAATTACTAATTCGAATATCCTGTAGCATGAACAAAAATATCAGGGTCATCGCCTTCGACGCCGATGATACACTTTGGGAGAATGAACATTATTTCAGAAAAACCGAAGACGAGTTCTGCCGACTCCTCTCGGGCTTTCTTTCAAAGTCCGAAATACAACGCGAATTCTATCAAACCGAGCTGGTAAACCTGCCCCTCTATGGTTATGGGATCAAAGGATTTATCCTCTCGCTCGTTGAAACAGCTATCCGTATCACAAACAATACGCACGACTGCCGCATCGTTCAGGAAGTGATTGCTCTTGGTAAGAAAATGCTCAACGAACCCGTAATCCTTATCGATGGTGTGGAAGAAGTTCTCAGTACACTTAAAGATAAGTACCGACTAATCGTTGCAACCAAGGGAGATCTCCTCGATCAGGAGCGCAAATTGAAAAAGTCGGGACTGCTACATTATTTCCATCATATCGAAATCATGACCGAAAAAGACGATAATAGCTATCGCAAACTTATTCGTCACCTCGATATACAAGCGCATGAACTCCTCATGATTGGCAATTCACTCAAATCTGATGTATTGCCTGTACTTAATATCGGCGGCCATGCCATACACATCCCATTCGAGGTTACCTGTATACACGAACAGGTGAAAGAACATGTCGACCATATAAACTTCCAAAGTTTACTCCATATCCGCGAAGTCCCGGCAGCACTAAACTATTTAACATAATAAATATTACCAGTCAAAAATAAAAGCAAGGTCTATAAACCCGCGTCAACCAAATCGTCTCCATTTGGTGAGTCATTCTACCCCGGCACTTTTTATTATATTTGAATTACGCAAAAGCTGTTGATCCTATGAATATGGAAATTAAAACTTTGGATGACTTCTACAGGGAGGCTGAAATCTTTACAGGCAGAAAGATTGAGACCTTAATTCCTCCCGGCATCAATAAAGATATCGGACACTTTAACATTTTCGATATCGCTGCTTCCATCAGCAAGTTCAAAGGAAAACATTCCATGCCCTATAATCGTCGTGCCTATTACAAGATCTCACTTATCCGCGGACGCAACCGCGCCGAATACGCCGACCGCATTATTGAAATCGAAACCAATGCCTTGCTCTTCGCAACACCGCAAGTGCCTTATTACTGGTATCCGCTGGATGAACATCAGGCAGGCAATTTCTGTATTTTCAGCAATGAATTTCTCAGCGCCAAAAGTGGGAGAAGTCTCGAAGATTTCCCGATATTCAGACCCGGTGCTTACCCTGTGTTCGAGATCAATACTTCCTTAGCGGATGAAATACAGTTGATCTTTGACAAGATGAGTCGTGAAATAAACTCTGATTATGAATATAAATATGACCTCATCAGAAGCTACGTTTTTGAGCTTATTCATTATGGCCAGAAGTTACAGCCTGCAGCGCACTCTGCGGTAGCCTCTAACGCCAGCGCCCGCATACTCTCACTTTTCATAGAGCTCCTGGAACGGCAATTCCCGGTGGAGTCGCAGGGGCAGAAGCTAGCCTTGCGTACAGCCAGCGATTACGCCGAACGGCTGTCTATCCATGTAAACCATCTTAATAAGGTATTAAAAGAGGCTACCGGACGAACCACTACCGACATCATTCACAGCAGAATTCTTCAGGAAGCAAAAATCCTGCTACGCCAAACTGAGTGGAACATCGCTGAAATCGCCTATAACCTCGGATTTGAGGAGGCCGCACATTTTTCCAACTTTTTCAAAAAGCAGACTAACGACAGCCCGCATCATTACAGGTCACGCAGCTGATATTTGATTTTTGCATTTACTGCTTTGAACAACGCAATTTATAAGCCCAATTAGATCCGATCTTTGTTAACATAAAAAGGATGCCCGTATGTATAAGCTATGAGGGCACTTTAGCAAAAAGAAAATAAACAAAAGCTACTATGGAGAATAAACAAAAGATCGCTGTCCTTACAGGCGGCAGCAGAGGACTAGGCAAGAATATGGCGCTGGCTTTAGCAAAAGATGGAGTAGATCTCATCATCACCTATCGTTCGGGCAAAGAAGAAGCGCTGGCAACTGTGGCCGAAATTCAAAAACTTGGAAGAAAAGCCATGGCTTTGCCTCTTAATACTGCTACTATCAGCACATTCGATGCCTTCATTACCGAAGTTACCAGCCACCTGACAGAACAAACAGGCTCACCAAACTTCGACTTCCTAATTAACAATGCGGGCACAGCGCTTTATTCCGCCTTTGCCGACACTACCGAAGAGCAACTTGACGAGGTGTTCAACATCCATTACAAGGGGGTATTTTTTCTTACCCAAAAGGCACTGCCCTATATTAATCAGGGAGGACGTATCATTAACATTTCCTCTGGCCTGGCTCGCTTTTCCTTCCCGGGTTCATCTGCTTATGGTTCAATGAAGGGCGCCGTTGAAGTGCTGACCCGCTATCTTGCAAAAGAACTTGGCCCGAAAGGCATCGCCGTCAATGTTGTGGCTCCCGGAGCTATTGAAACAGACTTCGGAGGAGGACGCGTGCGCGACAATAAAGAAACAAACGCTCAGGTGGCCAGCGTAACCGCCCTGGGACGCGTAGGTCTACCGGAAGACATCGGTGGTGTTGTCGCTTTCCTATGTTCTGAAGCAGGACGTTGGGTGAATGGCCAGCGCATCGAAGTATCAGGCGGTATGATGCTTTAAAATATGGAGGAGGGCCTTGCCCTCTTCTTTCCTTACCTGCTTTACGTCGCTATCAGGACTATTATGGCAAATAGAAATCAGGATTGCCCTCAAGTTCAGGAATCAGGGAGTATACTTCCTACACATAGGGTACGTCATTCCAGTGTCTGCGCCTTTCGAATACCAAACAAACTGGCACCAGATTATTTAAGCACCAATTTCACAAGACTAACAGGTTTCTGGCGCACCAAAAAAAAAGCCACCGATAATATATCGGTGACTCCCCTTTTACGGATCTTATCGTATTTAAAGTACATGCAATATAATAAACACTATTCTTTCAAACGCACGCGTTTGCTGAATTTTAAAGCATCATTTACGTACACTTTCAAGAAAAATCTCCCTTTGGGATATTTACTTAAATCATACGTTATTTTCGCTTCTTTAGTATCTCTATAAGTGTATTGTTCTACAACATTTCCTCCCGGATCTGCCACCAGCTCCACTCTTACATCACCATCACTGTTTGTATGGAATTGTAAAGTTGTAAAGTCATTAGTACGTGTGGGGAACAGACTGAAAGCTGTAAGATCCTTATCCGCAGGATGCTTTGCTCCATCTACTTCAAACACAAAGGACGCCGATTTTCCAAAGTCAGGCTGAAACACCTTAACTAGATCGCCATCGGCATTTTTCAGATAAGCATAACCGGCTCCGCCCTTTGCGTTAAACCAAAACTCAAGTCCGTCATGCTCCTGATCTTCAAGCAAAAATTGATATACTCCCTTAGGTAGAGAAAATGCCTCATTATACACCGTCTGAGGAGCGAGCGAGCCTAATGCACGCTGATAATAAACCTTGCCCATAGCATCACGCAGCAGATAAGAAGTTTGAGCAGCCTCTTTATTTGTCGCCAATGTCAAGATGAGCTTATCATCAACCTGAGGAATAGGCTGGAAGCGGGTACTAAAGGTGTTATCAGCAACATACCCGTCATTTACACTATTCACCTTTACGACGCTCGCGTTAAACACCGATGCACGCGGGGGAATAGGCTCCGGCAGCGCAATAGTATCTACCGCCCATGGCAACAAATTACCGGTCCAACGATACATCTTACTTTCAGCGCCAAAGTCATATTTCACGGTAAATGACTTCAATACCGAGCCTCCTTTATTACTCACAATCAACCTCGGGAATAAGCTTTCCGTATTCACCCGGCTATAGATATCCTTGGATGATGGAGCCATTACATCTTCAATGGCCAGGTCATTTTTTTGAGGAGCTTCAGCGTATTGAATAAGATAAGCGCTGATAACTTCTTCTGCGCTAGGCTTTACAGCCTGATAGTTTTGCATCTTAAACTGAATACTATGCTTCCGGCCTTTTTTGATCTTAAAATCGAAGCAGTCAGGCTGTACCAGATATCCCGGACACCAATTTGCGCGATCAATGAGCCAGGTGCCAGCCTGAGGATATAAAGCATTGTCCGCGCACTCCTTCCAGAGAAAGCGCTTATTCACCACTTTATTATCAAAAAGCACTTCTCGGAATTTAGAGCAAAACTCACCGCAACCATCTGGCTCATCCATGCCGTGTCCGGTTTGTATAATACGCAGACGTGCCGATGCGGCGCCTTTCATGCCGCTAAACTCCACCGGAACAAGCGCTTTATCTATAGGATTTGCAGCATCACCATACGCGAAGTGAGCATCGTAAATTTTACTTATACCAATAGGCAAACGCGCAGGCGTTCCCTTAATAAATTCAAAGTCGAGCGTTACGGCCCATCCCCTGTCTTTGTTGGGTTCGTAACCACTATGATTATATTCTATTTCTACGCTGTCGCGCAACAGGATCGCAAAGTCGGTAACATCTACTTCCCATTGAAACTTCCAGTCCTTAGAAAACGCCCCTCCATAAGGAGTAAGCATCCTTCCGATCTCGTAGTTCATATCTTCTCCCTTCAAGCCACCCTTACGACGAATGCTTATACGATCCGAGTAATCCCAATCTGCGCAACGCATTGAATCCGGACAACCCAGTGTTACTTTCATAATGACCTTGCGAACCTCCGCCGGATCAAGCGGGAAAAAGCCCCACTTATTGTAGCTCTTGTAGCCTTTCGCCGGATCCGTGACAACCGTTTCCCGATTATGGGTAACCACGTGAAGCGTATCGGAAGCGGCCTGCGCCACGTGGGTGATGAAACATAACATACAGGCGAGAATCAACGACCTGCAGGCTTTGGCTGTTAAAGTAGCTGTTATAGGCCTTTGCTGTGGCGCGATAGCCCGGTTTCCTAAGATGGTAAGTTTATTGAAGTGCAGATTCATGCCGTTAAGTTAATAAATAATTTCTAAGAGTGCCAGTAAATCGATTAACCTAAAATTCATAACATAAAACCATTCAACCACCAAGTGACTTCGTTTTCACTCCGTCCCCTCAGGTAGGTTAAGATTTTTTAACACTTACATATCGTTAATCTAACATTAGGAAAATACCTTCGCCCCTACTTACATAACACATACAGACGAGAAACATCATCTCCCTATAGAGGGGAATTATGTCGCATTCGCTGTAAACCGGAAAACAATGAAGTATCACTTTTTATGGGGTTTTGCCCTCGCAACTTTTTCTATCTTTAACCTGAAAGCTCAGAATGCACCCACTATGCTGCTCAGTAAATATACCTTCAATGGCGATGCGGAAAAAGTTGCTACCATTAACATGGAAAGTGCTGGCTCCACCTCGGCACTTACTCTGAGTGGTCCCGATGCTTCAAACTTTAAAATTAAGGATGGCAATATCCTATGCATTCTTGACAAAGCCCGAAAAAAGGGCAAACAACATTACAGTATTACAATCTCCGGTAATATCAGAGGCGAATACCACACGCATGACTTTATCATTGCACGCGATGAGTTCCGAAAAAATGAGGTCATTGCCCATCGTGGAGCATGGAAAAACACTGGCGTCCCCGAGAATTCGCTGGCCGCTCTAAACCAGGCGATAGTTCTTGGCTGCGCGGGTTCGGAGTTTGATGTTCAGCTTTCCGCGGATTCGATATTATATATCAATCATGATCCTCAGATTCAGGGAATCACCATAGAGAAGGCTGATAAAGCACAACTACAAGCCATTAAGCTAAGTAACGGCGAGCACCTGCCAACTCTGGAGGAATATATAAAAACAGGCATGAAGCAAAACCGCACAAAGCTGATACTTGAACTTAAGCCCTCAATAATCAGCAAGGAGCGTGGCCTCACACTTGCTGGTCAGGTGATGGACATGGTACGAAGGCTGCATGCTGAGGCATGGATTGACTACATTAGCTTCGATTATAATATTTGCCTGGAATTGCGAAAGCTTGACCCTACAGCACGGATATTCTATCTGAATGGCGATAAAGACCCTGAGACATTGGCCAATGATGCGCTAAATGGCTTTGACTACCATATCTCAGTTTTGAGAAAAAACCCCGACTGGCTGAAGCAGGCGGCAGCCCTTAAGCTGGAAACAAACTCCTGGACAGTAAACAAAGAGGAGGACATGGACTGGCTGTTAAGTCAAAAGATAAATTACATCACTACCAACGAGCCCGAACTTCTGCTTCGTAAGATAAAGCAGTCACGATAAAGAGACTTCATAAAAACTTTTTACAGATAAGCGCGCCAAGTGTCCGGCAGCATAAAATGCCGGCTATTTTGCTATAATTATCAATCAGGAACCCGGACTTTATCAACCGGGTTTCGTTTTTTCCATAAAATCTTTTGCTTTCTGCCGATCAGGCAATAGTACCGGCACTTACTTTTAACTATCTTTAGTTATTAAACGAGTACGACCAGTGATGCACAAATAGATGCAGCGCGTAAACCAATAAACACGAATTTCGCCATGGAACCAAAGGAATATGAAATAAAAGTAGCGCTTCAGATTTTAAAACCAGCGACAGAGATATTTGAGGCTATCGTAGATCCCGAACGTATGTCGGGGTACTTTCTCAAGCAGGGGAGTGCCCGTATGGAGGAGAACACGCGCGTAATGTGGGAATTTCCTGAATTCGAAGGAGCTTTCGCTATTGATGTAAAAAGCGTAATACCACATAAATACATATCTTTTACCTGGGAGGTAGACGCTGCTCTTTACCTTGTAGAGATGAGCCTGCAACAGCATACACCATTAAGCACGGTACTAGCGATCACGGAGAGACCGGAGGATCCTTCACTCAAAGACCTGAAGTGGCTTAAAGGAAATACGGAGGGATGGGCAAACTTCCTCGCCTGTCTGAAAGCAAATCTTGAATATCACATTAATCTGCGCAAGGGGGCTTTTGACTTTCGCTTTAAAGCATGACATTATGGAGAGCTATATAAGCAGCGTAGAAAGGCAGCTCTTATACTACAGGAAGCTTGCCGAAGAAACTATATCCCAGCTAACGTATTCACAAATCTGCTGGCGTGCGGATGAGGAAGCTAACAGCATCGCCATCATTATGAATCATATGGCAGGAAACATGCGCTCACGTTTTCTCGACTTTCTTTGCAGCGATGGTGAGAAGAGTTGGCGCGATCGCGATGCTGAATTTGAACCGCAGGATGTCCCGCTATCCCAGCTTCTTGATATGTGGAATGATGCATGGGATTGTGTGATAAGTACCTTAAAGAAAATAACAATAAGCGATCTGGAACGTATTGTATATATACGTAATGAGGGGCATACCGTTGTTGAGGCAGTTAACAGGCAAGTTGCGCATTATGCCTACCATGTAGGTCAGATAGTATTTATCGGCCGTATGCTTAAGGGTCTCAGCTGGCAATGCCTCTCGATACCGCGGGGAAGATCCACCGACTACAATGATGATAAATTCTCCCGCGACAATGGCATAAGGCACTTTACAGATAACGTTTAATAAAACAGGATGAAAAAGTTAAGGTCAGTTACAGCAATTTTTATTGCGTTAGTGTGTTTGAGTTACCTTCCGACCGCACAAGCACAAGAGTCTAAAAAAGATAAAAAAGCAAAGAAAAGTCGCGAACTCAAAGAGCTTTTAGAAGGTAAACGCTTTACTTTCAGAGCGCAGCAGGCCTACCCGATGGGCGGCGGAACATGGCAGCTCACCTCCCAATATGACTTTACAGTTAAGGGCGACTCCGCGATTTGTTTCTTACCATACTTTGGAAGAGCCTTTACCGCTCCCATTAATCCTTCAGAAGGAGGCGTAAAATTCACCTCTACAAAATTTGATTATCAGCTGAAGGCGCGCAGAAAAGGTGGTTGGGAAATTCAGCTGAAACCTCGGGATGTAGCCAACATTCAGTTCATCTCGATGAGCATCACTGAGTCCGGCTATGGTTCCTTACAGGTAACAGATAATACGCGTCAGCCTATACGTTTCGATGGAATCGTAGAGAACCCTGACAGCCCTTAGGCGCCGGTATCGATAACATAGCGTCCACTTAGGCGCCCCTGAAGCATGGTAGCGATAAGTTTGTTCAGGTCATGCAGCGTGCAGAAGCTAACAACCTTATCCATCTTGGCAGGCATCCATGAGGATGCCAACTTAGCCCATATTTGCTGACGTAGCTGGTGATTACAGAATGCCGACTCTACACCCAAAAGATGCACCCCCTTTAAGATAAACGGGTATACGGTAGTGTGCAGATCTGCGGAACCCACCATTCCACAGGCGGTAACAATTCCACCATACTGCATAGATTTAAGAATAGTACTCAGCATATTACCACCGGTGGTATCTATTGCCGCGGCGTACTGCGATTTAAGAAAAGCTTTATCGCTCTGGTCATCCAGAGATTCCCGCGGAATAACTTCCCATGCCCCGAGGTCTTTCAGAACATGTTCCATCTCAGGTTTCCCACTAACGGCCGTTACCTGATAGCCTAAATGCGCGAGAATAGCCACCGCAATCACCCCTACACCTCCGCTGGCACCCGTAACAACGACCTTTCCATTCGGTGGCGCTATACCATTTGTAATAAGCTTATGTATCGCCAACGCTGCGGTGAAGCCGGCTGTGCCAAACATCATACTTCGACGTCGGCTAAGGCCGTTCGGCAGATGCACGGGCCACGATGCCGGCACGCGGATATATTCCGCAAAGGCCCCGGAGGTGTTCACGCCCAAATCATAACCTGTAACAATAACCTTATCTCCCTTCTTAAAATGAGGATCGGCACTCTTTTCAACGATTCCGGCGGCATCAATACCGGGGACATGCGGATAACTACGCGTGATGCCGCGGTGACCGGACGCTGAAAGAGCATCCTTATAGTTGAGGGAGGAGTATCGAACCTTGATCAATACCTCGCCTGGTGGCAGGTCGTCAACATGTTTGCTTACGACGCTGCCAAACTCACCCTCTCCTACCGGAGCCATAACTTCGAAGGCTTTGAATCTCATACTGACAGGTGCTGATTGCACAAAATGTGCGTGCTTTTCAAATTTAATTAATTCTTTTCATAAGCCCTATCGGCCACGCGAAAAAGCTTCGACATGTCGTGCTTGCGTAAATCTGCCATTTCTAAGCCCGGATTAATATCAGGTACAGAATAATAATCTTAAATTTGACAAGCACTCTCAGCGAATCGGATTAGCGTGAAATTATTGAACTAAACGCTAACGATTCGATTAAATGATATCTAAAAAAAGCTATAACAAACATGTACCGTAGAATTGACGACTTCATTGCCGACTGGAAAAACGAAGACCTGATGACATCCCGCATTTTCTCGGCGGTGACCGAGGGCGCGCAGGATGAAAGCATTCATAAGGATGTGAGATCTCTGGGCTTCTTATCCTGGCATATTATCCAAACTATGCAGATGATGGCTATTCAAGTTTCATTATTTGACGCTTCGGAAAATATCATCAATGAACAGCCTTCCTCTATGGCGGATCTCCAGGCTACCTACCTTAGCCTCAGCGCGCGTATCGGCGATGCTGTGCAATCAAAATGGCTGAATAGTGAGCTGGAAGATGAGGTAGAGATCTTTGGACGTACCATGAAAAAAGGAAAATTATTGGCAATTTTGCGCGATCATGGCGCACACCACCGCAGCCAGATGACCGTAATTATGCGCGTACAAGGCATGAAAGTTCCCGGTATATACGGCCCTGCAAAGGAAGAATGGGAAGCCATGGGTATGGCAGCTCAACAGTAATATCATTATCCCGTTCCATCCGGAACGGGATTTTCTATCTCCCCTCCTCTTTTTTCGGGGCTTTCTTTACCGGATGTACGGGCTGCTCGCTAGTCTCACGCTGTTTAGCAGGATCCTTTAAATTAGCTGACTCCCTCGTATATTTCTTATCTTTATCCTTAACCACCGCCTCGTTATCATCCTGAGGATACTTAATATCTTTCTCTTCTGAATCCTGAGGCTCCAGATTTTCCTTTTTGCTATTCTGATTACTCATATCTAAAAATTGTTGTACACTTCACATTCAAAATATACTTCCCCTACATGGGTAATTATAAAACCTGAACATGAATAAATAGTTTTGCGAATAATTGAACGGAGCAGCGCGACTTATTTGTGACCTACGCACTACAAATAGCTTTTATAAAAAATCTAAAAAATGGTCACCTTTGGCTCGTGCTTCATCATGTGGCCATTGTAAGGACAGATAATTTACAATAGCACGATTGAGGTAAACCATAAATAATTATTGCTACAGGAATGAGAGTTGCAATCAACGGATTCGGCCGTATCGGAAGAACTGTATTACGGACAATCTTAGAAAAACGAAACATTGATATTGTCGCCATCAACGATCTCGCCGACCCCGGGACAATGGCGCATCTGATCAAATATGATAGTGTACACAGAAACTTTAAGGGAACGGTTGAAAGTGGAGACGACTGCATCATCGTTAACGAAAAAAAAATACAGGTGTTCCGGGAATCAGATCCATCGAAGCTACCCTGGCATGCGCTACAGGTAGATATCGTCATCGAATCCACCGGCAGATTCCTTAAACAGGAGCAAGCAGCATTGCACCTGCAAGCGGGCGCAGCGCAGGTGATTATATCAGCTCCCTCAACAAGTGCTGAGGTGCCGGTGGTTGTATTAGGCGTAAATGATGCTAATATTGACTTCCGCGCGCCAATCCTATCCAATGCTTCTTGCACTACTAACAACATAGCACCCATGATCATGCTGCTCGAACAGCACTGGGGCATTGAAAACGGATACATCACTACGGTCCATTCCATGACAGGTGATCAGAACCTGCACGATGGCCTGCATCGCGATTTACGCAGGGCGCGCGCGGCATCCTCGTCAATTATCCCAACGAGCACCGGCGCCGCGAAAGCAATTACGTCCATATTTCCACACTTACGCGGACAACTTGGAGGCGCGGGTATCAGGGTACCTGTACTAAATGGATCACTTACAGATTTTACCTGTACCCTTAAAAAACAACCGACGGTAGAAGAAATCAATACAGTGTTCAAGGAAGCCTCCGAACGCGGCTTAAAGGGCATCCTCCAATACACGGCAGATCCTATCGTCTCCGTGGATATTCTGGATAACCCTCACTCCTGCATCTTCGACTCGCTGCTAACCTCCGTAGTTGGAGGAATAACAAAGGTCGTCGGATGGTATGACAATGAATATGGCTACTCAAGCAGGCTTGCCGACCTTATTCTGAAGGTCTATGAAGCGCGGCATGATGGTCGATAAACGTTTCCCTAAACAAACTCTGCCATGATCGCTATGCCGGAGTTTGTTTAAAGATCTGCAATATTAAGCACATACATCAGTCCGCCCTCCAGATGGCTCAGAAACATCGGTTCCTGATAGGATTCAGTGGTGTGCCCTCCCCCGGTATAAAAGACACGGGAGCCTTCAAACTTATGAAACCACGCTATAGGATGGTTCCTGCCATGTTTTCCGCCTGAATATGAAGTCTCGTCAAGCCGTGCGATCACTCGTATCGAGGGCGATATCGTTTTGTAATTGTACCATTCGTCTTTGCGAAACCAGAAACGGGAAAGCATACGGCTGGCAGGCGTCCCCCGGTCGACAACAACGATCTTCGCTTCCTGAATAGCAGGATGTCCGTTGAATGTGGCACCTAACATACTAACATACCAGGGCCAGCCGGACTCTGTATCCGCCGCGGAATGTATCCCCATAAAGTTGCCGCCTCCTTTCATAAAAGCCACCATCGCGGCTTGCTGCTCGTCATTAAGCACGTTGCCTGTAGTATTAAGAAATACCATCGCTTTAAATTTACGCAGCTGGGCACTGTTAAACACCGATGCGTCGTTGGTAGCAAAATAGCTTATGTGCCTACGCCTACAAATGCCCTCAAGTGCCCGAAGTCCTTCGGGTATAGATTCATGATAATACCCATCAGACTTATGGAAAACCAGCACGCCCATAGCGGAGGTGTCTGCAGATGTTGTATATGCTGTTTCCTGAGAAAACGACAATGATGATACGAAAAGAAACAATAATGCGCATAGGGTACGCATAAATACGGGAGCGACTAATTGGTTCATAAGTTACGGTGTTACAGGCTATTTAAATATAGCAATTATTTAGACAACCTCTACATCTTGCCGCAAAGCAAAACACCGTTACGAATAAGGATACCCTTAAAAAAAGAAAGACCGGGTCCCAAATACCCGGTCTTTCAAGGAAACATGAAGAATTATAGAATTATTTTTTAACAGGTCTCACGACGTTTACATCGACAAGGCTGTTAAGGTAGTTTTCAATGTTGGTGTATCCATTCTGTGTGTATTTAGCGGCGTCAGAAGCATCTTTGGGGTTTAATCCATTTTTTACTTCGTAAGCATCTGGCATACCATCATTGTCACTGTCTTTATAAGGAGTTCCTTTATATTCAGGATAACCGCCTACTTGTTTGATATCCGTAATGATACCTCCCTTGTAAGAATCTATCGCAAGACGACGGTGTTCGAACTGAGTTTTTGGAAGCTCCACATTTTTAATATAGTCGATCTTTCCGGTTTTCACCTGTTTGATAACACGTGTATCCACAGCATCTCGGCGAGGGAGCGTAGCACCAACATTGGCTAACACATAATCACGAGCGTCGAGTGTTGGAAGAATAGTTATCGGTGCCATAGGAAAGGGCTTTGAAGCGCGCATCGCTGCGAAGTAGGGTTTCGCCTCATCAAACGTCATCAGGTCACCTTTTTTATTTTCCAGCTGAACGCCACCATCCCAGTTATCTTTAGTCACACGATCATTTCCTTCAATGATGTTACCTTCGAGGTGAGCGCGACCAAACACAACATATGGCAACTTGCTACGTCCGGACTCCGGCTTAAGGATACGGTAGCTGATAGGCTGCGTAAGCGGGGTAAGCGGTCCCGGCTTATAGTAATTGTTTATGATATTATAAAGCGCTGTATAGTCCCCTCCATCAGTAGAGCGGTGTACCCAGTTAAATACAACGTTATTAGCGAAGTTAAAGATGCCATTCCAACCGATTGAAGGGTTACGAGCGGCATTATCAGCCCAAAGGTTACGCATGAAAGTACAGTTTTCACCTCCCAGAGTAGATCCGAAAGCATGATTCCAGGTATCAAGAGCTTCAGAGAAAATAGAGTTCTGAATGGTAATATTTACAGTACCTAACTTAACCTCTGCCTTGCCGGTGCTGTCGTTATACATATGACGATACATAGACATGTTTTCGTCAAGACCCCAGCTTGCAGAAACGTGGTCGATCATAATATTACCGACAGGATTTCCTCCGATAGCGTCATCACGACGTCCCACATAGGTTTCGCCACGGCGGAAACGCATAAAGCGGATTACCACGTCATGTGTATTTATCCACACTGTTTCGCCAGCTACACACACACCGTCACCAGGAGCTGATTGTCCGGCAATAGTGATATAAGGAGCGCGAATGATCAAAGGGCTCTTTAAACGGATAATACCGGCAACGTTAAACACTACTGTACGAGCACCACCCTGTTCACATGCCCAGCGTAAACTTCCGGGACCACGATCGTTTAAGTTCGTAACAACAAGCACCTTGCCTCCGCGGCCGCCAAAGGAATGCGCACCACCGCCCTCTGCACCCGGAAAGGCAAGTAATTCTGCTTGTGGCAAATCAGTGGGACGTCCTGCCCATGGCACGAACGGTTTTCCCATCTTAGCTTCTTTTTCTATTTCGGGAACAGCTTTAAGCCACGCGCTATCAGAGCGCTGCTCAGCCTCCTTCATAAATTTATCTGATGCGGCCTTAACATCGGCCGGAATTTTTGGATACTGTGCAAACGCACTTCCGCCAAGCATACACACCGCTGGCAATGCCAAAAGTGCAGCAAAGAGTTTTCGTAGAGAGTTTGTCCTTTTCATTTAAAATGTTTTCGTTCAGTGACAACAGCTACATAGCTATTATCTACAGTAAAGAAACCATCATAAATTACAAAATGAAAGGCTTTGCGGATATGCAAGGATATTTAAGTCCTCAATCAGGAATTTAGACGACTGAACCGGATCAGCATAAAACCGGTATCGACGTCACCGCAGCTAGTCATGCACCCTACTTATCCAGCCACACCTTAAACAGGGGTGTCCGCTGACTGCTTACAATCACTTCCTCCTCCAGAGCAGGCTGAAGAATCAGCTTCATGCGCCCTTTAAAATAAGGATGTATTTCTTTTGCCGCGTCAATATGAATAATGAGATTACGGTTTACGTGGAAGAAGATATCGGGATTGAGCATTCCGATAAGGTCATCAAGAGAATAATCAACGGGATATGAATTGGCGTCTTTGGTGACAAGCAACGTCAGCTTACTCTGACTGTGGAAATAAGCGATATCATCAGTTTTAACGGCCTTTATTCGATTACCGATCTTAACCATGAAACGCGATTTATAGTTACTGTCGCGATTGCTGATTTTATTCAGCAGATCATCTACAAGCTGTTGATTCATTCCCTGGCTCTGCGGAGCGCGCATAGATTTCATCTTTTCCATACTGCGCTCCAGACGTTGATATTGCACCGGCTTTAATAAATAGTCGATACTGTTAAAATCAAAGGCCTGTAGCGCATATTCGTCATACGCTGTACAGAAAATAACAGGACAGCTGACTGTTACCTCCTTGAAGATTGTGAAGGCTAGTCCGTCAGCAAGGTGTATGTCAGATATTATCAGATCCGGAGGTTTGTTATAAAGTAGAAAGTCTACCGATTCTGCTACAGTAGCCAGACGAGCAACGACAACAATTTCATCGTCATACTGGTGCAGCATGCTTTCTAATTTTTCTGCTGCCGGAAGTTCATCTTCAATAATCAATACGCGCATCATCAACGCAAACTTAATCAATCTCGAGGAGAGGCAGGCTAACTATAAAAAAAGATTCATTGATCGTGATGTCGATATTAAGATCCGAAAGAAACTCATAACGACGCCGAATACTGTCCAGCCCTGTACCTCCCACCGCGGAGGGCACCGCATTGAGGCGAGGCCTGAGAGTATTACGTACGATCAGCGCCTGCTTTTCAACATACACATCAATAAGAAAGGGCTGATCCCCGGCAATGCTATTATGTTTAAGTGCGTTTTCAAAAAGTAATTGCAAGGTTAGCGGAGGAAGATAGTAGCTATCAGAAAATTCCGCGGGTACATTCATAGAAACCTGCAGCTGCTCACCAAAACGCTGCTTAAGCAGATAAATATAGGCATCAACAAAATCCAGTTCAGTAACAAGCGGTACGAGATCTTCCTTTTTATACTGGAGAACATACCGGTATACATCGGCAAACTTATCCAGAAAATGACTGGCGGTGCCCTGATCTTTCTCAATAAGCGAGGAAAGTACATTAAGGTTATTAAAAAGAAAATGAGGGTCGAGCTGCATGCGCAGCGAGTTCAGCTGACTCCGTAAATTCTCTTCGCGCAGCTCATCAGACTGCCTGTTAGCTTGCTTCCACTGCGAAACAAAATAAGCGCTGAAGTTCACTGACAACACCGGTATGATAAACAACAGCCCATACACATTCAGCACGAGCACCTGCGCTAAATCGGGAGCCGACGACGTTTGTAGCTTGAAGAGATAAAACGTGATGTTTATGCATGCTAAGGAAAACAAAACACTCACAAACATCTGAAGAAAAAAACGTTGTGAGGTGCGCCCCAGCCAGGGCATTTTCTTATCCAGCGCATTAAAAATCCACAGATTGCCATACCACAATAAAATCAGCACCGTAAAAATCCATACTATAGCCACCGTATAATAGTATTGAACACTACTCAGCATATAGTACAGGACTCCCGAAAGAAGCAATAACACCGCTATGAGGATTAAGAAAAGGATATTTCTTTTGCTGGAAGCTGGCATATATCAAAGTTAACGGAATTTTATCGTAGAGATCTCCTTCCATGGAAGGTATTTGCGTTGCGAGTTCTTGAGCCAGATAAACAAGCCCCAATTGGTAGCATCCACATCATCACGGCCCCGCAAAGTGAGCGTACCTCCATCTTTGAGCATAACCCGTGAACTTTCCGCGTCAAGCGGACTTACACTTTGCAGACTGCCAAAGGGAAGCTGATAAGTAATTCCGTTCTGAACACCTTCGAGCAATTCGAAGTTCCACTCTTCGTCGAGGTCGAAGGTACAATTGCCCTTATAAAGTAACTTCTCGCGACTTGCGACAGTGGCGTAGATACGGGCGACATCTCTGAAGCTTCGATAGTTTAAATCATCGTTGGGTAGCTCCTCAAATTCCACGTACTTAAAAGCCGGCCAGCTGACAATCACTCGTCCGTCAATGTTTGTAATGGCAATGCCTGGGTTAGATGTATTAACATCGGGATTTTCCGTTAGAAACACTTGCTTTCCCGAGCGGAAGCGAATCATTGCTCCTGATCCCTGACGGTCTATTCTACTGATGTCCGCGAACTTTATGCCCGACATCGTATTTCTATTCTTCCCATAAAGGGTCTGAGAAACAAGAAACTTGCTTTGCCCCCAACTTATAAAACCTTTGAACGCTCCGGTGTTGGTATATACCGTACCATACAGAGGTTTGCGATTCCATGGAACGGGCGGTGTCGACTGAAAATTAAAGCGACTAATATCCTTCCAAAGAATTTTCCGGGAAGCGCTTGTAAATACTTCTACATAGGCGGCGTCCATATCCATATCCGCGGGAAATGAGGCACGCATCTTATACCCATTTTTCAGATATAGCTGGAAGTCGCGCGCTCCTGTAATATGAATGGAGGCGATGTCGCCATATCGACAGATGCCCTCAACATCCTTTTCGGGCATTTTATCTCTCCATAAGTTCAGGAAGGCCCAATCTATCTTACCGTCACTATGATCTTCAAGACTTTTGCGCTGCTGGGCATCAAGGTATCCTACTACCGACTGCGTATTTTTCTTAGCAAAAACAACGTCGGTCCAGAATACCTGCTTTTGTGAAAATCTGATAATACCTCTTACGGACTCGCCATTTTTCAGAAGCACATTGCCATAGATAAAATTCCCCTGCTGCGCGCGCGTATAGCGTGCGAAGAGCACTTGAATTATTAGGCACATGAGGAAAAGGCATTTGCGAGCCATAGATTTGTTAAAATACGTACAACCGCAAGTTAAGGCCCTCCAGCCAGATAGTCAATAAGCTGGCTTTCAGTCGAGATATTTAACCGCTGAAATGGGATTATATCTGCCTAAAAACTAAATACCGCCTACAGTCTTGAGGATCGTACGGAGGCTGGAAATAATAACCAACACACCAACAGCGATCAGGATAGTTTTAGTCTTCAGATTTCCGGCCATACGTGCTGCAATAGGAGCGGCCAACAACCCTCCGATGATCAGTCCCGCGATAGTCTCTATATGACTGGTTCCCAAAACAATAAAGAAGGTAAGAGCACTTCCCAGAGTAACAAAAAACTCTGTTAAACTAACAGTACCAATAATATAGCGAGGTGTTTTACCCTTTGAGATGAGCGTACTTGTTACCAGGGGCCCCCAACCACCTCCGCCGAAAGAGTCGAGAAAGCCCCCCGCTCCCGCAAGCCAGCCGGCATGCTTTACTTTGCGGTTTTCATTCTTCTTGATAAACGCGTTACGCAAAATGCGCGCGCCCAAAAGCAGGGTATATACCGAAAGAATGGGTCGCATCCAATCACCATATGCTTCGCCCAGATAGGAAAGCAAGAGCGCGCCGATAACAGCACCGATGACACCAGGCACAAGTATCGTCTTAAAAAGCTTTTTATTAATGTTCCCGAAGCGGTAGTGACTGAAGCCAGAGGCGCCACTGGAAAACATCTCGGCAGTATGTATACTTCCACTGATGGCCGCGGGATTAAGTCCCGTGCTAAGCAATATCGTTGTAGAAATAACACCATATCCCATACCTAGAGCTCCGTCAACCATCTGTGCTAAAAAGCCTGCCAAAAGCATATAACCAAACCGCGCGTCAAGGTTGAGATCGTCAGCCAGCTTCTGGGCCCCGCCAAGCCAATCTTCAAACGGAATATAGGTAGCGATGACCTGCCCGATAATAACAGCGGCCAAAGCAAAAAGACACCAGAAGGCAAAACGTCTCCAGTATTTCTCACCACGAATGGCGCGACCCAATTTCACGCTCCCTGAAGCTTCAGCCTCAAGAGAAGAAACTAATACGCCATTTCGGGCGGCAATGGTAATAATCTCTTTGACGCTGTTATTATGGGGAGCGTTCATAAGAATGAGATCATAGCCTGCGATCATCGCTTCATCGTAACGATGAAACACATGATGAGGAAGATCAGTATTACTGGAAAAATCAGATTGCTCAGAATCATTGAGATGCAGAAAATCAGCAACAACACCGGCCTTACGTGTTTTCAAAGACGCAATTGCACCGGCAACATCTTCCGCGTTGCCAATAACTAATATTTTAAACTGATCGACTTGATGACTCACTTCAGGCAATGCCTCGTTATTTACCATGCTTGATATATAGATATGTGCAGGCGCAAATATACACAATCTATCAATTTAATAGATTACTAATTTTAGATTTAAAGCTGCTTATAATGAGACATATTAACCTTACATTATAATTACAAATAAAGTCTATATACTTTGTAGATTATAATAAATAGTATTACATTTGTCGTATGAACAAAGCGGATACATACAGTTTACAAAATACACATCGCCAGATGTGCTGTATCCGAATGCGTATGTGCTGTTACATGTAACGCATCTTTCAAATCCACTTCCATTTTTCACCATTAATTTTTACAATCATGTCTACAAGCAAAGTATTCAACCACGTGCTGGGTGCACCGGCAACACTGCAAGGCGCAGATCTATCGCCCTTTATTAAATTCGCTGTTGAGCGTCTGCATTTTTACCGCTCTGGCAGAGAGCAAAATCATCAAATAAACTCCCTAAGCGATTTTCGGGGAGAGAAACTGCTTATTATATTTTATTCGCAGGAATGGAAAACGGAAGGTACCCGCTTTATTGACGAGGCGTTGCGCGACGCAAAACGCGGACAAAACCTCCTGATTGTAACTGCCGATCGCATTTCCTCCCTCGATATTCAGGCCTCCCTGTCTGGCGAATATTACCTATATAGTGACCCACAAAATCTAATTGCCGAAAAGTTTGGAGCGTGGGATCCTAAAAATCCAGTGTGGGCACGCATATCAGGAATTAACGGTGATATCCCCTACCCTGCAACCTTCGAAATCAACCGAGATGGATACATCACTAACGGATATATTGAGCGCTTTGAGCATCACCTCGCAGACATCCTGCGTAAATCAGCATAGTCATGAAAGAAATGATGAAAAATGGGGAATCAACGAAAGTTAGTTCCCCATTTTTATTTAAGAGCCATTGACGGCCGGAGACACCGAACATCACTTTTATGTTACGACATGCGCCCGAAACATGACCCATATCATTCTTTATGATATGTCTTCTTAATACCTTTGTCTCAGGTTTCCCTTCGTGGACTCAAACGAACTCCCCCAACGCTGTTCTGATTATACAGGGAGAAGTTCTATGAACAATTTACATTTAACTAATGAGCACATTTATCCGCTTTTTTTCTCTGTTAGGTCTATCCTGCATAATTATTCAAGGCTGCCAGTCGCCGAATGCTGAGAGCAACACCTCGGCATCCAATACTCAACAGCAGGTCGACGAGCCATCCGTAGACATCCTGGCGCCAAGTGACAGCAAGGGTATAGGAAAATTTACAGATGTAAAAGTTGGAAACACCATTGACAAGGAGATGGCCACTGCAGGAGAAAGCGTATTTCAGATGAAGTGTGTATCCTGTCATAGTAGCGGCACCGAAAGACTTATCGGTCCGGGTTTAAAAGGTATAACTAAGATAAGAACCGCCGAATGGATCATGAACATGACTTACAACTCTGAAGAAATGACAAATAAAGATCCGGTAGCTAAGGCGCTGAAGAAAGAATATAAATTGCCCATGATGATTTCCGGTGGAATTACCGATGAGGAATGCAGGCAGGTACTCGAATTTCTGAGAAAGACAGATTTACAGCAAAATTAAAACACTTATTATCAATATGGTAATATCGGAGGCACCTATTCCAGCTGTTTTTAATAAAAAAACTATTGTCTGATTAAGAAAATCGCCTATCTTTGCAGTCCCAACCAACGGAAACGGTATCATAGCTCAGTTGGTAGAGCAAAGGACTGAAAATCCTTGTGTCGCTGGTTCGATTCCAGCTGATACCACCTCACTGGACAGATCGATTAATTTCGACTCTGTCCAGTTCTTTTTTATACCCACCTCATTATTAATTAGCAATATATTCTGCACTACTATTAAACTCCGAAGCGAATTATAATCTTAAAACAATTTCCAATTTAAGACATTTGTCCTTATATTGGTTGACACATGGCAATACAGGTAAAACAACAGAAGTTAGATATAAACAGCATCCTTAAAGCAGAAGACAATTCAACTGCTGTGCTGAAATTCTTGTATGGTAGCCAATGGATGGAAACTGCGCTTAAGAGTGCCAGCGGTTACGATATTATTGATACTATTCGTTTAGGCTTGCCTAAAGCTGGTGTTGACACGTTTTTAGAAAAGACAAGCGTGGATCGCGAGAAGCTGTCGGAAGTGCTTCATATCAGTACCCGCCAGTTAAACAGGTATAAACCCGAGCAACGCCTTTCACCTGAGCAATCTAATTTCCTATACGAAGTTACGCGCGTTTATACCCGTGCTTTAGATATTTTGGGCGACAAGGCTACAGCAGAGCATTGGTTAGAAAGGGAGCAATTAACACTAGGTAATCATAGCCCATTACAGCTGTTAGATACTACTGAAGGTGTCCGTTTAGTAGATAACCTGCTTTCCCAAATCGAGTACGGTTTCTATTCATGAAGCTTTATCGTATTGCCAGAGAGAAGTACGCCACCGATCTCAGCGGTCGTGGAGGCCTTTTGACTGCTGCCCG
This sequence comes from Sphingobacteriaceae bacterium UBA6709, assembly GCA_002454425.1. GTDB lineage: Bacteria > Bacteroidota > Bacteroidia > Sphingobacteriales > Sphingobacteriaceae > Arcticibacter. The sequence continues at coordinate 93,556 of DKIV01000009.1, forward strand.
CTGGCATGATCATTTACCTGTACTTTATACATCGGTACAATCTTCCACTTGTATCTTAGAGGAACTGGTTCATTTAGAAGCTGGTGAAATACACCATGATTTGCAAATGATCGAAATGAGCGTTCCTGATTCTGTCACTCACCTCATAGTTGATCCTCAAGATTTGCCACAAAACTGGAATACCTACCCTGCATCAAGGTCACTTGCTAAAATCGGTAACGCCTGGCTCACTGCTAAAAGTTCTATGCTTCTTTATGTTCCCAGCGTTGTTGATCCGTTTGCTCAAAATGTATTGATCAATCCCCTACATGAAGAAGCGAGAGATTTAAAGATTGAGTCGGTTACGCCTTTCAGGTTCGACGAACGACTTTACAAAATGTAAATTATCCTGACACATTCCGGCATTTCATTGCAGAAACAACCAAGAGCCGATAGCAAATAAGTTGTCAACAGCGGGCAAGCGAAAAAACATCAACACCTGCCCGCTCCGTATACTGTTGACTGCTTATTTGCGTAGCTACCTTTGTTAAGGCGGTGCAGTGCCGCGCATTTTTTGTGATTAGCGCTAATCATCTCACTTGAACGTTAAAGACCTAACAAAAATCAAGCGACTGAAAGTTCTTAGAACTAAGTATTGGTAGAACACATTTTATAAATCCCATTTAAAATTTATCTTGCTGTTCAAATGATACCTGTCAATGGAATTTGAACTCACTAATGAACAGAGGATATATTTTGGTTTAGAGCCTATCGAACCGCATTGGGATAGAGTAATACTTAATGGAGATACTTATCGCCAAGCTAGCATTCTTTACTACGATGGCGACATCATCAAAAGACATATTGTCTCAACTAAAAATCAATACCAGGAAAAGCAATATGATGACTTCACTCGTGACCGAACGATTTTACTACCGAAGACAGGTAAGGGAAAAGAAAAAAAGTTAACTGCTTCAGTCTTAGAAAGTCGGCAGCCTATAGGTGTATATGCTATAACAGATGTTACAGGTAGAGTTTTAATAGGAAAAATAATCAAAACTCACTGCGTCAGAAAATGAAAGAGTAAATAGCTATGCGGAAGCAACAGGTATTACCCCGGCTAACTGGATCAGGCAGAAAGTATTTACCGGTAAGTTTCCAGCTATTTAAGTGTCACCACTGGATGCAGCAGTTTCTCGAGATATTTGAAGCCTTTGGTTCGATTCCAGCTGATACCACCTCACTGGACAGATCGATTAATTTCGATTCTGTCCAGTTCTATATCCAACTCATTATTAATCAGCAATATATTATTAATAAGCTGAAAAGAAGAAAAAGGAACGCGAAAAACAGTTAGCCGCAAAAAAGCCGCTAACAGTGATACCCGCGAGGGTTAGGGTTTTTAAATATGATCAAGGATAAATTTGGGGTCAAGCCTCAGTTTATGGTAAACCGCTTTTAAAAAAGGCACATCGGGTTTGCGCTTTCCGGTAAGGATTTGCGACAGCTTGGGTTTGCCCATCCCGAGTTCATCGGCAAGCCGTGCCTGGGAAAACTTGTTCTCGAACATGAAGAGTTCGATCGCTTCCGGCAGTGAGTTGGGCTGCCGGGCTGGTTTCAATTGCAGCACATCATCTTCAAACTGCTCTGCGGCAGCGGTCATCGCAGTTAATTTTTTTACATCGGCTTCGGTGAGGTTTGCCTCACCCTTGTTCATCAAATCATAAACCTGCAACATTGTTTCGTGATACTGCTTTTCTGAATTTATAACATGTTCCATCGCCATCTTATTTTTTAAATGCTACTGTTGCGGCATCTACCTTATCGTATTCCGCATGGCTGCCGATAAAAAGGATGAACACCGTCCTTATCTTAAATATGATCAGCGCGATCAGCCGGTAGGAATTGCCTTTGATGTTAAACGCATACCGGTCATTGCCCACCGCATCCACGCTGTTGAAGGTATTTCTCATTTCATTAAAGTTCTTCCAGTCCGCGTTTTTTACCAGTTCATACCAGTCTTCCAGCGGCGTTTCCGCATCGGCATGTGCTCGTGCAAAATCACGCAGGACGGCTTTTGAAATGATCACCATGATACAAATATAGTATTTTAATTATTGAAATACTATTTCATTTTTTGAAATGATTTGTCTCTGATGTTTTTGAGGGCTATACAATAGCAGGGTCTGTCAATAATTAAAAACTCGTAAATCATTAAGTTTATCGTATTGCAACTCCATCACCTCAAATGCCCTCGCACTCATCTGCTCCAGACCTTTAATAAATTTTCCACGCGTGTACGACATGTTCTATACCAACGCAATAAGGATCATAGTGACTAGCGCTGAATTTCAATTTACTTAGGGACGTTTCGCCTAAGCGCTGAAGAAAGTACTCAAGTTTATTACAAACAACATATACAATATCCTCTTGCGGAATTGCTTTTATTCCATTACTGTATCAAACCGGAAACAATATCTCTTTAGGTAAGTTCTGGCGACCAATACAACTATAAGCAAAAATGATTATATTCATATTATGATTAAGCAATATGAAAAATACAGGGGTATCCATCCCGGGATTATAGTTGATAGGGAACTGAAAAAACGTTCTATTAAGCAACGCCCCTTTGCTTTGTCTGTAGAAGAACACCCACAAACATTTAATGCTATTGTTAAAGGTAAAAGAGGAATTAGCACCGCATTGGCATTAAAGATTGAACGAGAACTGGGACTCGAAGAAGGGACCTTAGTAATATTGCAGGCATATTATGATATTCAAAGAATTAAAGAAAAAGAAATCAAAAGCACTCCGAATCTGCATATTCTTACAAAGGCTTTATTTTGGGATACGGATATAGATCATATCGACTGGGAACGACAATACAGGGCTGTGATTCAACGTGTTTTTGAGCGAGGAAATGACGAAGATAAAAGCGAAATTATTCGCTTTTATGGTACTGAAAAAGTAAAACAGGCTGTCCATGAATTCTCAATCAGAAGTCCTTACACAATATACCAAGCCAATAAGACTACACACGAATTATGATGCATTATAACAACACCAGAATAATCTATGCATCGGATATCAAAGTTTTTGAAATACGACCTGAATCTTTCTTCCTTAAATAACACTATTCCCGACAGCTATTCTAATATTCCTCATCGTTCTACCTAAGCTTCGTTCGTCCGAGCTCAGGTGTAGGCCAGCCGGGAGTTTCCTTCTTCTCCTGTGGGGGCGCTAAGTTCGCCCAGTAGTCGGCGAACTTCCTGCTCTTGTTATTTTCCAGCAC
>DKIV01000003.1 GCA_002454425.1 Sphingobacteriaceae bacterium UBA6709
CTGAGTCAGTCTCGAAGCAGGTGGGTAGCAAGGGGCTAAAAAGGGGGAGCAGTTTTCTGATCAGGGACAGGCGTCGCCGGGGTGTTTTGATGTGACATACTGTGACATCGCAGGACATTTTTACATCACTGCCGATAGGTAAGGTAAGCGATGGTGGGACCGGATCCTGGAGCTGAATACATGGGTTTTGTTGCGAAATCCTGAATTGAGTGTTGGCGAGTTAAGTGATTGAAAGATATGGTGTTGACTGGCTAAAAAGATTGTTTCATCTTTGTTCTGTCGGCGCTGCGAACCGGTACCATCGCAGTATGTCTGACAACTCCGATTCACCGGGAGGGTTCAGGTGGCAGAAAAGTTAAATTTGAATCTTTATGACTGGAATTCTAGGTGCTGCGAAAGTTGGTTTCGCAAGCAAGACCGGGAAGTTGAACGAGCCGGTATGGGCAACATGGGGAGCCTGAAGTGCGTGTTCGGGGGCGTACAAAAGAGGCCAGCTGTGTGTCAAGTGTTTCGAGCTGCTTGATATTATTTAGGTGATGCCAGCAGGGGAGACGTCATGATTAAGCGCAAGAGCATGAATTGTTCCGTCTGTCTAGGACAGATAAGAATAAGATAAAAAGGCGCTATGATTGAACTGATAAATGAAGAATTGAGCGTTGCTGCAAAGCACCGGATTTCTAACCTCGCTTTAGTCGCGTACTTGCTGTTCCTTAATTCTTCCTTAGGAAGACATCGCGTGTCCTTGTACTTGAATCGCAGGACTTTCAACTTTTGTAAGCCCCTGTTGGGGCTGAACTCAGATCTGGAAATTAATATGATAAGGATAACAGCGCTTACAGAAGGGGATTTTTCTTGAAGATGAGGAACAGAAAAGGCCGCCTCATTTGTTTTGAGACGGCCTCTGTTTATGAGTGCTTAATAGCCTTAGACGGCAATGAAGTGAGCAGTTAGCTCATCATGCTTAAATCTCTTCCTTATCCTCTGCGCTGCTAAATACGGGCATTACCGGCTTATTCTTTTTGAATATCGCGGCAAATATCAGCGCTCCAACAAAGTTAAAAATGACCATAATTCCGAAAGTAGTGAAGGCCTCTTTAATACCAGGGTTAAATTGAGCTTCTAATTTCTCTCTCAAATCTGTGGTGGATTTATCGATCGTATCCTGATCCATACCCATACTTTCAAACATCTTTAACGTGCTTTGCTCGGTCAAAGTTATCATGGTTCTGGAGTAATCAGGCTCTATCCACTTTGCGAAGATCGTAGTAAAGATATACGTTATTAACCCGGAGCTAACGAACATGATGAATATTGCCGACAACGCTTCCTTAAAAGTCCAGTAGCCTCCCATCTTCTTTCGTAATTCTAAACTGAAGAAAATGACCAGTCCGATTTTTATGAGGTAGCTTATACCTCCATAATACATCGAGGTCATAGCTTCCGGTTTTACATAATATGTTACCAGAAAGATGACGATATCGATAAAAGCCCAAATTAGTCCGAATTGTAAGGCTTCCTTTTTCAGGTTAATAGGTTGTAATGTTACTTGCTCCATAAGTTTGCTACTATTTTGCTTTATTAAATTCTACAAGTAACGCGTACACGGCTGCATCGAATTCAGGGTTTTCACTGTTCTCAGTGAAAGCTTTCAGTTGTGCTTCCGTAGGGTTCATCTCGTTGAAGAATGCCATTACCGGATAAAACAACTCTTTAAATTCATCATCATCAGGAAGAGCTTTGGCTACCGTTCCAATTTGTTCAACCTCGGCATCTACCAGATCCTGATTGGCAATTACAGCTTCGTATATAAGAACTTCATCCTGGAATTCGTCATCTTCTATCAGTAAGAATTCTTTTAGAAAATCAGAGAGACTAGGTTCGATCTTATCAGCTTTACATTCTCTTAAGTACAGTAAAACATTCAGAAGCTCAGTGCCTTTATCGATGGTCTGTTCTTCAATACTTTCCCACTCTTCAGAGTCGAGATAGTCTTCTTCCAATTTTTCAACATCGCTGGAGAAGAAGTTTACAAGTAGCAGGTCGAATATTATTTCTCTTAAAGATTCAAGCTTGGGATAATCGTCAAATGTTTCGTCCAGCTGTGCTGTCTTCGACAGGAAATCCAGATCACTTTCGAAAACTTTTAACAAGCTTTCTTTAAAATCTGCCATGCCTTCCACTTTAGAAATGCTTGCGAATTGATCAAGGGTCGCTGACAGCGTGTTTTTTACGAATGGAGTCATTTTTCTTTGATTTTAGTTTGGGAAATTGAAATAGTCAATTATTTCTTGTGATCCGAGCCGGGCTCAGCACGGTAAATTTTGCCTTTATTAATTACGTAGAGCGCCTGCCCCTTCAGCTCTTCACCAATATACGGAGAATTTGATGATAACGACAGGTTTGACGATGTATTAAATGTCCAGCTTTTATGTATGTCGAAGATAACCACGTTTGCCTGGCTGCCGGAGCGTAACTCAGGAATATCTAATCCTAAGATTGTTCTGGGGGAAATGCTAAGCTTCTCGACAATCAATTCTGGTGCTAAACCTGCTTCTACCAACAAAGGTAGTACGGTCTGGAGACCGATGATACCATACGAGGCCGTTTCAAATTCAACCTCCTTGTGCTCTATTTCATGAGGAGTATGTTGAGATACGATTGCGTCAATTGTGCCATCTTTCAAACCTGCTAATAGAGCTTGCCGATCAGCTTCTGTACGAAGCGGTGGTTTTACTTTGTAGTTAGAATCAAAGCCGCTCAATACTGATTCGGTGAGCACTAAATGATGTGCTGCGACGTCGCAAGTTACTTTTAGTCCTTTTTTTCTCGCGGCACGAATGAGCTCAACACTTCCTGCCGTACTTATTGTGCTAAAGTGTATGCGGCTATCGCTGTATTCTGCAAGAAATAAATCTCTGGAGATAAAGATTTCTTCCGCCAGGTTAGGGATGCCTTTGATGCCTAGATAGGTGCTCATTTCTCCTTCGTTCATACGCCCTTTACCTGCGATAGCCCTGTCCTCAGGAAAGGAGAGGATGATGCCATCAAATCCATTGGCGTATAAAAGCGCTCTGCTCATCAGTCCCGAGTCTGATACGGCACGAGTGCCATCAGAAAAAGCGATTGCTCCACTTCGGTGCATATCATAAAGCTCTGCCATGTCTTTTCCTGCTCGGTCAACGCTAATGCAACCTATCGGATAAATATCGGCCATCAGTTCGCGACTGGCGTTTACCACCAAAGATATTTCCGACTTGCTGTGGAGGGGAGGAGCCGTATCAGGCTGTATGGCGAGACCTGTAAATCCTCCGGCAATAGCTGCCGCAGCACCACTTGCCAGGGTTTCTTTGGTTTCAAAACCAGGTTCTCCGAAGTTGACATTCATGTCAAAGAATCCTGGACTTAAAAACTGTCCGTTTGCATCAATCTCTTCAGCTTCTCTATTTGCAAGGGCGATAACGGATGCTACCTCTTTTATTTGTCCATTTTCTATAAGAACATCCGCTTTTTGCTGATAAAACTCGGAATCGGGGAAAAGAATAGTTACCGAGCGAAATAGAATAGTCTCCATAATAATTTAATTTGAAGGCCGGCTTAAATAGCGCTGTGCTTACATTTAATCGGCAAAATCAGATCTATAAACCTAAAATTGAACAAACATAGAAAAAAGTTTAGGTTATTTTGAGCTACTGTAAAAAAACAGTGACGCGATGTCCTTAATATCTATTGTGTACGACGCCCGGATGTTCTATGAGGAGTTTATGAAAACGAACAAATGCTGTCCTGTTTGCTCTACATTCTTTGTGCTGTTTTGGGTTTCTAACCCGTATGATTGAGGTATGGCGACTTTGGCACGGTCTTGGACTGTTTTCTGGTACCGAACAATAACAATTACTATGAAAATGGAAAGAGCTACATTAATCGATCAGTTACTAATAGATTTTGACAAACAGTTGCAGGCTGCACTTTTAAATGATCTGATAACGCACAGATGGAATGAGTTCAAGAAAACAGCTTTAGCTACAGGTTCTAACCAGGATAATGACCTACTGGTTGCCTGATCCATATATACACACCATAGAACTTAGTAAGGCAAAGAGCGGAAATTTGGGATTCCGCTCTTTGCTACTTTTCTCAGGAAAGGCCTTTTTGTTCCTTTAGATCAAAAATGCAATTCATGAGCACCCATTTTTCTCCATCTTTTGCGCCCGGAACCGATGCCTGGAATTTCCACATCAGCTCTTCCCACTCTCTATTTTTAGCGTTACCGGCGTCCATGGCTGCTTTTCGCTCGAAGCTGAAAGTGTCTTCGGTTTCCATGATCATAAATAGCCGGTTTCCAAAGCGAAAAATCTCCATACCGTGTATTCCTGAATCTCTTATAGCCTGTACCACTTCCGGCCATACGGTCTTATGATAGGCTTCATATTCTTCAATGAGGGTTTCGTCATTTCTGAGATCTAACGTAAGGCAGTATTTCTTCATGATTTTCTAAATTGATTGTTGCCAGCTAAGCTACAAATCTTCCCCCTTAGATTGAAGAATGCTTCATGAGTTCTTCATTTTTTATCGAGCCAATTTTCTAACTTTGTTAATTATTTATTATCAAATGATTAACAAAAGAATTTCTTCCACCTTCGATACGAATATAAATTACGCGCTGCTATTCAGGCTATTGGTCGCCATGTTTTTAATGAGTGTCTGTCGTCTTTTGTTCTACAGCTTTAATACATCGCTGTTTCCAATGGAAAATTCGGGGCATCTGTTTAGTCTCTTTGTCGCGGGACTTAAGTTCGATCTGGTGGCGGTTTTGTATACTAATGCCGTTTACATATTCGCGTTTCTGATCCCTTTCAGATTCAGATATTCGCCTAAATATCAGGAGGTATTTAAATGGGTGTTCTACGTCACTAACGGCATTGCTATCATCAGTAACTGTATTGATATTGTATATTACAGATTTACCCTACGGAGAACTTCATGGACAGTTTTTCGGGAATTCTCTAATGATAAAAGTAATATTCAATTAGGCATACAGTTCCTGTTTGACTTCTGGTATATCGTTGTGTTGGTAGTATTACTTATTGGCTTAATGCTGTATCTATATAATCGGGTGAATATTATTGCCAGTTCTATAAAGAGCAATTGGGTGTATTATCCGGTGTTTACCTTGGTGCTGTTGCTGGGTGTTACATTATTTGTGGGAGGAGTGCGCGGAGGCTTTGCTCATAGCACACGGCCGATCACTTTGAGTAATGCAGCTGAATATACGAATACACCTGCTGAAATTGGGATTGTATTAAATACTCCGCTTTCCATTTATAAGACGCTTTCGAAGCAGCCCTTAAAAAAGGTGGCATATTTCAATAGCCTATCGCAACTCGAAAGTCTTTATAATCCTGTTCATCATCCTGTAGCGGGGCAGCCATTTAAGCCTTATAACGTTGTTGTAATTATATTGGAAAGCTTTAGTAAAGAATTCTTCGGTGTATTTAACAAGAATCTCGACAATGGTACATATAAAGGATATACGCCTTTCCTTGATTCTCTCGTACAAAATAGTCGTACATATACTAACTCTTTTGCTACGGGAAGGAAGTCTATAGATGCCATGCCTTCTGTTCTTGCCAGTATCCCCTCAGTTGTCGAACCTTTTGTGCTTTCTAATTATTCAGGTAACAGTATTAATAGTATAGCCAGTCTGCTAAGTGCTAAAGGATACGACTGCTCTTTCTTTCATGGAGCTCCTAATGGTTCGATGGGATTTCAGGCTTTTGCAAAAATGGCGGGCTTTCAGCATTATTACGGGAAGACAGAGTTTAATGACGATAGTCAGTTTGATGGTATGTGGGGTATTTGGGATGAGCCGTTCTTTCAGTTTTTTGCTAGAACGCTTAATGAAAAGAAGCAGCCTTTTATGGCTTCTATATTTTCCGTGTCGTCGCACCACCCATTCCATGTACCGCAGGAATACGAAGGAAAGTTCCCGAAGGGCACTCAGCCCATTCATCAGTGTGTTGGTTATACGGACATGTCACTTCGCAAGTTCTTCGCGTCTGCATCAAAAATGCCCTGGTATAAAAATACACTATTTGTAATTACCGCTGATCATACAAGTCCGCAGGTAAGTCATGATGTCTACAATACGAGCACGGGAGCGTATGAGGTTCCGATTATCTTCTATAAGCCTGGTAGTGATCTTAAGGGAGTGGATGATCATCTAATCTTCCAGACGGATATTATGCCATCTGTTCTTTCGTATTTAAATTATGATAAGCCTTATTTCGCATTTGGCAGTGATCAGCTGGTAGCACCTTCGGATAAGCATTTTGGGGTTAATTATAATTCCATGCTTCAATTGTTTAAAGGTACTTATGTAATGCAATATGATATCAAGGGTGCCGTTGGATTATATAATTATCGTCAGGATCCATTGTTGCACGTTAATCTCTTGGGTAAAGAATTGGCGCTTCGGGATTCTATGACGACCCTTGTTAACGCATTTTCTCAGCAATATAATAACAGGATGATCGAGAATAAGCTAACAGTGGCCGGACATTAGTCCGCCTGTTTCTTAGCGATTAAAAAATATCGTGGTGATAGTTAGTGTTTTGCGGGTCTTGTTAGATAAAAAAGCTGAATGTATTT
>DKIV01000051.1 GCA_002454425.1 Sphingobacteriaceae bacterium UBA6709
TGTTATGGGCAATAGTCGATGAGATGCCCATGAAATGCCCATGTAATGTCGATGAAATGTCGATCACCACTCGAGCGTGTCTCGAGTCAGTCCCGAGTCAGTCTTGAAGCAGGTGGGTGCAAGTCCCCCGTTCGGATAGAGTAGCGGAGTGGCAAGAAATTATTGATCGTCTTTTTTCGCGTTCTTCAGATCGCGTAGTTGTTTGAGTTTGTTTGCCTCCTCAATGGGCCAGTAGGGGGAGTCGGAGCGACAATGTTTTAGATAATCTTCTATTTTGCTGATTATGTCGGGATGATTTTGAGCAATGTTGAATTGTTCCGAGGGATCCTTTGCAAGGTCATATAGTTCCATTTTTCCGGAATGCTTTACGGCTTTCCATTTCCCGAAACGTACAGCCTGTTCGAATCCATTTTCGAAAAATTCCCAATAGAGGAAACGGTCGCCAGACAATCTTTTTTGATTTGTTATCTCGTCATAGAGACTTATCCCGTCTGTTTTGAATTTACCCTTGTATTCCGCAAGTTGAGCTAAGGTTGGCATGATATCCGGGAAGTACGCCACGGTGGTTGATTGTCGGTGTTCTTTGATGATGGAAGGAGCCCAGGCGATGGTTGGAATACGTATGCCACCCTCATAGAGATCGCGCTTATATCCCCTGAGTTTTCCATTTGAGTCAAAAAATTCGGCCACGCGTGTAAGTTGGGGTGTTGGTTCTGATCGTGGGCCATTGTCAGAGCTCACAAAAACCAGTGTTTTCTTGTCTAAACCCGTTTGTTTAAGAAAGTCAATGATGCGACCTATGGAACGGTCGAGATTGCTAACCATGGATGCATAGGTTTTCATCTCCTCCGGCCAGTCCGTGTTGTTGTATTGAGGGTCTGTGGGAGCGTCAAGCGGCGAATGCGGGTTGTTGTAGTTGAGCATCAGGAAGAACGGCTTTTCCTGTTTTAGTCCGTCGTTAAGGTATGCGAGCGCTTCGTCGGTACATAGATTTGTTTCGTAGTATCCTTTTTTGTTCTCGCTGTTCTCGTTGATTTTGATGAGTCTGCCCTCCCTGTACCTGTGGTCGGGCCAATAGGTGCTGCTGTAAGTTTCGGGCTTGTTGATAAGCCAGCCGCTGAAATGTTTAAATCCGTGCTGTAAAGGTGTTGCTGTAGAATCATATCCCCCGATATGCCATTTTCCTACAAGATAAGTTTCATAACCAGCATCCTGCATCAGATTGCCCAGGGTATAATCGCTTTTGGCGATGTTTGTGCGGTACACAACGTGTTTGCCCTTGGCTCCCGGCAAGCCACCCTTGAGTGTATTATTTCCACGGATAGTAGCATGTCCGGTATTAAGGCCGGTAATTAAGGATCCGCGGGAGGGTGAGCATACCGGTGCTCCGGCGTAGAAATTTGTAAACTGCAGTCCTTCGTCGACCAGTTGATCTATGCGTGGCGTTTTAATCTGTTTTTGTCCGTAGCTACCGACATCGGCGTAGCCCATATCGTCAGCGAGGATGAAGATAACATTCGGTCTGCGGGCTTGCTGAGCCTTAAGTGAGCCGCTCATGCCTGCGTAGATAAAGAGGACGGTAATGATATTACGGATTTTCATGATCGGGTATTTGCTTTGTGGATGATTTGAGGATGTAGCGCGAGTATTCTTATACAGGTCTTTTCGTTAAGAGTTTTCCCCTATTTAGAAGCTATTGGATTTAGTGTCGCAATGTCCTGTTCTCATAAAAAGCGTCATTCATGGGATTTTGCATGGCCTTTAAAACTCATCTGTCTTTTTTATAAAAATTCAACGGCAATGATTGGTGTTTTTCTAATGATAAGGGCTTTATTTTGAATAGAATATAAGAATGAGGCCTGTTTTTTGGCTATTGATTACTGGCAATAAAAATAGTGATCGATATTAGTTTTTTAACAAACATTTAACCTTAATTTTATATTAAATTACTATAAGGTCATGAAGGCACTAATCAGAATTTGCATTATCGCGATGATGGTCCTTACGACAAAAGTATCGTTAGGGCAGCAGGTAGAGCGATCTATTTATGTAGATTTCTATGGGGGGAACGTGCAATTTACGCTGAACCCAGGTGTTGATGTTCGCTTATCCGCGCATCCTGATGCCAAAGAACTTCGCGCATTTTATTATCAATTATCAAAAGCTGACTGTCAGTCGCTGATAGACACCTTGCTGAGTTATCGGCGGGAGAAAGATCTGAACGACTGGCTATACTATCAACTCGTGCGTAAAACCGCCGAGCAGATCAGTCCCAAGGCAGAGAATTACGCGCGTTATACAGCATACAAGTGGTTTTTGATGTGTAAATCGGGATATGATGCCCGTCTGGCACTGACATCTTCAGAGATTATATTTTATATCTACAACAAAGAAGATATTGAAGATATTCCATTCTTTATGGTAGATGGAAAGAAATTCATGTGTTTGAATATTCATGACTATCCCAAGGCTAATTTGGAACACGATCCGGCAATTCCGGTAAGTATAAAAGTAGAAGGGGCCCGAAACGCTTTTTCTTATCGGGTGACTAAGTTACCTGATTTTCGTCCGGAAAGTTATACTAGTAAGAACATACAGTTTAGCTATAAGCAGAAGGCCTATCATTTTGAGGTAAAGCTAAATCCGGATGTAGAGAGTATTTTTAAAAACTATCCGGTAGTAGATTTTGCCGACTATTTTAACATCCCACTCAGTCGCGAAACTTATGGCAGTCTGATTCCCTTGTTGAAGAAGAATGTGGAAGGAATGAAGGTGAAAAAAGGTGTTGATTATTTGATGCGCTTTACCCGCTACGCATTTCTTTACGAGGATGATCAGGAGAATTTTGGAAAAGAAAAACGTTTGTCGGCAGAGGAGACCCTGTTTTCTAAATATAGTGATTGCGATGATCGGGCGGCATTATTCTTCTATCTGGTAAAGGAAATCTATGATCTGCCAATGATTGCCTTATTGTATCCTACACATATCACGATGGCAGTACAGTTCGAAAAGCCTGTAGGAAAGAATGCGATCTTATATGATGGCAGATATTACACAGTATGTGAGCCAACCATGCAGAAGCAGGATTTGCCGATGGGTAAACTATCAACGGCTTTGAAGTCTCAATCCTACAAAGTGGTGTACAGTTACGTACCTCCACAAGTTAAAGAATAGCATTTCGTAGAAACGCGCGGTATCTGCCATGCCGGATACTTTATTATGTCTGCTCATCGTGAATTGGCGAATCCGTTAATGGGTATTCCTGGTCTCAGGATTTTTAGCCATCCAGACTAGATTTTTCTTCAATGAATTCATTTTGAGTGCTTGTAACTTTTTGTTGAGGCAAGAAGTTTTGTTTATATGAACAACCACTATGACCAACATATAAGTGTAAAGCATTGGGCGGAGGAGGACAGGCCACGGGAGAAACTCGCCGCGCAGGGGCGTCGGAGTTTGAGTGACGCGGAACTGCTTGCGATAATTATTGCCTCAGGGAGCAGGACTGAAACGGCCGTTGAGTTATCACGCAGAATCCTATGCAGTCTTGATAACGATCTGGAGCAATTGGCGAACCTGGGACTTGCTGAGCTATTGAAGTTTAAGGGCGTAGGTACGGCAAAAGCCGTGTCCATTATCGCAGCATTTGAACTAGGTCGCCGACGCGCCGGCCTGTCTGGAAAGGAACTCCCTAAAATAGCAAGCAGTAATGACGTGTCGGCACTGTTGGGCATGTCGCTGAACGACCTAAAGCATGAGGAGTTTTGGGTAGTATTCATGAATCGTGCAAATAAAGTGGTAGCCCGGGAACAGATAAGCAAAGGCGGTCAGGCTGGAACTATCGCTGATCCGAAGCTTATCTTTAAACGGGCGCTGGAATTTAACGCGGCATCGATTATTCTGGCGCATAATCATCCCTCGGGAAATCGCAATCCAAGTAAAGCAGATATCGATCTGACAAGGCAGATGATTGACGCAGGCCGGGTATTGGATATCGCGGTGCTGGATCATGTGATTTTTGCAGGAAATAGCATTTACAGCTTTGCTGACGAAGGCATTATTTGAGGCCTTATTGATGGTGCTATAATAAGTTCAGGATCGTCACTGCCAAACTTTAATGGCGTATGGTGAGGGTAGCTAATGAATGTTTTATATCTTTGTTGCTCTCATAATAGAAGTAATGAAAATTTCATATAACTGGTTAACACAGTTTATTAATACGACTAAAACGCCGGAGGATATTTCCGGTATCCTCACCAGCACGGGACTTGAAGTGGAAAGTCTGGAAAAGGTGCAGACTATTCCGGGCGGTCTGGAGGGTCTGGTTATAGGATATGTGAACGAATGTCAGCAACATCCTAATGCTGATCGTCTGCGGGTGACTAAAGTGGACGTAGGCAGCGGAACAGATCTTCAGGTGGTTTGTGGAGCTCCGAATGTTGCGGCAGGTCAGAAAGTGATCGTTGCCACGGTAGGAACAACAGTGCATCCGTTGGAAGGAGATCCTTTCAAAATAAATAAGTCAAAGATCCGCGGAGAGGTATCGGAAGGTATGATCTGCGCGGAAGATGAAATAGGATTAGGGGTATCACATGCCGGGATTATGGTGTTGCCGGAAGATACCGTGACAGGGACGCCGGCACGTGAATATTTCGGTATTAAGGACGATTTTATGTTTGAAATCGGACTTACGCCTAATCGGGCGGACGCCGCCTCGCACCTGGGTGTCGCGCGTGATCTTGCCGCGTCTTTAAGAACTGCTGTGACCTTACCGGATGTGTCGGCTTTTAAGGTGGATGACATTACGGCTTCCATTCCGGTGGAAGTTAAAAACCAGGACGCTTGTATACGTTATAGCTCCTTAAGTATTTCAGGAGTTAGGGTTGCTGAATCACCGGATTGGTTGAAAGAGAAACTGCAGGTAATCGGTGTACGGCCTGTAAATAACGTGGTGGATGTTACGAACTATGTGTTGCATGAACTAGGGCAGCCATTGCACGCTTTTGACGCGGATCAGCTTGATGGAAGTAAAGTAGTTGTGCGCAACTGTGAAGAGGGGACACCCTTTGTGACTCTTGACGGTGTAGAACGAAAGCTTTCCGCAGAAGATCTGATGATTTGTGATGCCTCGAAACCCTTGTGTATCGCTGGTGTATTTGGCGGCAAAGCATCCGGAGTTTGCGAGACTACACAGAATATATTTTTAGAGAGCGCCTACTTTAACGCCGTTTCGGTGCGGAAGACCTCAAAGCGCCACGGTTTGAAAACCGACGCGTCTTTTAGATTTGAGCGCGGTACGGATCCAGATATGCCTGTGTTTGCGCTTAAGAGAGCCGCGCTATTGATTCAGGAAGTAGCCGGCGGATCTATTTCTTCAGATATCAGTGACATTTATCCTGTGCAGGCAAAGGCCTTTGATGTGGAAGTGGGCTATGCCAACATCGATCGTCTGATTGGTGAGCATATCGATACAGCGACTGTTAAAGAGATCTTACTTGCCTTAGGTATTCATATTGTTGCCGAGACGGAGGCTGGATTGCAGTTAAGCGTTCCTGCGTACAAGGTTGATGTAACTCGTGAAGTAGACGTCATTGAGGAAGTGCTGAGGATTTACGGATATAACAACATTGCTATTCCGACACAGGTTAAGGCTTCTTTGAACTACGGTATCAAACCTGATCGGGAAGCGGTGCAAAACCAGATAGCGGATATGCTGAGCGCCAATGGGTTTGCCGAAATTCTATCAAATTCTCTTACTCGCTCGGCATATACTGCCGATGAGGATACGGCGGTAAAAATCGTCAATCCTCTAAGCAGCGATTTAGATACCATGCGTCAGACCTTGCTATTCTCAGGTTTAGAGGCCATTAACTACAATCAGAATCGTAAGCAAGCGGATTTGAAGCTGTATGAGTTTGGCCGCGTGTACGCTCGTCAGGACGATAAATATTCTGAGAATCAGCGTCTGGCGATTTTTATCACCGGAGCAAAGCAAGCCACGCAATGGAATCAGTCTGCCGAGGACAGTTCTTTTTATAATCTGAAGGCTGCGGTAGATGCCATTATTGCACGTTTAAATGTTCAGGGACTAGCGCAGGAAGCGTTCGAAAGCGACAATTTCGCGCAGGCCGTTCAATATAAGAAGGCGGAAAAGGCATTGGTAGTTTTCGGTACGGTATCGAAAAAGATATTGAAGTCAATGGATATTGCCAATGATGTTTATTATGCTGATATCGATTGGGATCTGCTGTTAAAGAGCATCCGCAAGAATAAGATCACCTATAAGGAGGTGTCTAAATTCCCGTCTGTACGTCGTGATCTTTCCCTGTTGATTGACGATTCTGTTGATTTTTATAGTCTTGAACAACTAGCATTGAAGAGCGAGAAGAAGCTTATTAAAGAAGTAAATGTTTTTGATGTATATCAAGGTGACAAAGTGCCGAAAGGTAAAAAGTCCTATGCTTTGAGTTTTACGCTTCAGGATGAGGAAAAGACGTTGACCGACAAACAGATTGATGCGGTAATGAACAAATTAATCCTTATCTTGGGTAAAGAACTGGGAGCGGAAATCAGGAAATAGGCAGAAAAAAAAGAAGCATGGCTATTACCCGTCAATTAGATCAGATATTACTCAAGACTCAGCAACTGTTGGAGTTAAGCTCGGCCTTGCAGGAGGAGAATGACCTGTTGAAGCTTGAGAATCAATCTTTAAAAGATCGTATGGACGACGCGAACGCTCGCAATGTAGATCTGGAAGAGAAATTGCGTGCTTTGAAGATGGCAAGGTCGCTGGAAGCCATGTCGGGCATAAATTCAGGTATAAATGAAAAAACCCTTGACATAAAGCAAAAAATTAGCGAATTTGTGCGGGAAATAGATAAATGTATTGTGTTGCTGAAAAAGTAACGCAGACGTGAAACATAGCTCATAATGGGAGAAATCTCAATAAAAATAAATATTGCTGACCGTGTTTATCCGTTGAAGGTAAATATGGAAGAGGAGGAAATTGTGAGGAAAGCAGCCAAGCTGATCAATGACCGGATAAAAGAATATCAGGAAAATTATTCGGTAAAAGATAAGCAGGATCTATTGGCGATGAGTTTGCTGTTTTATGCAACATCGTCGTTGAAGTCAGAAAGACAACTGGCGGAACAGGGTTCTGATATATCGGAGAAGGTGCATCATCTTGATTCTTTGTTAAATGATTTCTTTAATAAGTAATAATTCGTTCTTTAACATAAGAGCTTTAGGAAATAACCGCAGTTAATTCAAAGTTTCACTATTGTATTAAACTTAACGCTTCTATATCAAAAGGGTTAAATAAAATGTAAATCACCTGGCATCAGCCACTTGATTATGATTAAAACTCTAATCTTGTTTGCACGAAGTTATACAGTACATGAGGCCTTGTTTAATTGCGGTTTTTTTTTGTCCGTTTTGTATGCCATTACCTCAACGTAGCGAGTGAGTGTGAGATGCTAAAGAAATAGACGATAGCTTAGCCTTATTGGAGTTATGCTTTCGTGGCATTTGGATATTTTTGTTAATTTAAAGAATTGATCACAGGATCGGGAGATCCACATTTGCCAATGAAAAGCCTCCGTGCTGTTTGCTTGTCTGACACCCGCCAGATAAGGTGATGAATAGCCCGGTTGTATTGTGCGGGATTTTATTTACGAATATATGGATGTTATACTTTACATTTTATTAGGTTTAGTCGCAGGCATAGTTATCGGGCGCTTCGCGCTCCGTAAGCTATTGCGAAATCAGGAGCTTGCCGCTCAGAATAAAGTCAAGAAAATACTGAAAGACGCGGAGAACAATGCCGAGATTCTTAAGAAGAACAAGTTGTTGGAAGCAAAGGAGAAATTTTTGCAGTTAAAGGCAGAGCACGAACAACAGGTGAATGCGAAAAATAATTCGTTAAACCAACGTGAGAACTCTATCAAGCAGAAGGAGCAGTCGCTGAATCAGCGCATGGAAAACGTTAATCGTAAGGATCAGGAGATTGATAACCAGCGTAAAGGTCTTGAGAAACAACAAGAAATAACCCGCGTAAAGCAGGAAGAAGTTGAGTTGCTGAAAAATCAGCACATCAGCAAGCTTGAGTCAATAGCAGGACTGTCAGCTGAGGAGGCTAAGAATGAGCTTGTGGATTCATTGCGTGAAGAGGCTCGGACTAAAGCCATGATGCAGATTAAAGATATCGTTGATGAGGCGAAGCTTACTGCAAGTAAGGAAGCTAAGAAAGTGGTTATTCAAACCATTCAGCGTACAGCTACTGAGGCTGCGATAGAAAACACCGTGTCTATTTTCAATATTGAAAATGATGAGATCAAAGGACGTGTAATTGGTCGCGAGGGTAGAAATATTCGAGCTCTGGAAGCTGCAACAGGCGTGGAAATTATCGTTGACGATACTCCTGAGGCGATTATTCTTTCAGGCTTTGATCCGGTACGTCGTGAAATCGCGCGTCTGGCATTACACCGTCTGGTAACGGACGGACGTATCCATCCGGCGCGTATTGAGGAAGTAGTAGCCAAGACGAAGAAGCAGATAGAAGACGAAATTGTAGAGATTGGCGAACGTACTGTTATCGATCTGGGTATTCATGGTTTACATCCTGAGTTGATTAGGATGGTAGGGCGTATGCGTTACCGCTCATCTTACGGGCAGAATTTGCTGCAGCACTCCAGAGAGGTTGCTAATTTCTGTGCGACGATGGCATCAGAATTGGGGCTTAACGTTAAGCTTGCGAAACGCGCAGGACTATTACACGATATCGGAAAGGTTCCAGATGACAATCCGGAATTACCACATGCTATCCTGGGTATGCAGCTTGCTGAGAAGTATAAAGAGCATCCTGATGTATGTAATGCTATTGGAGCGCACCACGATGAAATTGAAATGACATCGTTAATATCTCCGATTGTTCAGGCTTGTGATGCTATCTCCGGTGCTCGTCCGGGAGCTCGTCGTGAGGTTGTTGAAAGCTATATTAAGCGCTTGAAGGAACTTGAAGAGCTTGCATTATCCTATCCGGGGGTTGAGAAGACCTTCGCTATTCAGGCAGGTAGAGAACTGCGTGTTGTGGTGGAAAGCGAGCGCGTGAGTGATGCGCAGGCTGAAATTCTCGCAACTGATATCTCTAATCGTATACAAACCGAGATGACCTATCCGGGGCAGATTAAGGTTACGGTAATACGGGAGACGCGATCGGTATCTTTCGCAAAATAATACGAAAGGCTCTCAATTGAGGGCCTTTTATATTTACAGCTACTAAATAATAAGAAATCAATGTCGGCAAAGAGAACTGTGAAGCCACAAGCATCACCTACGGTAGATCCCGTGCAGCGTGATATAAATACGTTTAGTCAATATTACCCTGAGAAGAAGAGTCGCTTGCTAATGTATTGTGGCTATGTGTTATTGCTGTTCGCAATGATTGGGTTTATCTGGAGTGCTCCTTTTCCTTATCTGGGTTTTCTGAAGGCTTACAACGGTTTCATTAATTGGGCCTCATTCTTTATAGCACTGGTTGTTTATTACTATTACAGACGACGTCCGCTTGCGTCGTACGGGGTGCTTCTTGTGGTTTTTGCCAGTTCTTATTTCATCGTCAGTATTGAACGATGGAGGGATTCGGGTGAGGGTATGCAGATATGGCAGGTATGCTCGGTTGTGTTTGTGCTAGCTGTGATATTACTGATTGTCGCGATAAGAGGACGTAAGAAAGGAACAGCTACCTTCTCGGTGGCTGAATTGTTAGTTACGCCCTTGGTAATGTTTGACTTTCCTAAGCGGGCTGACTAAGGATATACACTTGTTAATATTGGCTTAATCTTTATATTACTAATCCTTAATGGGAAGCTAATATACTGCTAACATTGTGATAATACTTTTGCTGTCGATAAACATAGCAAAAGTGAAAAATTTTTACAGATTTAGTATTCTAATCTTATTACTAACAACTATTCTGAATGTCTCGGCGCAGCAGACGGGACGTATATCGGGTATTGTAACAGACAAGAAGACCGGGGAAACGCTCATTGGCGTGACTGTTAAGTTAGTGGGTACTGCTCGTGGGGCGGGTACTGATGCGACAGGTAAGTATGCCATTGGTAGTTTGTCGTCAGGAAAATATAGTTTGGCAGTATCATATTTAGGATACACCACACAGACCTTACCTAATGTAATCGTAAAATCAGGCCAGACAACAACATTAAATGTTGTTTTGGAAGAGAGCGGTCAAACCTTGAAAGAGGCGGTGGTCAGCGTTCAGGCAAGCAAAGAAACTGAAGTGGCTCTGCTTGTAGGTCAGAAGAAAGCCCTTGAAATTAAGCAGGGTATCGGTATTCAAGAACTTTCTCGTAAAGGAGTAAGTGACGTAGAGGAGGGACTTACAAAAATCACGGGGATCACAAAGGTTGACGGTCGTGGTCTTTTCGTTCGTGGGTTGGAGGATCGCTACAATAATTTACTTATCAACGGTCTTGCGGTACCTTCAAACAATCCCTTTAAAAAGATCATTCCATTGGATCTCTTTCCTACAGATATTGTTTCTGTAATAGAGACATACAAAACCTTCAATTCTAATATTTACGGAGATTTCGCCGGCGGTACTTTCAATATTGTTACTTCTCGTGGAGAGAAGCGACAGACAAAGATCAGTCTCGGTGCGGGGGTAATCTCCAATACGACATTTAAGAATTTCCTTCTTTCGAAGGATGGTAGCTCTGCTGGTGATTTCTTCGGATTCAGCGGAAGTGATCGTGATCTTCCAAAAGTTTTTGGCTCTCGCCCTGCTTCCTATACCATGACTGCTCAGGAAGCCAATAGTGGCTTTGGTTCTGGATTTGACGTTAAGTCAATGAAAGCTCCAATAAACAGCAGCGTAGGTATTTTACATTCTGATAAGGTTTTTTTAGGTGAAGGACGTTCAATGAACTATGTCTTTTCACTTAATTTTGAAAATAGCTTCCAGAATCGTGAAGGGGTAGATCGTTTCTTTAACACCAGTCAGGGGATCTATGATAATAACCTGACAACAAGTAAGTACAGGTTTACCACAAACTCTTCTGTATTGGGAGCGATTCGCTATAATGCGCCGCGCTTTAGCTTAGATGTGAATGCCTTTTATCTGAAGGGTACAGAGAATATGATTCAGGATCAAATAGGTTATACCAATAGCCAGGCAACGGTGAACAATTCCTTTATTCGCCTAAATCAGCTACAGACAACTGATTATATTAATGCGCAGGCATTGGCGAGCTATAAGCTTACTACTGATGAGCACCACACAATAAAGGCAGGGGCGTCATATACGCATTCACAGTATCAGTTGCCAGATCGTAAGTCGTTCAAAGGTTCAAAAAATGGAGATGACATCTCTGTTAACTATACAGGTAATAGTATCGTTCGTCAATATATGGACTTTGATGGTAGTTTCTATGCTTCAGGTTTGTTAGAATACAACTGGAAGTTCGGTAACGACGATCTTAATAAAGCACATAGCTTACGTGTAGGATATAATGGTTCGTACAACAAAATGGAATCGAACTTCAGATTTCTGGTGTCACAATATTTAAATTCAAACCTTGCTACTTTTTCATTAAATAGTCCGGATGCGGTATTACGCAATGAGATTAGTGCCGGTAATTTTAGTTACCGCGAGGGTTCAAATGCTACATACAATGCGAAGATGAATGAAACGGTGAACGCCGGATATGCTGATATCGCGCTGAATCTAAGTGATCGTTTTCATTTAAACGCCGGATCACGTTTTGAGCAGTCACTACGGGAAACACGGTATCGCAATTCAGGTAGCTTCACTGATCCATTTCAGAAGTTAAAGAAGGATAATTTTGATGTTTTACCGGCAGTTAATCTTAAGTATGAACTGACCGACTATGCGAATCTTCGGTTGTCCGCGTCAAAGACATTAACAAAGCCTGTCATTATGGAAGCTTATCCATTAGAATTCGTAAATCCTGATGCTACTATCGAAAATGGTAACCCTAACGTTAACAATAGCAAGAATTTTAATCTGGATTTGAAATACGAGTTATTTCCAAGTAATAAGGAGATGTTTGCCATCACAGGTTATGCAAAGTATTTGAAAAATCCTATCGAACGTTTATTTCAGCAGACTGCCGGTAGCGGCGGATTAGTTATTACTTATGATAACTCAAAGAAAGCTATTATGTATGGAGCAGAACTTGAGTTCTTAGGTCAGCTAAGTCGTATAAGCGAATCGTTATCAAAATTTGCCGTGGGCTTTAATGCCTCGGTGATGTACACTCAGACGACTATTGACCCCATTAGAAATAGTGCAGAAACAGCTGCTATTGGAGACAAGAATACCAGAAAATTACAGGGAGCATCACCTTGGTTAATCAATGCCGATCTAAAGTATGAAGAGGACTTCTCTAAGACCTGGAGAAGCACCATGACGATGTCTTATAACGTATATGGTAAGCGCATCTTCGCTGTAGGTACCAATGGATTGGATCATTATTATGAGATGCCATTTAATAAACTGGATTTTATCTGGAATAACAAGATCTCCAATAAATGGGATGTTAAATTTACCGTTGACAACATTTTGAATCCTACCTATGAGATTCGCATGGGCGAAAAGAGCACTGTGCAGATCTATGAAAATGACCTTACTGTAAAGGATTATAAGCGAGGTGTTGGTTTTTCTCTCGGCTTAGGATATTCCTTCTAGTTCTTAATATTTAGTTAACGGATTGTTCTTTAAATCGTAACAATCCGTTAATGTTTAGAATACATTATCAATCTACTTTTGAGACATCATAATTTTTAGTTCAATGAAAAAAGTATTTTACGCGGCAATTTTAGCATCAACATTATTTGTAGGATGTTCAAGTGACGATGACGATCAAGTGGTTCCTGTAAACCCGGTAACTGGTGAGATCACTGGTGACATTACTACTAACAGAACCCTTGCTTACGGAAACTATACCCTGAAAGGTATGGTAAAGATTCAATCAGGTGTTACATTGACAATAGAGGCAGGTACAACAATTACCTCTGATAAAGCGGATGGAGAAGATGGCTTAGTTGTATTAAAAGGTGGTAAGTTAATCGCTGAAGGTACTGCTGACAATCCAATCGTTCTTACAGAGAAGTCAAAGGTTGCAGGTTCTTGGGCTGGTATCATTATGTACGGTGATGCTCCTATTGTAAATTCAGCTACTGCTACTGGTACCCAGACTGCGAAGTCTGAAGATGGTTTGAATCTTGATTATGGTGGTACAAATGAATCTCATAATGGTGGTTCTTTAAAGTATGTTCGTGTAGAATATGCGGGTATGGTAATCACTACCAACAATAAAGAACACAATGGTTTCTCTTTTTACAGTGTAGGTTCTGGAACAACTCTTGAAAACTTGGTTTCTTACAAAGGAAACGATGATGGTTTTGAGTTCTACGGTGGTACTGCAAGTGGTAAAAACCTGATTTCTTACGGAAATGCTGACGATTCTTTTGACTGGCAAGATGGATGGAGGGGTCAGAATAATACAAACTGGTATGCTTACCAAACAGGCGTGGGTAACTACGGTATGGAAATCGAAGCTAAAGGCGTGAATAACAACTTCTGGCCTAAGGTTACCAATATTACGTTGAAGCGTGCTGCTGGTACCACTACCGAAGCTCAGAGTGAAATTCAGCTTGATGCTATTCAGTTTAAAGCACAGGGTAATGGTGATTTCAGCAATATCGTGATAGACGGTTACGTTAGCCAAACTACACCTACAGCATTCACTGGTGGAGCAGTGCAGGTTCGTGACCTTGCAACGTTTGAGGCTCAGGTTAAAGGAGGAAAGATCAAGTTGACAAACGTTAAGATTACGAATACTCCAACTACTTTTATTTCAGCAAACTCAGGCGGTACATTTATAGTTGACGCTGCTGCTTTCGGGTCTGCGAACTGGAGTACATCTACTACAGCTACCGGTGCTAGCATTACAGGTGGTAAATGGGCAACTGTTGACGGTGTTAACCTGCTTGCTAATTTATAATCAGATAATTAGAATTTAAATACCGACGAGGGGTCATCCAATGGATAGACCCCTCTTTTTTTTGGGGAATGTTTGTGTTAGAGATTCTAGTTTTTCATACTTATACCTTTTTTGCCACTCGCTAATTTTTCGTAGCGGAGGCGGCTTCTGCGTTTACCGAGTTTTTTCACTTGTTTACCGAAAAAGTGCATGCCTATGCCTAAACATGTTTTGCAGGGCTACGCCCTAGTACTATCTTTACGGTAAAGATTACAAGTTATGGAAGTAGAAAGATCACAATTAAATAAAAGACCGGGGTCAGGAAAGCAATGGGCTGGTTTGATCCTGGTTATATTGGGTGTTATATTTTTGATTCGCTCAATTGGAGGGTATATTCCTCACTGGCTTACCAGCTGGCCGATGATCCTGATTGTTTTGGGGATATTTTCAGGCGTGCGCAATAATTTTAGAAATGCCGGAGCCTTTATTCTGATTATTCTGGGTACTGTGTTCCTGGTGGGAGATTTGATTCCGAACGTTGACTTTGGCGACTTTGTATTCCCTGCCCTTGTTATGGGGCTTGGTCTGTATCTTATTTTGGGCAAGAGAAAAAGCAGGGTAGATAACTTTGCTAAACGCAAGAAGTACACCTGGGACAAACGCGTACCGGTTGCGGCTGAAACTACGGATGCCGCCTCTTCCGAGCCGTTTGAACAGCCTTACGAACAGCCGGGAACATCCTATGCCAATACCAGTGGTGCAGCTGATCTGGGCGAGGATTTTCTTGATACGGTATCGGTATTTGGAGCGATAAAGAAAAATATCTTTTCCAAGGATTTTAAAGGAGGTGATATCATCGTAATTATGGGAGGTTCTGAGATCAATCTTTCTCAGGCTGATATAAACGGGGTAGTAGTAATTGATGTTACCCAGGTATTCGGAGGAACAAAGCTTATTGTGCCTCCGCAATGGAAGGTAACTTCTGATCTGGCTGCGCTTTTTGGAGGTATTGAAGATAAACGACCTCTGGTACCTGCGGGTAGCATGGCCGAGAATAAAGTGTTGGTACTGAGAGGTACGTCGATCTTTGGGGGGATTGATATCCGTAGCTTCTAAATAGGGAATATGGATATATCGTTTTTTTCATCAAGAAAGATCGTTTTTACAGTGGCCGCCTGCTGGCTTATGTTTATAAGCAT
This sequence comes from Sphingobacteriaceae bacterium UBA6709, assembly GCA_002454425.1. GTDB lineage: Bacteria > Bacteroidota > Bacteroidia > Sphingobacteriales > Sphingobacteriaceae > Arcticibacter. The sequence continues at coordinate 15,224 of DKIV01000051.1, forward strand.
GCATGCGGTAGCACTGTTTTTTATTGGATACACCTGGTCAATCGCCTTTCTTGACGCTGGTGTAACGAATCTGCTTTTGTTTCTGGCGTCGTTGGTGGTCAATAATACGCTTCGATTTTATCAACCCGACAAGGGTAAATACCTGAATGTGGTGGCCTGGTGTGTGTTGCTTGCCTGCATGTGGCTTTTTCTATCGCGTTGGGTGTTGATGTACATGTTGGTAGATTATCCTATTTATCGTAGTCTTTTTGATCGCTCTCTAATTATTAGAGGATTTGTCGGCTTTCTTATTATTAGCGCTGCAGGTTTGGTAAGTATGCTATGGTACACTTTGCATCACCAAAAGGAAAATGAGCGGCGCAAGGCTGATGCGGAGCGCCTGGCTCGTGAGGCGGAATTATTTAACCTTCGCCAGCAACTGCAACCCCATTTCCTTTTCAATAGTTTAAATTCGATAAGCGCGCTTGTGGGACGTCGTCCGGAAGAGGCTCGCACCATGATTCATCAGCTTTCGGATTTTCTTCGAGGTACATTGAAGAAGTCGGAAAACGAGTTTGTATCTCTTGAGGATGAGTTTACACATCTGCAACTGTATCTGGATATTGAAAAAGTGCGTTTCGGGCATCGCCTGCAAACGGAAATAGATCAGGAAGAAGGTTGTGGCACCATGTCGCTTCCGGCGATGATTTTGCAACCGTTGGTTGAAAATGCCATTAAATTCGGTTTGTATGATACTACCGGCATGGTAACCATTCGTATCGCTGCGAGTTGCGAGATGGGGTATCTGGTGTTACGGATTAGTAATCCGTATGATGTGAAAACTGTTCGCCCCAAAAGCGGCACCGGGTTTGGGCTGTCGGGAATAAAAAGAAGGCTTTACCTGCTGTTCGCACGTATCGATCTGCTTGAAACTAACGGAGAAAATGATATTTTTACCACTACAGTAAGAATTCCACAATATGACAAAGGCAATAATAATTGATGACGAGCCCTTAGCACGCGAAGTAGTTAAAGAATATCTGGAGGATTATCCTCAGATTGAAGTTGTTGCCGAATGTGGAGACGGATTTGAAGGGGTAAAGGCCGTGGGGCAGCATAAGCCGGATCTTATTTTTCTGGATATACAAATGCCAAAGATTACAGGGTTTGAAATGCTCGAGTTGCTGGATACGAAACCTGCCGTAATATTTACGTCGGCTTTTGATGAATACGCTATAAAAGCTTTTGAAACTCACGCGATAGACTACTTGCTTAAACCCTTTGCTAAGGCAAGATTTAAGCAGGCACTGGATAAATGGTTTGAGCAGCAGCATCTGGTAGATGCAAGGCATCAGGTGCAAAGTATGCTTGAAAATGCTGTCAATAACCCTGTTTACAATGAACGGATCGTTGTCAAGGATCGGAATACCATAAAGATTATTCCGGCAGAGGACGTTATGTATCTCGAGGCGTATGATGATTATGTTAAGATTCACACTCCCGATGGCATATTTCTAAAGAATAAGACAATGAGCTTTTTCGAGCAAAGTCTAAATGACAAGCAGTTCGTGCGCATCCATCGCTCATTTATTGTGCAGGTTCCTCAAATAACGGGCTTGGTGCCTTATGAGAAAGAAAGCTACAAATTGCTTTTAAAGAGTGGTGTAAGTCTGCCTGTAAGCAAAACCGGTTACGTGAAACTGAAGGCCTTGCTTCAAATGTAAACAGCCCTAAGATATGCCGCCCTCTATAAAAAGTATTTCACAATACTTTTTATAGAGGGCGCTAAAAATCTTAAAATTCCGAAGCTTGCTTTATTTGCAGATTGACATATTTTAGTGTTTCTGCATTCACAAAGTTTCCGGATTCGTCAATTTCCCTATGTATCGAAGGTATGTGCAGCTTCAGGGGCATAACATGCATCTGCAAATAATGACATACCCCCGTGAAATGGTCTACGCCTCGGATGTTGCCATATTTTCCCGTTGAGATACCTGTAAGGATCGCTTTTTTTCCTGAAAAGCTATCAGGAAAGCTACAGGAGTCAATCAGCAGCTTAAGAATGCCGGGGAAGCTCCCATTGTATTCAGGAATGATGAATATGAACTTTTCAGTACGAGAGATCAGATCCTGGGTCGCTTTAAACGAGTCGAGCTTACAGGATTTATACATATCAGGGTGAATGACCCCTTCGGGAAGGTTTGTAAGTGAGAGAAGACTGGTACTGATATCGAGTTTTTTAAGCTCTCGAAGATAATAGTCTGCAACTTTTAACGTATAACTATCTGGGCGATTTGTGCTGGCGATGATTGTAGTCATTTGTGGATAATATGTTCAAAAGCTTCAAATCCGCCGCGTAGTGGAATTTATATAAATTCGTATCTTAGGCGGTTGAAATCAACAATGCGTATCAGGCCCAATATAGTAAATAAACGGCTTTTTGCCAGCTATGCTTTATAAGGATACGCTAAAAAAGGATAACGAATGAGTAAGATTATAGCTTTAGCTAATCAAAAGGGTGGGGTAGGAAAGACCACATCTTCAATTAACCTTGCTGCAAGTTTGGCGGTACTTGAATATCGTACCTTACTTGTTGATGCGGATCCTCAGGCAAATTCCACTTCAGGAATCGGCTTCGACCCGCGTACTATTACTGAAAGTATATACGAGTGTATTATCAATGATGTTGATCCCCGTTCGGCTATTCAGAAAACAGACACTCCGAATCTGGATTTATTGCCGGCTCATATAGATCTTGTTGGTGCTGAGATTGAAATGATCAATCTTAACAGTAGGGAATATAAGATGAAGGCTGTTCTTGATAAAGTGCGTGATGATTATGATTTCATCATCATCGACTGTTCTCCTTCTCTTGGTTTGATAACAATTAATGCTTTAACGGCGGCAAACTCAGTGATTATTCCTGTGCAATGCGAATATTTCGCGCTGGAGGGATTGGGTAAGTTGTTGAATACTATTAAGATTGTGCAAAGTCGCCTGAATACAGATCTTGAAATCGAGGGCATTCTTTTAACAATGTACGATGTGCGCTTAAGGCTTTCAAATCAGGTGGTAGAGGAAGTTAAGACTCATTTTCAGGATCTGGTTTTTGAAACCATTATTCAGCGCAATACACGCTTAAGCGAGGCTCCAAGTTTTGGTGTATCAGTAATTATGCATGATGCTAGTTGTAAAGGTTCAATAAACTATTTAAACCTGGCAAGAGAAATTATCAGGAAGAATAATTTAGTAAAAGAGGGAGACGCAAACCAAGAAACGGTTAATTCATGACGCAGATAAGAAAGACAGGACTAGGAAAAGGCTTAAGTGCTTTACTCGATGATTCGGAAGTGGTGCAGATGGCTGCACCAAAAGCGCAAAGCCCCGTGCATGAGGTAGCTTCGCCAGGAAATATTAGCCACATTAAAGTAAGTCAGGTTGAGGTAAATCCTTTTCAGCCACGTACAGAATTTGATCAGGCGGCTCTGCAGGAGTTGTCAGAATCTATCAAGTTGCAGGGGCTTATTCAGCCAATAACTGTACGTAAGGTCGGTGCAAATTATCAGCTTATATCGGGAGAACGTCGTCTGCGCGCCTCAAAGCTTGCAGGCATAGATGAGATCCCGGCTTATATACGTACTGCTAACGACCAGCAAATGCTGGAGATGGCGCTTATTGAAAATATCCAGCGTGAAAACCTAAATGCTATCGAAGTAGCTCTTAGTTTCCAACGGATGATTGATGAGTGTAACCTGAAGCAGGAGGAACTTGGTGATCGGGTGAGTAAGAACCGTTCGACCGTGACGAATTATTTACGTCTGTTAAAGCTTCCCCCGGTAATACAGGCCGCAATTCGTGATAACGAAATATCTATGGGACATGCTAAGGCAATTCTTGGTGTGGATGATATTGACAAGCAACTGTACGTATATCAGGAAGTGGTAAGTAAAGGCTTGTCTGTACGTAAAACAGAAGAGCTTGTTCGGTTAATACAGCAATCGGGTAAGAGGACTGATCCTGCTAAGGCAAAAGGGGAGGCGATTTCTTTTCAATATCAGAAGATTCAAGATGACCTGGCATCGAAGTTCGCCACTCAGGTGAAGCTTAAACTACAGCCTAAGGGTAAAGGTTCTATTGAGATACCTTTTGTTTCGGAAGATGATCTTAGCCGTATTCTGGAGCTTTTAGACTGGTAAATGCATTTTTATAAATTTCTTATACTGCTGATTGCATGTTTGAGTTGCTCATCGCTTTTTGCTCAAACAGATACTACAGGACTGAATCGCGACTCCGCCGCGGCAAGTCCTGTTTCGCGTATTCCTGCGGTGGTTCGAAAGGATACTACCGTAGGACCCTCGGTTAAGCCGGCGAAAGGGAAAACGGTGGTTAAGGATTCGGCGCGTCTTGCGTTGGAGGCGTTACCTAAGAAGGCTGCCTGGAGCTCGACAATTGTGCCAGGCTGGGGGCAGATTCGTAATAAGCGTTGGTGGAAGGTGCCTATTATCTATGGCGGATTGATAAGTGTGGGCCTGGCTTTCGAGTTTAATAATCGTTATTATCGGGAGATCCTCTCAGAGCTACAGTATCGAACGGAGCCCAATAAGTTTCCTAAGCCAAAGAATTCAGATCGTTATACGAATATTGAAACACAATCGCTTACTACTGCAAAGGACTTTTACAGGCGTAATCGCGACCTGAGTGTTTTGGGTTTTGCAGCGGTGCATGCGCTAAATATCATCGACGCCTATGTAGATGCGAAATTCTTTCGTTATGATATCAGTGACCGTTTAGGCTTTTCGGTGAAGCCTACGTTATTGCAACAACAGAATTCTTATGCTTATAAACTGCCGGTTCCGGGAATCAAGCTGAGCTTTCCTTTGTAAGTATCACAAACGACCTGAATAAATATTAATTTATTATAGGCCTTCAGAGTTTCATTATATTTAGCGAAACATAGGCGTATATACGGTTTTTATAAAGCTATGTTAAAGCCAGCAATACAGTGTGCTGGTTCTTTTATTATAAATAGATTACAATTATCAAGTAATGAAAATTGCCCTTTTAGGATATGGAAAGATGGGTCACGCCATTGAAGCTTTTGCAACAAAGCGGGGTCATGAAGTAAGTCTCATCATCGATGAAAACAATCTGGATTTGCTTACTGCAGACAATCTCAAGCATGTAGATGTGGCGATAGACTTTAGCACACCTTCATCTGTTTTGAATAACATAGAGGCTTGTTTTGATGCTGGAACCCCTATTGTTGTTGGAACCACCGGTTGGTACGGGCAGTTGCAAAAAATTAAAGATCGCTGCGAAAGTGGTAACAAAACCTTGCTTTATGGGTCTAACTTCAGTATTGGCGTTAATCTATTCTTCCATGTGAATCGCGTACTGGCAAAGATTATGAATGCTTATCCTCAATATGACGTGCAGGTAGAAGAAATTCATCACACACAGAAGCTTGACGCTCCAAGTGGTACTGCGATAACGATTGCTGAGGGAATACTTGGAGGTTTGGATCGTAAGGAGGAATGGGTGAATACTGTTGCTGGTACCGGCGATGAGATTGTGGCCAAGCCGGATGAATTGCTGATTGAGTCGTTGCGAATTGAAGATGTTCCTGGTACGCATACAGTAATTTATAGCTCTGAAGTTGATGAAATTGAATTAAAACATACAGCCCATAATCGCGCCGGCTTTGCTCTGGGAGCGGTAGTAGCCGCGGAATGGCTGGCGGGAAGAAAAGGTTTTTATTCAGTAGAAGATATTTTTGAATTCAATAAATAGTCAATTTACTCATGCATATTCTGGAAGTTCAATACGGAGGATTTTAGGAAGTCAAAAGAGGCAAGGCATGATTAGATAAATGATAAATTAGATATGAGTAGTTTAGCGTGGATGATTCTTAGTATTGTTCTTATAATACTGACACATATAGGTCTTTGGAAGATGTTCGTTAAAGCGAACCGTCAGGGATGGGAAGCGATTATTCCTTTTTATAATGTTTATGTGATGCTGGAATTGACGGGCAGACCGAAATGGTGGCTTGTGTTTTTCTTTATTCCTATAATCAACATTATCGTAGCAATAGGATTAGTGATTGATTTTGTGAAATGTTACAGGAAGTTCACCTTTCTGGAACATGCGGAAGCGGTACTTTTACCGTATATCTTCTTTTTCATTTGGGCCAAAGACCCTGCGACAAAATACTATGGCAAGTCAGCGAGCACTGAGTTTAAGGAAAAGTTTCCTTATCGTAAGTCAGCAGGAAGAGAGTGGGCTGACGCTATTATTTTTGCGGTCGTTGCGGCGACGCTTATCCGCGGATTTCTGCTGGAGGCATATACTATTCCTACCGGTTCAATGGAGAAGTCGCTTCTCGTTGGAGACTTTCTGTTTGTAAGTAAGGTAAATTATGGTCCGCGCGTGCCTATGACACCGATCGCATTTCCTTTTGCTCATCATACCATGCCTTTGGTTAATACCAAAGCTTATTGGGATGGAATAGAGTTAGATTATCATAGGTTGCCGGGTTTTGAAAAAATTGAGCGTCGTGATGTTGTGGTATTTAATTATCCGATAGACTACGAGTTGGAGCGCCCTGTAGATAAGCGTGAAAACTATATCAAAAGATGTATAGCGATCGCCGGTGATACAGTAGCTATCGTTGATGCGAACGTGTATGTTAATGGTAAGCTATCGGAAAAGCCTCAGTTTGGACAGAAGACGTATATCGTTACCACTGATGGTACCGATTTGAATCCACAGACGCTTATTGATATGGATATCGAAGCTAGCAGGGTTGATGAGAGTAATAAGTACGTTATGAATATGACAAAGGAGGATGCTGGCACCATTAAAACCTGGGCTAATGTCTCTGATGTTCGTCCTTTGATCAGACCGAAGGGATTTTATAATAATCAAATGTTTCCTGGCAACGAGCATTTTCAATGGAATGAGGATAATTTCGGTCCTATCATTGTTCCTAAGAAAGGATGGACTGTTAACCTTGACAGCACCAATTACCCGGTTTACAAGCTCGCTATTGAGGTCTACGAGCATAATAAAGTGGAGTGGAAAGGAAGTCAGCTTTATATCAATGACAAGGCTACCAACAACTATACTTTTAAAATGGATTATTACTGGATGATGGGCGATAATAGAGATAACTCCGCGGACTCCAGGTTCTGGGGATTTGTGCCAGAAGATCATATTGTTGGGAAGGCGCTATTCGTATGGATGAGCTGGAATGACAAGGGTTCTTTCTTTAGCAAGATTCGTTGGAACCGTCTTTTTATGGGAATTCACTAATAAAGACTTTTTTCAGAGACGGCCATTCGTGAAAGCTTCTGGAAAGTTCTGATAATTAAAAAGCTGAAGGCCTCCTACTTTATAAAGTTTGGAGACCTTCAGCTTTTTCTATAATATGTATTCTTAGGAATGAACGTAGCTTATGCTATTTGTCTCGTTCTTTGGGTGCGTTAATTCCAAACTTAGATGACAGTTCCATTATATCTTTTACAACCGCGTCAGTGAGAGGGATACCGTTTACTTTACGCGTTTTTTCTGCCGCTGTTTCCGGCTCGCCGGGAATGACTACAGGTTGATCAGCGTTCGTGGGCTTGGCGTTTTTAAAGCGCTCAATCCAATTGTCCATATGGCGTTTAAAGTCATCAACAGGACGGAACCCATCGACCCTTAGTGCGCCCAGGAAGTGCCCTATACCTTCTCCCGGAAGATCGGATAGTGGATCAAGGAACGCAACAAATGGTGGTACCCAGGGACCATAATTAGCTCCGGAGAGAACCGCGGTTAGAATATCTACCGTAGCCGAGAGTCCAAAACCCTTATGGCTGCCATGCTCACGGTCGCTGCCCAAGGGCAGGAGTGAACCTCCGTTTTTTACGGTCAAGGGGTCTGTTGAGGTGGCGCCTTTGGAGGTTTGTACCCATCCTTCGGGAAGCTCTTTATTCAGTCGTTGCGCGATCTCTAGTTTTCCGTTTGCCGCTGCCGAGGTGGCCATATCAACAATTACCGGCGGATATTTACCTGCCGGAAATGCGTAGCACATTGGATTAGTACCCAACAGGCGCTCAGTACTGAAAGTTGGAGCAACTAATGGACTTGCATTAGTCATTGAAAACCCGATCATGTCTTCCGCGACAGCTTTGGAAGCGTGATAGCCGGCAATACCAAAGTGGTTGGAGTTCTTTACCGACACCCAGCCGGAACCGTAAATCTTGGCTTTCTCTATGGCCACATTCATGGCAAAAGGAGCTACTACAAGGCCAAGTCCCCTGTCGCCATCAATCGTTGCCGTAGTAGGAGTTTCGTGCACGATACGGATATTAGGTGTAGCATTAATTCTTCGCTTTTCCCACAGCCTTACATAGCCGCTTAAACGCGCTACACCGTGAGAGTCTATACCGCGGAGGTCTGAAGATAATAAGACGTCTGCGGCGAGTTTTGCGTGTTCATCTGAACATCCTATTGCCAGGAATGTAGCTTCCGTAAATCTACGTAGCTCAGTTTCATCAAAATTAATAGTGCTCATATGCTTAAGGTTCGAGGATGCAGAACTTAAAATCGAGAGGCTTCAAGTGCTTTATCAGCTCCGAGATGAGTCTGTTTCCATATTGCGTATAATAGAGACCGAAGTTTTCAGACCGCTCTTGTAGGCCTTCATTGGGGAAGTAACGACTTCGTAAAGCCGCTATCTGATCCATGGCTCCGGCATGATTATGTTTTTCTGCTTTGACCAGTTTCTTTTCCAGGTTATTTATAGCATGCTGTAATCTTTGATTAACAGCCGCGGCGGAAGAGGTAAGTGTGGGGTCAATCTTGTGAGCTTTCAGCTTTATCTTTTCAAATAGAGCGTTTAGTTCACTTTTTTCGTCGGTAAGGTTAAGCGTGTGGCTGGAATTTCGTGTCACCCAGTTGCTCTGTAACCGTGTGACGGGATTGAAAATATCTTTGAACGAAATCTTTAACCGGCATAGCTTTCCTGCAAATTGATCATTTACCAAAAGCGCGGAATTGCGAAGGAGAACAGCTGGATAACTCACTCCGTAATGGTCGAAATTCTTCTTTAGCTGAAGCCAGTAGGTAAGTTCAGCCCCTCCTCCGATATAAGCGAGATTGGGTAGAATAATTTCCTGATAGAGAGGTCGCATGATAACGTTGGGACTGAAACGTTCCGGATTTTGATGTATCTCTTCCCGAAGCTCGTCTTCTGTAAATTGAATTTCGCTATTCAGAACCTTGTAGGTGTTATCTTCTTTTACAATGCGTTCTCTGAATCCAGGTGTCATGTAAAAGAAGTTTATATCCCTTGGATTTACCTGAGTTCTAAAACCTAGCTCCTCCAGTTGCGAACTTGTTTCACTAATAAGGCGGAAGGAGTGCTGACCTAGAATATCGTCTTCGATATAAGGCGCAAAGCTCTTTTTCAGCAGATGATCGTTTGCGTCTACTACTACCAGTCCATATGCGGCAAATAGCGAGTTGACCAATACGCGCGTAGCATCAGCAAGCTTTTGTTGTCCTAAATAAGCGTTTTCTACAAGTGCCGTCCATTTCTCAGCCTCTTCACCCAGTCCTAAAACTGAAGCGTATTCTTTCAGACATTCAGCAATGCTATAGGTATCCAGTTCACCGGTTGCACCTCTTGCTTTGATATTCCAGCTGATGCGCTTATTGTGAACGTCAACGTGATTTATCTCTTCGAAATCGTGGTCCTCGGTAGCCATCCAATAGACCGGAACGAAGGTGTACTCAGGGTAACGCTGTTTAAGATCTCTAGCGAGATTTATGGTAGAGACTATCTTGTATATAAAATAAAGAGGGCCCGTGAAAATATTCAACTGATGCCCTGTGGTTACAGTAAAGGTATTTTCGCGAGCCAATGCTCTCAGGTTTTCATAAACCTCCTTATTGTCGTTTTCTGGTATACAACACTTCTCGTATTGTTTAAGAAGTGTTGTGCTCAGCTCTCGACGAGGAATGTTGCTATTTCTTTCAGCGATCAGTTTTTCAAAATTTTCCAGCTCCGGGAACCTATTTATAAAAGGGAGGAGTTTAGAGTCTTGCGCGAGATAACTGATAACTGTTGACGAGAAGCTATGAGTATCGCTATAGTCGATGTATGTTGCTTTCATCCTACGCGAATTGCGATAATATTTGTTGTTATTTATTTTACAATAGTTCCGTACAGATCAAAGTCTTCAGCTCTGTCAATCTGCACGTTCACAAAACTACCAATCGTAGCGTAATTGTTGGATGCGTGAATCAACACCTCATTGTCAACTTCTGGTGAATCATATTGCGTTCTTCCTAAAAAATAGTCGCCTTCCTTCTTGTCTATCAGCGTTTTGAATGTTTTATTTAGCTTCTCTTGATTCTTTTCAAAGGAAATATTTTGTTGAATTTCCATGACTTCTTCAACACGTTGTTCTTTTACCTCCTGAGGAACGTTGTCTTCAAGGGAGTAAGCATGGGTTTTCTCTTCATGGGAGTAGGTGAAACATCCCAGCCTGTCAAAACGAGTTTCCTCAACCCAATCTTTCATCTCGTTAAAGTCGCCCTCGGTTTCGCCGGGATAACCGCAAATGAGCGTAGTTCGCATGGCAATACCAGGAACTTTATCACGAATAGCATTTACTAAATCCGTTGTCTTTTGCTTAGTGGTTCCTCTGCGCATCGACTTAAGCATATTATCGCTGATATGCTGCAATGGCATATCGAGGTACTTACAGATATTCTCGCGCTCGTTCATTGCATCAAGAATTTCCATGGGAAATCCAGAGGGATACGCGTATTGCAGTCGAATCCATTCTATGCCATTTACGTCGGATAATCGACGAAGAAGTTCATCCAAATTTCGCTTGCCATAAATGTCAAGACCGTAATAAGTAAGATCTTGCGCAATAAGGATAAGTTCTTTGGTTCCATTTGCCGCCAGACTTTTCGCTTGTTTTACGAGGTCTTCCATAGGAGTGGATACGTGCATTCCGCGCATTAGAGGAATGGCGCAGAAAGAACATGGGCGATTACAGCCTTCAGCGATTTTAAAGTAGGCGAAGTGCGAAGGAGTCGTAAGTAAGCGCTCGCCTAAAAGTTCGTATTTATAGTTTGCACCTAACTCAGTAAGGATATTTTGTAAATCATTTGTGCCGAAATAAGCGTCTACATTACTTATTTCCTGTTCTAAATCAGATTTGTATCTTTCTGATAGGCATCCTGTCACGATTACTTTTCCTACTTTTCCCTGATCTTTCATTTCTGAAAACTGGAGGATGGTATCGATAGATTCTTGTTTGGCATTATCGATAAATCCGCAGGTATTGATAACAATGATATCATTGTCCCGAACATTTTCAGCCTCATGAACCACGCTCATCTGGTTTCCTTTCAGCTGTCCCATCAATACTTCAGAATCATAAACGTTTTTAGAGCAACCCAATGTAATAACATTGACGCGTGGTTTGGCTTGAGGAGCCTCTGTTTTTCGTGTTCGCATGAAAACAATAATTAAAGATGGCCGCCGGAAGGTCATTCCCGGGCTTGCCTTGTATATTCAGCATACGATATCGCGCTAACTTAGTTGCTTTCCGGATATCGATCTGACTAGGAGAGAAGAGTGACCGGTAAACGATCAACCTCCTTTGTTATTTGAATAGAGAATTTACAAACTGTTGTCTGTCAAAAAGCTGTAGATCATTGATCCCTTCGCCAACGCCAATGTATTTAACGGGAATCTTAAACTGATCAGAAATTCCAATTACAACACCTCCCTTGGCTGTTCCATCGAGTTTCGTCAATGCCAACGCATTCACGTCGGTAGCCTGGGTGAACTGCTTGCATTGTTCTATGGCATTTTGGCCCGTAGAGGCATCTAAGACCAGCAGTATTTCATGAGGTGCTCCGGGAACGACCTTTTGCATCACGTTCTTTATCTTGGTGAGCTCATTCATGAGCGCTACCTTATTGTGTAAGCGCCCGGCGGTGTCAATAATAGCAACGTCTTCGCCATTGGCTACCGCGGATTGAAGGGTGTCGAATGCTACCGACGCGGGATCCGAGCCCATCGCCTGCGCTACAACGCGGACATCCACGCGCTCGCCCCATAATTTTAACTGATCTACAGCTGCTGCTCTGAAAGTGTCTGCCGCCCCGAGTACGACTTTATTGCCGGAGGCCTTAAGCTTATGAGCGAGCTTGCCAATAGTGGTAGTTTTTCCTACTCCATTGACCCCAACCACCATGATAACATAGGGCTTATGAGTGCCATACTCAAAGTTCTCGAAATCATTACTGTTATTCTCAGCCAGAAGCGACTGTATCTCATCCTTGAGCAGATTATTCAATTCCGAAGCCCCGAAGTATTTGTCGCGCGCGACGCGAGCTTCTATACGCTCAATAATCTTAAGGGTAGTACTTACGCCCACGTCTGATGATACAAGAATTTCCTCCAGTTCATCCAACACGTCGTCATCTACTGTCGACTTGCCTATGACAGCCTTCGTAAGTTTCGAAAATAGACCCTCTTTGGTCTTTTCCAGTCCTTTATCTAACGCTTCTACTTCTTCCTTTGGAGCTTCTTTTTTCTTGAAAAAATCAAATAATCCCATTTTGTTGAGTCCTTAAAATAATCAGTGCAGGATTCCTTTTGCTAGCAGTGATAGTGTAAACTGTAAAAATAGAAAATTATAATACAGCAAAACCATATCTCTGGTGTTTGCCTAAAAAAAAAGCCCTCCTGATTGCATCAAGACGGCTTCTTAATATTTTTTAAGTAAAAGTTATGCTTTGCTGCTTGCAATAGCATCTTTCACGTGATCGTTATGCACGATTACTTCCTTAAAAGAGTAAGCTCCGGTTTTAGCAGATTTCACCATAGTGATCACTTTAGAGTACTCTTTACCTTTTCCGGTCTTAAGGGTCGCAACTACTTTCTTAGCCATCTCTTATACTTTTAGAGGGACAAGCCCTGATTATTTAATTTCTTTATGAATAGTAACTTTTCTAAGGAAAGAATTGAATTTTTTCAACTCTAAGCGCTCAGTAGTATTCTTTTTATTTTTAGTAGTAATGTAACGAGACATTCCAGGAACACCGCTTTCTTTCTGCTCAGTGCATTCTAAGATTACCTGAACTCTATTGCCTTTCTTAGCCATCTTTGTTCTTAGTTAAATACGTTAATTAAATGTATCCTTTTTTAAGGAATTTATTAATTACGGCGCTGATACCGTTTTTATTGATTGTTTTTACTGCTGATGTTGAAACTTTCAGCGTAATCCAGCGGTCTTCTTCAGGGATATAAAACTTTTTTACCTGTAGGTTGGGATAAAATTTGCGCTTGGTCTTTACGTTTGAATTTGAAACGTTGTGACCATTCATTGCCATTTTTCCTGTTAAATCACAAATTCTCGACATGACTATATTGTGTATCTTTATTGTAAACTCAGTCTCTTAAAGAGTTTGCAAATATCAGATAAATAAATGAAAACCACAAGTATTTGTGTTTTTTTATTTGAATATTTGATGTGCGCTGTCCCTGCTTCCTGCTACTGAGTCTAGGTGTTAAAAACTGTTTGCGAAATTACAGATTTTAACCTGATACGCAAGGCTGTATTACCGCTTTTTTCTATCCTCTAATTAAAAGGTCTTCTTCATGATATGATGATATCAACTTAAGCCCCGGTGTCTATTTTGTTTGACCCTTTAAAACACTCTAGTCTTTCAAAACGTTTCCATGGCGTGATTATGTGTGCCCGTTTAATTCAGTGTAGGCCAAATTTCATGACGCAACCCCTGATTTTTGAAGGTGGGCTTAAGTTAGAATTGCATTAAGATGATTTTCCCGAGCCTATTATTTTTTATATTGTTTTAGTATTCTATACATCTACATTAAACAACCACATCCTATGAACTTAAAAATTTCATCATTTGATGAGTACAAACAATGTTATGAACAGAGTGTAAATGATCCGGAAGCCTTTTGGGCCTCGGTGGCGGAAAATTTTAAATGGCGCCGGAAATGGGACAAAGTGCTCGACTGGAATTTTCAGGATCCACGAATTAGATGGTTCGAAGGCGCTCAGCTTAATATTACCGAGAATTGCCTTGACAGGCATGCTGAGGCTAATCCCGATACGCCGGCGATCATTTGGGAACCCAACGATCCTGATGAGGACTTTCGCGTGTTAACTTATAAACAGCTTTTAGAAAAGGTTTGTCAATTCGCTAACGCGTTGCGTAATAATGGTGCTCAAAAAGGAGACCGTATTTGCATCTATATGCCCATGGTTCCCGAACTTGCTATTGCGGTGCTGGCTTGCGCGCGTATTGGGGCGGTGCATTCGGTGATATTCGGAGGTTTTTCCGCGCAGTCTATTGCCGATAGAATTAATGATGCCCAATGTTCAATTATCGTTACCGCTGACGGAGGTTTCCGCGGCCCAAAAGACATTCCCCTGAAGGAGGTGATTGATGACGCGCTTATACAATGTCGTAGCGTGCAGCGTGTTATTGTCCTTACCAGAAGTCGTACGCCCGTATCTATGATAAAAGGGCGCGATGTATGGTGGGAAGATGAAATTAAGAAAGTCGAGACGCAGGGTAATCCTGAGTGTTTGCCCGAAGTTATGGACGCCGAAGATATGCTCTTTATCTTGTATACCTCCGGCTCAACAGGTAAGCCAAAAGGAGTGGTTCATACCTGCGGAGGATACATGGTTTATGCTGGTTATACCTTCGCTAATGTCTTTCAGTATCAACCAGGGGAGGTGTATTTTTGTACAGCAGACATTGGTTGGATCACTGGCCATAGCTATATTCTCTACGGTCCTCTTTCTCAGGGAGCCACCGCGTTAATGTTTGAAGGAGTACCTACCTGGCCCGATGCGGGGCGTTTCTGGGATATCGTACAGAAGCATCAGGTAAATATTTTATATACCGCTCCAACGGCCATCAGATCTCTTATGGGCTTTGGTCTGGAGCCCCTCGAAGGTAAAGATCTCAGCAGTTTAACCAAACTTGGTTCTGTGGGTGAACCGATAAATGAGGAAGCCTGGCATTGGTTTCACGAAAAGGTCGGTCGCAATGAGTGTCCTATAGCGGATACCTGGTGGCAGACAGAAACAGGTGGTATCATGATCTCCGCACTTGCAGGCATCACCCCTCTGAAAGCCGGATTTGCCTCGCTTCCTCTACCTGGCGTGCAGCCCTGTCTTCTCGATGAGCATGGAAAGGAGATTGAAGAAAACGACGTGAGCGGTAATTTATGTATAAAGTTTCCATGGCCGGGAATGCTACGTACTACCTATGGCGATCATGAGCGCTGTCGTCAAACTTATTTTGCTACGTATCCAGGAATGTACTTTACGGGTGACGGCTGTTATCGGGATGAAAATGGATTCTATCGTATTACCGGAAGAGTCGATGATGTGCTGAATGTTTCAGGTCATCGTATAGGAACAGCAGAAGTTGAAAATGCCATTAATATGCACGCTGATGTGGTAGAAAGTGCGGTAGTAGGTTATCCTCATCAGGTGAAAGGGCAGGGTATTTACGCGTACGTAATCCTTGGAAGTTCAACTCATTCAGACCAGGAGCTGGTGCAGAAGGATATTTTGAAAACGGTGAGCAGAATTATCGGGCCCATAGCCAAACCTGATAAGATTCAGTTTGTCTCCGGACTGCCTAAGACGCGCTCCGGCAAGATTATGCGACGCATCCTTCGCAAGATCGCCGAGGGCGATGCCGGAGCTTTGGGAGATACAAGCACACTACTTGATCCTGCCGTTGTTGATGAGATAAAAAGCGGCGCGCTTGCCTGACGATAAACAAAATAGCCATTCATGGGTTGTTATATAAAAACAAACATACCTATGGATAAGTTAGAATTAAAAGGAGCATGGAATCAGCTCAAAGGAAAGGTTAAGCAGGCATATGCTGATTTAACAGACGATGATTTGAAATATGAAGAAGGTAAAGACGATGAATTATATGGGCGTCTTCAGGAGAAAACCGGCAAGTCTCGTGATGAGCTGGTGAAATGGCTGAGAAGCCTCTAAATATTATTTGTCTTTATAAAGGAAAGCCCCTGTTGGGAATCTTGTTTGTGAATCAAAGAAGATCCCGGCAGGGGCTTTTTCCTTATTTGGGTTAATTAACAAGCTTCGAGGGAGCCAGTTTAATATATTTTGCACTGTCAGAAGAAAAATAATCATTCATTGATATCTTACCGTCTGCTGTTTTCATATCTATAACACCGTCCAGTTTAATCTTATCACCAGCCTTGATTGCCGTCAACGCTTTATTCAGTTCTGCGTCAGCAAGCGGCAAGAAGATCCGATAGTTTACGTTATAGCCAGCGGTATCTGTAGGTGCCGGTACTTTAAGCTGTATGCTATTCGTATTAACATCCTCTACGTCAAATTTCCATGCCTTAAATTCCATATTGGCCGCAACATACTTGGCCATGTTCGTAACGATGCGATTCTTTAAAGCTGCCTGGTTTTTAAATAAAGTTACCGTGTCCTGAGCTCTTTTCAGGCGACCGACGAAATTGCTTTGAGAGGGCGGTACTGACATGTTTTCGGAACACGCCGAAATGAACAGTCCTCCCAGTAAAATGAGTGTGATCAGTTTTTTCATTTGGATAATTGATTAAATAGCAAATAAAAGTAAAATGCACTTGAAGATCAAGTGTTTAAACATCTAATTGACGCTTTTAAGGCTTGGGAGGCCGGTGGATGTCCTTGTGCTAAAGGCATTTAAATGTAAACTTGTCACTAAAAAAATGAATAAACCAAGCGATAGTCTTATTATGGTTTCGTATTTTGTATTTTAGACTACTAATACGTCTGAAACCTATTGTTAAAATTACTAAAAGCCCATGGAAGAACTTAAAATGTTTATCGACGGTCAATTCGTCGAAAACACAAGCGGCAAATGGATTGATGTCCTGAATCCAGCAACAGAAGAAGTAACATCTAAGATGCCTGATGGCGGTGTTGAGTATGCCACACGTGCCATTGAAGCGGCTGAGGCTGCTCAGGTTAGCTGGGAAAAACTTCCGGCTGTTGAACGCGGATCTTATCTCATCAAGATCGCTGCCGGAATAAGAAAGAGAGAAAAAGAGCTTACTGATATTATCGTACGTGAGGGTGGTAAAACACAGGCCCTTGCAAATGTTGAAGTACTGTTTACTGCCGATTATTTAGAATATATGGCGGGTTGGGCTCGTCGTTACGAGGGTGAAATTATTCAAAGCGATCGTCCTAACGAGAGTATTTTCTTGTTTAAAAAGGCCATCGGCGTAACCACGGGTATTTTACCATGGAATTTTCCTTTCTTCCTGATCGCTAGAAAAGCGGCGCCTGCCTTAGTTACAGGAAATACAATTGTTGTTAAGCCAAGTCAGATCACTCCGCAAAACGCCTATGTATTTGCTCAGATCGTTGAAGAAGTTGGTCTTCCTAAAGGGGTATTTAACCTCGTTATGGGACGTGGTTCTGTTATCGGCAAGGAATTATCATCAAATCCAAAGGTAGGCATGGTCAGTCTTACTGGTAGTGTGGGTGCTGGTATCGAGACGATGAAGGCCGCCGCGGAGAACGTGATCAAAGTGTCTTTGGAACTTGGAGGAAAGGCGCCAGCGATCGTTATGGGAGATGCTAACCTCGACCTCGCGGTTAAATCTATCGTTGCTTCAAGAGTTATCAACACAGGGCAGGTATGTAATTGTGCTGAACGTGTTTACGTGCATGCTGATGTTAAGACTGCCTTCGTAGAAAAGCTGAAAGAGGCGATGAGCCAGGTTAAGTTCGATGATCCTTCGCAGGTTCAGGATCTCGACATGGGGCCACTGGTGAGTGCAGATGCTCTGCAGTCAGTGCAGGAAAAAGTTAAACGTGCAGTAGAGCAAGGATGTAGCCTTGTTTATGGTGGAAAACGTAAAGGTTCCAAGGGGTATTTCTTTGAGCCTACTATCCTTGACAACGCGACTCAGGACATGGAGATTGTGCGCGACGAGACCTTCGGCCCTGTATTGCCTATTGTTGAATTTACTGATGTTGAAGATGCTATCAAGTGGGCTAATGATTGTGAATACGGATTGACATCTTCGGTTTACACACAGAATCTTGACATGGCTTTCAAATTAGTTCGCTCTTTAAAATTTGGTGAAACTTATATCAATCGTGAGAATTTTGAAGCGATGCAAGGATTTCATGCCGGATGGCGTAAGTCGGGCATCGGTGGTGCCGATGGAAAGCATGGTCTTGAAGAATATCTTCATACACATGTTGTGTATCTTGAAACTCAGATCTAAGTAAAAGTTTTTTCAGATATCCATATATAAGAAAAGGGGGATCAGCAAATTGTTGCGATCCCCCTTTTTTTAGCGCCATGGTATTGCTGGACGCCTTTACCTTAAATTTAATATCCGAAAATATCTTTAAGGTCTAATTTCTGTACCTCTCCATATTTTTTCAAATCGTCTTCTTTAACACGCTTCGCCGAAGCCACCACACAGTAAGTATATGGCTTGCCGCTAATGTTATTGGTGTAGAAGTTTTTCATTGAGTTGAAGTCTATGGTTGGCGTCTTTTCATAAACATCTTTTCTGATATCGTAGTCGACTCCCAATTTCTTACTTGCAAGATATTGCGTTAAGATCTCATCGTCGGTGATACGTTCGCTGGCCATGGATTGCTGAAGGCTATTCTTGGCAATAGTCAGGTTTTTCTCGCTCTCAGGCAGCGTTGATAATAACTCGTTCATGCCTTTAGCTGCATCGTTTAGCTTATCTGACTGTGTTCCAACGTAGGCCGTCATAATATAGCGGTCGCCGCTTTTTAAGGGTTCCTGATAGAGAGCACTCGTACTGTAAGCTAAGGCCTTTGATTCCCGGATGGTCTGAAATACAATCGATCCCATGCCCGAGCCAAAGTAAGTGTTAAAGAGCGAGATCATCGGCGTGTTAGTGCTAATGTACTCAGGTCCATTATATACCCAACGTAATTCTGCCTGTACCATGTCAAAGTCAGCGAAGAGTACTTTGCTGCTTTGTTGCTCTAGCTTGTGGAACTGTTTTGCCGCTGGAATCGGTAGGAAGCTCGCTGGTGATACATGTGTTTTGCTGATTGATTCAGCTAACATATTTCCTGTATTCGGACCGTAATATAACACCTCATGCATATAGTTCGGAAGTGCATGCAATACTGATAGTAGCTGATCAGCAGTGATAGACTCAAGCTCCGCATCGCTTAATGTATAATTAAACGGATTGTCTTTTCCGTATTGAGCGTAGCTGGTCAGTCCGCCCATGATATACGCTTTATTCTGCTTTGAGTTTTCTCTTTCTTTCTTTAAGCTCTGTTTTAAGTTCGCTAAAGCATTTTCATCTGCCTGGCAGTGTCTTATCAGATTTTCAAATAAGCTTAAGGTAGCAGCGAAGTTCTCCTGTAGTCCTTCAATAGTTACGTAAGTATCCTCTTTAGATGCCGAAAGTTGGAAGCTGGCCGCAAGCTTGTAGAACTCTTTGGATATCTGCTCCGAACTCATCTTATCGGTTCCAAGGAAGTCAAGGTATCTGATGGCTAATGGCAGCAATTTAATATTCCACTGTCCCAGAGGATAGTGGTAGTACACTTTAAAGATACTATTATCCTTATTTTGAACGCTTAGTAACTCATATTTACCAGCTTTTGAATGTTGAATATCTTTATTGAAGTCGAGCCATTGAGGGGTTACAGCAGCTGACGGCATCGTTTCTATTGCTTTCAGGAAAGCAGATTGTGCATCTCTGTTTACTTCCACAGGAGTAATTGGTGGCTTTTCCACCTTCACAATGCTCTTGTCTTCTCCCTGACGCTTAAGTACTACTACATAGTTATTCTTGAAATAACGGTTAGCAAAATCTACTACGTCTTTCTTCGTGAGTTTGCTAAAACGTGCATTCTTTGTTACAACGCTCTTCCAGTCGATCCCTGAGGTGAATGCGTCCATGATGCCAGATGCGCGTTTCGAGTAGTCCAGATCTTCCTGTAGCTGATCTTTCTTTTGATTGTTGACGATAGAAAGCAGGAGATCATTGTCGAAGCTGCCGCTCTTTAGCTTTTCGATCTCCGCCAGAATTAAGCTTTTGAGTTCGTTTAATGACTGCCCTTTCTGTGGTCTGCCCTGAATTACCATGTAGCTGTAGTCCTTCATGGAGTTGGGGAAAGCACTAACTCCAAGAGCCTTTTGTTTCTTTATCAGATTAAGATCGAAAAGACCTGCGTTTCCATTACTTAGGATGGATGCGATCACACTCATAAGCTGAGCGTCAGCAGTTCCGGCACCTGGAAAGCGGTACGCCATGGAGAGCATCTCGGGCGTTGGACCCCAAACTTCTCGGGTTATAGGACTCGTAATCGGCTTTTCAGGATCGAAGGTATAAGGAGGCACTGGTTTGCTTTTCATGTAGGCGAAAGCGGCGTCAACCTTCTTTATCATCACATCAGGATTAAAATCCCCAGCTAGGATGATACCCATGTTATTGGGAACATAATAGGTATTGTAATACTTCCTGATTTCCTTAAGTGAAGGATTCTTCAAGTGTTCTACGGTACCAATAGTAGTCTGCTTTCCGTAGTTGTTATTTGGGAAAAGCGCAGCATCCAGGGCTTCCCAGACTTTGCTGCCATCATTGTCGAGACCTCTATTTTTCTCCTCATATACAGCTTCCAGCTCCGTGTGGAATATTCGGAACACAGGGTCTTTGAAACGCTCTGCTTGTATGGCAAGGAACTGGTCAACTGAATTTACCGGAATATCTTCGGTATATACCGTTTGTTCAACCGAGGTAAAAGCATTGGAGTTCTGCGATCCGATCGATGCCATCATCTTATCATACTCATTGGCGATAGCGTATTTCGCTGCTTCACCAGAGGTCTTATCTATCTCCTTGTATATTTCACGACGTTTGTTCTCGTCGGTAGTGGAGTTATATTGCTCATACAGACCATCAATTTTGTCAAGATAAGGTTTCTCTTTAGCCCAATCCTGTGATCCAAACTGTTGCGTGCCTTTGAACATCATGTGCTCAAGGTAATGCGCCAGTCCTGTATGATCTGAGGGGTCTGTTTTACTTCCCGCTTTAACGGCTATCAGCGTTTGGATTCTTGGCTTCTTATGACTGGGACTAAGAATAACCGTCAGGCCGTTCTTCAAAGTATAGAATCTCGTTGCCGTAGGGTCTCCGGTTACGTACTTGTAGCTGTAGCCTGCGGCGGTGGCAGACTTCCAGTCGTTGATTGTTTTCTTTACCTGAGCACTAACGCCTGTTCCGGACACTAATAGCAGGGCAATGAATAACTTGCTTTTAAACATATTTATAGGATTGATGATGTTGAATCTATTTTGCCGATTTTTCATTAGTTGCGATTCTATACAGAACGAGACCCATCAGTATGAAAATGATGAAGCCGAGCAGCTGATAGCCGCCGTCGCCCAGTGAGCTTACCAGGAAATGTTCCATGTCAAGTTTGCTCACGGGGATTGAGGTTGTTTCGAATGCCATAAGAAACGCGTAGATTACCCCCATAAGGGCTCCTCCGGCAACAAGACCGGTAGAGAAAAGGCTGCCCTTGCCCAGCTCGTCATCTTCCACGATTCCCTTCTTTTTATTTCTGATATCAACAAGCCCTTTGATGGCACCCCCAGCGAAGATCGGTAGGGTAGTAGATAAAGGCAGGTAAGCTCCAACAGCGAACGACAAGGATTTTACTTCACATAGCTCCATCGTTATTGCCAGGAAAACACCTACCAACACAAATTGCCAGTCCAGGTTAAAAGATAAGAGTCCCTTAATCAGCGTTGCCATTAACGTACCCTGTGGTGCAGGATAAGCATCCGTACCAATAGCGTGTGTAATTCCTTGCGCCTGCATAGCAGCTGTAGGGCGGTCAAGTATCGAAAGCGTAAGACCGATGATCACAGCTGAAACAATAGCTCCAATGAATAGCGCCAGTTGTTGATATTTAGGCGTTGCCCCTACGATGTAACCCGTTTTCAAGTCCTGAGATGTTGCTCCCGCGTTCGCCGCGGCGATACAGATCATACTGCCCACCACCAGGGCCATAGGTTCAAATAGTTTTCCTGTCCAGCCCACGCTAATAAAAACAAGGCAAGTTCCCATCAGGGTAGCTATAGTCATGCCTGATATAGGATTTGAGCTTGACCCAATGATGCCCACAATACGGCTGGAAACCGTGACGAAGAAAAAACCGAAGATCACTACCAGCACCCCGATAAGGAGCTTATTTATTATCGAATCGCCGGGAATCTGCGGCAGCACAGCCATCAACAAGATCAGGACGATACTGCCGAAGATAACGAGCTTGAAAGAAAGATCGTCCTCCGTTCTTTTGGTGATTACAGTATCTCCCGTTTTTTTAATCGATCCGAGGCTCGATGTAAATGATGAAATGATCGTTGGAATAGTTTTTATAAGCGTGATAAAACCGCCTGCCGCAACGGCACCGGCACCTATCTGTCTGATGTAGGCACGATATAGGGCATCCGCGTAATCAGCGAAGGTACGCGTGATTGGATCCCAGCCGCCGGCACCACCTGCCGTTTGCAGATCCTTAAGATATCCCAGCTTTATCAATTGTAAAGCTGTCGTTTCCTGCGGAACGATGGATGCAAGCAATGGAATAAGCCCAAGCCACGCAAGCACACCCCCTGCCACCAAAACTCCCGCGATACGCGGCCCGATGATATAACCTACCCCAAGATACTCGGGAGTTATTTCACCATTCACGGTAGCCGATGGGAAAAATTTGTTCGTTTGTTTGGTTACCCATGCCGGACTCTCAGCGATAAGATGAAATACCTTTTGAAGAATAGCATATAGAAATGCAAAGCCCAAACCCTGATAGGCCGTCTTCGCAAAATCGCCACCCTTTTCTCCTGCTATCAGCACGGATGCGCAGGCCGTTCCTTCCGGATAAGGTAGCGTTTGGTGCTCCTCAACAATCAGCGAGCGCCGCAGCGGAATCATCATCAATGTTCCCAAGATTCCCCCCATGGCAGCAAGAATGAAAATCGGCCAATACGAAAAGAAGCTCTCGCCCTGACTACCTGCCGTAAGAAAGAGAAAGCCGGGAAGCGTAAATACCACTCCCGCGGCGATTGATTCGCCTGCTGATCCCGTGGTTTGAATGATATTATTCTCGAGGATGGTCGTGTTGAAGAACTTGCGGCCTATTGAAATTGCTAATACTGCCACCGGAATAGACGCCGAGACCGTTAATCCCGCTTTTAAAGCCAGATAGACGGTAGCTGCTCCGAAGATTACCCCAAATATGGCGCCAAGTAAAATGGACTTAACCGTAAATTCAGCCACTTTGCCTTCCGCGGGAATGTAGGGTTTGAACTCTTTTTCTGTGTTGATGTCTCCCATGTTGTTATTTAATCATTATCGGCAAATCTTCCAGGCGTTTGGGTGCTTGCGAAGTGATGCCTCAAAATATTTGTGAAAAGTTTTATGCTAAATTATAAAAATATGCTGATGCCTTCCGATAATGCTACGGATTGTTTTAATTAATAGACTATTGGATTTCTAAGGCGGTAAGTTGTTACGTTTTCTGTTAATATCATGTAGAGAAGGCGAGAATGGCCGAATTTTTTATTGAACAAGCGCGCGCGACTACGCGAATATTCTTTCAGCTTTTTTACTTTTGTCCTAAATGGAAATGAAGAAAGCAGTTTTTCTTGATCGCGATGGCGTGCTGAATAAAGAACTCGGTGATTATGTATGTCGTGTGGAAGACTTCAAAGTCTTGGAACATAATTTCGCTCCCTTGAAGGAACTTCAGGAGCGGGGCTATTTGTTGATTGTTATCACCAATCAAGGCGGTCTTGCCAAGGGCTGGTACACCGAGGATACTCTTACCGAGATGCATCAAATCATGTCGGCAGCTTATGCTAATGCAGGCGTAACCATTGATGATTACTATTACTGCAGGCATCATCCTCAATACACTACGAAATGCTTATGTCGCAAGCCCGGTTCATTGATGCTTGAAAAAGCAATGGCCAGGTATCAGGTAGATCCAAACCTGTCATACTTTATCGGCGATAATGAGCGCGATATCATCGCCGGACAAGCGGCGGGCGTAACGGGAATTCTTATTAGGTCAGATCAGCCGATAGGCGAGGTGCTACATCTGATCGCCTAGCTGTCAGAGCTACATACCAGCAAGAACAATATTCCTGCATCTCTAAGGGAACGCCGGAATATTGTTCCTGTCAACACTTCTAAAAGCTTACATTGCAGACGACAGGGAAATGGTCGGAAGGAAACCGTAAGTCTTTGCTGTCTGTAAGCGTTCCGTATCTGAGCACCTTCACCAGCTTGTTCACGAAGATAAAGTCAATGCGCCCCTCCTTAACCCGTGTTGTGTAATCATGATATTTAAAATCGTTGAAGGTGCCTGACGGTCCGTAGGGTTTGCTCTCGCACACTGCGCGAGCATCGGAAAAGCTTGCCGCGATCGTTTTATACGCGCTCGTTTCTGGATCTGAATTAAAGTCTCCTGTAATAAATACCGGGGTATTAGCATCGCTCAGTGTTTTTACCTTATCCAAAATCATGTGTGCGGCCTGCTCGCGTGCTTTCACGCCCTCATTATCAAAATGGGAGTTGAACATGAAGAAGCGTTTGCCGCTCTTGCGGTCTTTTAACTGCGCCCAGGTACAGATTCTTATGTAGGCGGCGTCCCATCCTTTGGATGGCTTTTCGGGAGTTGGTGAGAGCCAGAAAGTTCCCGACCGCAACACTTCGAATTTGTTCTTCTTGTAAAAAATCGCCGAGTACTCGCCTTTCTTCATGCCATCATCCCTGCCTGCGCCGACATACCCATACTCACTCATTTCGGCGAGATCCTGCATTTGATCTTGCAGCGCTTCCTGTACGCCAAAGATGTCAAAGTCGTGATAGCGGATCAAGTCCTGCACCATCACCTTTCTATTCGGCCATGCATTTTGTGCGTCCGATGCTACATTCAGTCGAATGTTAAACGTTGCAATGTTTATGTTTAGTTTTTGCGCTTGCGTGGCCAATGGCCAAAGGACTAAGGAAAAGATCAGGGCCCTGATGATTCGTAACAGCTCCATAGTGGTAATTCTTAAGTATATAAATTAGTTTTTCTCCATTGCAACAGTTGACTAAAGGCGGGGATTTCCATATGCTGATTTTATCCAACCCACATGCATCTTTTGTTACTTCTCAAATATTGTCTTTTTATTGATTTATTCAGTAGATAATTGAAATTTTTCATGAGGCGCGTCCGCATTTCGGTACCGTGTGATGTCAGAACTGTAAAATGCAAAAGTCCCCAGTCGAAAGACGACTGAGGACTTCTTAGCGCTGAGTTAGCGTGTTTTATTCTTGATTAAGAAAGACAAACTGATTGTCAAAAACATCAAGTTTAATAATGCTGTCGCGATCAATCTTACCTGCAAGTATTTCCTTCGACAGTTCGTTAAGTATTTTCTTCTGAATCACACGCTTAAGCGGTCGGGCTCCGAACTGCGGGTCGTAACCTAATTGAGCCAGCCAATCCAGAGCTTCGGCACTTGCTGTAAGCGTTATGCCCATTTCCTCAAGAGTATGCTGTACATGTTGGAATTGCAGCTCAACAATATTACGCAGTTCATCTCTGTTTAAAGGCGTAAACATGATCAGCTCATCAATCCTGTTCAGGAACTCCGGACGAATCGTCTGCTTCAGCAGGTCAAACAGCTCATTCTTTGTCTTGGCGACAACCTCCTCGCGGTTGTACTCTGTCAAGTCAGCAAAATTCTCCTGTATCAGGTGAGACCCAATATTGGAGGTCATGATGATGATGGTATTTTTAAAGTTTACCACCCGCCCCTTATTGTCAGTAAGTCGTCCGTCATCAAGCACCTGTAACAAAATGTTGAATACGTCAGGATGAGCTTTCTCAATTTCATCGAGAAGGATTACGCTGTAAGGCTTGCGTCGTACCGCCTCAGTAAGCTGTCCGCCTTCATCGTAGCCAACATATCCCGGAGGCGCGCCGATCAGGCGAGATACCGCATGACGTTCTTGATACTCACTCATATCTATGCGCACCAATGCTGTTTCATCATTAAAGAGGAATTCTGCGAGCGCCTTGGCAAGCTCCGTTTTTCCTACCCCCGTAGTTCCCAGGAAGATGAATGACCCGATAGGCTTCTTCTTATCCTGCAATCCTGCGCGCGAACGGCGGATAGCGTCTGATATAGCCTCGATAGCTTCTTCCTGTCCGGCAACACGCCTATGAAGCTCTGCCTCCAGATTTAATAACTTTTCACGTTCGCTCTGTATCATCTTGGTCACCGGAATTCCTGTCCAGCGCGAAACTACGCCGGCGATGTCGTCAGAGGTTACCTCTTCCTTTAGCATGCGTTGACCGTTTTGTTTTTCTGAAAGTTCCAGTTTGAGATGTTCAACCTTGTCCTGCGATTCTTTGATCTTGCCATACCTTATTTCAGCAACTTTACCATAGTCTCCCGCGCGCTCGGCCTGTTCTGCCTCCAGCTTAAAGTCTTCAATGCGAGCTACCTCAGCATTTATCGCATCTACGAGATCTTTCTCCGCTTGCCAGCTGGCTTTCAAAGAGTCCCGCTCTGAGGAGAGGTTGGCGATCTGTTCACTAAGCTCCGTTACCTTACGATCATCGTTCTCGCGCTTTATCGCCTCCCGCTCAATTTCTAGCTGCATAATCCTGCGGTCCAGTTCATCTACAGACTCAGGAACAGAATCCATCTCCAGACGTAGCTTTGACGCCGCCTCATCCATCAGGTCAATAGCCTTATCCGGAAGAAAGCGATCAGAAATGTAACGCTGTGATAATTCAACAGCAGCAATAATAGCCTCGTCCTTGATGCGTACCTTATGGTGCGTTTCATAGCGCTCCTTAAGTCCGCGAAGGATCGAAATAGCATCCTGGGTATCTGGTTCATCAACCATTACCTTCTGGAAGCGACGTTCCAGAGCCTTGTCTTTCTCAAGATACTTCTGATATTCGTTCAAGGTGGTGGCGCCAATGGCTCTTAACTCACCGCGGGCCAAGGCTGGTTTAAGAATGTTCGCGGCATCCATGGCACCCTCGCCGCCGCCGGCGCCTACCAGTGTATGGATCTCGTCGATGAACAGGACGATGTCGCCGTCACTCTGCGTAACCTCCTTAACAACCGCTTTCAGGCGCTCTTCGAATTCCCCCTTATATTTAGCACCTGCCACCAGCGCGCCCATATCCAATGAATATACCGTTTTGCTTTTCAGGTTTTCAGGCACATCGCCCTTAATTATCCGGAAGGCGATACCTTCAGCGATGGCGGTCTTACCCACGCCAGGTTCTCCTATCAGGATCGGATTGTTCTTGGTCCTGCGTGATAGAATTTGAATCACACGTCTTATCTCTTCGTCGCGCCCGATCACCGGATCCAATTTTCCCGATTCAGCGTATTCATTCAGGTTACGCGCGTATTTGTTAAGAGCGTTGTAGGTGGCTTCAGCATTTTGGTCTGTCACGCGACTATTACCCCGCAATTCGACGATCGCCTTTTTGAGGTCTTTTTCAGTAACGCCAGCGTCCTTGAGCAAGCTACTTACCTTATCGCCAACAGAGAGGATGCCTAAAAGAATATGTTCTACCGACACAAACTCGTCCTTAAACTCTTTAAGGAAACTTTGCGCTTTAACAAGCGCCGTATTGGCCTCAGTAGAAAGATAAACATTTCCACCACTTACCTTTGCAAAGCTTGTGATCTGCGCGTCAAGCACTGAATTAAGCCTGTTTATATTGACATTAATTTTTTTAAGCAGATAATTAACAACGTTCTCATCAACCAAAAGCAATCCTTTCAGGAGATGTGCTGTTTCTATAGCCTGTTGTTGATTGCCAACTGCTATATCGGAAGCTTTCTGCACCGCTTCCTGGGCCTTGATTGTAAAGTTATTAAAGTTCATAATACCCGTAAGTTACAAATTAGCTGCCAAGCCGCTATTGCTTATAACATCCGGTAAAAAAGACCAGTTTTGTTTATTTTTCATGACAAATTGACGACTTTGGCGTTTTTGAACTGTTAAAATGGCATATTGTATTTTGTTCACGTTTGTAACGCGCTATCGCACTATTTAATAGGTCTTCTTAATTGCTTACAGTTCATTAAACTTTACGATATTTAACCGGGATATTGCTTGTTTTAATCTATTAAAATTTGACTCAGTAGGCCTCGGAGCATCGATGTCATTAAGCAAATGCTTCTTATCTAAGAGTATATATCTGGGAATTGATTTAACTCCTAAATACTTTGCAAGGGCAGACGCAGTAGATCCGTTTAGTAGATATTGATCCGAGGTAATACTATCTTGTTTGGATGCCATCATCCATGCATCCTTGTTAGAATCGACGGATATATACAAAATCTTCACGTTCTTCGATTTTAAATAATCCACTCCGCCGCCCGAATGTTTAATATCTTCCCGACATGGCGAACACCAACTCGCCCAAAAATCTAAGTAAAGCGTGTTGGCTTTGTACTTATCTAATACCTCGGCCAGCGAATAATCTTGCCCACTACTCATGCTTGTCAGAATGGTATTTTCCAATACGTTATCTGGAAATGGTTTATTCAGGTAAAGCACATTGGCATAACATCTCTCTAAATAATTCAACCAACTGGGATCTTTTATTATGAGGAAGGCATAATCCTTGATGCTTTTTAAGAGATCAACATCTAATGTCTTTCGGTGTGAATATGCCGCCAGTAAATTAGCCATAAGGAATGGGCGGGTAGCTGGGGCAAAATTGGTTCGTATTTTTCCGAAGACGTTTTTTATATCTTGATCGTTACCTCGTAAATAGAGTGATGTAAATGCTCCAGCATTTACATGGGTATAGCTTATCGGAAAGCTTTCAATTTTTGGACATTTAAACCCAACATATTCGGATAGGAAATCTTCGGAATATAGCCCCCCGCGAATGCCCGCACGATAATAGATAATGGCGTCGAAGAAGATCTCCTTTTTCTCAGATTCTACAAAGCTTTTACGGAAAGCATATTTTTTAGAAAAACGATCTAAGATGTTCCTGCGTTTTTCAATAAAACGCAGTACTTCATCTAAATATGCTTTCGGATCATTATATTTTGTATGATTAGGTAAAGCTACATACGGAAATGTGTGCGCTACCTCAGCATAATAATTATAATAGCCCGCTCGCTTTCCTCTAAAGACAATTGTAGGTCTCGACTCACTCGTATTAATTTCAAAGCTTAATGAATCCCCTGGGACTGCCTCAAAATAAAAAGTTACTCCTCTTGCGCTAAATCTGAGTCTTTCGGGCTTTTCCAAGTCAAAACTTATGAAAAATTGATCGTTTTCTTTTTCTGAAGAATAATAGGTTACATAAAATGAGGGATCTATGTAGCAAAGAGGAGGAACCTTTTGGATATCCACATAGGTAATTTTCGGATTCAGGCATCTTCCTGAAAGGATCACTTTTTGTTTCGCAAACAAGCTTATTGAGGTTACACTGCAAAATAGAAATAATAGATTTCGAAGGCTCATAACTATAATTATTAGTGGATTCACTGATATTAGTACACCAGATATGAACGGCTTAAAAAACAAAGACTCATTACGGTTCCCACACCTTTTGTCGATCTCAACAGATTATCTTTCTGTTTTTTTGGTGGTTATGCTTATATGACCGAATTTGTTTAATCCGTTGACCAATCATCATTCATTTCTTTGATCATCAATTCCAGTATTTCCTTATTTTCTTCACGATAGAGTGGACCAAATCTAGAGAAAATGATAAGCCCCTTATCGTTAATTAAATAACTTAAAGAGTCCCTACGATTCCAAACGCGTTTCATTATTTCTATACTATCTAATCCCAATCGATTCCCTGCATTCAACAGCTGCGTACGAAGGGACTTGTTGGGACAAGCACTATAGGCGTTCAGTTTAGCTTGTAAATACTGATGATAGTCACCTTGTTTGAGCATTGCCTCCTCTCGCATTAAGGCAATGCAATTTTCTGCTTTAACATGTTCAATTCGCCATCTATCAGCGACCAGATCAAGGGTGTCTAAAATGGATAGTGCCTTCGCACTGCTGTCTCGCTGTATTAGCTGATTTGCTCTGCATAAGCTCTTTGCCACCCGGTGTTTATCTTTCCAATAGTGCTGAGGTTGCATTTTATCAGATATCATTTTCTGGGAAAAAAAGAAAGCGCTATCTATATTGGTGTCTAATAATTCGTAAAAGCGATTTGTGGCAAAATAATATTGCCCAGTTTTCACCGCCTGTTTGGGATGCTTCGTATTGTATGCTTCAAGAAATAATGCCTTTCGGTCTTTTTGAGACGATGAACTAACATATAGCTGATATAGCGCATCGATTCTCTCTGGCGAATCTGGATACGCTTCCGTTAACCAGGCAAGTTTGAGGCGATACTTCAGGGGGGCGATCATGCTAAATGCAGTAACATAATTATAGGCATACGTTGCGTTAGAGGGTGCTAAACGATGTATTTTCTTCCGATATTTAACTTCGCTTATAAAGTCACCGGTCGAGCGATACTGATCTGCCAATCGCTCTAATACATCAATATTTGCCGAATCAATTTTTAGTGCCTGCTTTAAATGGGATATCGCATTTTCAGGATCAAATTCAGCCATAGCCACCGGTATCGCCACTACTTTGGGGTATAGTCTCTCCCACTTTTTATACTGGTTTGATAGTTCCTGATGAAGCCTGTATCTAAACCTGGCGGCAAACAATAAATGAGACGTCTGGTCTTTCATGTTACTTAAAACACGTTGTCTGTTCTCTAAATAAGAAGCCTTTAATTCTTTACTGGCCGTCGTTAGTTCTTGCGCCCTACAGGGAAATATTCCCAGTAATAGAAAAATATAGATTAAATAAGCTTTCATATGAATAGATTTAAGTTTCAGACGATGGTACCTGATATGCCCTGCATGATACTCCGAAATCTTCCAGGGAATCTGAAATACTAAGCATATTGGGTAGTCAGGATGTGCTTCCAATTTTTCGGATAAGCTCTTTTTGGAGACCTTTTCCATAAAGGTCTGAGAAACGACTACGCCAATAGGGGACTTAAAACGCATAATAAGGAGGTGTTAAGTTTTTTCAATTGGTTTGTCAATAGTTCACCTATTGGTTGATCTAAATTTAGTAAAAAATACAATAATAGCCAGAAGTGTCCTGCGGTTTTTTTAATGCTAAAATAAAGCAATTGTTGGGCGGTGAGACGATCTGTTGCGGCGACTGTTTTGAGGTGACTGTTTATGATTGCCCCTAACGAAAGAAGTTTTGCTAACTATCCCACATTCCCAGTACGTTTTCAATGCTAATAATAGTAACCTCAGTATCATTTTTACGCCAAATCTTTATCGCGGTTTTAGCTGAAAATGTTAAATACTTTCCTTTCTTTTCATCTTATTGATAATTTGTTGGACTCCCGCTTTTTCGTTCTCTGATCTCAGTTTTTTATGTAAATTCTCCAGAATTAGTATCGCGGAATCAGAATCCCCATTCTTGTACATTAGAACACCCGTTGAATACCAAAGAGATGTTTCTCCCGGAAGATAGTCTATCCATGTTTTAGCGATATGAATTACCGAATCGATAGCTGCTTTATCTTTAACATCGTAACTGGAAAATTGATATACCAACATGGCTACATCACTAAGCGATACTCTTGAAGGGAAAGACTTAACTAACTCAAGATATGCTGAGAGGGCTTTCGCTTTATCCCCTTTTGTTTCATAGAAATAATACTCAGTACCCAATAAAAATTCCTGCCCGTGGCCAGGATATGCCGATTCCACATAGCCCAACACCATCTCTTTATTTATATCTGGTATTACTAATGGAGGCATTATCAGCATCCCTCCATTATCTTCAATAGGTTTTCCAGCAGAAAACATAGGATAGATTTCATTATATATCACAATATCCCGTAATGTATGAGCGGCTACTCCTCGGCCGTTTACAGAATCTACTACCTGTGGATATTTTATACACAAGTATTTAATTTTGTCTTTGTGCTCATTAATATGATTAAAAAGGAGTTTGATCGAGCTGGAGTCAGGCTTATCTTTAACGTCGGGAGAAAAGATATCCAAAGCAGGTTTATTTCCTTCTAAATGTTGTAGCTTATTCATGCTAAGAATCAATTGTGGGTCTTTATCTCCTTTACCATATTGCATCTTCATCGTCATAAGCTGCACATTTTGTTCTAGAGCTGGTTTACATTTTTCAATGAAGGAATCGATTGTTAAATCTCCGCCCTTAACTTCATACACCAATACGCCTTTCTCGTTGAAAAATAAATAGGTAGGATAGGATTGTACCTTATATTTGTCGACCAATTGTTTAGCACGGGGTCTCCAACTAACTATATAGGCATCATCATTTTTAGTTTCATCTACTTGAACCTTTAGGTTTACAAAATGCTCATTAAAAAATGTGCCTGCCTTCGAAGACGAGAATACCGATTGGTCCATTTCTTTACATGGTTTACAATACGTTGCATATACATCTATAAATATCAATTTCCTTTCAGCTGCTGCTTTCTGTTTTGTCTGTTCCCAGTTTAACGCGGTTTCAAATCGAACCTGAGCAAAGAGCCGCTGGCTCATTCCGATCAGAGTGATTAAAATAATACATTTTAGTGTTCTCATAATTCTGCGATTAAATAGTATCTAAGTTTAGACCCAAAGGTTTTTAAAAACCCGGGATCTAATTAACACGTGCACTTTTATTAACAAGGGGTTAATACTCCGATTGTACATCGTGCCGTGTTTCCCTGTGGCACGTATGCACAACTACTACAAGTAATTGTTCCGTTTCCAGGCCCGGGGCAACACATATAATATCGACCAGTTCCTTCGCTTCCGGTCCCTTACCCTCCGCCTCCCAATACATTTTTCAATTGCTTTCGGGTTAGTAATTCACCTTTCATTGAAGGTGTTTTTAATGTTAGCTTTTTCATAAATTTGAAAAATTAAGTTTATACAATTGGCAGATCAATCACGCCGATCTGCTTTAGGTGTTGTGAGCGTATGCGCACTCACTCGCTTTCGGGAGCAGTGTGTTGCAACCACGTGCTCCCATTTTTTAGCATGCTATTTTTTTAATTCAAAAAGTATTTTAGATCTCTATACCATAAGTCGGAGGTAACTTTCTGCCATTTATAAAAACGTAGTTGATGAAAATCTACCGATGAAGGCTGTAATTGATAGACCCTGCATGATACCCCGAAATCTTCCACGGAATCTGAAATACTAAGCATATTGGGGTAGTCAGGATGTGCTTCCAATTTTTCGGATAAGCTCTTTTTGGAGATCTTTCCCATAAAGGTCTGAGAAACGACAACGCCGATATTGGAGTTAAAACGCATAATAAGGAGGTGTTAAGTTTTTTCAATTGGTTTGTCAATAGTTCGCCTATTGGTTGATCTAAGTTAATAAAAAGAATATTGGTGTGGAAAATATTTTTTTTGTTTTTTTATGTGAAAATACTGCAATATAATTCATTGTTACCTGCTCGGCTTTCGTCGCACCTAAACCTTGCTGTCTTAATAGTCTCCATGTCTACAATGGTTCTGTTTGCTAATCTAGCTAAGTATGGCATTGCCTGGCTTTTTGTTGATAGCTCTTGTATAAGGTCAATCGCAATTTCTGGTCATCGATCCTAAGACAAAGGAATGCGGTGCCAGATTATTCCGACAGCCTACAACAAGGAGGTCTTTCGCCTGGGTTAACCATTGCTTCGTTGAATGTTTTCATTGATTTATGAAGGCATGAAATGCGCCGGAGCATTTGTCTGACGCATTGGGAGATTTGTTATAATGGCTTTACAAAAAGGCGATTAGAGGCGGTTTTCTTTGATCTGTTAAACTAATTGCCATTTACTGAAAGAAAAATTTTAAAACATTCGCGGGTAAGTTGATATTTACAACTTTATTTTATCTACCCTATGAGCTACAACTCCGGCTACAAAAGAAATCTGAAGATAGGTTCGGTGCTTTCTGTATTAATTATTTTAGCGACATCTGTCGCTTCATTCCTTGCCATACAAAGTTTATTAAAGAGTCAGGAAAGTGTTCTGCACACTAACCAGGTGCTGTTATCTTTTGAGCAGGTAATTTCTGCAGTTAAGGACGCCGAGACAGGGCAGCGTGGATATCTGCTAACTGGCAATGGTAGTTTCCTGGAGCCTTATCAGGGGGCTAAAGAGCGCGCCTGGGAGGCTTATGATCAGGTATCTTCTCTTACGGTTGATAACAAAGAGCAACAGGACGATATGGGGAAACTTTCGCTGTTACTTCGAAACAGGTTCTCTCTGTTAGAGGCAAGTGTCGAAAAGAAGAGCAAAGGAATTGCTATGGATACCGCCAAACTAAGTCAGGGAATGGAATATATGCAGCAATTACGTACGTTGATAGTGAGAATGGAGCAACGTGAGAATGTGTTATTGCGCGACAGGAATTCAACGTTTGGTTTTTATTCAACCTATACCCCCTGGGTTATTATCGTAGCCTCTATCGCTGCAATCATCGTAGCAATCGTGTTCTTTGTTCGCTTAAGTGCCGACTATAATCAGCGCCTGCGCATGGAGTCAGAACTGAAACGTAAAGACGAACAGTTGCAGAAGCGTATGGATATCGTGAGCCGTTTTGCGGGGAATGTAGCAAAAGGCGACTATAGCGATCGCATCTCAGACGAGGAGCTGCATTAAGAAAAAGCCCTGTTTGTCGCTGATTTTTCATCGAACTTGTTAGGGACGGTGCATTGCTACCTACTTGCTCTTGGAAACCGATTAGAATAAAGTCGCTACGCTGTCGGGATCAAAGAACTTGTGTTTAGCTTTCACAGCTGGCGGCATCTGATATCGTGCTGCTATAAAGTAGAATCAGCTAGAATTTAAATGGGACGTAAAGCGCTCGCTGCTCTGCCCTACATGTACGAAATGTTGCTAATAAAATCCCGACATCGTTGGACCCAGATACTGCTTTTCGAAGGCCGGGAACAGGGTAGCGGCCCTCCCGATGTTGTTGATATGCGGTCATTTACCTTTCCGGTCTTGCCTGCTGAGCTGAATTCGCATTTTTGAATCTCTGCCATAACGATTGAATTTAATTTTTTGTGCCGCCTGAATCCTCCCTGCGACGTCGGAGTTGTCAGACAAACTGCAATGGGTACCGGTACGCAGTGCCGACAGAACAAAGATGAGGTAATCTTTTTCGCAAGTCAAGGCCATGTCCTTTAGTTGCCTGACACTTCATTGCCTGGTCCATTTCTTCACAACAAAACTCACCTGATCATCTTCTGATCCATAAGGGCCAGCGACTTACTTTGCCTGTCAGGAGCAACGTTAACTTGTCCCATGATGTCACAATATGTCACATAAAAAAGGCCTGAAGACGTTTGCTCAGATCTCAGATCCGGCTCCCCTTTCTAGCCCCCTGCGACCCACCTGTTCCGAGGCTGACTCGGGACAGACTCGAGAGACGCTCGAGGGGTGATCGACATTTCATCGACAAGTNNCGAGTCAGACTCGAACCAGGTAGGTAGCTGAATACCAGCTGAGGGGGGAAGTGAAGGGGGCGGGCGGGAAGGCTTGTGTTAGCATCTGACGTACACCCGAATGAGCAAGCGCATAAGCGGGAGAACAGCGTTGGGAGGAAAATTCCTTGTGCAGGAAAGTGACTTGATTTAATGATTTTGTTTGGTGTTGGTAATGTCCTTGTAGTGAGGATGCTATGATGGTCTTTTGATAGCTTTGGAAATACGTCCTTGAAACTTATGGTTAAATCTGAAATGCTGATTTGAAATAAATTTTCCACCTCGGTATGGACTTTGGGGGCGGTATATGTAGGAGTGGCAGAATATACTGTTCGAGGGCGTTCTTTTACATTCGGAGGCGACTCTCGTTGATCTTTGAGCTCATAGGGTAAGCCGGAGCAGCTATAAAAAGAAAAACCCTTCGAAGTGGAAGGGTTTTCTCTTTATAAAAAAAATATTATCAGGATAATAATTCCTTTAGCTTTTTTGTTTGGGCGCTTACCAACGTGTTAAGAGGGCCGCTGGCGACCATCTTGAGCATCATATTTAACTCAGCGGTGATGCTTAACGTTACTTCAGTAGTAGTCTCGTTCAGGGGACTAATCTTCCACTCCATCTGGATAGGGAAGGGCACCTGCTGATTAGGGACGATCAACACACGTGACGCTTGTTGGCGTTCAGAAATTTTCATGGAGAGCTTAGCCATATTCTGGAAGCTAAACACTGCTGTGTCGAGATCAGAATTCCAGTCGCTGATCATTTCAGGCATCAGTTCGCGGTGGTTGTTAAAATCCGAAAGGAAGGTAAATACCTCTTCGGAACTTTTGCTTATCTGAACTTTACTTTCAAATACACTCATTTCTTACGATCAGGAAAGCTGCCAATCGGAGGGGTTATCTCTCCATCTTCTAAGTAATTCAAGGTCATCAGGGCCGATGAAAGCATGTTCTGAGGCATATTGAATTAAGGCATTATAGTTTGACAGCGTATTAAAACGACATTTTGCTTCTTTGAAGTTATCTGTAGCCTGCTGCAGGTTATAAGAGAAGATAGCCACCAAGCCAGCAACGTCACAGCCCGCTTCACGAAGTGCTTCTACCGCCTGTAAGCTACTTTTACCTGTTGATATTAAATCTTCAACAACTACTACTCTTTGTCCCGGATAGATTTCCCCTTCAATGAGGCTACCGGTACCATGTTCTTTAGCTTTTGACCTTACATAGGCAAAAGGAAGGCCTAAATCCTGCGCTACGAGCACCCCTTGAGGTATTCCGGCAGTAGCTACCCCCGCGATTAATCCTACGGAGCCATATTCCTCCTGGATCAATGCCGACAAGTTCTGACGTATGTATGTCCTGATGGACGGATAAGAAAGCGTAATCCTGTTATCGCAATATATAGGAGATTTTATTCCCGATGCCCAAGTAAAAGGTTTGCTTGGTTGTAATTTAATTGCTTTTATTTGTAACAAAAATTCGGCAACTTTCAGCTCAATCTCACTTTTGTTGATCATGACACAAATGTATAGAATTTATATTAACGGAACATCGCTAATTATAGCAGAAAATGTTCCAACAGGAATAGGCACGTTTCAAAAGCTTGATGTACAGGCTTTTGATTTTAAGGATTTTTACAAACAAGTAAAAAAAGGAAGCAGTGAAATCTTTGTTCTGGAGAGCAAAGATCCCCGTAAAACCTTCCGCGCTATACGCAAACCTTACGGCCTTATTAAGGCTGCCGGAGGATTGGTAAGGAACGAAGCGAATGAATATCTCTTTATTTTCAGAAAAGGAAAGTGGGATTTGCCAAAAGGTAAGCTGGATCCGGGAGAGCGTAATCGTATTGCCGCCAAACGGGAAGTTACAGAAGAATGCGGGATAAAGATTGCTGAAGTGGGTGTTAAGTTGGCCAAAACCTGGCATGTGTATGAAGAGAAGGGGCAGGTGGTGTTTAAAAAGACGAGCTGGTTTAACATGAAGGCTAAAAAGCAAAAGCTCATCCCCCAGTTGGAGGAAGACATTACCGATGCTAAATGGATAGCGGAGGGCGATTTTGCCAAGATAAAGGCCAATACCTATCCCTTGATCGATGACCTGTTAGGTCTGGTAGTAACGTAAATAGCAAATGGGGAATGCTGGCTGAGCCAACATTCCCCATTTGTCTAGTATTATTTTAGAAAGGCCAAAGCCTGCGGAGGGACGAATTTCGCCACATCACCGCGATGGCGCAGAATATCTCTGACAATGGTAGAACTTAGTGATGAATAACCAGGATTGCTAAGGATAAAAATACTTTCAATAGTAGGCTCCAGCTCATGATTCATTTGTGCGATAGCCTTTTCATATTCGAAATCTGAAACGGTTCTTATGCCCCTTATCATGTGTCCGGCGCCGATTTTTTTGCAGTAGTCGACGGTAAGGCCTTCATAGGCTGTTACCTCAATTTTAGTGTTGCCTTGAAACACACTTTCAAGGATTTTTACTCGTGTTTCAATACTTAACATGGCCTGCTTGGAGCTGTTAGCACCTACGGCAACGACAATCTTGTCGAACAGGGAAACAGATCTTTCCAGGATGTCTACATGAGCCACGGTAACTGGATCGAACGAGCCGGGGAACAACGCTATCTTCATTACTTAGTTATTACGTGATTAACTTATTGATGAATATGAATGTTTATGGTTCTGGATGTTTGAAAAAGCTAAATGATGAATATCCATAAGCACGTTGTTCCACAAACGCGGGATGGTTATTAAGTTTTTTCATGCTCGGATGTTCAATGATCAATGTGCCGCCCCCGGCTAGTAGATTCGCGTCAAATACCATTTTCGCAAGCTCTGTAATCTGGGGCAGATCATAAGGAGGATCGGCGAAGATTAAATCGTACGTGCCACGTTCTTCCTTTAGAAATTTAAGTACGTCGGCTCTGCGGGTTTTAATGTTTTCGAGCTGATGTTGAGCCGCTACGTTTTTCAGGAAATTCTGACAGCCCGGATGTCTGTCGACAGCGACGATGCTGGAGACACCCCGGGAGGCGAACTCCAGTGATACCGCTCCTGTGCCGCTGAACAGATCCAGCACCCGTAGAGAAGGGAAATCAACCAGATTATTTAATATGTTGAAGAGGGCTTCCCTGGCGTTGTCCTTGGTAGGACGTACGGGAAGGTTGGGTGGCGGGTTAAGCCGCAGTCCTCGCAGGGTTCCGCTGATTATTCGCATAAGCTGAGACCTAGAAGTCCGATAAACTGATGTGTGGGCACGAGACGGAATTTATCCGCGTAGCGAAAGGTGTCTGAGCTGTCCATAATGCTGACCTTAAAATACTTTGTTAGCCTTCGATAGAGTTCGCTGAACTTCTCTATCTCTCCGCATACCTGTACTTCGGTGTTGAGTTCCGATAGGGAAAGCTCTTTCATGATCTTCAACAGATAAAAATGAAAGTCATCTGTTGTTGGAATTTCGAAGACGTTATAAAATTGCAACTGTCCATCGACCATTAAGGCAGCCTCGAAGGTGTTTCCATTAAATTGCAGATACAAGATGCTGCCACATTTTTCTCTGGTAAACAGATAACTTAGAAAGGGTACCACTTGATGGTAAACAGCTACTTTTCCGAAACACTGCTCGATACTTCGCACGTGCTTTTCCGCGACATTGGCAAGGGCATAAAATTCCTGTTTGCTGAACTGGTGAAGGGCAAAGCGCGAGGGTACGGTTGTTTGTACAAAGCTTGCCAGCTTGCCCAGGTCTTCCTGCTTATATAATTCCGCAGGTATGAGGCTGAAGTTGAGCGATTCAACAGATAGTTTTACGCTGGAGAATGGAAATTTGAGGTACGCGTGTTGTGAACACAAGGAATCGATGACTTCCTCTAAGGGCTTCACTAAAACCGTATCGAATAACACCCGCGGCATGCGCGTCGTGGAATCGATAACAGCGTAAGACAGACGGTTTGCCGAGAGCCTTATCAACATCTCAGAGACCGATGCATCTTCGGCTGTAAATGCTTCAGTTTTTAAATGCAGGGTTCCATTGTTATTCATTCTGACAAAACTAGGCAAAATTTTTACAGATCGGGGATCCGGAGCATTGACATTGTTATTTTTATGGGCTATGAACATTTCGGAATCATTGATCAGGAATTTTCCACATACACCCACGGAGCAGCAGTTGGAGGTATTTGGTCTGCTCGCGCGTTTTTTTGCAGGCCGGCAAGACAACGAATGCTTTGTGCTTAAAGGCTACGCCGGTACCGGCAAGACTTCCATCATCGCGGCGCTGGTTCGCAGTTTGAACACCTCGGGGGTACGCTCGGTACTGTTAGCGCCCACGGGACGGGCGGCAAAGGTTATGAGTAATTATTCCGGTCGTAAGGCGCTGACAATACATAAAAAGATCTACAGAAAGAAGCAGGCTATGAGTTTGGAGATGGATTTTGTGTTGGCAGAGAATAATGCCGAGAATACCTTGTTTATTGTTGATGAGGCTTCGATGATCGCGGACGCGCCTGCTGACTTCGGACGCAATAGTTTGCTGGAAGATCTTCTTGATTATGTATATAATATGAAGAACTGCAAGCTGATGCTGGTAGGTGATACCGCGCAGTTGCCGCCCGTAGGCTCGCCAGACAGTCCCGCGCTTGACGCTGCCCGCTTGCGCGACAACTACGGACTTGAGGTATTCGCGTACGAGATGACCTCCGTGTTGCGACAGGCTGGAGATTCGGGGATATTATACAACGCTACGGCAATACGGGATCTTATACGCGACGATCTGGCTGAGTTTCCCTCTTTCAGGGTAAAGGGCTTTCCCGATATTTTCAGGATGACTGGTGAACGTCTTACGGAGGGGCTCGACTATGCTTATAATTCCTTCGGCATGGAGAATACCCTGGTAATATGTCGTTCAAATAAGAACGCGAATCTTTATAACCAGCAGATACGTAACCGGATTCTTTACAGGGAGGAGGAGATAACAGGAGGCGATTATCTGATGGTTGTCAGGAATAATTATTTTTGGTTTGATCAGGCAGAGAACTCTCCGAATTCCTTTATTGCCAACGGCGATATTGCCAGAGTACGTAAGGTGCGCAATATACGTGAGATGTATGGATTTCGCTTTGCGGAAGTGGTGCTTGACTTTGTTGACTATCCGGATGCCGAACCGCTTCAATGCAGGGTAATGCTGGAAAGCCTATACGCAGAGGGTCCCGATATATCGAGGGAGGCGCAGCTGAAGCTCTTTGAGGCTGCCATGGAAGATTATGCTGATATTCCGGGGCGTAAAGAGCGTCGCGAAGCATTGCGGACCAATGAGTATTATAATGCGCTGCACGTTAAATTCGCTTATGCCATCACTTGTCATAAAGCACAGGGGGGGCAGTGGGATGCTGTATTTATTGACCAGGGTTTTCTTACTGAGGAGATGATCGATGTCGATTTCTTACGGTGGCTTTATACTGCTGTTACGCGTTCGGTGAAGCAATTGTTTCTTGTGAATTTTAGCGATGCTTTTTTTGAATAGTTAGTTGTCACTGAAGCTGCTGAGTCATTAGGGCACAGTTTTCTCTCGTAAGGAACGCGGTTTTTTTATTAGGTTTGCTACGTTGACGAAAGGAAGGTTTTGCCTCTGATGGGTCGCTTTGGCAATACATCTGGCAGCTGGTTTAGCGACTGATTTTCGTTGTTAGTTGATATTCGCATGTTAAAAAATGTTGTTATAGCACTTCGCTATTTTCTGTTCTGGATTGCCTTCTTCATTATTGAAAGGCTGGTGTTTGTTTTCTATAACGCCGCTAAGATGCGTGGGATTTCCGCTATGGAAATTTTCAGAATGTTTGTTGGTGGCTTGCGCATGGATGCCTCCGCGGCAGGATATATCTGCGCCTTGCCGCTGTTGGTGTTTGTGGTGCTATGGCTTGGAAATGTTAAAAAGTTCCCCGGAATTTTGATCCGGGTATATACGGTTTTTATGATCGTGCTCTGCTCGGTAATTACGGTGGTAAACTTTAATATTTACCGCGAATGGGGCACGAAGATCAACTATCGGGTGTTGGAATTTACGTTTGGTTCGCCAGGCGAGGCCATGGCGAGTACTAAATCATCGCCTATATTTTTCAGTCTCGCGGTATTGGTGCTGCTTATTGCCTCCGGACTACTCATTAGTCGCTACCTGGTTAATTATAAATTAGTTAAGGATAAAGGATTTGTGTTTAAACTCCTTGTTGGCGTCCTACTCATCGGATTTAACTTTCTGGCCATTCGCGGAGGCTGGCAGCTGTCGCCCATGAACGAGAGTATGGCTTATTTTTCAGATAAACCTATTTATAATCAGGCCGCAGTAAATACAGAATGGTTTCTATTGCGCGATATTCTTAATAGTAAATATAGTAACGACAATCCTTATAAATATTTTAAGCCTGCGGAGGCGAGAGCAATCGTGAAGGACCTGTTTTCTATGCCGGCAGGGGAGGGAACCAAGATCCTGACTACTGACAAGCCCAATGTGGTGCTGGTGATCATGGAAAGTCATACGGGAAATGTTGTAGAACGTTTGGGCGGTGAGAAAGGCGTGTCGCCACAAATGGAGAAGCTGATTGACGGAGGGGTGTTTTTTAATAATGTATATGCCGCCAGTTATCGTACCGACAAGGGTGTTATTGCCGCTTTAAGCGCCTTTCCGGCGCAGGGAAAGCGCAGTATCATGAAGGAAAGTAATAAGGTTGAGAAATTAGACGCGCTGTCGAATACGTTTAGTCGGAAGGGCTATCGTACTTCTTTCTTTTATGGTGGCGAAAGCGAGTTTTTTAATATGCGCTCTTACCTGATAAATCAGGGTTTTCAGAAGGTGGTAGATAAGCCTGATTTTGATCAGCGTGACATGAATTCTAAGTGGGGTGCCTATGATGGTCCTGTATATCGGCGAATGCTGAGCGATCTGAATGCCGAGAAGCAACCCTTCTTCGCTACCATGCTTACGCTTACCAACCATGAGCCTTTTGAACTTCCCGGAAAACCTCACTTTAAAGGAGATGATATAGAGAATAAGTTTCGAAGCACCGCATGGTATGCTGATTCCTGTTTGTATGACTTTATTGATAAAGCTAAACATACAAACTGGTTTAAGAATACCTTGTTTGTTGTCGTCGCCGACCATGGTCACCGACTGCCGCGTAAGGATCTGGAGATCTTTGATCCTCAGCATTACCGCATTCCGCTATTGTTTTTCGGAGAAGTGATTCGTCCTGAGTTTCGGGGAACCGAAATATCGAAGATTGGCAATCAGGTAGATATCGCGGCCACGTTGCTGCGTCAGCTGAATGTTGACGCGTCACCCTATCCATGGAGTAAGGACTTGTTAAATGCGGCTACCCCTGAATTTAGTTTCTATAACTGGGATCAGGGCTTTGGATTTGTAACTAAAGATCAGATCGTTTCCTTCGATGCCGGAGGTAACCGATTGATCTATGAGAAGAATCAGAATGATAAGCAAGCGACCGCCAGAGACCTGCGCTGGGCTAAAGCATGCATGCAGACCGTTTATCAGGATTATATAGGCTATTAAGATTCTCGGTTAAGCTGCTGACTTTGATTACAGGCTGCCGCGCTACTCATTGGAATGTTTCAGCTTTTTTATTTACAATATTGACCTTCAGTCTTTGACTGAGGGCCTTTTTGTTATTGAGCAGGTCCTTGGTTCTAAATCTGTTGGTTCTTCTCAAGGCGGAAGGGGGTATTTCTTTGATCTTTGCCCCTGATGGATCTAATTTTACAGAGCGTTGATGCTCTCCGCTTAAATTATCTGGATATTCAAGGTTCTACAGCATATTAATAAATTCTTAAGTTGAGATTGATGAATCGGACAGGTAATATAGTACTCGCAGCATTGTGGCTGATTGCAGTTTCGTGCGGAAATAACAAGATGGGAAAGGAGGTGACAGCTGCTGACTCAATTGCGGACACGGCTACGGTTTCAGGTCATAGCTGTATGAGTATGCCGTCGCGTTTTGGTCAACACCTGGATACAGGAAGCATAAAGGCTGCGGGCACGGTTTCGACTGCCGGCATGGTACTTATTGAGGGTGGGAGTTTCGATATGGGCGGCGATAATAAGCAGGCTGATCCGGATGAATATCCAAAACATAGGGTAAAAGTATCTTCCTTTTATATTGATGTAACAGAGGTGACCAACGCTCAGTTTCGGAAGTTTGTTGATGCTACCGGATATGTTACTACCGCGGAAAAGAAGCCTGATTGGGAGGAAATGAAAAAGACCATGGCGCCCGGGACACCAAAGCCTCCGGATAGCGTGCTGGTGGCGGCCTCGTTGGTATTTAAGCCGTCAAAAGGTCCTGTTGATCTGCGTAACGCGGGACAGTGGTGGTCATGGGTGAAGGGCGCGAACTGGCGACATCCGCAGGGACCGGGATCGGACATCAGGGGGAAAGATAATTACCCGGTGGTGCAGGTGAGTTGGGATGATGCTATGGCCTATTGTAAATGGGCGGGAAAACGTTTGCCTACGGAAGCGGAGTGGGAATATGCCGCGCGTGGCGGATTGATAAATAATATTTATCCATGGGGGAATGAGCCTGTAAATACGGGAAAGGCAAAAGCTAATAGTTGGGATGGGAAGTTTCCGTATCTCAATACCTCTAAGGATGGCTTTACACGCGTTGCGCCGGTAAAGT
Organism: Sphingobacteriaceae bacterium UBA6709; assembly: GCA_002454425.1. Lineage (GTDB taxonomy): Bacteria > Bacteroidota > Bacteroidia > Sphingobacteriales > Sphingobacteriaceae > Arcticibacter. The sequence continues at coordinate 59,564 of DKIV01000051.1, forward strand.
CCTTTGCAGCTAACGGTTATGGTCTCTATGATATGGCCGGTAACGTATGGGAGTGGTGTAGCGATCTGTATAATTACGACTATTATAAGGGGCTGACCGATAAGCAGAGCGTGGATCCGCAGGGTCCGGCAACGTCCTATGATCCGCAGGAACCATATACGCAGAAGCGTAGCCTGCGCGGCGGTAGCTTTTTGTGTAATGACAGCTATTGCAGCGGATATCGCGCCGCCCGTAGAATGAAGAGTACCCATGATACCAGTCTGGAGCATACAGGCTTCCGCTGCGTGATGAGTAAGTAATAAAGAATGGCAACTGGTGCCATTCTTTATTGCTTGTTTTAGGAGATCGACTCTTATGTACCTTGTTTTACAAGGACAATGCGACTGTTATCAGCTTTGGAGATGGCGTTATAGAAGTCGCAAAACTCATTGAATTGTGAAGGCTTGAATCGCCCCTCCTTGCGTACGAATCTACGTTCGTAGATGAGGTGCTTCCCTTCGAGTCTGCTGCTGCACTTGAAGCTGCCAAATGGAGTGTTTAAGTCTAGGTCATTCGGTTTACTTTCAATTCGATTGTAGCCCTCGGGAAGCTCATAAACTATCTTGTCAATATCTGTATATCCTGGTTTTACGATGATGTCAACTTTTCTGAGGGAGTCTTTCTGTACGAATGAGCTTTGGCGGTTCACAAGATTCGGTACCAGAAATAATCGCTTGCCGCTGATACTACAGTATTGGCTGAAGCTTACATTCAGCTTTTCAATGATCTCGGGCGTTTCCGTTGTCGTGTTGACGCTTGTTTCGAAGGTTTTGATCTGTAAGTTCGGCAGGTTAATCTTTTGATATATCCTTTTTTCCTGCTCTTGTTTTGTCTCCGAGGCAATATAGTAGCTGAGATTATCCTGCAGAGCTCCACGGTAATGTGTTACCAACGTTCCTGAGAGCTGGCCATCATCTTGCAGCACAATCTTAATGTCTCTCTGTTCTCCATTTTGCCTCTCGTTGAGAGCTGGTGTTTTAACTAATGAGCCTCCCTCTGGTTTAATTACTAAGGCCCAGCGGTCTGCAGTGAAATTGCCCAGATAGTTGAAAGGTGTATGTTGAGAAGTGCATTCCAGCCAAACAGCACCGGTGGATAGAGGCACCTGTACAATTACATGATTAAATTGTTGAGATGGGAAATCAGCATGTATCCCGCTGGCATTTGCTCCTGCTCGAATTAACGCGGCGTAGGCATCTATTCCCACTTCTTTTAGAAGGGCGATCATGTAGTTACTAAGGGCTTTACAATCACCATATCCATAAGTGCTCACATATTGAGCATCGAATGTCTGCCAGCCTCCGATGCCGAGTTGAACGCTGATGTATCGGGTGTTTTTCTGCAGGAAGTTGTAAAGAGCCTTTGTTTTCGAGATTTCATCAGGAAGGTTATCGCATAGCTCATGAACTTTTGTTTTGACTTTGCTGGGAAGTACATCTCTACCCGCATTTAATTGATAGCTCCACAATCCGAAATTTTTCCAGGAGCCCATATTGCCCTGAGTGCCTTGAATGTTGAATTTTTCGGAAGTTACGAGCAATGAGGGAGTGTATTCAGCAATATCGGGAGCATAATATTGACTTGACAATGCCTGAAAGTTCTTTGTTTCCCATAGGTAGGTTGTACGTTTGTTTGCGTTAGTCTTTTTCGCTGGATCGAGCAGGTTTTCCAAATAGTGTACAACAAAGTCCTCGGGACTGGAGAGCCGGTAGCTTGCAGATTCTACAGCGATGTTGACCTCAGGTACGGGTTGCCAGGAGGGAAGAAATAATAACCCGGTATAACTGATGTCGTATTCAAACTCAACGGTATAGGGGAAGGTGGTGCTTTTTAGGGTGGCTATCTTATATCTGTTATCAGAGTAAAGAGATTCATCCTGGTATTTGTAATCGCCAATTTCAGAGGGTTTTAGCTGGCGTATAAGTTTGCCTTGAGCATCATACGATGACGCTTTAAAGCTCTTTAAGGACGAAAATTTGTCATATGTGATCACCATTTCTGCGTAATCTTCAGCCTGAGTGTTTAAAATAGTGATAGCAAAAAGGCTATGTTTTTTTGCCGCTCCTTCATTTTCTATCGCTACCTCTACTTCCTGCTTCCTGATAACAGCATTTGCTCCTTTAAGAATTTTTGGAGAGAGATTGCCGATTGAATATTTGGAAGCCTCTTCAGCGACGCTGTAGGTACTTCCCAGCAATAACAGCAAGAGCAAAGAGAATAACTTTTTCATCTTAATGGGCGATTCTTTTTAAGACAATCTGTTCGCTTTGCTTGTTGGCAAGAGTAGCATAGAAGCTGCGTAGGTCGGGATATTCTTCCGGGCTGAAGGTCTTGCGGTTAATTGACATATTGAAATTTAGCTGCAAAATGCTGCCATTACTTCCAATAAGATAATGCATTGTAGCTGCTCCATCAGACATGTTTAATCGTATAGGCTTAGGAAGTTCTTCGACTTCGTAGCCGGGGGGAATATCCATGGTCCAGATTAGAGACTCGGAGGACAATGAATTAAATGACATTGCATATTTGCGTTCTTTGGCTTTAAACGCACTGTGTGTCTTCTGAGCGCAAAGCATAGGAGAAATATAAATACGTTCTTCATTAGGGCCGACTTCGCCTACCTCAAAATCGAAGCTGATACGTAGAGGTTTTTCCGGATTGTCGTCAGGTGTATGCTTGAGGTTGCTGACGTTTATGCTTTGGTCGCTCAGAATGCTTTTGATAAATTTCATATCAGAACCGGCGGAAGCCAATTGGTTTCTAGATCTGGTCGCGGCATAATCTGCGGCGCTATACATCGCTTGACCTTTGATTTTACCTTGCTCGCATTTTAGATTCATGATGATGTTCGTTTTATTGCGTAGGTTATCGTTTTCGAGCTGTATCCATTCGCCGTCGCCGTTTTTACTTATCGTATGCCCCTCGCCGTTTAGACAATATTCAGGAAGGAGAAGTGCCGAGCAGTTAGGGTCGGTAGCGTCAACGAGCGTGAACGTGCTGTCTGTTTTTACTGCTGCAATAACATCGTTGAAGTTGCTGAGCATTGGATAGAGTGTATTTACCTTACCATGTCGTCGGCTGCTGATTAGCACCGGATCAGCAGATAGTCCGGCTTCGCGGAGCAGAGCTACCAGTAATAGATTTATTTCAGCGGAATTTCCGGTTTTTTTTTCAATGATCTGCCGGGGCGTATTGCCTGGCCAAATGCTCAGATTACCATTCCACTTCACTTCCTTTTTTAGATAGCTATTGATTGCAATGATCTTGTCGTTGGTCGTCGTTATGTTTGCGCAGAGGAGCTTTACCTTTTCTTTGGTCGGAGCTGGACAACGTAAAGCTGAAGAAAATTCCTCTGATTTATAGATAGCTTCATTGATTTTTTTCCAATTGTTGAGGACCGGTTGGTAAGCCTGTTGAGGAAAATGGTAACCTTGAAGCTGGAATTTTATTTTCGCAAGATGGTCTTCCCTGCTGCTTATAAAGTCATCATCTTCAAATGCTTTGATGTCTTTTTGTACCCAGTGGTAGATATCGCATGTGGGCTCTAATGTGTATATGCCGGCGCCGGTGCGTTGGTTCAGCAATGTGCTTTCTCCTTTGTAATTGATCGTGAAGCGTTCGGACGCCTGTGTTTTTTCGTTGATGAAGAATGGTGTATAGCCCTGTGATTGACTTGTATAAACAAAGTATTCTGGTATTCTTGCCCTGAATTCGCTCCACAGAGTGGGATAGGTACTTTGGAAGTTCCAGGGGGTGAAGGTGATGATGTCTGAGCTTGTAAGCGAATAGGCAAACTCTATTACCGCGCCATCTTTGACATTGGGAAGTGTGAATTTTATTTGTCGGTATTTGGAGCTTGCTTTTTCGTCAAAGATTGACTTTGAGTCGAGCTTATATTCATGCATTTTTCCATTTTCAAGCACGTAGGTCGATGCTCTGATTGCAGATACCTGCTCATGGGCTCCTGGTGCTGTATAATAGGGAATGATGACTGTCGCGGCATCTAAGCCGGCTTTGTTGAAGATTTTGATTCGGCAACGCCTTTCATGAACTATTTCAAAGTCTTCGTCTTTGTTTTTGAAATAGCTGTAGCCAATATCGTATAGAATTGCGGCATTTGCGCCTGAATCAATGGGGCAGGAGGTCATGGCTAATTCTTCCTGGCTAATCTTGCCGTATTTAGGAGGCTGTGTTTGTGCTCGTATGCTTCCTATTGTGTAAAGCAGTAGCGTGAATACGGTTAAGGTAATCTTTAGAAAGTAGTTTTTTCTCATATAATCGTAGTTTAAGGATAAGTATCTAATAAGATTTACAGGGTAAGTGCTTCTTATTAAGATTGATCAACAGTTGTAATAAAGGTTTAGGAAAAGTACGTAATTGTTCCTACATTTTGTTAAGGAATTTTCGTTTGTAGTCCAGTGGCGTCATGCCTGTAACTTTGCGGAAGTGGCGGTAGAAATTCGATACGTTGTTGAAGCCGCAGTCGAAGCAGATAACTTCTGTGGGAAGCTTATCTTCAATGAGGGCACGGCAAGCGTGACTTATTCTGATTTCTATTAGAAAGTCGTAATAAGTTTTCTTGGTCATTGATTTGAAATAGCGGCAGAAAGATGTAACACTTAAGTTGCTGAGGGAAGATATCTCATCTAGTGTGATGTCTTTTTTATAGTTAGATAAAGTGTAATTATAAACTTTATTCAATCGGATATTATCCACCTCTGACGACTCTGTAAAGCTTTGCTGTGCAGCAGTGATAGAACGAAATTCATTGGTTTCGGCAAGGGTTTTAAGTATTTCGAGCAGAATGATGATTCGTTCGAGATTGGTAGCATTGATTGCGGAGAAGAGTAAATTGTGCATTCTATTGCGGGTATTACCCTGGATGATCATGCCTTGTCGGGCTTTCTCAAAAAGCTTAGGAATGAGGTAGGCTTCGGGCAGACTGAGGAAATCCTTGCCCAGGCAATCGGGTAAGAAATGAATCACAATTGCCTCCACTTCTTTGTCCTCATTGTTCTGAAAATAAGAATCATGACACCTCCATGTATGCGGAAGGTTTTCTCCCAGCAAGACCATTTCTCCGGAAGAGAAGTTACTGATATTGTCGCCGATGAAACGTACGCCTTCTCCTCTGATCACATATTGGATCTCCAGTTCGGGATGGTAATGCCACACGGTGCCGAAGTTGGGAGCCACGTCGTGCCTGATGCTGAATGACGATTGATGACTAACTGGTACTTTGTGGAATTGAGGTTTCATGATGTGTTTTTCCTTTCGCTGGTGCTACTGCAATGTTACAAATTTAATTTCGTTTTTGATGATAAGATTGTACATAAAAAGGATAACAAGCTGTAACAATACTGTGGCTTTATGAGTGATCTTTGTAAAGATTCATTCACACACAGTTCCTTCGGAAACGTTTTCTGTTAGAATGGAAAAAGCTGTCGCTTGCGAAAAGTGTTAAAAGGACTCTTATTACGACGAAAGGAAAAGGATCGTAAGTAACCAAATAGATACTTGTTTTAAACGTTATAAAATGTCGAAAGGGAATAATCGAGAAGTTGTATTAGTTGCAAGTGGCGATTTGAGGCCTTCTGCAAATGAAAGCTGCTGGCAAACCCAGGCAGCGATGGAAGCACAACTAACTGAGGCTTTTGAAAAGCAAGGTTGGACGGTAAAGCGTGCTCACCCTTTTATTCCCGAAAAAAAACATGGCTTTATTGATTCTCAAAAATACGGCATGGAAGTATTCCGGTCGATAGATCCTGAACAGCCGATTGTCGTTGCGGAGAGTGTGTGGCAGTATTCGCATCACGTTCTTGCGGGACTAACTACTCATAAAGCACCTATACTTACTGTTGCTAACTGGAGCGGCCAATGGCCGGGACTGGTTGGCATGCTCAATTTAAATGGTTCGCTGAGCAAGGCTGGCGTGAAATATAGCACGCTGTGGAGCGAGGATTTTACCGATACTTTTTTTGAACAGGGCTTAAGCGAATGGCTCGAGTCTGGATATATAAAGCATGATCAAAGCCATGTTAAGGACTTTGATATGGTTAGGATTCCATTTGCTGAAGAGCAGTATGGCAGGGATTTTGCACGTGGGCTTCGTGAGCACAAGTCTATTATGGGTGTGTTTGATGAGGGTTGTATGGGGATGTTTAACGCAATCGTTCCCGATGATCTGCTGCATGCAACCGGAATATTCAAAGAACGCTTGAGTCAATCGGCCTTATACGCCGCGATGCTTAAGGTGAGCGATAAGGACGCGGAAGATGCATTGCAGTGGTTGCTGGATAAGGAAATGGTCTTTAACTGGGGCACTGATCCTGTTACTGAATTAACAAGAGAGCAAACATTAGAGCAGTGCAAAATGTATATAGCTGCGGTTCGCATCGCTGATACTTTTGGCTGTGATACGATCGGTATTCAATATCAACAAGGACTGAAGGACTTGTGTGCTGCCAGCGATCTTACCGAGGGGCTTTTAAATAACTCATCACGTCCGCCGGTATTTTCGGAAGCTGGCGAGGAGCTCTTTGCAGGTAAGGCATTGCCTCACTTTAATGAGGTTGATGAGTGTGCCGGAATTGATGGTTTGCTTACCTATAAACTTTGGGATGCTTTGGGAATGGTTGGAGATAATACTCTTCACGACTTACGCTGGGGGCAAGACTTTAAAGGAAATGGTGTAGATGATTTTGTGTGGGTGTTTGAGATATCGGGAGCCGTTCCGGCTTCGCACTTTGCTAAAGGTTATGCTGACGCCGACAGTATTCGTCAGCCGTCAATGTTTTTCCCATTCGGAGGAGGTACTCTTCGTGGCGTGAGCAAGCCGGGCGCTATTGTCTGGAGCCGCGTATTCGTTATGGATAATAAATTGCATTGCGACCTGGGCGTTGGTCGCGCGGTAGCTCTTGGAGCTGAAGAGGACGAACGCCGTTGGAATGAAACGAATAATCAGTGGCCTATGATGCATGGCGTTCTTGATGGCGTGTCGCGCGATCAGATGATGGCCCGCCATAAGGCAAATCATATACAGGTGGTATATGCGGATAATGAAGAAATGGCACATAAGGCTTGTCGCATAAAAGCGGCGGCGCTCGCCGAGCTAGGTATAGCTGTTCATTTCTGTGGAAACGTGAAATTTTAGTACTCTAATAATATTATGAAAATTAATTTTTACAAGTTCATTTTAGCTGGATTTCTGGCCTTCGCTGTTGCCGGATTAAGTGCACAGGAGAAGAAGAGTAAGGCGCAGGACGCTGCTGAGTATGCTCAGGTTGCTGACAAGCGCGCGGAGAAGATTGTTGATGCGCTTTCGTTAACCAGCGACAAGGCGAAGCTGAAAGTGAAGGAGACGATTGCGACGCAGTACGTGGCTTTACATAACATTGAAGATGAGTTTAACGCTGCTAAGACTGCTGTAAAAGCGGACGCGTCGTTGGACAAGAAGGCTGCTGACGCTAAGGTTGCCGATTTGCAGGCTAAGGCTGATGCTAAAGTTGCGAAGTTACATCCTGTTTATCTTAAGAAATTGGGCAAGCACCTGAGTGCTGATCAGGTTGATCAGGTGAAAGACGGAATGACTTACAACGTTTTGCCGATAACTTACAAAGGATATCTGGAAATGTTGCCTATGCTTACTGATGTTCAGAAGGCGCAGATTAAAGCCTGGCTTGTCGAGGCTCGTGAGCATGCTATCGATGCCGGTTCTGCGGACAAGAAGCATTGGTGGTTTGGTAAGTATAAAGGACGTATCAATAATTATCTTTCTAAGGAAGGAATAGATACTCAAAGCGCGCGTGCGATATGGGAGAAGAAGTTGAAGGAGCGTGAGGAGGCTGCAAAAAATTCACAGAAATAACTATTATTTTTGTGATAAAAAAAACTGTAACTTTGCAACCATCGGAGGGAAAGTTCTCAGTAGCTGGTTAATAGAATGTTATATTCTCGAGACTATATAATAACACACAAGTAATCCACGTTTCGGAAAATGCTCATTAAACTCCTCTATGGGGGGCAGGGAGATGTTTTTGCCGAATGTATTATATGTACTCATGTACAAACTTAATTTTTAAACACAGACACATTAAATGAATTAAAGAATTTACAAAAGATCTTTATTAATTATCCCCAAATGCCGCGTCATATCGCGGTGAATTATTCTAATTATCTGAAAATAATAATAAACGAAACGGAAAATGAAGAAAAATTTAAACGTTCAGTTTTCTTTCGTCAGGGTTAGCCGATTTCTGACGTTTGCAATACTGACAACAATGTTCTTATCCGGGTATACATTCGCCGCCCCAACGGCTATTAATGTTGCCGCAAGCGCCCGCGTGGGCATTACAGGTGTTGTAAAAGATGCCAAAGGACTTCCACTTCCGGGAGTAACTATCAAAATTAAGGGTACAAATTCCGGTACTTCTACAGATATGGACGGTAAGTTCCATCTGAATCTTCCTACAGGAAAGGAAACACTCGTGTTCACTTTCGTAGGTTTCAAAACTAAAGAAGTAGCCGTTAATGGTAAAACTACCTTAGACGTTACCCTTGCCGATGACTCACAAGCTCTTGATGAGGTTGTGGTTGTAGGTTACGGTGTTCAGAAGAAAACTCACCTAACAGGTGCTGTATCTCAGATGAAACTTGATGAAGTTGCCGATTTACCAACACCAAATATTGCGACTGCTATTGCCGGGCGTCTGATTGGTGTGGGTGTTAGTGGCGGTACATCTCGTCCAGGAAGTCCAACAACAATAACAGTGCGTAATCCGGTCTCTTATTTTGGAAAGGACGGAGGATCAACCTCTCCTTTATATGTAATTGACGACATTATTCAGATTACGCCTGGAGGGCAACCTGACGCAACCTTATTCAATAGTTTAGATCCTTCTGAAATTGAAAGTGTTTCTGTCTTGAAAGACGCATCCGCTGCAATTTATGGATCTCGGGCAGCCAATGGTGTAGTATTGGTGAAGACAAAAAGAGGTAAATCAGGCAAGCCTTCAATTTCATATTCTGGTTCTTACGCAATCAATGATGAGGCTTATCGTACCAAGATGATGAGCGCCTATGAGTTTGCCCAATACATCAACATTATGAATGGTGAGAACGGTAATGGCTCAAATGTCGCCAATCCTGGACAAAATAATATGTTCACACAAGATGAGCTCGACCATTTTAAGACTATTAATTATGATTGGTTGGAGGACGCATGGAAATCCTCTTATAATACTAGACATACTGTTAACGTAAGTGGTGGTGGAGATGCTGGTACTTATTTCGGTAATGTTTCGTATTATAAACAGAATGGAAATCTGGGCGGTCTTGATTTCAATCGATGGAATTTTCGAACAGGATCGGACTTTAATTTGACCAAGTCATTTAAAGCGGGAGTGCAGCTATCCGGTAACAATTCTAATCAGACGAAGACTTTCAATAAAGTTGGAGGAGAAATTGAGGAGAATGATTATCGGAACTTGCTTTTAACTCCGCGTTATATTCCTGCTTATGTTGATGGTTACCCTGTAAAGCTGCCTGGTACAGATCAGTTTGCATCGTATCATTTCTATGAAATTCAGAAGCTTAACAACTTAGCAAAGACCGAAAATCGCACATTTTCTGTTAACCTTTATGCTGAATACTCAGTTCCTTTTATAAAGGGATTGAAGGCTAAAGGAACATACGGAAAGAACTTTAATAACCAAAGTGGTTCGCAGATTGGGTCCAAGTTTTCTTTATATAACTTTCAGCGCACCGGTGGAAATAATCATATTTACGACCAGGGAGCAACTCCAATCTTAACATCACCTGTTACTGTTAATAATGGTGATAGGTTGTATTATTCCAATTTGTCATCAAATAACTACCAAACGAACTTCACGCTCTCTTATATGAGGGATTTCGGTAAGCATTCAATTTCTGGATTGGCAACAATCGAGAAGGCGGAAGCATCAGCTCACCAGGAAGATGTTTGGAGGAATACACCGTTACAAACTACTAACGGTCAGTTTAATAGCGCGACTGGTTCAATCGACGGCCGTACTAGTGCTACAGAATCTGGATCTCTTTCCTATATTGCTAGGGTAAATTATTCTTATGCAGATAAATATCTTGCAGAAATATTATTCCGCTCAGACGCATCGACAAAGTTTGCTCCGGAGAATTACTGGGGACGTTTTTACTCAGGTTCACTTGGTTGGGTAATCTCAAAGGAAGACTGGTTTAAATCGAAGGCTGTAGATTTTTTAAAAGTTAGATATTCATTCGGTCTTTTGGGTAATGACCAAGTACCATTATGGGGATGGAGACAGCGTTTTACCTATCAAAATGGAAAAGGTGCCGTTTTCGGGCCTGGCGATGGAACCAATACTACATCAGGTTTGAAGATGGAGGCAACGCCTAATCGCGCTGCTACCTGGAGTGATGAGTTTAAAAATAACTTAGGTATTGATGCAAATTTCCTAAATGGTCGCTTATCTGCTACCGTTGATGGATTCTATAATCATGCTTGGAATGTTCTTATCTCAAGAGCTAACGTCGTTCCTGTAACCGTTGGGGGATCAACAGCCTCCGAAAATTATGGAACAGTAAATAACTTTGGTTATGAGGTTTCATTCGGATGGAATGATAAAATTGGATCAGAATTCAAGTATGGTGTTGATTTTCGTTTTGCATGGTCTGATAACAAAGTCGTTAGGATGAATTTTGCTGACAATAATAAATTTTATCCTTGGTTAAATTCTAATAATCGATCTAGTGATATTGGACAGTGGGGTTTGGATAATCTTGGTATGTTTAGAAATCAGCAAGAAATTGATAATTACGTAAGTGAATATAATATTACAAGTGTATACGGATTAACGCCAAGTCAGTTGCGCCCAGGTATGCTTTATTATCGTGATGTAAGAGGAGATCTTCAGGCTGATGGTACATTTGCCGCTCCTGATGGCGTTATTAATGATAATGATCAGATTAGGTTATCACGTAAAGCTGATTCGCATTATAGTTTCGGATTCACACTTAAAGCTAGTTATAAGAATTTTAGCGCTAATGCCGTAATTGGCGGTTCATTCGGAGGCTGGTCTCAGATTGATGATAATAGTAAGCAAATTCGTTCAGACATATCGAGGGCGTTCCAAAGTTTACCAGCGAATTGGGGAAATATCTACGATCCTGTGATCAATCCAACAGGTACAATGCCTAACCCTAACTGGTCGGATTTGAACTCAAGATCTTCGAACTTCTGGAAGGTGAGTGCATTTAGAATGCGTATGACCAACTTTAACGTTGCTTATACAATTCCTAAGAAGGCTCTCCAACACATTGGGGTATCTAATGCTCGTGTGTTCCTGAATGGTATTAATCCATTTAACTTCTACAATCCTTTCAGTTATAAGGCACCAGATACTGCTTACGATGTTTATCCTAATCTTCGTACATTCTCTCTGGGGGTTAACGTTACGCTTTAAAAAATAATAAAGAAAGCAATATGAAAAGCTTAAAAATATTTGGTCTGTTTGCTTCTCTAGTGGTTTTGATGGCATCTTGTAAGGATGACTTTCTTGAGGAGAAGCGCGACTTTGGTGGTTTCAACGAACAGTCTTACAGTGACCCTCAGTTGGCACAACAGTATGTTGATTATGTTTATTCTTTGTTCTTGCCTGCTAATAATGCGACTAGTCTTAATTGGAATTTGGCAGTAAACGGTGATAATTTCTCTAAGACTACCGAAGAATTTGGAGGATCAACTGATTGGAACAAACCATGGGGTAATGTATCTTACCTTAACTCTCATGCGCTGTCGTATTTTGGTACTCCGCTTCCGTCTAGTGTTAACAACAACACCTGGACGCGTATCCGTCAGATCAATTTGTTCTTAGATAACGTTGACAAGTATAATGTTATGACCGTGGAACAAAAGAAGCAGCTAAAAGGTCAGTTATATTTCTGGAGAGCATTCCAATATTTTGACCTGGTAAGGCTTTACGGTGGCGTGCCTATTGTTTTGCATGCGCAGAATCCAATAGGTGGAGGAACTGCTGATATCGCAACGCCAAGAAGCAAGACATCTGAGTGTATCACACAGATTGTAGCTGATTTAGATTCTGCAATGCAGATGTTGCCAGCTAAGTGGGCTGATTCAAACTGGGGTCGCATCTCTGGTGCTGCAGCTGCTGCAGAAAAAGGCCGCGTATTACTTACCTGGGCAAGTCCTTTATTTAATCCCAATGATGATCAGGCTCGATGGGAGCAAGCTTACCAAGCTAACAAGACTGCATTTGATATGTTGAAATCCAACGGCTTTGGTTTGGATCCTGATTGGGCTAACATGTGGTTTAAAAAAGGTTCGGCAAATACGGAGGGCGTTATTGTTTATGGATTCAATAACGTTGTGAGTGGAGACTTTCAGAGAAACAACGGGTGGGAGAATGCTGCTCGTCCTCGTGACCTGAATGGAGGTGGTTCATTATCTCCTACTAAGCAAATGTTGGATATTTTCCCAATGAAGGACGGTAAAATGCCAGCGTCTTCCAAATACGCTTATTCCGATCAGAAATTTTATAAAGATAGAGATCCGCGCTTCTATAATACTTTTGCTTATAATGGCTCATTGTGGCCTTACAACGAGGATAAGAGTTTCCGTTTATGGACTTACATGTGGAAGAAGACCGCTAACTCTAAGATTTACGATGCTTCTACAGAAGTTGTTGGTCGTAACGGAACTGGTATCTATATGCGTAAGGCGACTAGTCCTTCGGCTTCAAAGAACAACGCAAATGGTGACTTTAAGTTTAGTGCTACTCCTTACATGGAAATGCGTTTTGCTGAGGTTGTACTTAATCTTGCTGAAGCAGCCGCTGCTACAAATAGGTTAGATGAATCTATGACATTAGTTACCTCTATCCGTCAACGTGCGGGTCTTGAATCTGCCGATAATTATGGATTAGGGGCAGTAGGTTCAAGAGACCAAATGATTGCCAATGTACTTCGCGAAAGAAGAATTGAACTTGCGTTTGAAGGTAAATGGTTCTTTGATTTACGTCGTTGGATGTTGTTTAATGACGATCACCATACTGTAACCAGGTTGGGCTTTAAATCTCTTAATGGTACACGTCGTACTGGTATCTTTATCGTTCCTCTCAAGGCTGACGGTACAGAGTATGTGGGAACAGCTGATCCAATGATTGCTGGTTCAAATGGCTCTGCTATTATCGTAAATAGACAACCTGCCGGAGTGAATGATGCTTATATCGATGAGTTGTATTCTAAATACTTTAAAATCGTTGTGAAGGATGATGTCGACCCGGTATCGCCTGCAGATTGGGCCTTCACATGGTATGATCAATATTATTACTTCGGAATCAATCAATCTGTTCTGAATGTAAGTACCTATCTTGAACAAACTAAAGGTTGGGATAGCCAAAAAGGAGCAGGAACTTTCGATCCATTGCTCTAAAGCAAAATATAATTCGTAAAAAGGCCGCCCTGACAAAGAGCGGCCTTTTTTATTAGGCCTAATGTCAGGGTTTCACTTGCGAAGTGCGACTGAACTTGCACCTCGTTAAAGATGATATTTACCTTTTTATGCTATGTATCTTTCTTGTGACAATATTCTACAATAGAACGCAAAGATGGTATATAAAAGAAGTAAATAAATTACTGATATTTGACATGCACACCACCTAACTGGTCAATATTCTATTGGCTTGAACGCATATTCCATAATTATACACACATATTAAACGATGAAAAAAAGCTTATTAACAGCATTAGTGATGGGTCTTCTAAGCGGATCAGCGTTAGCACAGTACCCGGACATTCCGGCAGATGTTAAAGCTGCTTCTGAGAAGTTTATGAAGGAAGCTGAACAGCGCTCCGATAGCGCATGGGCTAAGGCTTTGCCAACCATAGAAAAGGAAGCAAGAATGGGTAAGCCATTCGTGCCATGGGCAAGTCGTCCGACAGATCTCCCTCAAAACTCGCGTGTAGCGTTCCCCGGTGCGGAAGGTGGTGGTTCCCACGCGTTTGGAGGCTACGGAGGTCGTGTATTAGTAGTAACAAACCTGAATGATCGCGGTCCCGGTAGTTTACGCTGGGCATGTGAAGAAGGTGGCGCTCGTATCGTAGTGTTCAACGTTGCCGGTATCATTCGTCTTAAGAGTCCTTTAATTATCAGAGCACCTTATATTACCATTGCCGGACAATCAGCTCCTGGTGATGGCGTTTGTGTTGCGGGCGAAACTGTTTGGATCAATACCCACGACGTGGTGATACGTTACATGCGTTTCCGCAGAGGTGAAACTTATGTAGGTCGTCGCGACGACGCTATCGGTGGTAATCCGGTGGGTAACATCATGATCGACCACGTATCCGCAAGTTGGGGTCTTGATGAAAACATGTCTATATACCGCCATATGTATAATGACAGCACTGGTAAGGCTGAAGTTAAGATGGGTACAGTGAATATCACTATTCAGAACTCAATCTTCTCCGAAGCCCTTGATACCTGGAACCATGCCTTCGGATCAACTTTAGGCGGTGAAAATTGCGCGTTTGTTCGTAACCTTTGGGCTGATAATGCCGCAAGAAATCCTTCAGTGGGCTGGAACGGTATCTTTAACTTTGCCAACAACGTGATGTTTAACTGGGTACACCGCTCTATTGACGGAGGTGATTATACCGCTCAATATAACATCATCAATAACTATTTCCAGCCAGGTCCTCAGACACCAAAAGGCGAGCCTATCAGTTATCGTATCCTGAAGCCTGAAACCGGAAGAAGTAAACTTAAGCAACTTGTTTTCGGACGTGTTCACCTCGAAGGAAACATTGTTGAAGGAAACGAGCAGGTAACAAAAGACAACTGGAACGGTGGCGTGCAGATCGCTGATAAGAATGATATGTTATCATTTGAAGATTCAAAGCCTTACTTCGAGTTAATGCGCTATAATAAGCCTTTCCCAATGCCTGAAATGACGATCATCCCGACAGAACAAGCTCGTGAGTTCGTGCTTACCAACGTAGGTGCCGCGCTTCCTAAGCGTGACCCTGTTGATACTCGTATCATCACGCAGGTGCGTACTGGCAAGATCGATTATATTAAGAAAGTGAAATTGCCGGAAACGCAGTTCAAACATCGTCGTCTTCCTATTGATTCGTACAAGAACGGTATCATTACCGATATTGTGCAGGTTGGCGGGTACCCTAAATATAAGGGTTCTCCTTACAAGGATAGCGATAACGATGGTCTTCCTGACGCTTATGAAGTTAAAAACGGTCTTAACCCTAACGATGCTTCAGATTCTGCGAAGATGGCCGAGAACGGCTACTCAAACATAGAAAACTACCTCAACAGCCTTGTTGATATAAATACAGTGCGTCCGGTAAAGAGTTAATATAAGCATGAATAGCCTGCATTTTCTAGTGCAGGCTATTTTATGCTTAGAAACTTTATATGTAGATTGCACAATTAATAATTAAATAAACCAATTCAAATATTTTTATGAAGACGAGATTCTCGTACCTCTTATGTGCCGCTGCTATTGCTGGATTCAGCTACAAGGCCGCTGCCCAGTATCCGGTTATTCCGCCCGCTGTACAGGCCGTAGCCGATTCTATGCTTGCTAAGGAAGAGCGTTCTTCCGACGCCGCCTGGGCGAAGGCATTACCAATTATTGAAAAAGAAGCTAAGGAAGGCAAACCTTTTATTCCCTGGGCTGCAAAGCCGTCCGATCTTCCGCAAGCTAAAATCGCCGCTTTTCCTGGTGCCGAAGGCGGAGGTAAATACTCCTTTGGCGGCCGTGGCGGACGTGTAATCGTTGTTACAAGCCTTGATGACCGTGGTCCGGGCACGCTACGCGAGGCCTGCGAGCAAGGCGGCGCACGTATTATTGTATTTAATGTTGCGGGAATCATTCGTCTGAAAACACCTTTGATCGTAAGAGCCCCTTACATTACTATCGCCGGACAAACAGCTCCTGGTGATGGTGTATGTGTGGCAGGAGAGTCTGTATGGATAGACACGCATGATGTTGTCATTCGTTATATGCGTTTCCGCAGAGGAGAGACCAATGTAGCCCGTCGTGATGACGCCATCGGTGGAAATCCGGTAGGTAACATCATCATTGACCACGTTTCAGCAAGCTGGGGTCTTGATGAGAACATGTCGTTTTATCGTCATGTGTACCACGATGGTGTTAAATATATTAAAGCAAAGCTTCCTACAGTTAACGTAACTATTCAGAACTCTGTGTTCGCTGAGGCGCTCGACTGCTACAATCACTCTTTCGGAAGCACCATAGGTGGATTAAATAGCACCTTTATCCGTAATCTCTGGGCTGATAATATCAGCCGTAACCCTTCTGTGGGTATGTATGGTGATTTCAACTTCGTTAATAACGTAGTTTTCAACTGGTGGAATCGCAGTGCCGACGGTGGCGATAACAGATCATTTTACAATTTCATCAACAACTACTACAAACCGGGACCAATTACTCCGCGTGATAAACCGATGGGATATCGTATCTTAAAACCTGAATCAGGAAGAGATAAGGCCTTTAAAGATGTTTTTGGTAAGGCATATGTTGCCGGTAATATTATGGAAGGCAATGCCCGCATCACTAAGAACAACTGGGATGGTGGTGTTCAGCCAGATGTTCCGGAAGCTAAGCTTGATAGCTTGCTGAAGGCTATTAAAGTTGACAAGCCATTGCCAATGCCTAAGTTTAAGATCCTGAGCACTACTTCTGCATTTGAATATGTGCTTGCGAATGTAGGTGCCAATATTCCGATGCGTGATGCTGTGGATGCACATGTTGTAAAACAAGTACGTACAGGCAAGATCGAAAACGTGGAAGGCGATGCATCACATAATGGCGGTGGCTTTGTAAAGCGTCGTTTGCCAGTTGATTCTTATAAATTGGGTATTATAACCCATCCTTCTCAATCTGGTGGTTATCCTGAGTATAAAGGTATTCCTTATAAAGATTCAGATAACGATGGCATGCCCGATGCTTATGAGCTTAAGAATGGCCTCAATCCTAAAGATGCCTCTGATGCTTCAAAGTATAGAAAAGATGGTTATACAAACATCGAAGCATATTTAAATAGCGTAGTGCCTTTAAAGGCCGTTACTGCTATCTAGTTTCATTATTTTATAACAGGGACTGCCTTGGGTGGTCCCTGTTATTGTCAACTTGCTTATTTGCAATTGTTGAGCGTCCTCAGAGCCAAAGCTGCTCCCTCTTCACCGGATGTCAATATTGTATAGCATATTGAGAAAATGATATAACAATAGCCTATGGGTCAGGTCTACCTTTGTAACAAGTGTAAGATCGTGATACCCCGGGAGAACGGCAGACCCTAACTAAAGAAACTTAGTGAAGGCATGCCTGGAAACATACCCGAGCGGCGCGCTATAGGCCGGAGCATCCGGATTTGTTAGTCAGATACTAAGTCGGAAATGGTGATGGCGCATGCCTGTAAGTCAACATTTCTGCATGTACTATTACCGATAAACGCACTTTACAAAAATTAAACGAATGTTATCAATACGAATGAGCTTTTCCAGGCAGATCTTTGTGGCTATTATAGGCCTTGGTCTGTTGCAGGTAAGTGACCTGCAGGCACAAAAGAAAAATGTCGTTAAACCTATTCCGCCTCTTGCCGCTGACAGCAAGGGCAAACTGGTTTATACCGCAGACTCAGTAGGAAATAAAATTCCAGATTTCTCTTTTGCCGGTTACCGCGGGGGAGATCAGACAATTCCCAATATTCCTGTTAAAGTTGTCGTACCGGTTAGGGCTGGCGACGCCACAGTACGTATTCAGGCGGCTTTAGATTACGTGGGTTCGCTGCCGCTTGACAAGAATGGTTTCCGGGGTGCCGTTCTTCTGGAGAAAGGTAAATATGAAGTTAGCTCTACTCTCTTCATTAGAAATTCCGGCGTTGTTTTGCGGGGCTCAGGTATGCTCAACGGTCAAACGGTCTTGTTCGCACGCATGCGCGAGCGCGAGACCCTCATTAAGGTGCTCGGCAAAAACGATCGTGTCGAAGCTAAATCTGCCAATGTTTCCGATAAATATGTACCCGTGGGTTCAAGCACATTCAGCGTAGATAACCTCAATGGTATTAAAGTTGGCGACATGATCACTATAAAACGTCCGTCAACGCAGCAGTGGATAAATAAGATCGGCGCATTTCACTTCGGAGGAGGCATTACCGCTCTTGGTTGGAAGCCGGGCGAGCGCGATATCTTTTGGGATCGTACTGTCAAAGCTGTGAATGGCAGCAGCATTACCGTGGATGCTCCTATAACAACAGCATTGGATGCTGTCTATGGCGGCGCTACTGTAGCAAAGCTTAGCTGGAATGGACTTCTCAATAATGTAGGCGTAGAAAATATCCGTTGTGTCTCAGATTACAATGCTGCTAATCCTAAAGATGAAGATCATAGCTGGATGGCGATAAGCATTGAAAATGCGCATAACGCCTGGGTTCGTCAAATGACAGCCGAGCACTTCGCAAGTTCGGCAGTGGCTGTACTTGAAACAGCATCCAAGGTTACCGTTGAAGATTGCAAATCACTCGCGCCAGTATCTGAAGTGGGAAATCAACGCCGCTTCGCGTTTTATACACTTGGTCAGCAGACACTTTTTCAGCGCTGCTATTCAGAGTCGGCGTATCATGATTTCGCTGTTGGTTTCGGAGCTACCGGTCCTAACGCCTTTGTGCAGTGTGAATCGCATGGAGCTTTAAGCTTTAGCGGATCCATTGATAGCTGGGCATCAGGTATTCTTTTCGACATCGTAAATATCGACGGCCAGCGTCTCGTATATAAAGACCTGGAGCAAGATAAAAATGGCGCGGGCTGGGCTGCCGCAAACAGCATGTTCTGGCAATGCTCGGCGGCATTCATAGAATGTTACGCACCGCCAACGGCTATGAACTGGGCGTATGGCAGCTGGTCGCAATTCCGCGGTGATGGCTATTGGAATAATTCCAACGAACATGTAAGTCCCCGCAGTCTCTACTACGCGCAACTCGCCGAACGTCTCGGCAAAGGTGCTGAAGAGCGGGCTCAGCTACTGGAAAACCCTACAGAAGCTTCAAGCAGTCCTCCTGTGAGCGTCGCTATGGAGCTGACAAAACTATCGGCGAAGCCGCATACGCAGATGACTGATTTTATTGATAGCGCTGCCTTCCGTAATCCTATTCCTGTAGGCGCGAAAGGCTTAAAGACAATTGATCAGATTGGCTATAAGGAACCGGTGAAAGTCGTTGCCGGTCCCCCCATGCTCTTGCAGAATGGCTGGCTTTCCAGAGCGAACGCCGTTATAATCGGAGGAAGACATGAGGTGCCCTGGTGGAGAGGCAGTTTGCAGCCAAAAGAAGTAGCCGCTTCAAAACCTGCCATCACGCGCTTTGTTCCCGGACGTACAGGCCTTGGCTTGACCGATGATCTGAACGATGTCGTAGCATGGATGAAAAAAGAGCATGTTCTTTCTCTCGAACATAATTATGGATTATGGTATGATCGTCGTCGTGACGACCACGAACGTATCCGTAGAATGGATGGGGAAGTATGGCCGCCGTTTTACGAACAACCTTTCGCCAGAAGTGGCGTATCCTCTGGTTGGGATGGTCTTAGTAAGTATGACCTTACAAAATATGATGGCTTCTACTGGAACAGATTGAAGCATTTCGCTGACCTTGCCGACCAAAACGGATTGGTACTTGTGCATCAGAATTATTTTCAGCATAATATTATCGAAGCTGGAGCTCACTGGGTAGATGGGCCTTGGCGCACCGCCAACAATATCAATGGTAGCGGCTTCCCTGAACCTCCTCCCTTCGCTGGCGATAAGCGTATCTTCATGGCCGAGCAGTTTTATGATATCAACAACCCTGTTCGTCGCGAATATCACCGTAATTTCATCAGACAATGTCTGAATAATTTTAAAGATAACACGGGTGTTATTCAGTTGATCAGCGCTGAGTTCACAGGTCCTTTACATTTTGTACAGTTCTGGATTGATGTAATAAAAGAATGGGAGCAGGAGACAGGTAAGCATCCGATCATCGGTCTTAGTACCACCAAGGATGTGCAGGATGCCATTTTGGCTGACACACAACGAGCCGCGGTTGTCGACCTCATTGATATTCGTTACTGGCATTATCAGTTTAACGGAACGCCTTACACTCCCGAGGGAGGAAAGAATCTTGCTCCTCGTCAGCATGCGCGCTTATTGAAGCCAAAGAGAAGTTCTTTTGAGCAGGTATATCGCGCGGTAAGTGAATATCATAGTAAATTCCCTGAAAAGGCTATCATGTATTCCGGCGATGGTTGGGATGCCTTTGGTTGGGCCTCATTTATGGCAGGTGGATCTATCGCTAAATTGCCAACAGCAACAGACTCAAAATTCCTGACTGCGGCTGCGTCCATGAAACCACTTCCTGCAACGGGAGAAGGCGTTTATGCATTAAGCGGACAGGCCGGACAGATCTATTACGTAAAAAATGATCAGCCTTTAAATGTCGACCTTACTTCATTTCATGGTAGTTTTCAGTATGTTTGGATAAATCCTACTGATGGGAAGGCAGTTGCAAAGGCTACCAGGATTAAGGCTGGCACTAAGCAAAGTATAGCGAAACCCGTTAAAGGCGACGCTGTGTTGTGGCTAATGGCACTTAAATAACGAATCACACTTCATTGAATAAATAAAATGTTTAAACACACCAACTTATTATTCGCTTTATTAGCCTTGATGATTGCGGGATGCAGTCAGAACAAAAAGGCTGTCGAGTCGTCACCCGCGACGGGAACGCTGAAAGTTTCGGCAGACGGAAGGTACCTTGTTAAGGAAGACGGTTCTCCATTCTTCTGGCTCGGTGATACCGGCTGGTTGCTTTTCGGAAAGCTCACCCGGGAAGAAGCCGATCAGTATCTTGAAAAGAGAAAAGAGCAGGGATTCAACGTAGTTCAGGTAATGGTAATGCATACCGTTCCCGAGCATAACGTTTATGGCGACTCTGCCTCAGCAAAGAACGATCTTTCCAAGCTCCGCATTACCGAAGGAAACGATCCAAAAGACTCCGTTCAGTATGATTATTGGGATCATGTTGACTATATGGTCGACAAGGCTGCAGAAAAAGGAATCTACATGGCCTTAGTACCGGTATGGGGATCTCCTGTGAAAGCCGGCCTTGTTACCGCTAAGCAGGCGGAAGCTTATGCTAAGTTCTTAGCAGAGCGTTATAAAAATCGTCCGAATATTATCTGGCTGAATGGCGGTGATATTAAAGGTAGCGACTCTATCAATGTATGGCAGGCTATCGGACGTACTCTTCGTAAGTACGATCCTAACCACCTGATCACTTTCCACCCTCGCGGAAGAACTACTTCTTCTGAGTGGTTCCACAAAGAACCTTGGTTAGACTTCAACATGTTCCAATCAGGACATCGTCGCTATGAGCAGGACACGTCAAAGAATGAAAAAAGACATTATGGCGAAGATAACTACAGATATATCCTTGAAGACTTTGCTCTGAAACCTGTGAAGCCTTCTATTGACGGTGAGCCTTCTTATGAAGATATTCCGCAAGGCCTTCATGATACATTGCAGCCTCGCTGGACAGATAGCGACGTGCGTCGTTACGCTTACTGGTCTGTATTCGCTGGTGGCTTTGGATACACTTACGGACAGAATTCTGTAATGCAATTCCATAATGCTAAAGACAAAAACAGTGCCTACGGATCTCATCGCTACTGGACAGAAGCAATCAATGATCCTGGTGCTAACCAGATGAAATATGTTAAGGAATTGATGTTGTCAAGACCTGTACTTGAGCGTGTTCCAGACCAGTCAATGGTTGCTGATCAGGGCGAGAAGTATAATTATATCGCTGCCACCAGAGGAAAGGAATATGCATTCCTATATACCTATAATGGTCGTACATTTAAGGTAAATATGGGCAAGATCGCCGGCGATAAGGTAAAAGCTTCCTGGTTTAACCCTCGCGACGGTAAGATCCAGGACGCGGGAACATTCGAAAATAAAGGTGTTCTCACCTTCGATCCTCCTGCTGATCAGAAGAATGGTAACGACTGGGTACTCATCCTTGATAAAAACTAAGCTTTTAATATAAGTACCTCTGGTATATGCCGGAGGTACTTTTCTATTTTACTGTTATGAATAGATTTTTGAGACAGGCAACTTTATTGATGCCGGTTTTTTTTCTTTTTTTAACCGGCTGTACCAAAGAGATGTATGTTTACAGCTCTTTCCACGAGCCTGCTGACGGAGGACTGCGTTTGTTGTACAGCAAGGATGGCTATCATTGGAACGATTTAAATCATGTTTTCCTGAAGCCTGAAGTCGGTGATCAAAAGATCATGCGTGACCCCTCGGTTGTTAAGGGACCAGATGGCACTTATCACATGGTTTGGACCTCCGGATGGAAAGGTACTAAAGGCTTTGGATATGCCAGCTCCAAAGATATGATCCATTGGACTCCCCAACGTAACCTGGAGGTTATGTACAATGAGCCTTCAACAGTCAATGTATGGGCTCCAGAGTTGTTCTACGACGATGTCGAGCATCAGTTCATTATCATCTGGGCTTCCACAATCCCTCACCGTTTCCCTAAAGGACAGGAGGATGAGAATAACAACCATCGCATGTACTACACCACTACCAAGGATTTCAATACTTTCAGTCCCACAAAGCTGTTCTTTGATCCTGGGTTTAGTGTGATCGACTGTGTGATCCTGAAAGAAGCCAAAGACAAATATGTACTGGTATTGAAGGATAATACAAGGCCGAATCGTAATATCAAAGTAGCCTTTAGCAATAAAGCGTTGGGTCCATATACCAATGTGTCGGCTCCTTTTACAGATAAGCTTACGGAAGGTCCTTCAGTGGTACACCCCGGTAAAGAGTGGCTGATATATTTTGATTCCTATGGAACAAAAACCTTTGAAGCCGTAAAGACATACGATTTTAAAACCTTCAGCAGTGCTGCGGGACAAATTGGCGTGCCTGAAGGGCATAAACACGGAACTATCTTTAAGATGTCTGCAAAGCAGGTTAAAGCACTGATTGCGGAATCTAAAAAGTAAACACATACATATGAAAAATAAAAATATTTCTGTACTTCACAATGCCGGTCGCGGGCTTCTTGCTTCCGCCTTCCTGGGCTTGTCCATGTTTGCGGCGAATGCGCAGGATACAGTGAAATACACTGGTTCAACACTTTCTAATGTAGATTATCATCACGGCCAGCTGACTCCTGCCGTAGGTGTCCATAATATTCAGGTATTGCGCGCAAACAGGGAACATCCTGAGTTTGCCGGAGGCATGAACTGGACATATAATCATCAGCCCATGCTTGCCTACTGGAATAATACATTCTTCCTTGAGTTTCTCAGCGACCCTGTTGGTGAGCACATTCCTCCCGGTAAGACCTTTCTGATGACTTCTAAAGATGGATATTCATGGTCCGACCCCAAGGTCGTATTCCCTGAATATAAGCTTCCTGATGGTTACCAAAAGGAAGGTGTACCGGTAGTAGCAAAAGATTTGTATGCGGTGATGCACCAGCGCATGGGTTTCTACGTAAGTAAGAAAACTAACAAACTGCTCGTGCTAGGCTACTATGGTATAGCTATGGACGCTAAAGATGATCCTAATGACGGTAAAGGAATAGGTAGGGTAGTGCGCGAAGTGTATGCCGACGGAAAATATGGCCCCATCTATTTCATTCGTCCTAATAAATCATGGAAAATGCTGAAAGGCGATTTTCCGATGTTTAATAAGAGTAAGGATAAAGCCTTCGTTGCCGCGTGTAACGAGCTGCTGGCAACGCCTCTTGTTACACAGCAATGGGTAGAAGAAGCCGATCGTGATGATCCATTGATTCACTTGCAGCGTCCTATCAAGGCATTCTGCTATTACCATCTTGATAATGGTAAATATGTAGGTTTGTGGAAACACGCCCTGACCTCTGTAAGTAACGATGCCGGTAAAACATGGCAATATAATCCTTTACGCGCTCCCGGATTCGTAAATAGCAATGCTAAGATCTGGGGTCAGCGCACTTCTGATGGTAGATTTGCTACAGTATATAATCCTTCGGAATTCCGCTGGCCACTAGCGGTTTCTACCAGCGATGATGGTCTTAATTATAAAGATCTGCTCTTGGTTAACGGAGAAATATCTTCTATGCGCTATGGCGGTAATTACAAGTCCTACGGTCCTCAGTATGTGCGTGGTATCGCTGAAGGTAATGGAACACCTCCCGATGGAAATATGTGGGTTGGATATAGCGTAAACAAAGAGGATATCTGGGTAGCTAAAGTTCCCGTTCCTGTGCGCTCTACTGTGACGGGTCCTGTAAATGAAGTGTTCAATTCGCTTCCCGCGGGACAGGAGCTTAACTTCTGGAATTATAACAGCGGTCAATGGACTCCTGTAAAGATCAGCAAAGATGCTACCGGTACCAAGGTGCTGCAACTAAGTGATAAAGATCCTTATGACTTTGCCAAGGCTGAGCGTGTAATTGAAGCAGCTGCTCATGGTTCCATTGAGTTTAGCGTTACTCCGCAGCAGAATGACACTGGTCTTATGCATATCGAATTACAGGATGAGCGTGGCACTGCAGCCGTTCGCCTTATCTTCGATAACGATGGTCAGCTGAAATATAAAGCAGGTTACCGGAATACAGGTATTACAAAGTATGAGGCTGGCAAAGCACTCGATATAAAGATCGATTATAATACCGCTACGCGCTCATGCGTTATATTCGTAAATGGTGAGAATAAGGGACCAAGAATATTCTTCGCCCCGATACACAAGGTGGCTCGTGTAACTTTCCGCACCGGCGAGTTACGCAGATTCCCTGACGCTGATACACCAACAGATCAGAGCTTCGATCTGAAAAATCCGGGAACGCCTGTAAAAGAAGCTGTATTTAACATAAAATCGTTCACCGCGAAATAGATGAATCTTAAAAACTGTATAGGACTGATGCTCGGGATTTTCTTATCCCGGGCATCAAGTGCCGAAGTCGTTCTTCCTCGAATCCTGGGAAATAATATGGTGTTACAGCGCGACAAGCCTGTATGCATCTGGGGTACCGCCGCGGCAGGCGAGCAGGTAACAGTAGATTTCTCAGGACAATCCCGCAAAGCCGCTGCCGATGCACAGGGAAACTGGAAGGTGATGCTGGCGCCCATGAAAGCTTCTGCGCAGGGTGCTACCATGACTATTCAGGGTACTAATACCATCACGCTCAGTAATATCCTTGTGGGAGAGGTCTGGATATGTTCAGGCCAGTCGAACATGGAATTTACTATGCGTAAGAACAGTAAGATGAAACGCCTTCCTATGGACGGACAGAATCCCATCGATGAGCTCGAGTATGCCCGCAATCCCGAAATACGCATCTTCCTGGTAAATCGTAAACAACAAATAAAGCCAGATCCCCTGCATAAAGGTTGGGAAGAGGCTCGTGATTCAGCACTACGTGTGTTTTCGGCTCCGGGGTATTTTTTTGCCAAGGAACTGTATAGTAGATTGCATGTGCCTATCGGCATGATCTCCTCGGCGATTCCGGGAAGTGCTATTGAGCCCTGGATTCCTGCAGAAGCCTTTAAGGCTTCTGCCTACTTCAAAGATAAGAAAGTCGGTAATGATCCCGGAAAGTTCTATCAGCCTATGATCCGTCCGCTGGCGCCTTATACCATTAAAGGTTTCTTATGGTATCAGGGTGAAACAAACTGCTTCCTGGGCGAACGACTCGATTATACCCATAAGATGGAGACGCTCATTAATCGCTGGCGCCACGACTGGGGATCAGCGAAACTTCCTTTCTATTACGTCCAGATCGCGCCTTTCAAATATTCTAAGTCAGAAAGTATGAAGGAACCGCGCACGGAACAAGGTTTGCCGGAATTCCGCGAAGCACAAACCGCCATCCTTAAAATGCGGCATACCGGCGTCATTGTCACCACCGACCTGTGCTACAACCTTGATGATATTCATCCTTCGTATAAGTGGGAGATCGGTCGTCGCTTAGCCTTGCAGGCTGCCTCGAAGACGTATGGTCAGAAACTGGTAGCTGACGGACCCATCTTCAAGAAAATGAAGGTGAAGAAGAATGAGGCTGTATTGTCGTTCTCCTCCGTAGGATCGGGATTGATCAGTAAGGATGGAAAAGATCTTAGCGATTTTCTCATTGCTGGCGAGGATAAGGTATTTGTGCCTGCTCACGCTGAAATTCAAGGTGATAAGCTCATTGTTTCAGCCCCCGGAGTAAATCACCCGCAGGCAGTACGCTTTGCCTGGACGGAAACCGCGCAGCCTAATCTTTTTAATAAGGAAGGCTTACCCGCACGTCCTTTCAGAACTGATAACGTTCTCGTAGATAAGTTTAAACCCGCACACTATTAATAAATAATGTTATCCATAAAAAAATGCCTTGCCGCTTTTGCGATGCTCCTTTGCTGGCTTGCTAGTCAGACGGGCGTAGCTCTTGCTCAGCAAACACAAATTCAATACCTGTCAGGAACGGGAAACGATCATACCGTCGACTGGAAGTTCTACTGTACCGCTGGCCGCAATTCCGGCAAGTGGTCAACCATTCCCGTACCCTCAAACTGGGAGCTGCAGGGTTTTGGTAAGTACAACTATGGCTTCGACAAAGACAGCCTCCGCGGTAAGGAGAGCGGTCTTTATAAATATAATTTTCAAGTGCCTGCAGCCTGGAAAGGAAAAAAGATAAATATCGTCTTTGAGGGCTCCATGACCGATACGGAAGTGAAGATCAATGGTAAGTCTGCCGGCGCGCAACACCAGGGTTCCTTTTACGCCTTTCGCTATGACATCAGTAAGCTCCTTAAGTATGGTGCAGACAATCTTCTTGATGTAAAAGTCGACAAGCACTCTGCCAATGCTTCAGTTCTTGAGGCTGAAAGAAAAGCCGACTTCTGGATCTTCGGCGGCATCTTCCGTCCTGTATATCTTGAGGCCTTGCCTGCGGTAAATATTGAAAGGGTAGCCGTTGATGCCAACGCTGACGGTTCTTTTTCTGCTGATGCCTGGATCGTCGGAAAGGCTGACCGCCTGACCGTGAGCCTGAGCGATGCAACTGGTAAAACAATAGGTAGTGCTATCAGCATGGATAAACCTTCCGCAAAAGCTCGTCTCGCAGGCAAGTTCAGTAATCCCGCGCTCTGGTCTCCCGAGTCCCCGGCATTGTATACCGCTACGTTTTCTCTTTATAAAGGAGGAAAGCTGATACATACCCTTTCCAAGAAGATCGGATTCCGTACCATCGTTGTTAAAGAACGTGACGGAGTGTTTGTCAATGGAGTGAAAATGCACTTTAAAGGGGTAAACCATCACTCGTTTTATCCTAAATCAGGAAGGACAACAAGCAAAACTATAAGCATTGCAGATGTTAACCTCATCAAGGATATGAACATGAATGCCGTGCGTATGTCTCATTATCCTCCGGATTCACACTTTCTTGATGTATGCGACTCTCTGGGGCTTTTTGTAATGGACGAGCTTGCCGGCTGGCATGGCACCTACAACACGGTTACCGGTACCAAGCTTCTTAAGGAGATGATCGCTCATGATGTGAATCATCCTTCTATCGTGTTCTGGTCTAATGGTAATGAAGGTGGCCATAATCGTGAGCTGGACCATCTCTTTGATGAACTCGATATTCAAAAACGTCCTTTAATACACCCCTGGGAAGATTTTAATGGCTTCGACACGCAGCATTACCGTGAGTACAACTATGGTATCGGCAATTATCAACATGGCCATAGCATTGTTATGCCTACAGAATTCCTGCATGGTATGTATGATGGCGGCCATGGCGCAGGTCTTGAAGATTATTGGAATGAAATGCTTGCTAATCCTTTGGCGGCAGGTGGTTTCCTTTGGGACTTCGCCGATCAGGGCGTTGTTCGTACAGATAAGAATGGCATCCTTGACACCGATGGTAATCACGGTCCCGATGGTATCGTTGGGCCTTACCATGAGAAGGAGGGTAGTTTCTTCACTATCAAAGAAGTCTGGTCGCCCGTATTTTTCGAACGTCGTGAGATGACCCCTAAGTTTGACGGTCTCTTTAACGTTCAAAACAGATACTATTATACCAACCTCAATACCTGTAAGTTTAACTGGGAGCTAGTTCGCTTCTCTGATAAAGGAGGTGTAAAAGGAACCGCTACAGCACCGGATATTAAACCTTTTGAAAAAGGACAGCTCAAAGTTAATTTACCTGCCGATTGGCACAGTTACGATGTTTTGTATATAAAGGCTACGGATCAGTATAACCGCGAATTGTTTACCTGGAGTTTCCCGATAACACTCCCTATGCAGCAGGCTGTGAAAATGGTAAATACCAAAGGAAATGGTGCTGCCACTTTCAGCGAGTCTGATTCTTTATATGTTGTAAAAGCGGGTAATGTTACCCTGAAATTCAGCAAGAAATCAGGTTTGCTGCGCGCTGTAGAGAATGACAAAGGCGTAATTCCTTTCAATAATGGTCCTGTCATTCAGCAAGGGTTCACCAACTTTGGCGGGATTAAGATCTGCAAAGATGGCAACAACGTCATTATTGAGTCGACCTTCAATAAGAAGGAAAGTTTTAACACGGTTAAATGGACGGTATATCCTTCAGGATGGCTGAAGCTGCACGTTAGCTATTTCCCTGGCGATTATTTCACTGACTATATTGGCGTTAACTTCTCCTTCCCCGAAGATCAGATCAAGGCGGTAGAATATATGGGCAAGGGTCCTTACCGTGTTTGGAAAAACAGAATGAAGGGTACCACCTTCGGGGTATGGAATAAAGAGTACAACAACACGGAAACCGGCGAATCCTGGATATATCCTGAATTTAAAGGATATCATTCTAATATGTATTGGACGAAGTTTATAACAAAAACACAGCCCTTTACCGTCGTTACTGAAACAGAGGACATGTTCCTGCGTCTCTTTACACCGGCATTCAAAGATGACCCTTGGCACAACTATCAACTGAAATTCCCTTCCGGGGATATCTCCTTCCTGCAAGGCATCGCAGGCATCGGCACTAAAACTCAGAAAACTGAAAATAGCGGTCCTATGGGTATGAAAAACATTTTTTACGATTTTGAAAAGGAGCCTGCGCGCGCGCTGAATATGGTTCTCTATTTCAATTTCACCAATAACTAAAAAGTATGAGGCTTACACTCATTAGAATTCCGGTATTAGCGATGCTGCTGCTCCTTGCCCTCGTAAAGACGGGCAAGGCGCAGGTAAGCCTTGCTAACCTCCGTACTGAATTACTTGTAAATCCTGAAGGTATAGGTACTACTCAGCCCCGTTTCAGCTGGGAAATACAAACTCCTGAGCGAGGCGTCATGCAGAGCTCCTGGCATATGATCATCGCCTCTTCTCTGGAACAGATCAACAGGAACGTTGGCGATATTTGGGATTCCGGCGTAGTGAATAGCGACAATTCTGTGCAGGTAAGCTATCGCGGCAACGCCCTGAAAGCGGCAACGAAATATTTTTGGAAGGTGAAGGTAAACACCTCTAAAGGGAACTCTGACTGGTCTGAGGCGGCGAGCTTCAGCGTCGGCATCCTCAACTATGTCGATTGGCGTGGACGCTGGATCGGCATGGATCGTCCCGCGCCCTGGGATAGCGATACGCAATGGTCTAAACTTGCTGCCCGCTACCTGCGTAAAGAATTTGAGGTGAAGAAGCAGGTGAAGCGTGCTACTGTAAATATCATTGGTATGGGTATGTACGAGCTCTTCATCAACGGTCGCAGGGTCGGCGATCAGGTGCTTGCTCCTGTACCTACGGATTTTACGCAAGGTGTAAAATATAACACCTTCGACGTTACGCGCCTCCTCGATAAGGGCAAGAATGCTATCGGTACCATTCTGGGCAACGGCCGCTTTTATACCATGAGGCAGCACTATAAGCCTTACAAGATTAAAAACTTCGGCTATCCAAAAATGCTCTTCTACATGCTTGTAGAGTATGAAGATGGATCGAAGGAGAATATCATCTCCGACAACACCTGGAAGCTTAACGCGGATGGCCCTATACGTACGAATAATGAGTACGATGGCGAAACATATGACGCTACGAAGGAGATGCCGGGATGGACTGTCGCCGGCTTTGACGACAGCCGTTGGCAGCCAGCGGAACTGGTGCAGGAACCGGGCGGCACTTACGAAGCGCAGATGACTGAGAACATGAAGGTGATGAATACCATTAAGCCTTTGTCAATAAAGAAGCTGCGCGAGAATACATACATCATCGACATGGGACAGAACTTCGCCGGATGGTTGCGTATTCGTGTTCATGGCGATCGTGGCGATACTGTAAAGTTACGCTTCGGCGAAAATCTCCAGCCCGATGGAGAACTGTACGTACGTAACCTGCGCGACGCGCATTCTACGGACACGTATATCATGAAAGGCGGCGAACCTGAAATGTGGGAGCCCTCTTTCGTTTACCATGGCTTTCGTTATGTTGAACTTTCGGGGTACAAACATGTGCCTTCGATCATTGACTTTGATGGGAGAGTAGTTTATGATGATATGAGGACTACGGGAACATTCGAGTCCTCTAACAAAACCATGAATCAGATCTTCCGTAACGCGTATTGGGGCATACTTAGCAATTATAAGGGTATGCCGGTGGATTGTCCGCAGCGTAATGAGCGTCAGCCCTGGCTAGGCGACCGCACAACCGGCAGCTATGGCGAGAGCTTCCTCTTTGACAACAGCCGCCTTTACGCGAAATGGCTCAACGATATTCGTCAGGCTCAAAAAGCCGATGGTTCTATTCCTGATGTTGCTCCGGCCTTCTGGCGCTACTACGGTGACAATGTTACCTGGCCCGCGACTTATTTCATGGTTGCTGACATGCTGTATCGTCAGTATGGCGATCTTGAATCTATCAAAGATCATTACCCTTCAATGAAGAAGTGGATGGATTATATGGCCGATAAGTACACCACCGATGGCTTAATCACCAAAGATAAGTATGGCGACTGGTGCGTGCCACCAGAGTCTAAGGAGCTTATTCACTCGCGTGATCCGCAGCGACAAACGGATGGCGTTCTTATCGCTTCAGCAACTTACGTTAAGCTGTGTTCCGTGATGCAGCATTTTGCCCGTCTGAGCGGTCATGATGCCGACTCTGTCGATTTCGCATCACGCGCTACGGCTATTACCACCGCGTTCAACAAGAAGTATTTTAATCCTTCCACTGCCCAGTACAGCAATAATACCGTAACGGCTAATCTGTTGCCACTTGTTTTTGGTATGGTGCCGCAGGCTTATGAACAGCAGGTGGTGCAAAATATTGCTAACAAAATTAATGTGGAAAATTCCGGGCATATAAGCACAGGCGTTATTGGTACGCAATGGCTGATGCGCGGGCTCACAAAATACGGACTTACAGATATCGCTTATAAGATCGCTGGAAACCGCGATTATCCAAGCTGGGGCTACATGATAGAAAATGGCGCCACCACCATCTGGGAGTTGTGGAACGGCAACACCGCCGATCCTAAGATGAATTCGGCGAATCACGTAATGCTGCTAGGTGACCTCCTGATCTGGTATTATGAGCATGTAGCCGGTATTAAATCCGATCCTCAGGTTCCGGGCTTTAAGCGCATTATCATGAAGCCGGAAATCATAACCGGGCTTACCGCGGCAAAGGCCTCATATCAGTCTATCCATGGTGAGATAAAAAGTGACTGGAAACGTACCAGTCGCCGCTTCTATTGGGGCCTTACTGTCCCTGCGAACACCACGGCAATACTTTATATTCCTGCAACCTCAGAGAATTCTGTGAAGGAAGGGAAGAAACAGGCCTCAGAAAGCGAAGGTCTTCGCTTCATAGGGATGGAGGGCGATCGTGCCATTTATGAGGCTGGATCCGGTACTTATGACTTTTCTTCATCGATAAACGTACCGGGTAAATAAGGTTAGGTTCAAAACTCATAATTAAAGATAAATGGAAATGAAAGTAAAGATATTAGGAGCAGCCATGCTCGCTCTATTTGCTACCGCTCATCTTCAGGCGCAGTCGCCGGCTACCGCGGCCGTTACCACTGCTGCGCAGCAAAAGGCCGATACCGAGGCCGAGCAGAAAGCGGCAACCTGGGTAAGCGCGCTTAAACTTAACGACAATGCTAAAGAAACACGACTAAAGCAATTGATAAGCACGCATCTTAAGTATATACGCGACTGGAATAATACTCACTCATATACAGAGGTGCCTGCTGGTATTAATCCGGCGACAGGCGAGAAGCTCAGCGACCTGCACAGGCAGATTATCGTTAATTCATCAATGCCTGCAAATATCCATGCTGACCTCATGACAGGTCTCCGCAAGGATCTTACAGAAGAACAGGTAGAAGCGATCCTTGATCAGTATACGATTGGTAAGGTGGCCTTCACCATGAAAGGTTATGAGGCTATTGTTCCTGAGCTGAAACCTGAAGAGCGCGCGTTCATCCTCAAGAATCTTAAGCTCGCCCGCGAGCAGGCTATAGATTTCAAAAGCATGAAACAGATTTCAGCGATCTTTGAAATTTACAAGACCAAATGCGAGCAGTATCTCAATACAAATGGTCGTAACTGGCATCAGATGTTCAAGGATTATGTAAATAAGCGCAAGGCTGAAAAAGCCGCAGAGAAAGCCCAGCCTAAAAAGTAAAAGCATCTGCAGTCCTCCGTGGCTGCAGATAATCTTCAATATTACACGCTCTATTATAACACTGCTTAGTTCAATGAAAAAGATCAGTTTATTTTTAACAGCAACCTGTTTATTCCTTTGCGCTTTGAGCCTAAAGGCACAGGTTAGCAATCCCTGGCGCAATGCCGTTGTAACAGACGAATTTTTATATGATAAGGCTCCTTTCCCCCAATGTCATTCGGCAACTATTGCTGAAACGCCTTACGGATTGGTAGCTTCCTTCTTTGGTGGAACAAAGGAACGTAATCCGGACGTATGTATTTATGTTTGCCGCTATGAGAACGGCAAATGGACGGCACCGCAAATGGTGGCCGATGGTGTGCGTCCTGATAAACGCTATCCTACCTGGAACCCTGTCTTGTATCAGGTTCCCGGAGGCGATCTCTTATTATGGTACAAAATAGGCGCTAACCCCGGCACATGGCAAGGTTGGATCACCCGCTCAAAAGATGGAGGTAAAACCTGGACTCCCGGAGAACAGCTTCCTTCCGGATACATTGGTCCGGTAAAGAATAAGCCGGTGTTGCTCAGTAACATGAATCTTTTCCTTCCTACAAGTACCGAAGGAAACAAAAATGGCAACAGCTGGCAGGTGCATTTTGAGGTTACTAACGATAACGGCAAAACCTACAGAAAAGTAGGTCCCGTACCTGCGGATAGTGGCATGCTCGCCATTCAGCCTAGCATCCTTGATCATGGCAATGGCAAATTGCAGATCATCGCGCGTAGCAGAAACCGTGCCTTGCTCACTTCCTGGTCTAGCGATAATGGCGAAACCTGGTCTAAGCTCGCCAAGACCAACCTGCCTAATAATAATTCCGGAACGGATGCAGTGACGATGAAGGACGGTCGCTTTGCCCTGATTTATAATCATGTGCTTCCTCCAGACGGGCAGACCAAAGGAGCTCGCACGCCGCTGAATCTCTCGATCTCTAAAGACGGAAAAACATGGTATGCTGGTGCTATTCTGGAAGATTCTCCGATCAGCCAGTATTCTTATCCTTCAATCATCCAAACCAGCGATGGCATGTTGCATTGCATTTACACATGGCGTCGCCTGAAGATAAAACATGTGGTCATTGACCCGGCGAAGCTTAAGCTTAAGAAAATTAAGGATGGTAAATGGCCTGTAGTAAAAGGTTATTCAGCGCCTAAAGAGGGTGAGATTACCGATGATGAAATTACAAAATAAGCCATGAGTACTCGTAAATATTTCCTGATTCTGGCGTTCCTGAGCTGCTGTTTTATAACACGAGCACAGACCTCCGACGATCAGTTTCGCAAGCCCCTAAAAGAAGTTATCGCTGATATTGAAAAGCAATATCATGTGAAGATCAACTTTCCCGAGGATCTTGTCAAGGATCGCTGGGTAACTTATGCCGGCTGGCGTTTCAGACCTTCTGTTGATGTTACGCTTGAAAATATCATGGCTTCCCAGGATATCTCCGTACAAAAGCAGTCGGAAGGCAAGTACAAGTTGAAGGCCTTTCAATATCATTTGAAGACTCCCGAGGAAGGCAAGGAACAGCTGGAGTATCTATGGTCGCATTTTAATGATAAGGCAAGCTGGGAATTGCGTAAAGATTCCCTGCGCAGCGAACTCTGGAAAGCACTCAAGCTTAACCCAATGCCTGCTAAGCCTGCGTCCAAGCCTATTGTTACCGCGAAAAGACAATATGACGGCTATACCGTTCAGAACGTAGCCCTCGAAACACTCCCCGGAGTATACGTATGTGGGTCGCTGTATATGCCTTCTAAGCTTAAGGGAAAGGTTCCTGTTATTCTGGATCCTGACGGGCATTTTGGTGATGGCCGATATCGTGCTGATTGCCAGTATCGATGTGCCATGCAGGCCAGAATGGGGGCTATCGCTTTTTCGTACGACCTCTTCGCCTGGGGCGAATCTGCGTTGCAGTTTAAATCCCAGGATCATAGACATGCCCTGGCGCAGTCAATACAGGCATTAAACAGCCTTCGTATTCTCGACTGGATGCTGAGCTTTAAGAATGCCGATCCGCAGCGTGTCGCTATTACCGGGGGCTCCGGCGGCGGAAGTCAGACAATGCTGATCACAGCCCTTGATGATCGTATTAAGTTAAGCGTGCCTGTGGTCATGATGTCTTCCTACCATAGTGGAGGCTGCCCCTGCGAAAGTGGCATGGGAGTGCATCTCTGTGGTGGCGGAACGAATAACGTTGAGATAGCGGCGATGGCTGCTCCCCGTCCGCAACTGATTGTATCTGACGGAAAAGATTGGACGCAGCAAGTTCCTGCAGTCGAATTCCCTTACCTGAAGAAGGTCTACGAATTTTATAATAAGGCTAATCAGGTAGAAAATGTTCACCTGCCTAAGGAAGGCCATGATTATGGAAAAAGCAAGCGACTGGCGATGTATGACTTTATCGCGCGTCATTTCAATCTTGATCTTAAAAAAGTACAAAATAGTGAAGGCGAGATCGATGAAACGAAGGTCACCATCGAGAAGTATCCGATGATGTATGTTTTCGGAGAACATGGCGAGCGACTTCCCGCGAATGCGGTGAAAGATTTCGATGTCGTTAAATCTTATTTTAAATAATAATTATCGCCCACCGGAGTATATTCCGGTGGGCATTTCTTTGTATAACCCATGAATAATCTTCAAAGCTCCCGACTCCGCGCGCTAATAGTTGTATCACTGTTTTTTGCGCTTTTTATCACGCAGGTGTACGCCAGCGCGCCACCGCGCTATCGTATCGCTGTAGTTGATCTTATGATCTTAAAACGACAAAAGTTGAGTGCCTTTGACCTTGCCAAAGAACTGGGTGCTGATGGGCTTGAGGTGGATATGGGCGGTCTCGGAAATCGTCTGACCTTCAGCAGTCAGCTATCAAACCGCTATATTCAGCAGGTTTTTCTTAACAAATCGCGTGAAACAGGAGTACAGATCTCCTCCCTCGCGATGACGGGATTTTTCGGTCAGTCGTTTGCAGAGCGCGAAACTTATCAGAAAATGGTAGGCGATTGCATTACCACGATGCAGGAAATGGGCATAAAAACTGCCTTTTTACCTCTTGGTATTAATGCGGATCTCTTGAAAAGACCAGAACTAAGACCGGTGATTGTTGAACGGTTAAAGGTTATCGGCGAGATGGCTCGCAAGGCCGGGGTGGTAATAGGTATCGAAACCACACTCGCTGCGAAGGATGATCTGCAATTGCTGAAGGACGTCAATTCAAAAGGGATCAGCATCTATTTTAAGTTCGCCAATGCCATTAAATATGGCCGTAACATCTCTGAAGAGTTAAAAACTCTCGGCAAGAAGAATATCTGCATGATTCACTGTACCAATGAAGATGGCGTTTGGTTGCAGAATGATAAGCAGGTTGACCTTCCTTCGATTAAACAAACACTGGATAAAATGGGATGGAAAGGATGGTTAGTGGTGGAACGCTCCCGCGATCAGACGCGTCCAACCGATGTTAAATATAATTTCAGTGCGAATGTCGCATACTTGAAAAAGATCTTCCAAGGCCGCTAAAAAGCCTTTTGTTAGGGGGCTTTGATCCCAAATGCCATGGTTGCTTCGTCTCGTCAGGCGCTATGCTTAGCGATCATACAGATTCTCTATATCGAAGAAGAAACAATCCCCGGGAGGACGGCGATGCGAGCTATGAAACTCCGGGGATTGTTTTTTTGATTCTTGTTAGTCTATGTCAGTATCTCCCGCCAATATCTTTCTTTTGCTTTTTTAGTCCCTCACTACCTATCAAATCTCCCTGGACGCTATTTCCGACTTCCTGAACCAATCTCCCAATATTCTTATCTTCTGTTATTTCTATCGTAGCTCGAATTTACCACAGGTAATTGCATTTTATTTGTTTAGCTAAACAGGGACCTCTTGAAATAAGAAACAGGTACTCCTGTATTCCATCTTGTCAGCATCGATTTTCAAAGTTTACGACAATAACCAGTTTAAAATTTAAACTATAAGTATAATGGATCGCTTTGTTAGTTTTATTATGCATTAACTGCCTTGTTATTAGTATATTATAGGTCTGTTTGGCGGTTGCAAAATAATTTCCTAGTCCTTTATGGGTTTTTCTTTTGGCAGCAGGCAGAGATCCCGTTGACTGATTACTCTCGCTTGGTTTTCTCATGGCATGCTACCTACCAGGTTCGAGTCTGACTCGAGACTGCTTCGTACCAGACAGCACTGGTCATCGACATTTCATGGGCATTTCATCGACANNGGGGTAAAAACGGGGGCCAGATGCATGACCTGAACAGGAGTCGTCCGGGCTATTTTATGTGACATACTGCGACATTGTGTGACAGTCTCACTTCTCTTCCGATATGTTGGGTAATTGGCTGTTAGTCAGTAGAGATCCGCGGAGGTGGCAGGTTTTGTTGCGACGGATCGGATAGCGTGCTGAAGAATTAAGGTTCTGAAAGACATGCTCTTGACTGGCGGAAAAGATTGTTTCATCTTTGTTCTGTCAGCGCTGCGTACCGGTACCCATCGCAGTGTCTCTGGCAACTCCGATTTCGCCGGGAGGGTTCAGGCGACATGAGAAATGCATTTTTATTACCATGGCAAGAATTTCAATGAGGACGTGGAAGACGGTTCCGCAGTGAAGGTCGGGAAGGTTAAATAAGCAGGCATGAAGGAGATTGGGAACCTGGTTCTCGTATTCCCGTTCTGCAACAACGTCGCGATGCGGTTGATGTGTGCCGATTTTCTGAGGAGGTGTCGGTCCTGGCCGGCAGCAGCTCCGTCGGAGACAAGCGGGAGACTTCCAGGTATTTCAAGCTTATAGGATCCGGCTTACAACACCCGCCATTATTCGATCTGTAAATTACAATTGGGAATGCGAGCGAGGCAATATTTAGAAAGTTAGACTGTTAATAAACTTAATGATTTTAAGGGCTTACTCTTCTCCATGTTGATGGTTTGATTCACAATAACTTACCTATTGTCAGCACGGATGTTAAATTGGTATATAATTAATTTCCTGGAGCATGTTCCCTGCTGTTTGTCTCGTTCTTATGTATTGCTGTTAAAATCGATCTAAATATAAATAGTTGTATTTCAGTTATTTGTATTGTTTCTTTATAGCTGCCTCTGTAAACTTGTGATGTTTATTAACCTAATAGATTAAGTTATGAAAATTAGTTTAGCAAGTTGTTGCGCAAACTGTGAGCATTTTTTAAATGGTCAGTTGTGCGGCGTTCAGGAAGTAGTGGTTAGTGAAAATCAGGTTTGTGAAGCTTATGAGTTTAAAGCTGTTCTTCACCGCGAAGACGATTGTTTAAAGTGTTCAAAGTTCCAGACCAACAATTGTGCACATCCACAGAAAGCAAGTGAAGGCATTATGTGTACCGTTTGGTATCCTAGAGCCGCTTCATAGTCGCCGTTAAGCCAGGAGAAGCATCAAAAGGCAAAGGGGCTTGTTTTTTGATGCTTTTGGATGAACATGCATGTTCATTGGACCTAGGAAACCTTATTATTTCCAGCTATTTAGGCTGATAAACCTTTGTGTGCTTCGACTGAAATCGCTTCTGAATTATCGCAGCCAATATTAAAAGATGCCTGCCTGATCGTACCAAGCGAGTAAATTTATGGCGATCAGTCATACCTTCGGAAAAAAGCGTTGATGGCGCTTTTCGGGGTAAATGCATACTACGAACAGCCGAGCCCATTTCCTTTTAAGTAAATCAACTTGCACACCTGCTCTAAGCTTTCGCATTGCTGCAGAGCAGAGGCCTTAATTACAAGATTTACTCTTTTGAGTTGATTAATTTGTAATTATTCTAAATAAACATATCTTTGCAAGCATTCGGCCTACCTATGAGATACATTTAGCTTAAAGAATCATAATTTCAAAAGCAAGTAGCGCTGAAAAAAAAATGGCCGCATGGTCTGGTACACCATGCAGCCTGCCGGCAACGCCGGTTACTTTTCAGAAATTAAAAAGTCATGCAAATTAACAAAATTTTGCTAACTGGAATGCTATGTCTGGGCGTTTTATCTACGCGTGCTCAGGGCCAGTTATCAAGTCTAAAAGGATTATTGAAAGTACGGGGCGGAGAAGCTCTTCCAGCCGCCAGTATTCGACTCGATCAATCGGGGGTAGCAGCAGTATCAAATGCTTCGGGCATTTTTCAGCTTAGCGGTATCAAGCCAGGTAAGCATCATTTACATATCAAGGCTATTGGTTTCAAAAGCTATGATAAAGAAATAGAATTTAAAGCGGGTGAGCAAAAGGAGCTTTCTATAACCCTTGAAGCGAGCACAACGAATATGGACGAAGT
Organism: Sphingobacteriaceae bacterium UBA6709; assembly: GCA_002454425.1. Lineage (GTDB taxonomy): Bacteria > Bacteroidota > Bacteroidia > Sphingobacteriales > Sphingobacteriaceae > Arcticibacter. Next base: position 98,695 of record DKIV01000051.1, read on the forward strand.
GGTCGTTGTGGGGCGTACACAGAATCAGGAGGTTAACCGACAGGCATATAATGTTACGTCCGTTGACGCAAAAGCCCTCTATAATACCACCTTAGATATTTCCTCGGCACTGGATCGCGTGGCTGGTGTACGTGTCCGTGAATCAGGAGGGGTAGGATCCAACTTCAATTTCTCGCTAAATGGCTTTTCAGGAAATCACGTTCGTTTCTTTATTGACGGCATCCCGATGGAGAATTTCGGATCATCTTTTCAGATTAATAACATCCCCGTAAATATTGCTGAGCGTATCGAAGTATACAAAGGTGTGGTACCTGTTTGGTTAGGTTCAGATGCTCTGGGAGGTGCTGTAAATATTGTTACTGGCGACAGAAGCAAGAATTACATCGACGCCTCATACTCCTATGGCTCATTCAATACCCACAGGACGGTAGTAAACGCGGCGATAACCTCGAAGAAGGGCTTAACGGCGCAGATCAACTTATTCCAAAATTACTCTGATAACAACTATAAGGTCAGCGTTGAACCAGCGGTCGGTAACGGAAAATACGGGCAGCTGGTAAGATTGCGCCGTTTTCACGATACATATCATAATGAGACAGCGATGGTTAATGTTGGCGTAGTTGATAAGCCTTATGCAGACAAGCTTTTGTTGGGAATTACGCTGGGTAAGAATTACAAAGAAATTCAAACTGGTGCGCGCATGTCGACTGTTTTTGGTGGTTGGCATCGCCGCGGTAATCTGGTTATGCCTACGCTGAAGTATCGTAAGGTAGATCTGATCCCAGGTCTGGATGTTACCTTAAATGCCGTTTATAATCTTGGTACAGAGCAGACGATTGACACGCTTGGCCGTCGCTATAATTGGTACGGAGGATACGGATCTTTTGAGATTGGAGGTGAGAGTAAGCGGACACTCTATAAATATCGAAATAACACTGGCATGGCAACCCTTACAGGGAACTACCGCCTGGGCGAACATCAATCTATTGCCCTCAGTAATGTTTTTAATACCTTCAACAGAAAAGGCTCTGACGCGACAGATCCAAACAGCGCTAGCCTGGAGCTTACCCGTAAAACTAATAAGAACATATTGGGAGTAGCTTATAGTGTCAAGCTCTTTAACGCTCTGGATGCTTCACTCTTCGGAAAGCACATCTATCAAAACAATGAGGTTGGAGACTCTCCTAATAATTCATCGACTATGAATAAGCTGGGTTACGGTACTGCTATAAGCTATTACGTTACGCCGAGCTTTCAGCTTCGTACTTCTTATGAGTTAACGAATAGAATGCCGGAGGCAAACGAGATCTTTGGTGATGTAGAGAACTTTGAAGGTAATCCGGGCTTGAAGCCTGAGAAAAGCGATAATTTTAATCTGGGGCTGAATTATAATTTCGCGATGGGTAAAAATCATCAGTTCGGTTTGATTGCCAATGGTATCTACCGGTATGCTAGTAATTTTATTTTTACCCGCTTCAATCAAAACCAATCGAAGTTAGTCGCCGATAACAGAGAGGGGGTAAGGACCTTTGGAGGGGACGCAGAACTGCGCTACCGCTATAAGGATATTATTTCTGCCGGTGCTACTGCCACTTATCAATACCTGCAGAACCTGCAGAAGTTAGAGCCTGTAAATACTTCGCAGGGCATCAAGTACGTTGATAGCCCCGTATATGAGGATCAGATGCCGAATATTCCATACTTGTTTGGAAATGCTGATGTTTCAGGTACGATCAAGAACCTGGGAGGCAAAGGGAACAACCTCTCTATCGGCTATAATCTTTTATACGTGCACGCTTTTTGGCTGTACTGGCCGAGCCAGGGAAGTCCCAACGCCGGCGCCGAAAAAAGAGAGGTGCCTCAGCAGCTTAGTCACGATGTAAACCTGCTTTATAGTATGGCAAATGGACGATATAACATCGGTTTGGAGGCACGTAACATTACTGACGCACTGTTGTATGACAATTTTAGTCTGCAAAAGCCTAGCAGAGCTTTCTACCTTAATCTGCGCTATTTTTTCAAAAAGTAAATAAATAAATCTCATTAATATAAAATCAATAGAAATGAAAACTTCATTGAAAGGCTTCTTCGCGTCAGCGCTTATCGCTGCAACGCTGGCATCTTGTTCAAAATCTGATAATGGACCTGCTAACCCGGGTAACTTTATTATTGCCGCGACTCCGGTGGCATCTACAGCGGTTGCGGATTATCTGCTAACTGCATCCAGTCTTGATACAGGAAAAGTTTCAACCACAGGTCAGGGTGTTGAACAGGATGGAACCTACAGATATTACGTAACACATAATAACAAGTTCTTCAGTATGCTTTACGGTCAGGGAAATCCTGGAGCTGTAACAGCCTATAACATCGTGGGTGGAAACCTTAACAAGGTGGCAAATTTTCAGACAGAAACGGTACAGGCCTTTGCTCCGGTAAATAATGATCTCTTACTCGTTAAGCTTCCTCGTAACCTAACAACACCGAATGCATTATGGTACCAGGTGAGTACAGAGTCTCTATCTATTACAGGCCAGGGTAATTTTGATGCTACGAAGTTGGCTAACAATGGAGAGATTGCTCATTTCAGCTGGATAAAGCAAGTTGGTAATAAAGTATTCGCACCTTTCTTCTGTATTTTTAACAATTCCTTTAGTACTAACTTTCCAAACACTGCATGGATAGCGGTATTCTCCTATCCTGAAATGAAGTTCGAGAAATTGATCACAGATAATAGAACCAGCTTTATTGGTAAATACTTTACTGATGGTTTAGCGGTAACTGAAAATGGCGATGTATATGCTTATTCTCCTGCAGTAGCGGCGAAAGACGGCAAGATGACCTCAACCCTAAAATCTGCAATCACTCGTTTAAAGGCAAATACAACGGAGTTTGACCAATCATATTATCTTGACTTTGAAGGCATCTCTGGTGGTAATAATATCACTAGCTGGATCTATGTTGGCAACAATACATTCGTAACATTCTCTACAACACCTGCTGAAAAAGGAGCTTACTCTGATGGCGTGAATGTAGGTATTCTAAATGTGGCTAACAAGACTTATAAAGCGGTAACAGGTCTTCCTGAGAAGGCAAAGATCCTTGATATGACAACGACTAACTACACTCCTAAAGATGGTAGAACTGCTTATTTCGGCGTGAATACTACTGACGGTAATTACGTTTACAAAGTTGATGCATCGAATGCTACAGCAACTCAAGGTTTGAAAGTAGAAGGAGGAATGATCACTGCTGTTCAGCATTTAGATTAATATTTCGGGGGGCTAACGATCACAAGAAAAATAAGTTTATACCTATGAGATCCGATAAGACTAAAAAAACTAAAGATTCTACTTTCCGGAGAGTTAACAACTGGCTACATCTTTGGCTTGGGCTTATATCGGGCATCATTGTGTTGATCGTTTGCATTACCGGTTGTATCTGGGTCTTTAATGAGGAAATTACGGCGCTAATGGAGCCAGAGACGAAGGTTGCATATCAGGATAAGCCTGTGTTGCAGCCTTCGCAACTCGCCGCCGTAGGGCATAAGCTGTTTCCTGATATGGTGGCCGGTTACGCGCAATACCAGCAGGGGCGCGCTGTTACGCTAAGTCTTAAGAAGCCGGGAGCTAATCAGCGCCGTGGCGGAGGAGTAACGCTAAAGTTAAATCCCTATACAGGCAAGGTGATAAAAACGGAGATAAGGAAGAAAGGAGATGTAGATTTCTTTCGCTTTATCTTGAATGGTCATCGGTTTCTTTGGCTTCCTTATAATATTGGTCGACCTATTGTTAATTACGGTACGTTGATATTCGTAATTCTGTTGATCACAGGCCTCGTTTGGTGGTATCCTAAAAAATGGAATAAGTCTACCCGCGACAAGAGCTTTAAGGTGAAATGGAACGCATCCTTTAAGCGTCTGAATATTGACCTGCATAATGTCTTCGGATTTTACTCGCTACTGTTTCTGGCGGCTATCGCCCTAACGGGCATGGTATATGGCATTAAATGGTATAGTGACGGGCTTTATTGGGTAACGACCGGCGGCGAAAAGGCCGGCGAGTTCCGAAGGATACAATCGGATTCTTTGATGGCAGGCAAACTCTATACTCCGGAGAAGGCGATCGACCTGGCATGGAATAAGGTAATTAGTCGCCATCCCAGATCGATGGGTTTCTATTATTCTTATCCCGATTCATCTGACGCTAAAGCTGTCATCTATATGACGGTATATCCTACTAAGGGACAATTCTACAACAGCCAGGCCTATACTTTTGATCAGCATACCCTCAAGGAATTTCCGCGGACAGACGCCTACGCGATGGATTATCAGAAAGCAGGATTCGGCGTGAAGTTGCGCAAGATGAACTACGATATCCATGTGGGGAGCATCCTTGGATTTCCAGGTAAAGTGCTGGCGTTTCTCGCCTCATTAATTGGAGCGAGCTTACCTGTTACGGGTTTTCTAATCTGGTATAATCGGAAGTTTAAGAAAAAAGGCAAGAATAAAGAGGGCAATGTTGTCTCGCGGAGGGCAGATGTTCGAGGTCCCGCGAAATTCAGACCTACCGTTAAGCGAGTTCCTCAACTGGCTGCGGAATCAACCGAGCTATAGCTTTTTGCTATCCTTTAAGAGTTGAAAAATATTAGAAGGCGCTATAACAGGCGCCTTTTTTCGTTTTTGCGGGTTATGAGATCGTTCTTGAAATCTTGTTATATTTGCCTTATTTATTGAGTTTGGGGAGTTGATTTGCAAAATGTATTTAAATGCGGTGCATTTTCGCTTGTTTTTCTTCTCAGCAATAACATGAATTTGCATCGGCACGATCGTAAAATGACGTTCTCTCCAAGGGGGAGTGAAAGTGCCGGTTTTTGGGCTTAATGCTAAAATGTTACAATATAATGAGAACTTTATATAACAAATGCTGTGCAAGCAACGGTATTTTTGCTCTTTAACCCGAACGACGAAAGCGTATGTACCGATCGATTACTACTTCCTTACTTTTAATTGTTATTTCTACATTTATTTATGCGCAGGGCGTTCATACTGAAAACCTTCGTTGCGAATATAAGGTAGAGCCTGTAGGCATCGATCAGCGTATTCCGCGACTGAGTTGGGAGCTGCGTTCGGACCTTCGTGGTACCGCTCAAACGGCGTACCAGGTTCTGGTTTCAGATAGTCAGGAGTTACTTCAGGCAAACAAGGGAAATCTGTGGGATTCGGGAAAACGTAATGCGTCGACTTCCATTCAGGTAAAATATGCTGGTAAGCCCCTGGAGTCGGCAAAGACCTATTACTGGAAAGTGCGTGTATGGGATAATAAAGGGCAGACTTCGCGATGGAGCAAACCTGCGAGTTGGGTGAGCGGATTATTTTCGGCTCAGGATTGGAAGGGCGCGCAATGGATAGCGTATGAGAAGATGGCGGACAGCGCGGTGCTTGTTCCGGCGCTTCATGGTAAGGGCCCTAAATCCTTAAATAGGGATCTGAAGGGAAAGAGTCTCTCTGAAATTATTCCTACGGACAAGAAGCGTCGTCAGTCTACCGAGGAGAATGATGTATTGCCCCTGATCAGAAAATCTATCAATGTAAAAGCATCCTTGAAAAAGGCCACAGCCTACATCTGCGGTTTAGGTCACTTTGAGATGAGCCTAAACGGGCTAAAGGTCGGTGATCACGAGCTTGATCCGGGATGGACAAAATATGATAAGGAAGCCCAGTATGTAAGTTTCGACCTTACTACTAAGCTTAGAGCTGGGGATAATGCTATTGGCGTGATGTTGGGAAATGGTTTTTATTATCTGCCTCGCGACAAACGTTACCGCAAGCTTACGGGAGCATATGGATATCCAAAGATGATCTTTATGCTGAAATTGGAGTATAAGAACGGAAAGGTTGAACATATCATTAGTGATAAAACCTGGAAGACCTCGGCAGGCCCTATTACTTATAGTAGTGTGTACGGCGGGGAGGATTATGACGCCCGTATGGAACGTGAGGGGTGGAATACCCGAAACTACGATGATCGTGATTGGGCGGATGTCGTGGTGGTTGACGGTCCGGCGACATTGTATTCGCAGATTCAGGAACCTATCCGTGTATTTACAGACTTCAGTCCTGTATCCTCTGCCAAGGTGGGTAAATCAGCTTATGTTTTTGATATGGGCCAAAACGCGTCCATCATCCCTTATCTAAAGGTGCGTGGTAAATCCGGAGATACCATTCGTATTACTCCGGGGGAATTGTTGGACGAAAATGGTCTTGTATCGCAAAAGTCGACAGGCAAGCCAGCATATTATACGTATGTGTTGAAAGGTAATGAAACGGAGACCTGGCAGGCACGATTTACTTATTATGGTTGTCGTTATCTGCAGGTGGAGGGAGGACTTACTGTAAATACCCCCAATCCGGAGGGACTACCGGTAATTCTCGATCTTAAGAGCCGTCACGTGCGTAATGCCGCGCCTTCAGTAGGGTCGTTCCGCAGTTCAAGTGAATTGTTTAACAGGGTGAATACCTTGATCGATTGGTCGGAACGCAGTAATATGGTAAGTATTTTTACGGACTGTCCGCACCGTGAACGATTGGGATGGCTGGAACAGATACATCTTGTTGGAAACTCTATTCAGTACAATTACGATATTTATAATTTATGCCGGAAAGCTATGCGCGATATGCGTACGGCACAGACTCCGGAGGGACTTATCCCTGCCACGGTTCCGGAATATACGGTGATGGAGTTTGCCGACGGTGTGTTTAGAGATTCCCCTGAATGGGGTAGCACCGGCATCATTATGCCATGGTATCTTTATCATTGGTATGGCGATAAGGACATGCTTGCCCAGAACTACACGGTGATGAAGCGCTATCTTAATTATCTGGGTGGTAAGGCTAAGGACTATATCGTTTCTTATGGCTTGAGCGACTGGTATGATATTGGTCCGCAACGTTCAGGGTTTTCGCAACTTACTCCTATGGGTATTACTGCGACTGCTTATTACTACTACGATCTTTGTATAATGAATCAGGTGGCATTGTTGTTAGGTAAAACGGCTGATGCCGCGGAGTTTAATACTACTGCTACAAAGGTAAAAGCGGCCTTTAATAATAAATTCTTTAATGAGGATAAGGCAGAGTATGGAACAGGCAGTCAGGCGGCAAATGCCATGGCTGTTTATATGAAGCTTGTTCCCGAAGAGTATAAGGCGCGGGTAATAGAGAATATTGTGAAAGACATCAGAGCGCGCAATAATGGTCTTACTGCCGGCGACATCGGCTTCCGTTATCTGGTACAGGTATTGGCAGAAGCGGGATATTCGGACGTGATATATGATATGAACAGCAATTCTTCCGTTCCTGGCTATGGTTATCAGCTGGAAAAGGGCGCTACGGCACTTACAGAGTCCTGGGCTGCATCGAAGGAGGTATCTAACAATCACTTTATGTTGGGGCATCTTCAGGAATGGTTGTACGGAGACCTCGCGGGTATACGTCCTGCCGAAGATGCGGTAGCGTTTAATACGGTGCTTATCAAGCCGGAGCCGGTAGGTAACATTACATCAGCCAGGGCTACGTATCATTCGCCGTATGGTTTAGTGAGATGTGTGTGGACGAAGCTTGATGATCGTTTTGAGTTAGAGGTTCAGGTGCCGGCCAACGCGCGGGCACAAATTAGTCTACCGGCCACTGTTCAATCAGAAATAGCCGAAGGCGGCGTGTCTGTTGCCAATCGTAAGGATATCAGAGCCATGCCTTTTAAGGACGGACGTGCGCAACTTGAAGTTGGCTCAGGAAGTTATAAATTTGTTGTTAAAAACTAAAGAAGCACACTATTACACTTAGAAAATATGAATCTTAAATCACTATTGGCAGTAGTACTGCTTATTGGGAGTTTGGGGAGGATCAGCGCTCAGCCGCGTGAGGTCTCTGCGGCAAAGATGCAGGAGATCTACGAGCAGGTGAAAACCCCTCATAAGTACGGTATGGTACTTGTTCCTGCCGACAATGTTGAGAAAATGGATTGCCCGACGGTGTTCCGCAAGGGTAACATGTGGTACATGACCTATGTTATTTTTACGGGTCGCGGCTATCAGACCTGGCTATCGAAGAGTAAGGATCTCTTGCATTGGGAGACTGTTGGCAAGATGATGTCTTTCGGGAAAAAAGGAGAGTGGGATTCTGAGCAGAAGGCGGGATATCCAGCTTTACTGGATACGAAGTTTGGTGGTTCTTATGCATGGAATAAATACAATGGCAAGTACTGGATGTCATACTTTGGTGGCGCGGTAAGTGGCTATGAGGCTGGCGATTTGGCCATAAGCATGGCGTATACAAGTAGTGATCCCACGAAGGCTCACGAGTGGACACGCTTTGAGAAGCCTTTTTTCAGTTCCTATGACAAGGATGTGCGCTGGTGGGAGAACAGGAAGATTTTCAAAAGCTCGGTAATTCAAGATAAAGCCAGGCTTACCGGATATCCTTTTGTGATGTATTATAACGCTAATGGAGATTCAGCAAAGAACAACGTGAAAACACGTTGGTTTGAGCGCATAGGGATGGCCGTGTCAAACGACATGGTTAACTGGAAGCGTTTTCATGCCGAGCCGGTAGTGCATCATCCGGTAGGAATTACCGGCGATGGCGTTATTCAAAAAGTTGGTGATGTTTATGTGATGTTTTATTTCGGAGCCTTCTGGCAGGATAGAAAAGGGGCTTTCAATCGTTTCGCCGCCTCTTATGATCTTATAAACTGGACTGACTGGACGGGAGATAACCTTGTTGAGTCCAGCGAATCATATGATAATCTTTATGCTCATAAGTCGTATGTCGTAAAGTGGAAAGGTACTGTATATCATTTTTATTGTGCTGTAAATAAAGCTGATCAGCGAGGCATTGCCGTCGCTACTTCACGTGACCTTGGAAAGAGCACATTACACTTTGTGACGCCACCGGTAAAGACTGGAAAATAGAAAGGATGCTGTTGTCGGTCGCAAGGTTTCCCGAGAGGTAAGTCAACTAGCTGGCAACAAAGCAAAAAATAGATATGGACATGAACGAATAGCTGTTCCTATTAGAAGGAATGCTTATTCAATGATAATAGCAGGCAGTATTTAAACTGCCTGCTATTGGCACGTGATTGGAAATTAGCGTTATGAATAAATCAAGATACTGTATTTACGTCTTGTTACTGATGTTTCCGGCGTTGTTATTCGCGCAGGAACGTCGTAAGGAGTCGTTTAATAAAGGTTGGAGATTTCAGCTCGGTGATCATGCTGGTGCGAAGTCTGCTGACTTCAATGACGCAGGGTGGCGCGCGTTAACCTTACCGCACGACTGGAGTATCGAAGGGAGTTTTGACAAGGCAAATCCCGCTAAACCTGAAGGGGGAGCCTTACCTACCGGTATTGGGTGGTATAGGAAGAGCTTTACTGTGTCTGCTACAGGGAAGGATAAGAATGTTTTTATAAGCTTCGATGGCGTATATCAGCATAGTGAGGTGTGGCTGAATGGAAAATATTTAGGAAAAAGACCAAACGGTTACATCAGTTTCAGCTATCAGATTGATAAACTGTTGAATTGGGGGGGCGAAAATGTCATCGCTGTAAGGGTTGATAATTCCGACCAGCCTAACTCCCGGTGGTATTCCGGGTCTGGTATTTACAGAAATGTATGGTTGGAATATGTAAACCCAATACATGTAAAGCAGTGGGGAACTTTTGTCAGCACTCCCTTAGTAAACGAGGGAAGGGCAAGTGTCTCGGTGGAAACGAAGCTTACGAACAATGGTGCTACGTCCGCTACTCTGACATTAAAGAATACCATTATCGATCCTGTTGGCAAACGCCTTATTTCTGCATCGAAAGTACTGAATCTCGCTGTGGGCGAGCAAGGCTTAAGTCAGACATTGAGTGTTACAGCGCCTAAACTATGGTCAGTGGAAAAGCCTCAGCTTTATACGATGCTGACAGAGGTGATTCAAGGCGGAAAGGTGATTGATTCTTATAAAACGCGCTTCGGTATTCGCTATTTTAACTTCGATGCGAAAACAGGTTTCAGCCTGAACGGTGTGCCAATGAAGATACTGGGGGTCTGTCTGCACCATGATCTTGGAGCCTTGGGCACCGCAGTAAACACCCGGGCGATTGAAAGGCAGCTTCAGCTACTTAAAGAAATGGGCTGTAATGGTATACGTACCTCTCATAATCCTCCGGCTCCGGAGCTTTTGGATCTTTGTGATAAAATGGGCTTCATCGTTATGGATGAAACCTTTGATATGTGGGCAATAAAGAAAAATAACCGCGATTATCATTTGGATTTTCCGGAGTGGCACAAACGTGATCTGGAAGATCATATTCTCCGCGACAGAAATCACCCTTCAATATTCATGTGGAGCATAGGGAATGAAATCAGAGAGCAATTTGATAGTACCGGTATTGCCGTGACTAAGGAGCTAAGCGGTATTGTTAAAAGTCTTGACAAAATGCGTCTGGTGACTTCGGCGCTCACGGAGATGAACCCAGAGAAGAACTTTATTGCAAGATCGGGAGCGCTGGATTTGTACGGTTTTAATTATAACGACTTAAGATACGATAGTTTGCCGGTGAAGTTTAAAGGGCGTAAGTTCATAGCCTCAGAGACAACATCAGCGATAGCTACGCGGGGATACTATGAAATGCCGCACGATACGATTCAGGTATGGCCCGTGAATTCAAAGGTAAAGTTTGTGTCACCAAATGAGCAAAATACGGTTACGGCGTTCGATAACGTAGCTGCTTACTGGGGAACGACGCATGAGCGTAATTGGCAGACAGTAAAGCGACTGCCTTTTATGTCGGGTTTATATGTTTGGACGGGTTTCGACTATTTAGGGGAGCCTGCGCCATTTACATGGCCATCGCGTAGTGCGTATTTCGGTATCTTTGACCTTGCCGGCTTCCCTAAGGATGCTTATTACATGTATAAGAGTGAGTGGACGAATAAACCAGTATTGCACATCTTGCCTCATTGGAATTGGAAAACCGGACAGAGCATAGACGTCTGGGCGTACTATAGTCAGGCAGACGAGGTGGAACTGTTTCTGAATGGCCAATCTCAAGGTGTTCGCAAGAAAGAGGGGGAAGAGCTTCACGTGTCCTGGAAGGTTAAATATGAGCCGGGAACCTTGAAAGCTGTGTCGCGACGGAACGGGGTGGTGGTGAAAGAAGACATCGTTAAGACGGCAGGTGTACCAGCGCAGATCAGGCTAACAGCAGATCGGCGTATGCTGAGTGCCAACGCTGAGGACCTTTCATTTATCACTGTGGATGTGTTAGATGCTGATGGAAATCTTGTTCCGGATGCTTCAAATATGATAAACTTCGCTATAAGTGGCGCTGGCTTTATTGCCGGTGTGGATAATGGCTATCAGGCGAGCATGGAGCCCTTTAAAGCAAGTTACAGGAAAGCGTTTAATGGTAAATGTCTTGCCATTGTGCAGAGCACTGAAAAAGCCGGAATTATTACCCTGAAAGCACAAGCTGAAGGCCTGAAAGGGGCGGAGGTCACCTTAACAACTAAATAACTTATTTGTGCAACCTTCCGCGGGGAGGGTTGCTTTGCTGTTAATTATATTCTAGATGCAAAAAGTACAAAAAATACTGGCACTGTTGTTTGCAGGGATTTGCATGGCTACAGTCAGTGCTGCGGCAGACATTTACGTGGCTCCCGGAGGTTCGGATAAAAATGCCGGCACAAAGGATCAGCCATTAGCGAGTCTTACGATGGCCTTAAGGAAGGCTCGAGATCTGCGCAGGACAAACGACCCGTCCGTGAAGGGAGGGATACATATTATTATGCGCGGCGGAATCTATTATCTTGAAGATGCCGTTTTTATAAGACCTGAGGATGCTGGCACCGCGGATTCGCCTACTGTTATTGAAGCGTACGGTGCGGAGCGTCCTGTGTTGAGCGGTGGTGTCAAGATTGGTGCCTGGGTAAAGGCCGGCAATATTGAGGGCATGTCATCCGCGGCGCGGGGTAAGGTTTATGTGGCTGACGTACCGGCATTGTCAAATGGAGAAGCGGAGTTTCGTCAGTTATGGGTGAACTCAGTCAAGGCAGTACGGGCGCGTACGGAGAACTTTCCGCAGATGAAACGTATCCTTTCATGGAACCATAAGGATGAAACTTGCGTTATTCCGGCGCCGGTAGCGAAGGGCTTGCGTGGTGGCGACGGACTTGAGATGTTTATTCACCAGTGGTGGGCAATTGCGAATCTGCGGGTGAAGTCTATAAAATATATGGGCGACAGCGCGCGTCTGAGTTTCTTTCAGCCTGAGAGCAAGGTCCAGTCGGAGCATCCCTGGCCAGCACCATGGCAATCCAAGAAGACAGGGAACTCGGCGTTTTATCTTAGTAACGCGATGGCTTTGTTAGACCAGCCGGGAGAATGGTTTCTTGATAAGGAACATCGTAAGCTGTACTATTGGCCGCGCAAGGGCGAGAGCTTAAATAATGCCGAGGTGATAGCGTCCGGTATTGAAACACTGTTAAAGATTCAAGGCACCGCTGAAAAGTCGGTATCATGGATAAAGATGAAGGGTATCAGCTTCATGCATGCGGGGTGGTTACGTCCATCAAAAGCCGGACACGTACCTTTGCAAGCGGGGATGTATATGCTCGATGCTTACAAACTGAAGGTTCCTGGTACTGAGCATAGCGTAAAACTTGAAAATCAAGCATGGACGGGAAGGCCTGCCGCGGCGGTGGAGCTTAGTTATACAGGTAATACGGAGTTTTCGGGGTGCCGGTTTGAACATTTAGCTTCAACGGGTCTTGACTATAAACGTGCAAATAACCATGAGCTGGCAGAGGGTAACCTATTCAAGGATATTGGTGGTACAGCTCTTCAGTTGGGCACGTTCTCTGATGAGTCTGTAGAAGCTCACCTTCCTTATAATCCATTGAATCCACGTGAGATAACACAGAATGTTACCGTGAGGAATAATCTAATCACCGATGTAACCAATGAAGATTGGGGCTGTGTTGGTATTGGCGCCGGTTTCGTAAAGGGACTTTTAGCTGAGCATAACGAAATAAACGAGGTGTCTTATTCCGGAATATCCCTGGGATGGGGATGGACGCCAGAGTTGAATGCTATGAGTGACAATGTTTTGCGTGCAAATAAGATCGTTCGCTATGGAAGAGATATGTATGATGTTGCCGGGATATATACCTTGTCTGCTCAGCCAGGGTCGGTAATAGAGAAAAATTACATCGACAGTATTTATGTGGCTCCTTACTCTCACGATCACCATCATTGGTTTTATTTATATTGTGATGAAGGCTCAGCGTGGTTTAAGGTTCATGATAACTGGACGCCTGCGGCTAAGTTTCTTCAAAATGCTAACGGTCCGGAGAATGTATGGAAAAATAACGGTCCTCAGGTAGCGGTCGCTATTAAGGAGGAAGCAGGCCTGCAGCCTGCATTTCGATATTTGCTTCAGGAGAATTCTCCGAAAAAAGGGGTAATCAACAGCGTCTACAGACATCCTGAGCCCGATAAAATGGCAGCGATAATTTTCGAGGGAGAGAAAGTTCCCGATCTTGATATCATTAAGTATGCATGCAGACAGTTCGGTATCGCTGAGACGTCAATATATGTAAAAGATAATGCGGTGATTGTTTATGATGATTTTCTGAAGGATGCCGCGAAGATCGGTAAGAAGGTAACTGACCGTTACCCGGATATAAAGGTCACGGTGCTGGCCGGGGATCCTCAGATAGCATCGCTTCCCGGGGAGAAACAATCCGCTGAATGGCTCAATCTTGTATTTATAAATAAAGGGCAGCCTCTCGCGGCCTTACCAGCCAGTATTAAAAATATTAGCCAGCGTTCGCTGTTATTGCAGGATGGAGGGCGACAAATTCTTGTCGTAAGCATTGACAAGCAAGATGTCTCGGGTGACACCAAGGTTTCGGGTTTGTTGGATAGCAAACAATGGCAAAAGTTAAACACACAATAGATCATTATAAACACAATGAAAAAATTATTCGTACTCGTAGCTGCATTGATCATGTTATCGGAAGCGCAGGCTCAAGTGAGTAAGGCTACCTGGATATGGTATCCGGGAGACTTCGAAGTTTGGTTAGGCAATAAAATGCAGAATCGCCGTACTGAGCGGGGAACATTCTTCCCTCCGTTCTGGCGCCTCGACAGTCACTATGCGCTTATCGACTTTCACAAGGAATTTGATGTGCCCGCTGATGAGCAGGTGCAGATATTTGCTGAAGGACAGTATAATGTGAAGATCGATGGGAAAATGATCACGGGGTATCCTAAGGTTATTACCATGCCCGCAGGCCATCATAAACTTAGCTTAAAGGTGTTCTGCCAGCAGTTTGTGCCATCGATATATGTGAAAGGGAAAACCGTAGTTTCGGACTCGAGCTGGTTGGTAACCTATGAAGATAAAGAATGGATAGACGCTAGCGGTAAGGCCTCTGATCAGTCGGGTACGAGATGGCTATCCGCAGGTTCCTGGAACTTTGATAGCTCTGCGAACCCACCGTCGAAGTTTGCTTTGGCCACAAGACCTGAAAATCCTGTTAAAGCTGATAAAGGTGATTCTTCCTGGTTTATAGATTTTGGTAAGGAGACCTTTGGATTTATCAAGCTTCATGGCTTGCAGGGCAAAGGCAAGGTGTCTATTTATTATGGTGAGTCGCCGGAAGAGGCACGGGCGACAGAGACTTGTGAGACTCTTGACTACCTCGATGTAGATAACGCCGAGAAGAAAGATTCTGTAACCTCATTGACAAAGGCTTTCAGATATGTATATGTGAAGTATGATAAGGGCGTAAATATCGATAGGGTTTCTATGTTGTTTGAGTATCTTCCGGTAACTGAGCGCGGAAGTTTCAAATGTTCTGATCCTCTGATAAATAAGATCTACGACGTCTCAAAATACACTTTTCATCTAAACACGAGGGAGTTTTTTATTGATGGTATTAAACGCGATCGATGGATATGGTCGGGAGATGCTTATCAGAGCTTCCTGATGAACTATTATTTGTATTTCGATTCACCGACAGTAACGAGAACATTGCTTGCTTTACGTGGCAAAGATCCTGTGAGCTCGCATCTTAATACCATTATGGATTATACCTTCTACTGGTTTATGGGCATTCATGATTACTATCTGTATACCGGCGACAAGAAGTTCATTCAACAGTTCTATCCGCAGATGAAGACGCTGATGGATTATTGTCTTGGACGCCGTGATAAGAATGGATTTATGGAAGGCCAGGCCGGTGACTGGGTGTTTGTTGACTGGGCTGACGGCTTGAGCAAGCAGGGAGCCCTTAGTTTTGAGCAGTTGCTGTTAGCGCGCAGTTTAGAGACGATGTCTATATGTGCCGACATCGTTGATGATAAAGACGCGAAAACACAGTATGATGCTATGGCTGCTAAGTTGAAGGATAAGATCTTCGAACTGTATTGGAACGATGATAAGAAAGCGTTGGTACACAGCCTTATTGATGGCAAGCAAAGTGATAACGTTACCCGATATGCAAACATGTTTAGTATTTTCTTCAATTACTTTAGTCCTCAGCAGAAGGCGGCTGTAAAGCAAAGCGTATTGATGAATGATAAGATTCAGCAGATAAAGACACCTTATATGCGTTTTTACGAATTAGAAGCTTTATGTGCTATGGGCGAACAGAATTATGTGCTCCGTGAGATGAAGGACTACTGGGGTGGAATGCTTAAGGAAGGTGCTACGTCATTTTGGGAGGAATATGATCCTTCGAAAAAAGGAACAGAGCATTTATCGATGTATGGCAGACCATTTGGAAAGAGTCTTTGTCATGCCTGGGGTGCAAGTCCGCTGTACCTCCTTGGAAAGTATTACCTGGGAGTACAGCCTTTAAGCGCGGCGTATGATCGTTATGTGGTAGAGCCGGCTTTAGGAGGTCTTGCATGGATGGAAGGCACAGTGCCAACGCCTAAGGGCGACATTTACCTGCATTGCAGTAAGAAAGAAATGGTGGTTAAAGGCGCGGCGGGTACCGGTATCCTGAAGCTTAAGAGTAAAAGCAAGCCGAAGGTGTCTGGTGGCGTAGTAAAATCGCTGGGACAGCAAAATTATGAGGTTACAGTGAATGCCGGTGCTACCGTAAAAGTAAGTTATTCAGCAATCTAAGTTATTAAACACACACACTATAGAATATGTTCCGTAAGGTTATTTTAGCAGGATTTGCAGTCCTGTCCCTGGCAGGAGTACATGGGCAGACTGTTGATGGTTTACCTGCTGCCATACCGCATCCACCAGAGGTTTATAACCGTGAACCCTGGGAGGACCCGCTGGTTACCAGCATAAATAGAGACAAGATTAGAGCTACAGGCTATTCTTTTAGCAATGAAAAGGATGCCTTGCTGGGCGACAGATCTAAGAGCAGCAGAGTGATGATGCTTAATGGCGAGTGGGACTACAACTTTGTTACCAAGCCTGCAGATGCTCCTAAAGAGTTCTACAAGTCACGCGTACAGGGATGGAAGAAGATTCCAGTACCTTCAAGCGTTGAAATGTTAGGATATGGTATTCCAATTTATAAAAGTGCGGTTTACCCTTTTCTACCCATAAATCCTCCTTTTGTACCGCGTGATTATAATCCGGTGAGTTCCTATCAGCGTACATTTACCGTACCTGCCGATTGGAAAGGTATGAACGTAACTTTACACTTTGGTGGGGTGAGCTCAGGTTATAAGGTTTGGGTAAATGGTAAGTTTCTGGGCTATGGCGAGGACAGCTGTCTGCCCTCAGAGTTCAATGTTACCCCTTACCTGAAGGCCGGCGAGAATATCGTATCGGTGCAGGTGCTCAGATGGGCAGATGGCTCTTATCTTGAAGATCAGGATCATTGGCGCATGAGTGGAATACACCGTGAGGTGATGCTGCTGGCAGAACCAAAGATACGTATTGCTGACTTTCATTGGCAGGCGAAACTCGATAAGGACTATAAGGACGCTATTTTCAGCTTACGTCCGCGATTAGATAATTATACTGGTGATTTTATTAAAGGGTATCAGGTAAAGGCTCAGCTTTATGACAAAGCCAATAAGCCGGTATTTGAGAAGCCGCTGCAACGTTCCGCTGAGTCTATTATTAACGAGATCTATCCTCGTCTTGATAACGTGAAGTTCGGTTTGCTGGAAGCGAAGGTTAAGAATCCTGCGAAATGGAGTCCTGAAGCTCCCAATCTTTATACACTCGTTATCAGCCTGACAGATACGACGGGAAAGGTTATTGAAGCCAAGAGCTGTAAAGTCGGATTCCGTAGTATCGAGTTTTCAAAGGAGAACAGTAAGTTGCTTATTAACGGCAAGGAAACTTATGTTTACGGTGTAAACCGCCATGATCATCATCCTGAACGCGGTAAGGCGCTAACACGTGAAGACATAAAGAAAGACGTAGAGACAATAAAACGCCTGAATCTCAATTTTATAAGAACCAGTCATTACCCTAATGATCCGTATTTCTATGACTTATGTGATGAATATGGTATTATGGTGATGGATGAGGCGAATTATGAAACTCACGGCCTGGGTGGAAAGTTAAGCAACGATCCGGATTGGATAGCCGCATTTATGGAACGCACATCGCGCATGGTAATTCGCGATAAAAACCATCCTTCCATCGTTATGTGGAGCCTTGGAAATGAGGCAGGAAGAGGCCCTAATAACGCGGCGCAGTCTGCCTGGATCCATGATTTCGATATCACCAGACCTGTACATTATGAGCCTGCGATGGGCAGTCCGCGGGAAGAGGGATATATAGATCCTTCAGATCCTCGCTATCCGGCGAAGAATGACCACTCTCATCGTCTTCAAAATCCTGTAGATCAGTATTATGTTGATATGGTAAGTCGTTTTTATCCAGGAATATATACCGCTGACTTACTCGTAAATCAGAAGAACGGCGATAAGCGTCCTATTCTTTTTGTTGAGTATGCTCACTCCATGGGTAATTCAACCGGAAATATGAAGGATCTTTGGGACGTATTCAGATCGCGCCCCCGCATCATCGGAGGTTGTATCTGGGAGTTTAAAGATCAGGCGTTGGTAAAGAAAGATGCTTCCGGCAAGACTTTTCTGGCTTATGGAGGCGATTTCGGAGAAAAGAGACACGATGGTACATTCTGCCTGAAAGGCATTGTTGATGCCTATGATCGTCCTCGCGGCTCGGCTCTGGAATGCAAACGCGTATATCAGCCAATAGAAAGCGAGTATGCAAATGGATTGTTGCATATTCATAACAGAAGTAACGTGTTGCCTGTAAGTGCGTATACTGCGACTTTCATCGTACGTGAAGACGGAAAGATCGTGGTGCAAAAGACACTATCGCCAATAGGTATTGCTGCCGGTAAAGACTCGACGATTGATGTAAAGAAATATCTTCCGTCAATGAAACGCGACAAGGAATATCTTGCAGAAATTCACTTTTCATTGGCGCAGGACGAGCTGTGGGCCGCCAAAGGATACGATATAGCATCTAATCAGTTTGCAGTTACGCCAGTGCCGGAGCAAGTTAGCGCTAAGCGTTATCCTACCGTAACAAAATCTGAAGAGGCAGCGGCCTTCGTGTTTTCAGGCAAAGACTTTAAGATCAAGATTAACAAAGAGAATGGTGCTTTGACCTCTTATTTGTGGAAAGGTAAGGAGCAGGTATTCAGTCCGCTGTTGCCGCACTTTACAAGACCTCAGACAGAGAATGATCGCCGTGGATGGAAGCCAACGGTTGTGCTTAAGGAATGGTATCAGGATGACCTGAAGCTGGAACGCGTAAGCGCGGAGGATGCGGGAAATGGCATTGCGAAAGTACAGAGTCATTATTCGCTGATTGGCGGCAAAGCACAAGTAGACGTTACTTACAGCATTAACGGCAATGGCGTGCTGAAGGTAGACTACCACCTGATGCCGCAGAAGGGCTTGCCGAATATTCCAAAGGTAGGTATGCAGATGGGCATACAGCGTGCTTACGACCAGATTAACTGGTATGGTAAGGGGCCGTTGGAAAACTATATTGACAAAAATTACGGCGCTGACGCGGCAAATTATTCATCACCAATAGCAGAGTTTATGGAGCCGTATGTGTTTCCTCAGGAGAATGGAAACCGTACCGATGTTCGTTGGATGTATCTGGAAGATAAAAAATCTGAAAATGGACTTCTGGTGATTGCCGATAGCTTGCTGAGCATGAACGCCTGGCCATATACTGAAAAAAATATAGATGAGGCAAAGCATAGCTTTGACCTTAAAGACGCTGGATATATTACACTGAATATTGATCTAATACAGATGGGAGTGGGAGGGAATGACTCATGGTCGGAAGTTGCCGCGCCTTTAGAGAAATACCAGATTCCAGCGAAAGATTACCGATACAGTTTTTACTTGATGCCGGTTAAGGTAAAAGCGGAAGCCGTACCTGCTATGTTCAGAAGTGTTAAGTTTTAAGGATGTTTGTAAACAGAAGAAGATTAATAAAGATACACATGCTGCTGGCCTTATTTGCCGGCGGCAGTGTTTTGGCACAGCAGCGCCCGACAGCGATATCTGCTAAGTTGCCCATAAATGTTCGTCCGGTTGGAGACTCGGCAAAACCATGGGTGTTTTGGTATTGGATGCAGGGGAGCTATTCTAAACCGGCGATAAAGGCCGATCTGATAGCGATGAAGGACGCGGGGCTTGCCGGTGCGTATCTTGCTCCGATCAAGGGAAAGCAGGATCCTCCTTTATTTGAACCCGCTATTGATCAGCTGAGTCCCGCGTGGTGGGATATGGTGCGCTATGCTGTGCAGCAGGCGGATAGTCTGGGTCTGAAGATCGCCATGTTGCCAAATGATGGCTTTGCTACCGCTGGAGGTCCATGGATAAGTCCCGAGCTTTCTATGCAGAAAGTAGTGTCAGCAAGCACTCGAGTCAAAGGAGGTAAACTTATCGATATAGATCTGGCAACTCCAGAAGCCTATAAGGGATATTATAAAGATATCACACTACTTGCCTTTCCTGCAAATACAGGAATCCATCAGAATTCATATGATCTGAAACCAAAGGTAAGCACAAGTACAGGAGTAGACGCTTCGTTTCTGACAGTTCGCGGGAATAAGCAGAACTTCAGCAGCTCAGAGCCTGCGTGGGTGCAGTTCGAGTTTAAAGAACCCTTTACCTGTCGTTCTTTAGTTACACATGTAAATTCTTTTAATTATCAGGCACAGCGTCTGACGGTCGAGGTTAGCGACGACGGGAGAACCTTTCGTAAGGCCGAGCAGCTGAATCCGCCGCGGGCAGGGTGGCTTGACTGGGATTTTGATAATACTTATAGTCTAGTACCCGTAAAAGCGAAGTATTTCCGTTTTAAGTATGATCGCGAGGGATCGGAGCCAGGCGCGGAGGATCTCGATGCGGCTAAGTGGAAGCAGAGCTTGAAAATCGCGGGCATTGAGTTGTCGTCAGAACCGAGGATAAATGTCTTTGAAGCTAAGAACGGCGAGACCTGGCGTATCGGAAAAAGAACTACAGTACAACAGCTGCCGGATTCATTATGTGTGCCGATGTCGCGTATTTTGGATTTATCGGCACAGTTGAAGGGTAACCACCTGAAGTGGAAAGCACCGGCGGGAGAATGGATTATTCTTCGGATAGGGCATACTTCCACGGGACATATGAATGAGACTGCCGGAGCGGGAAAAGGCCTGGAGTCGGATAAGTTTAACCCGGAAGCTGTGAAGCTACAGTTTGATAAGTGGTTTGGTGAGGCTATGAGAACCGTGGGTCCTGATTTAGCTCCCCGGGTGCTGAATACGTTCCACGTGGATAGCTGGGAATGTGGCAGCCAGAACTGGTCGCCGGTATTTCAGGAAGAGTTTAAAAAGAGACGCGGTTACGATTTGCTGAAATATATGCCTGCAATGGTAGGAGTGCCTGTCGGCAGTGCTGACATCTCCGAGCGTTTCTTGTTTGATGTACGACAGACTATTGCGGAACTTATCAACGATAATTTCTATAAAACTCTAAAGGCTTTATGTGAGAAACACAAGCTGATATTTACGGCGGAGGCTACAGCTCCTGTGATGGTAGGTGATGGCTTACTACATTTTGCGAATGTCGACGTCCCGATGGGCGAATTCTGGCTGCGCAGTCCTTCGCATGATAAGCCAAATGATATGGCCGACGCGATCAGTGGCGCTCATATTTATGGAAAGCCAGTGGTGATGTCGGAGTCATTTACAGAGATCAGGATGAACTGGCTGGAGCATCCCGCAAATTTGAAAACCTTACAGGATAGAAACTACGCCTTAGGTATAAACAGATTCGTATACCACGTATTTACACATAATCCGTGGTTCGATCGTAAGCCAGGAATGACTTTGAATGATATAGGTTTGCTGTTTCAACGTGATCAGACTTGGTGGAAGCCCGGTTATGCTTGGGTAGAATATGCACGCCGTTGTCAGGAAATGTTGCAACAGGGTATTCCTGTGACGGATCTGGCAGTGTTTACCGGTGAGGAAACGCCACGCAGGGCTATTCTTCCGGACCGACTGGTATCGTCTTTGCCAGGGATCTTTGGACCTGCACGTGTGCTGGCGGAACGCGAGCGTCTCAGAAATGCCGGTAGTCCTTCCCGTGAAATGCCGGATAAAGTGCAAATAAGCGCGAATTTGTCGTTGCCTGAGAGTTGGGTAGATCCTATGAATGGCTACGCGTATGATTCGTTTAATAAGGACGCGCTAATCCGTCTGGCAAAGGTTGAAGATGGTTATATCGTTTTGCCTGGCGGAGCCCGGTACGCGATGTTGGTACTGCCTGGTGAGCATCAGATGCAACCTTCAGCAGACCTGATGAGTCTCGCGGTTGTTGAGAAGCTATATACGCTGATAAATGATGGCGCGACAGTGGTGCTTGGGGTACGCCCCCGTACTACACCCGGACTTACGAATTATAGGGCTGAAGATCTGAAGTTTCATGAGCTTGTTGAGAAAATATGGGGAGGAGATTATGCTGATCGTCGTCAGGGTAATGATGTGATCAAAATGAAAACGCTCGGTAAAGGCCGTGTTATTCTTGGCCCTTATACTGCCAGTTCATTCAATATGCTTGGTTTGGAAAAAGACATATTGTTTAACGGCCAGAAGGGTAATATGGCATGGAATCACCGTAAATCAGATAAAGATGATATTTACTTCATATCTAATCAGGATTCAGCGCGCAAAGTGCTGAATATATCTTTTAGAGTAAAGGGAAAGCGCGCGCAGATCTATGATCCTGTAAGCGGTGAAATCTGGGATCAGCAGGTGTCAGAAAATCAGGATCGCTCTTTATTAGATCTTACATTCGAACCTAACGCATCTTATTTCATAATATTCCATGAAGGTACGCTGGGTGCTGAAAAGTCCCGGACTCAGCTTGTCGACGTGCAACGCATTGAGGGTGCCTGGGATGTTAAATTCGATGCCACGCTGGGAGGACCAGAACAGGTGCAGCATTTCTCAGACCTTCAGGACTGGACAGCAAATGTTGATTCTGCCATCCGATATTATTCAGGTACTGCTAAGTATATGAAGAATGTGAAGATGTCATCTTATAAGAAAGGGCAACGCTACTGGCTTGACATTGGCGAGGTTAACAACATTGCTTCAGTGAAGGTAAATGGCATAGATTGCGGTGTCGCATGGACGGCGCCTTACAGGGTCGAAATTACCAACGCGCTCAAGAAAGGGACAAACACGCTGGAGATTGAAGTTACCAATACCTGGGCCAACCGCATTCTTGGGGACCTCCGTCTTCCTGAAGATAAACGGGTGGTGAAAACTACGGCAACAATAAGAATACAGGGTAAGCCGCTGGCGAAGGCCGGATTGATAGGTCCGCTGACGGTGATGAAAGAAAAGTAAAACAATTGAGCCCGGGGGGACTTCGGGCTCTGCAAGATCAACACATATTTCACAGAATAATGAAGAGAGTATATTTAACGTTAATGTCGCTCGGGTTCCTGTTCGTTGTGCCGTCAATGGCTCAACAAAAGAGTCTCGTTAATACGGCGGCGAGTCCTTATGCTAAGTTGCGCAGTCCGGATATGAATGCTGTTAAGCTTACCGAAGGATTTTGGGCAGAGAAGTCGAAAGTATGTAAGGATTCAATGATTCCCTATATGTGGGAGCTTTATAAGGATCCGAAGCGTGCACATGCATTCACTAATTTTGAGATTGCTGCGGGATTAAAAGAGGGCGCTCATGATGGTCCTGCATTTCATGACGGCGACTTTTATAAGCTTATTGAGGCGTTGGCGGCTATGTATGCAGATACTCGCGATCCTAAGCTTGAGAAATATATTGATGAGGTAATTCCTGTGATCGCAAAGTGTCAGCGTGCTGATGGGTATATCCATACGCCGACGATGATTGAGGAGCGAAATAGCAAGGGTAACGCGAAGGCTTTCAAAGATCGCCTGAACTTTGAAACCTATAACATGGGGCATTTGATGACCGCCGGATGTATCCACTATCGTGCTACAGGAAAGAGAGACTTGCTTAACCTGGCAATTAAGGCTACAGATTATCTTTATAATTTTTATAAGAAGTCTTCTCCTGAACTTGCGCGCAATGCCATCTGTCCTTCACATTATATGGGTGTTGTAGAAATGTACAGAACGACCAGAGATCCGAAATATCTGGAATTGGCAAAAAGTCTAATTGATATCCGTGGGTTAGTAGATAACGGTACAGATGACAATCAGGATCGGGTTCCGTTTCGTAAGCAAAATAAGGCGATGGGACATGCTGTGCGCGCTAACTATCTCTATGCTGGCGTAGCGGATGTTTTCGCTGAAACTGGCGATACAACTTTGCTTAACAGATTGAATAATATCTGGGCTGACGTTACCGAACGTCGTATGTATATTACCGGCGGATGTGGCGCCTTATATGATGGAACATCTCCTGACGGTACCTCCTACAATCCAGATACTGTTCAGAAAATTCACCAGGCATACGGCCGTGAATACCAGTTGCCGAATGCTACTGCTCATGGTGAGACTTGTGCGAACATCGGGAATCTGTTATGGAACTGGCGAATGTTTCAACTCACTGGTGATGCCAAGTACACTGACATCGTAGAGCTCACTCTTTATAACAGCATTCTTTCCGGGGTAAGTCTAAATGGACAGAAATTTCTGTATACCAATCCGCTGAGCTATTCTGACGATCTGCCGTTTAAACAACGCTGGTCTAAGGATCGCGTGGGCTATATTGCACTATCTAATTGCTGTCCTCCTAATGTGGTACGCACAGTAGCGGAAGTGAATAGCTATATGTACAGTATTTCAGATAAAGGTATCTGGGTAAATCTCTATTCAGGCAACACGCTTGACACGAAGCTTAGCGATGGTTCAGCCCTGAAGTTGAGTCAAAAGACTGAGTATCCCTGGAATGGCAATGTTCAATTGGCGGTAGAGAAAGCACCGGCAAAAGAATTCGCCATGATGCTTCGTATTCCCGGATGGTGTCAGCATGCCAGCATTAAAGTAAATGGCGTGGAGCAACAAAATGTAGCTAAAAGCGGCACTTACGCTTCTATCAGCAGGAAATGGAAGAAGGGTGATAAGGTGGAATTGGTAATGGATATGCCGGCTACCCTTATCGAAGCTAACCCACTTGTTGAAGAAACGCGAAACCAGATTGCTGTAAAACGTGGACCTGTAGTATATTGTCTGGAAGCGCAGGACATTCCCGCTGGTCAGAAAATCTTTGATATTACCGTTAAGGCTGACGCTAAGTTCAGTCCCGAGATGCTTAAGGTTAGCAATACCAGCTTTGCGGCCTTAAAAGGCGAAGCCTTGCTAAGCCCAAAGAAAAACTGGAGCACCACCCTTTATAGTCCGGTAGCTCAGGTAGCACCAAAATCAGTACAAATACGTTTAGTGCCTTATTTTGCCTGGGGAAATAGAGGACATAACGACATGGAAGTGTGGCTTCCTCTGGCCCGATAAATTCTTTACTCAGCACATCATGTGCTGAGTTTTTTTATTTAAGGGGATATGCTCTGTATCTTCGCGCTATGGGAAGCGTATCCCTTTATTATTTTTGTCCTGTATGAAAATTAACATATTAAAGTATATAAGTCTGTCGATGTTAGCCGTGGTGCTAAGTGGAAATCTACAGGCGCAAGTAAAACTCCCTTACCTCTTTGGCGATAACATGGTTCTTCAGCAGCACTTCAATGCTCCGGTATGGGGATGGAGCAAACCTGGAAAGAAAGTGTCCGTGAAGACCTCCTGGAATGGCAAAACATACGCTGCGACGGCTGATGGGAAGGGTAAATGGAAGCTTGCTGTACAGACACCTGTGGCAGGCGGGCCTTATACCATGACGATAAGTGATGGAAAGGCAGTTACCTTAAAGAATGTAATGGTTGGTGAGGTGTGGCTCTGCACTGGACAGTCAAATATGGAGATGCCTGTAAAGGGCTTTCGGGGACAGCCAATTCTGGGATCCAACGATGCGATCCTTGAATCTGCAAATAAGAATATAAGGCTCTTTACCGTGCCCCGTGCATCTACGACTACTGTTCAGGACAATTCAAAGCCTGCACAATGGAAGCTTGCCGGACCAGAGGCCGTAGCCGATTTTAGCGCTACGGGTTATTTCTTCGGGCGTCTCCTTAATAAAATGCTGGAGGTTCCTGTTGGTTTGATTACCGTTAGTTATGGAGGATCTAATATCGAAGCATGGATGGATAAAGACATTCTTAAGTCCTTCAAAGAGATCAAAGTTCCTGGTCCTACCGACTCTATTCCTGTGGTAAACAGAACTGCTACAACGTTGTATAACGCAATGATGTATCCGGTGATAGGTTACGGCGTAAAAGGCTGCCTTTGGTATCAGGGCGAATCTAACTATGATCGCCCCGATCAGTATGAGCAGCTGTTTCCAACGATGGTAAAGCGAATGCGTGAACAATGGGGACAAGGGAACTTTCCTTTCTATTACATGCAGATAGCTCCGTTTAATTACGCACAGCTTCCTCCCTACAATCAGGGAGGAAAGTACAATTCCGCCTACTTGCGCGACGCGCAGCGTAAGTCAGAAGCACGGATTCCCAATTCAGCAATGGCCGTAAATATGGATAACGGGGAAGAAAATTCTATCCATCCCATGCATAAGGAGGTTGTAGGCAAACGCCTCGCATTAATAGCTCTAGCGAAGACTTATGGAATGAAAGGTTTTGGGTCCGCTAGTCCTTCTTACTCCTCGATGAGCGTCACTGGAAGTGTAGCGACCTTGAAGTTTGACAATGTTGATTTCGGATTGACGACCTTCGGAAAGGAACCTGCGTTATTTGAAATTGCCGGAAAAGATAAAGTGTTTTATCCTGCACAGGCACACGTAATGACTAAGTCGGTGACTGTGAGTTCTCCGATGGTGAAGGAACCTGTGGCGGTACGTTATGCCTTTAAGGATTTTGTCGTAGGTGACCTCTTTGGATGCGAGGGACTACCGGTGTCGTCATTCCGCACTGACGACTGGTAGGCAAGGTAATTTATCTGTTTATTCTTTACAGGCCCGGAGGTTTCGGGCCTGTTTTATATATGCGAATGAGAAAGCTTTTTATATTACTGATACTTGTTGCACCTTCATTATTAAGAGGGCAATCGCGTCAGCTGGATAAGTATAATGTCATTTGGACGAGTCAAAGCCGTAATTCAGGGGAATCTATGCCTTGTGGCGGAGGAGATACGGGTCTGAATGTATGGGTGGAAAATGGCGACATCCTTTTATATATGTCAAGAGGGGGTACTTTCGACGAGCATAATACAATGCTGAAGCTTGGCAGAGTGCGGTTGAGACTGTCTCCCAATCCTTTTGAGGGAAAGACTTTTCATCAGGAGTTGCATCTGAAGGATGGCTTTGTGGAAATTAAAGGTGAAAACGGAGTCCATCGGGCCCGCATACATGTATGGGCAGATGTGTTTAGTCCAGCGGCTCATGTAGATGTCGTATCATCGAAGCCTATGAAGTTGAAGGCCTCTTACGAGAGCTGGAGAACGGTGCCGCGCATAACAAAGGGTAAGGAAAATAATGCGAATTCCTGGAAATGGGCGCCGCCGGTGCCTGTTGTGAATCATCCTGATAATGTTGCCTTTCATAATGGTGGAGTGATGTTCTACCATAAAAATAGCGATACCACCGTATTTGATATAGTAGTAAAGCAGCAGGCGATGGAGTCAGTGAAGCAAGAAATGTACAATCCGCTTAAGCATCTGATTTTTGGAGGAATGATGAGCGGTAAGGGTATGCAGCCTGTCGGCACTTCTAAAGGCCGATATATGGATACTGACTTCCAAGCATGGCATCTCGTTAATTCAGCTCCGGTGAAAAGACAGTCGCTGGATCTGGTTTTTTATAATGCGAATGAGGCAAGTGAAAAACATTGGATTGATTCTCTTTCAAAACGCGCTGAGGCTTCTCCGGCTAGTGTTGCTGCTGCGCGAAAGAGAAGCCAGCGTTGGTGGCATGCGTTCTGGAACCGTAGCCACATCTTTCTCGACGCTCCCGACAGCTCTTCTGTTTATCAGGCTGGGCGAAATTATCAGCTTTTTCGCTATATGCTGGCTTGTAATGCGTACGGAGCATGGCCGACGAAATTTAACGGGGGACTCTTTACTTACGATCCCTCATCTATAGATTCATCAATGGCATTCAGTCCCGACTTTCGCAACTGGGGCGGTGGAACGCACACCGCGCAGAACCAACGCTTGGTATATTGGCCAATGCTGAAGAACGGTGACTTTGATATGATGGATGCGCAGTTTGATTTTTACCGACGTATTCTGAAAAATGCGGAGCTGCGTTCGAAAGTCTACTGGAATCATGATGGCGCCTGCTTCAGCGAGCAGATAGAGAACTTCGGTCTGCCTAATCCTGCTGAATATAACTGGAAGCGACCTGCCTCTGCCGATAAAGGTATTGAATATAATAAATGGCTGGAATATGAGTGGGATACCGTGCTGGAGTTTTGTCTTATGATGATTGAGCTCCATAATTATTCAGGTATGGACATGCGGGGAGATATACCCTTTATCAGTAGCTGTCTTGCATTCTTTGATCAGCACTACCAGATGGAGGCGCTGAAGCGTACGGGCAAGGCTTTCGATGCTCAGGGAAAACTTATTATTTACCCGGGCTCCGGTGCTGAAACGTATAAGATGGCTAGAAATCCTGCCTCTACGGTGGCTGGCCTGCGGACGTTAACGGAACATCTGCTGGCGCTGCCAACAACGTATCTTACAAATAAGGAGCGAGAGCATTGGTCCTCGTTTTTATTGCGTATTCCCGAGTTGTCTTATAGAAAACAAGGAGGCAAAACGACGATTGCTCCGGCCTGGGAATGGGAGCGAATAAATAATACAGAAAGTCCGCAATTGTATCCTGTGTATCCCTGGGGACGGTTTGGTTTGGGTAAGGCTGGTCTTGATACAGCCATAAACACGTACCTTCATGATGCCGATGTCTTGAAATTTAGAAGCCATGTAGGCTGGAAACAGGATAATATCTTCGCCGCCAGACTCGGTTTACGTGAAGATGCGGCCCGATATACGGTTTTAAAGCTCAAGGATTCCGGTCGTCGTTTTCCTGCCTTCTGGGGACCTGGCTTTGACTGGACGCCCGATCATAACTGGGGAGGTTCCGGAATGATCGGTCTTCAGGAAATGCTGCTGCAGTGTGTGGGCGAAACTATTTATTTGTTGCCAGCGCTGCCCGCTTCCTGGAATGTTGATTTCAAACTCCACGCCACAGGTAATACCACCGTTGATGTTGTTTATAAGGATGGTAAATTGCAAAAACTTAAAGTTATTCCTGCGTCACGCAAAAAAGACGTGGTAATAATGTCTGCGGTAGCTCATCAAGAGTAACATCTTGTTGCTCCCTGAGCAAGGGCAGGTAGCCCAATAGCAGCTCTCCAGAGGACTTCGCCCGTTATTTGGTTCAGTGTGAATTCGGACCGATAACGGGCATATGACGAATAACGCGGCCAGAGAGCTTTTCAATACCTTCCCAGCATTCCCTGTATTAGATTTCTCCGTTTATAACTACTTGTTCTACCGCTGAAGGATCAGTGTTTTTCAGCAGTACGCGCTGATGGGCATCAAGTAGGTAGAGGGTAGGGAAGCCCCTTAAATCGTATAATTCTTTTTCGCGCAATTCGGAATTAGGGTTCATGCCGTTTATCCAGGTTGAGGGAATACTCGTCTGATGCTTGTTCCAGATGTCAATATTGGTACCGGGATATATCATTACAATTTGTAGTTTCTTTCCGTCAACCGCCTTGCTAATGGCTGCCGAAGTCTTTAGCGTTTCCATGATCTCCTGACAAGTATGACAATCCGGATCATAAAACATTAGCAGCATGGGAGTCCCTTGCAGCTGTCGTAGCGTGGTTGTATCCTGATTGGTAAGCCTGATATGAAAGTCGCTGGCAAGGTGGCCCGGTTTATTTTTATTGATGACCGCGGCAATGGCTTTAGCTCTTGACTTTTCAGCTATGTCGCTATGCTGATCCCTCGAAACAAAAGTGGCAACCTGTAGATATAGGGCATCGGAGCGGAGCTGAGAGTTCGGTTCGTAAAGATGTCTTTTTAATGATTCCTGAAAATAGCTATAAACCTCCTGTCTGCCATGTTTTTCCATCCGGCCAAGTAGCGCGTTTAAAGATGAATCGGCAAGCAGGGTATCTACGCGACGTAGTATTTCAAGATAATTCACAATGGCCTGCTCAATATCCTGTTTATCGCTGATCATGCTTCTGTCAGCGAAGTCGCTTTTATCCCAGTAGTGGCGAGCCAGAAAATTTCCCCGTTCTTCAATGCTTTGCAGTTCTTTTGGAACATCAGGCGCCTGGTAATTGCTCGATCCTGTAAGGCTATTGCAGGCATTCGCCGCGATCAATATAATTAACATTGATAAAATGCTGAGGATTCTTTGCATGATGTGAAAGCTAATGATTTATTTGCATAATTGATGAAGCGAGCGCTTTAAAAGATGCGCTATTTACTTTATTTTGCGCCTGAATAAATACATCTTATAATGAACTATTGGTTAGTAAAAAGTGAACCTCATAAATATTCATGGCAAAAATTCAATGAAGATGGGCGTACTTTCTGGGACGGTGTGCGCAACTACCAGGCGCGTAATAACATGAAGGCTATGGCCGTTGACGATCTTGTGTTGTTTTATCATAGTAACGAAGGAAAAGAGGTTGTTGGAGTAGCAAAGGTGGTGAAGGCGTTTTATCAGGATCCTACTACTGATGATACTAATTGGGTTGTTGTTGATCTGGTACCGGTAGAAACTCTCGCCAAGCCGGTTACATTAGAAGCTATTAAGGCTGACGACCGCTTACAAAATATAGGTCTTGTGAAGCAGGGACGGCTTTCCGTGATGTCATTGAAAGTAGAGGAGTTCGATAGAATTCTTGAAATGGCTGCGCTTTAAGAGATCTCGTATCCTGAAACTAAAATGGCGGCGAGCAAATGCCGCCGCCATTTTAGTTAATGCTGATTCATGCTCAATAACGCATTTAAATTTGTAGCTTCTGAAGGCTTCATTTTTCCTCCCAGTATCAGACGCAGTTCCCTGCGTGCGATAGCTCCTTCATAAAGTTGTCGTTCTTCCTCTGTTTCAGGTACAATCGCAGGGATACGTGCCGGTTTCCCGTTGTCGTCAAGTGCGACAAAAGTATAATAAGCCTCGTTGCTTTTTATACGCGTTCCTGAGGGGATGTTCTCGCAGAAAACCTCCAATCTAACTTCCATAGAGGTAGAGAAAGCGCGTGTCACCTTAGCCGTAATTGTAATAACATCGCCTAGCTTTACCGGCTGTTTGAAGGAAACATTATCTACTGACGCTGTAACAACGATGTGATTGGAATGCTTCTGAGCTGATATTGCGGCGGCAATGTCCATCAGGTGCAGCAGTCGGCCTCCCATTAAATTGTGCAGCGGATTGGTGTCATTAGGTAGAATGAGCTCATTCATCACTGTATATGAAAGCGCTGCCGGTTTCTCGGTAATTGTCATAAATATTGTATATGGCGATTATTGTTTATCCTGTAAAATGGTATAGCCTATCAATTCATCCCATCGTGAGCCTGGCCTATGATAGTAGAAGAACGCATTATACTGATTGCGTGTTTGAAAGAAGTTTCCCTCTGTGAGCGATCTGTCGCGTTGCTTGTTTGACAACACGATATATTCATAATTGTACACACCCTGTTTCAGCTTTTGTTTATTGACAAAGCTGTCGTTGGATGGTTCATATTGAAGTTTATTTTCCGGAGCAATCTCGTAGTTGTTGAAGCCACCCAGGATGTATAGATCCTTTCCGGCGAAAGCCTCATGGTTTTTTAGTTTAAATGTTACCTCCGCATAGTCTGAAGAAATTGCCTCCTGTTCATAATCAATATTGGCAATCTTAAAGCTTCCATTGGCATCGAAACTGTATAGATATTGGTCTGAACCCCGGGCAATATCTTCCAGCAACGAAATGTGCGCTACAGAATCTCTGCTGATCTCATCAATTCGCTCCGACTTGGAACGCATGGAACGTAAATCAAGCATCCGAAATTCATTTCCTCCGGGGAACTCGAATCCTTGCGCTGGATTATAAACGAGTTCACTGGATTTTTGAAAGGTGGGCATTCGCGCACTTGTAGCCATATCCGGACGGCCATTTTGCAGAACGTTCAGCAGAATATCTGTTGATGGATTACGAATGTCGAGAGTTCCTACGCCTACGTTCACCATTATTCGTTGATGTGAAAGTCGTGTCGGAACATTTACCGAGGGCATCTTCGTTATGGTAAGGTTTACTTTTTCCTCAAGAACATAAAAACGCCTGCTGAGTACAAGCTGTTCAGGATTATTGTTTTCGTAAACCTTCAGGAGGTAGTTCCCGGAGATTTTCGGTTTTATCACGGCATTGGGAAAGCTTAGCTCATAGTGCGTGTATTTCTCCAAAGTATTCCTTGAGAAGGAGTAATTTTCAATTCTGTTCTCCGAAAACCCTTCCAGATATTCATTAACAGGCAGGTTACTGCTCTTCCAGTTAGCAGTACAATGTTCAATAGTATAATACAACGTTCTGCTGCCCGGATACAGGTCATCAAAGCTCAATAAAAGCGTCGTCTGGCCGTTCAAGGGAAGGAGCGGTATTTGGTCGGCACGTCTTTCCGGTGACAATTGCACCGACTTTACCCGTTGATCATAATTCTTGTCAGCATATTCCAGAACTTGAGCCATTGGGACTTGCTGAGCCAAAAGCATGGTGCTTGCCACTAGTTGCAGCAGCACCAGAAATGTTCTTAGTCGCGACTTCCCCATGCTCCCTGCGTTAACTAAGCTTCCAGTTCCATAATACGGGTAGCAATTTCTTCCCAGCTATTCTGATTTGTGGAAAGCTCTGCCTTCAACGTTTCATAGCGCTCATTTACGGCCTTGAGTTTCGTCGCATCCTGATACAGCGTTTCATCAGCCAGCAGTGTCTCCTGTTCCTTTATTGAGTTTTCAATGACGGAGATCTGCTCTTCCACTGAGCTAAGCGTTTTATTCAGCTTTTTAAGCTCTGCCGCTTTTTCATCTTTCTGGTTTTTTTTATTTGCAGGCTTTTCTTCCTTCTCTTTCTTTGGAGTAGCTACCGCAGTTGCGCCTGCAGCAGGGCGGCGGGAGTTCCATTCCTCGTATTCAGCGTAAGTGCCGGGATATTCTTTTATCTGTTGATCTTCAATAAACCAAATCTTGTTGGCTACATTATCCAACAGATACCGGTCGTGAGATACCACAATGAAAGTTCCTTCAAACTGATTTAGTGCCTGAATAAGGATGTTTACCGATTGTATGTCAAGGTGGTTGGTAGGCTCATCCAGCACAAGGAAATTGGCATCCGCTGTAAGCGCCTTTGCCAGTGCTACGCGAGATTTCTCTCCTCCCGATAATACCTTGATCTTCTTGAAAACATCGTCTCCTGTGAATAGGAAACATCCCAGGATAGAACGAAGCTCTGTTTCTGTATGTTTGGGCGCAAACGCCTGCAGCTCATTGAGGATAGCATTGTCGAGGTGCAGCGATTCCAATTGATGCTGAGCAAAGAATGTTTCAGTAACATTATGCCCGGTAATGCATTCCCCCTGATGCCCGCTTTCAGTATTAGTGATGATACGAAGCAAAGTTGATTTCCCGCGTCCGTTGGCTCCAATGAGGGCGATCTTATCACCTTTTTCAATGACCGCGTTAGCTTTGCTTAGGATTCTTATGTTTGGATATTCTTTGCTGATATTTTCAAGCCGAACAACATGACGGCCTGATTGCTTGCTGAATTTAAAGCTGAAGTTCACCGATGGATTGTCGTCGTCAACGTCATCTACACGATCCATCTTCTCAAGTAGCTTAATGCGTGATTGTGCGAATTTGGCTTTACTAGCCTTTGCGCGGAAGCGCTCAATAAGGCGTTCTTCCTGTTTTATCTTTTGCTGCTGATTCTTAAACTCATTACGTTGAATCTCCTCACGCATGCCTTTCTCCTCCATGTAATAGCTGTAGTTCCCTGAGTAGGAAATAAGCTTTCCTTTGCGTGATTCAACAATGCGGTTGACCACTTTGTCTAAAAACCAGCGGTCATGCGATACGATAACAATAGCCCCTTCAAAAGCTTGTAAGTAGGTCTCAAGCCACTTAATGGACGGAAGGTCAAGGTGATTGGTAGGCTCATCTAGCAGTAAGATGTCAGGAGCCTGCAGCAGTATTTTTGCCAACATCACGCGCATTCGCCATCCTCCAGAGAATTCCGCAAGCGGGCGGTGCTGATCCTCCTCGCTGAAACCTAAGCCGGCAAGAATTTCGTGCGTTTTAAACTCAATATTGTATCCATCCAGGGCCTCAAACTCGTGCTGCTTATCGCTCAGCTTATGGATAAGATCCTCGGTGTAGTCCGTTTCAAGTTTCTTGAGAATATTCTCGATCTCGGTATGCAGCTGATTCTGACGCTCAAAAGCCTCCATGGCTACATGAAGGATGCTCTTGTCTGATTGATAGGAGAGAAGATCCTGATTCAGATATCCGATCTTGAGATCTTTAGCCATGGATATGGTTCCTTCTGTAGGCTTATATGCCCCAACAATCAATTTTAAGAGCGTTGTTTTGCCTGTACCATTAGCGCCAATGAGGCCTGTTTTATCCCCCGGCTTAATGTGCCAGTTTGCGTCGTCATATAATGCCCTTGCACCTATCTCGAACGTGAGGTTGTTAATCGCAATCACAACGCAAAATTAATGAAATATGCTGGATTTATGCGTCATAGGATTGAAATTGGTAAGGATTTCCTCCGGATTATTGCCGTAATTTTATGCGCAGCTGAACGAGGAAATAGAAAAGGCGACCTCAATAAAGTCGCCTTTTTATTAGTGGGTATATTTACCAGATCTTTATTCTGTCTTCCGGCTTTTTGTATAGTTTGTCGCCCGGCTGAACATTAAATGCTTTATACCAGGCATCCATATTTACTGGCGCGCCAATGGTTCTGAACTCTCCCGGAGAGTGAGGGTCAGTAACGATAAACTGCGCTGCTGTTTCAGGAAGAATATTGCCTCGCCATACCTGTGCCCATGACAGGAAGAAACGCTGATCGGGAGTAAATCCATCGATCTTTTCTTCTGATTGGCCCTGTTTTGTCATCTTGAAAGCTTCATAAGCTGCATTTAATCCGCCGAGGTCACCAATGTTTTCTCCCATAGTAAGCTTCCCATTTACGTGGATGGTATCAAGGATGGTATAGCCATCAAATTGCTCGCCTAAAGCTTTTGTTTTGGCTTTAAACTTGCTAAGATCTTCCGCGGTCCACCAGTTGCGGAGGTTCCCGTCTTTATCATACTGGCTTCCGGAATCATCGAATCCATGTGACATCTCATGCCCGATAACAGCACCGATACCCCCGTAATTTACAGCATCGTCGGCATTCGGATCAAAGAACGGGAATTGTAGAATACCCGCGGGAAAAACGATCTCATTCATCAGTGGACTGTAATATGCGTTAACCGTCGGTGGTGTCATTCCCCAGCGACTACGATCTACAGGCTTGCCCAGCTGTTTAATCATCTCGTTGTACGACCAGATATCCGCATTTCTCAGGTTCTGATAATAGGTGTTTCTGTTGATGACTAAGCCCTGATAGTCTTTAAACTTGTCTGGATAGCCAATCTTAGGATTGAAAGCGGCAAGCTTGGCAAGTGCTTTTTCTTTTGTAGGAGCACTCATCCAATCAAGGTTGTTAATACGTATAGCGTAGGCTTTACGAAGATTTTCAATCAAGACCTTCATTCTTTCCTTAGCCTCCGGCTTAAAATGCTCTTTTACGTAAAGCTGACCCAGTAACTCACCAATGTTGTTGTCGGTAATAGACGACATGCGTTGCCATCTGGGTGTTTGCACGCGCTGTCCGGAAAGTACTTGACTGAAAGCGAAGTTCGCCTCAACAAAAGGCGAGCTTAAGGCTCCTGCCGAGTTCTTAAGAACCTGCCACTTGAGGTAGGTCTTTAAATCGTTTACAGACGTCTTCTTGATGATGCCATCCAATGACACGAAGAATCCTGGAACATTTACCAGCAAGGTGTCTTGCCCGCTTACCTTCATTTTGGGAAGCAGCTGCGACCAGTTAAGGGTAGGAGTGGTTTTGCTGAAGTCGCTAACCGTAAATTTATTGTATGTGGCATGCGGATCACGCATCTCAACTCTGCTTTTTTGCGCAGCGGCAAACTCTTTTTCAAGGTTGAAGATCAGATCGGCACTGCGTGAAGCTTCAGCGCTGTTGCTTCCGGTAAGCGTGAACAGGGTGCTAACATATTTCTTATAAGCCTCCTGGATCTTTGTACTACGGCTGTCTGATTTCAGATAATAGTCGCGATCGGGCAAACTGGTACCCCCTTGCGATAACTGAGGAACATTCTTATTCACGTTTTTGCGATCCTGTCCAACGAAGAATCCAAAAAATGGTGATCCGATACCTTGCGTACGCATATACGCCGCTTCATCGAGAACGCCCTGGAGGCTGTTTATTTTAGTAACTCTCGCAAGGTCGGGCTTTATCGGATTATAACCAAGCTTTTCTATGGTCAGACTATCCATTCCTGCGGCGTAAAAGTCACCTACACGTTTTTCTACGGATCCTGGCTTAGCTCCCTTGTCCGCGGCTGCTTTTGCAAGGATTTCCTTTACCGCATTGATGTTAAAATCGCGGAGAACGTTAAAACTACCCCAGCGTGTCTCCTTCGCGGGCACCGGATTGTTTTTTATCCATGTACCGCTGGCATATTCATAAAAGTTGTCGCCGGGTTTAACGGAAAGATCCATGTTTGAAGGATCAATAAATTTCTGTTTCTGGGCATCCTGCGCATTTGCACCTAATGACAATGCGAATAATGCCGGAATTAATAACGTTGATTTTCTTTTAGACATAAAACTATGATAAGATATGTTGTCTCTCGTGGTAAAAATAGAAAATTTAGCTATTTGTAAGGTGTTTTTCGATTGTAATAAACGCATAGAGGTTTACTCAAGCTCATGCATAGCACTGTTCTAGGTTGTTTGTGCTATCAGAATGCTATGGAATAAAGAAGTGCCGTTTCGGAAAAGAACGGAATATAGTCAGGGAATAAGGACTGTAAGTTAAAAAAGAGCGTAACCTTTTACAGAGCTTATCCCTGATGATTGAATAAGAATAACAGATTCCGAATTATTTATTGAACCATCTGAGAACGCGATCAAAGTGCAGATATTCATATAGAACTGTACACACGCGGCGTGTTATATTAATTTTCATCGTCTTCAACAAATCGTAAATACGATATATATAACTCTAAATATGATAGATTATTGTACAGTCGGGACAAAAGTTCTCTCGTATGTAATTGCTAACTAATCTTTCTGCTGTATATCTGTTCCTTTCTTTTTCTATAAAGGAAACTCAGAAACAGATATCCCAGCGTTCCTGAAAGTACTGATGCCACCAGGATAGCAAATTTTGCTTCTGTCTGAAATGCCGGATTCCCGAATGATAGAAGCGCGATGAACACTGACATGGTGAAACCGATACCGCCCAGAAAGCCCAATCCTATAATATGCTTCCAGGTAGAACGGCTCGGCAGGGAACTCAATCCGCTTTTTACTGAAATATAGGAGAATAGGGTGATGCCTAATGGTTTGCCTAATATCAGTCCCAGGATAACACCGAGGGCTAATGGGCTGCCGAGTCCTTCAACCATCTCGGGAACGAAATGTATTGCTGTATTGGCAAGCGCAAATATGGGCATAATAAAGTAGTTCACCGGCTTGTGCAAGGCATGTTCCATTTTCTCAAGAGGCGACTCTACATCCGTGTTATTGGTTGGGATTGTGAGGGCAAGCAATACCCCTGCAATCGTCGCGTGAATTCCAGAATGATGAATGAAATACCATAGGAAGACTCCTGGAATAATATAAAATATCTGTTTTTTAACTCCCGCAAAGTTGAGTGCTGTTAGTAGAGCCACGATTGCGCCAGCATACAGCAGTTGGTCAAAATGTACTTCTGCAGTGTAGAATATGGCAATCACCAGAATTGCGCCCAGGTCATCAACAATGGCCAGAGCCGCGAGGAAAATCTTTAGAGACGACGGAACTTTCTTTCCCAGCAGAGAGATTATCGCTAGAGCAAAGGCAATGTCTGTAGCCATAGGGATGCCCCATCCGGCAGCCGTCTCACTATGTCTGTTTACGAGGAAATAGATGCCCGCGGGCACCAGCATGCCCCCTAATGCCGCAAAAACAGGAAGCGCCGCTTTCTTGGGCGAGGAAAGTTCTCCTTCCAGAATCTCCCGCTTTATTTCCAATCCCACCAGCAGGAAAAATATGGCCATTAAACCATCATTGATCCATAGCTCCAGAGGATAACGTAGCTGTACTCCATTAAAATTTTTTCCTAACTCCAGTTCCAGCAGCTTATGAAAAGAATCACCCCAACCGGAGTTGGCGATAATCAGCGATACTACCACTGCAACCATGAGTAAAACTCCTCCGATCTGACCAGAGCGTAGAAACTCGCGGAAAGGTTTTAAGTTTATAAGCTTTGCCATGCGACGAAGTTATGAATTTACGAGGCAAACCGCCATGTTGATCTGCTCCGGAATGCGTTAATTTGGTTTTGGAATCGACTATTTTACTCTTTGTAATGAGAAATTTACCTTTCTACTGCTCTATTAGGTCGGAGATATCTCCTTTTCCCTGCCTTACAATTTCAAACTCTCCGTTGCTACAGTCGATTACCGTTGAAGCGATATTGCCGCCATATCCGCCATCAATCACAAGATCTACACTTTCTTCATACTTCTCATGTATCAGCTCCGGATCTGTAGAGTACTCAAGAATTTCATCGTCATCTTTAATGGACGTCGTCAGAATAGGATTTCCGAGCTGACGTACGATTTCCAGAATGATCTCATTGTCGGGAATACGAATTCCTACAGTATTCTTTTTTGAGCTTAGAAGACGTGGGACATTTTTCGTGGCATTCATAATGAATGTATAGGGACCAGGAAGGCTTTTTTTCAATAACCGGAATAGTGAGGTGTCCATAGGCTTCACGAATTCGGAAATGTGACTCAGGTCGCTGCATATAAACGAGAAGTTAGCCTTCTCCGGCTTGATGCCTCTTAGTCGGCATATCCTTTCTATAGCGCGGTGATTGGTAATGTCGCAGCCCAAACCGTAAATAGTATCGGTAGGATAAATAATGATGCCGCCGGATTTCAGCACTTCAACAACCTCTTGTATAGCTTTTGGATTGGGGTTCTCCGGATATATTTTGATTAACATAACGTACGTTTTTAATTTGTCCTGTTAGAACAACGCTGATATAGAATTCTTGTTTCCATGGCATCGGGCATCAGGGCTTTAAAAAGAAAAAGCCCCTGTTCGGGGCTTCAATATTAAAATTCTGCATTCTTTGGAGTCCGCGGGAAAGGAATCACATCGCGAATGTTGGTCATTCCCGTAACAAAGAGTACCAGACGTTCAAATCCTAACCCAAATCCCGAGTGAGGTACTGTTCCAAATCTTCTGGTATCCAGGAACCAGCTCATCTCTTCCGCTGGTATGTGCATCTCTGCCATTCTGCGTTCCAGTTTCTCAAGATTTTCCTCACGCTGCGAGCCGCCGACGATCTCTCCAATTCCCGGGAATAAGATATCCATTGCTCTGACCGTGCTATGTCCTTGCGCGTCTACGTCATTCTGCTTCATGTAGAACGCTTTAATGTCGGCAGGATAATCTGTCAGAATAACCGGTTTCTTAAAGTGCTTCTCAACTAAGAAACGTTCGTGCTCAGATTGCAGATCGGCACCCCAGTTGTCAATAAGATATTTAAATTGTTTCTTCTGATTCGGCTTGGAGCTCTTCAGAATATCTATAGCCTCAGTATAAGTTACGCGCTCAAAACTGTTATCCAGGCAGAAATTAAGCTTGCTGATCAAGTCTAAGTCGGAGCGTTCAGCCTGAGGTTTCTGCTTCTCCTCTTCCAGTAATCTGTTTTTAAGGAACTCCAGTTCTTCTTTGCAATGCTCTAAAGCGTATTTTATAACATACTTCAGCAGATCTTCCGCCAGATCCATGTTGTCATCAAGCTCATAGAATGCCATCTCCGGCTCTATCATCCAGAATTCCGCAAGGTGTCTTGTGGTATTGGAGTTTTCAGCCCTGAATGTAGGTCCGAAAGTGTAGATCTCACCAAACGCAAGCGCTGCAAGTTCTCCTTCCAGCTGACCTGATACCGTGAGATTGGTAGATTTTCCGAAGAAGTCTTCTTTGAAATTTACGCTGCCATCCTCATTGCGTGGTACATTGTCAAAGTCGATCGTTGTCACTCTAAACATTTCACCAGCACCTTCCGCATCCGATCCGGTAATAATAGGTGAATGCATATATACGAAGCCACGCTCCTGGAAGAACTGATGGATTGCGAATGATAGGGCGTTTCTAACTTTAAAAACAGCGTTAAACGTGTTTGTACGGAAACGCAGGTGTGCAATTTCTCTTAAGAATTCAAGGCTGTGTTTCTTAGGCTGCAGCGGATATTTCTCCGCGTCGCAATCTCCCAGAATTTCCACAGTGTCAGCCTTAAGCTCTACCTGCTGACCTTTACCTAGTGACTCAGTGAGTATGCCTGTTACCGAAACCGCGGCTCCTGTGGTAATGCGCTTTAATAGGGCGGGGTCTGTAGCTTCGAAATCAACCACCGCCTGAATATTATTAATTGAAGACCCATCATTAATTGCTATAAACTGATTGTTGCGGAATGTTCTTACCCATCCCTTTACAGTAACCCGCTGTCCGAACTCAGCGGAGATTAATAAGTCTTTAATTTTCGTCCGTTTCATAGTGAGCAAATCTAAAAAAAGAAATGAAGATTGGCGTGCTTTCCGAATAAATACAACATACATATTCATCGTATCATCAGCCTGTTAAAAATGTACTACGGTTAGCAGGTGATGGCTCCCTACTGTACCTTTGCTGTAATGGATGACAAGAAGCGGTTTGACCGGATACTGGAGATTTATTTTTTGCTGCAGTCAAGAGCTGTCGTAAGCGCTCAGGAGTTAACCGATC
The DNA here is from genome assembly GCA_002454425.1 of Sphingobacteriaceae bacterium UBA6709. Taxonomy (GTDB): domain Bacteria; phylum Bacteroidota; class Bacteroidia; order Sphingobacteriales; family Sphingobacteriaceae; genus Arcticibacter. Next base: position 139,414 of record DKIV01000051.1, read on the forward strand.
GTTTAGGCGTAAGCCAGCGCACGATCTATCGCGATCTGCGGGCACTCAATGACGCAGGAGTGCCCGTTGTCAACGATGCAGAAGGAGGATACTCATTGCTTGATGGCTTTAGATTACAACCCTCGGCCTTCAGTCGCGAGGAGATGCAGAGTATTCTTATTGCCGAAAAGATGATGCAGAAGCACGAAACGCTGTCCGTGAGACAGCAGTTTGAAAACGTGGCAGTGAAGATCCGTAGCTCCTTCCGGTTCAGCCAGAAGGCGGAATTTTCCGAACTCCAGAACAAGCTTAATTACCACGCGGGGTCAGATTCCCAAAGTTATCTTCCTGGAATTATCGATACCTTGTTAAATAGTATTGTCACGGAAGAGGTGCTCGCTGTTTCTTACATTAAAGCCGAAGAGGTTGACGCGGAGCAGCGTGAGATTGAACCTGTAGGCGTCTATTATGAAAATAAATTTTGGTATACACTTGCGTATTGTCGCTTGCGTGGCGACTACCGCAACTTCAGACTCGACCGTGTTAAACATATACGGGAAACGGGCAAAAAGTTTAGCTCCAGTCATCCTTCTCTGGATGAGTTAAGGACTGTAGATAATAAACTCCCGCTTTGGGATGTGAAGATTAAGCTGAGCATTCGTTATGCGCACTATCTTTCCTGGGATCGTGATAACTTTGGTTTCACACAGGAGTATATTCAGGACAAGATGGTGTACATGTTATTTAAGTGTCGCCATTGTCCCAAAGCCTTCGCTCGTTGGTTGTTGGGTTACGCAGATGTGGTGGAAATAATAGAACCTGAGCTTGTGCGCGATGAACTCAAGCGTCTTCTTGCCTCAGCTTCGGCCTTCCAGGATACGCGGGGCTAGTCCGTGTTAACCATCGCCGGGCGCGAAATCTTCCTGCCCGGCGATGGTTGAATTATCCAGACCTAATTTAGTCACGTAGCCAGAACGGAGGTGGCTCAACGCCTAAAGCTCTGAGGTATACAAAGGCCTGCGCGCGGTGATGAACCTCGTTATCTATAAAGTATAATAGATGATTCTGCACGCTAAATTCATACTGGCCGAATAATTTAACGGAGCGATGGATGTCGGTCTCGTGAATTTTGTCTACCATGGAAGTGATAGCGGCAGTATTTTTATTCCAGAGATCCAGGAGTGCTTGTTTTTCCGTTGCGGGAACCGCTTCGTTAAAGGGTTTTTGCTCCCCTGTTGCAAGCTCTTGAAGTCCTTCGCCGCTCAATGCAAGAAGTTCGGCAATCATCTGAGCGAAGGTGCGCATCCCTCCAACAGAAAAATTGAATAAAGCATCTTCTGGAAATGCTGCGATAGTTTTCGCTGTTAACGCTCTGTGTCCCAGCCAATGCTGTAAAAGCTCTTGTTTGCTTATCATAAAACGATGTTTTTAATTCGTTTCAAAGCTAGGGTTAGGGAGTGACAGCAGTTTGTCAGTGGGTTAAAAAAAAGACAAAAAAAAAGCCCCGTCACGATGAGCGTGATCGAGGCACCTAAACCTTATCATCACAAATGTAGCGTTTTTTCGACAATTCCAAATGCCCGCATTGAAATAAAATGTAAAAATAATGTAAACGATTCCTTTTACCTGTTCAGTTCGGGTAGATAGTTAACCAATGGTGTATGCCGCTTTACAAAATTTTAGGCTTTTTGTTTTACTTGTAAGTTGTTGATTTCTTGAGCTTTGTTATTATTGGTAAGTCTTTCGATGCAGATCTGCTTTTCCTGCGTATATTTGCCAACCTTCACATTCTCTTAATCAGGAGTTTATGTAAGGGTAATATTGTCAAATATGAAAACGAGAGTAGCAGACCTTACAATTGTTGGTCGCTGGATATTTACTTTAAGAACGCCTCTTTTTAAACAGAAGCTCTTATTAGGCTGGGCATTATTGTTGTGTCTTAGTCCTATTTTTCCAATATTCTATCAGCATATCGAAGCCAGAGAAGGAGTGGTATACAATGATTATCTGCTTCAGATTATTCCATCTGTCGACGTTTCCATTCCTATTTTTGTTATCACCTGGGGCATGGCGCTCTTTACGCTTGCCCGTGTTGTTCAAACTCCCTCGCTCTTACTCACACTCTTATATGGCGTGCTGATTGTTAACCTGTCTAGATTTATTACAATCTCACTTGTACCTTTGAATCCACCACATGGTATTATAGATATTTGGGATCCGATCACAAGTATGTTCTATGGAGAAAAATACGTTACAAAAGATTTGTTCTATTCCGGGCATACGGCAACACAGTTTCTGTTCTTTCTGGTGTTGCAGAAGAAAACAGATAAAGGTCTCGCCTTGACCACATCGCTATTGATGGGAGCAATGGTATTAGTGCAACATGTGCATTATACCGTCGACGTAATCTTTGCGTTCCCGTTCACCTTCCTGTGCTATCTGCTGGCAAAACGAATCGCCAGGTAAGAGACAAACTATAAAACAGAAAAAGCTGCCTCAAGGGCAGCTTTTTCTGTTTTACATAATTTGTTAACCCTTCAATACCTGGGTTACCAGATCTGCGGCTTCTTTAAGCAGAATCGCTGAATACACCTTTAAGCCCGACTCGTCGATAAGCTTCTTAGCTTCTTCGGCATTCGTGCCCTGCAGGCGAACGATGATAGGGACATGGATGTTACCAAGTTCCTTGTATGCGTCGATCACTCCCTGTGCTACACGATCACATCTAACAATACCGCCGAAGATGTTAATGAGGATAGCCTTAACATTGGGGTCCTGCAAGATGATGTTGAATGCCGCTTTTACCGTTTGAGCATTGGCAGTACCGCCAACGTCAAGGAAATTCGCAGGCTCACCACCGGCAAGCTTGATGATGTCCATGGTAGCCATGGCAAGACCGGCACCATTTACCATACATCCTACGTTTCCATCAAGCTTCACATAGTTTAAGTTTGACTTCCCTGCCTCCACTTCTGTAGGATCCTCTTCAGTAACGTCACGCAGCTCCGCGTAATCTTTATGGCGGAATAAGCCATTGTCGTCAAGGTTTACCTTCGCGTCAACGGCAAGGATTTTATTGTCGGAAGTCTTAAGCACCGGATTGATTTCAAAAAGAGATGAATCCGTAGCCTCATACGCTTTATATAAAGAGGCAACAAATCTGGTCATGTCTTTAAGGGCTTCCCCGCTAAGGCCGAGGTTAAAGGCTATGCGGCTTGCCTGAAAGGGTCGTAAACCCACCTTAGGGTCAATTTCCTCTTTAAAGATCAGATGAGGAGTTGTCTCTGCAACGTGCTCAATGTCCATTCCTCCCTCGGTTGAATACATGATAATGTTGCGACCTTTAGCGCGGTCAAGCAACACACTCATATAATATTCTTTAGGTTCTGTGTCGCCAGGATAATACACATCCTGTGCAACGAGTACCTTATTTACTTTCTTTCCTTCAGGGCCTGTTTGAGGTGTTACCAGCTGCATTCCCAAAATTTGAGATGCTCTTTCTTTCACTTCATCGAGGTTTTTAGCAAGCTTTACACCACCGCCTTTTCCGCGTCCTCCGGCATGGATCTGTGCTTTTACCACCACCCAGTCAGAGTTAAAATCTTCTTTCAGTTTTTTTGCAGCATCAATGGCCTGTTCAGTAGTTTCAGCTACGATACCTTCCTGAACTCTTACTCCAAAGCTCTTGAGAATCGCTTTGCCTTGATATTCGTGAATATTCATGCTTGATATTAGTTAATTTATCCTTATGGTTGAATCTTTTCTTTAATCTTTAGATGTCTTTTCTGCGTCCGGCTCCGCAGGGAGCGCCGCGGCAGTTAACTCCAGAATTTCCGTTGACGATGCCCGGTTTTCTGTTCTTCTATACAGAATAGTTTTCATCCTTTTAGGCAATTGTCATGGGTAAAGCTAAGCCTTTTTTTTAATTTCGCCCTATGCTCACAGCAAAAGATATACATAAAGCATACTCTAAGTTGGAAATATTGAAAGGCGTTGACATTGAAGTTGAAGATGCCGCCATTCTGGCTATCCTGGGGCCCTCAGGTGCGGGTAAGAGTACCCTTCTTCATATTTTGGGAACACTTGATAAGGCCGACCGGGGATCGCTCCATATTGATGGAGTAGATATTTCCAGTCTTTCGTCGGCCAAACTTAGTGCCTTTCGCAATCAGAATGTAGGTTTCATTTTCCAGTTTCATCATCTGCTTCCTGAGTTTACAGCGTTTGAGAATGTCTGTATTCCTGCGTTTATAGCGAAAAAGAACCGCCGCGCCACGGAACTTCGCGCCATGGAGTTGTTGGAAATGCTTGGCGTTGACGCGCGTGCCAGACATAAACCTACCGAGTTGTCGGGCGGCGAGCAACAACGCGTGGCCATCGCGCGGGCGCTGATTAATAGGCCTTCCATCATCCTTGCCGATGAGCCTTCAGGAAATCTCGATACGGAGAATGCTGATAGCCTGCATCTGCTGTTCCGTGACCTGCGCGACCAGTATAAACATACTTTTATCATTGTTACACATAATCAGCACCTCGCCAGTGTCGCCGACCGGCAGATACACATGCGCGATGGTCTGATCGTTAATGCTATATAAAAATGAACATCTTAATAACGGCCGCGCTTTCTGCCCGATCGCATCAAATACAGCGACTGCTCGACACTGATCAACATCAAGTCCTGCTTGCCGACAGTGGCGACATTCCCAACTTTATGCTCCGCGCCGGCAAAATTTTGCGTATCCCCGCTGGTGATTCTCCGGTATTTGCTCATGAGCTTTTAAAGTTGTGTATGGATCTTCAGATATCCTTAGTCATTCCAGTGAGGTCTAAAGAGCTTTTGCCCCTGGCTAAGGCACGTACTTTATTTGATGAATACGGAATAGAGCTGATGGTCCCCGCGATTGAGGAAACAGAGAATATGTCCGTCAATAGCTCCTCTGCAGCCATGGAGCTTCGTTATGCAGACCAGCAGCTGCAGCATCCGGATAGGGGCGTGCTGATAAAAGAACCCGATGGTAAATACGCTTTAATCACTGCCGATTAATGATACGCTACAATAATTTAGATCAGAGCAAGAAAGCCTATATTTTCGAGTTCGATAACCTGCTTTATCCTGAAAAGGATTATCTCTTACAGGTTTATTACCTTTTTGCCAACTTTGTTGAATACACTGAAGCCTTTCCGCCTGCGACCGAGCTTGTCGAATTCATGAAAAAAGCTTTCGAGCATCACGGTAAGGAGCGTCTTTTTGATAAGGTGCTTGACGTGTTTGCTATTGATGAGAAATATCGAGAGAACTTTGAACGCCTGCACAAGACGGCGCGGTTGCCACTGAAGCTTCTGCTGTTCGATGATAAATATCAATTGCTGAAAGATATGCTGGCAGATGGCAAGGAAATTCTCATCGTTACGGGTGGCGATCCTGCCATGCAGCTTAACAAAGTTGGTCAAACCGACTGGCAGGGACTGGCGCCAAACATACGACTCTACTTCGCTGATGAACTTAAACCTAAGCCCGCGCCTGATATCTTGACGGAAGTAATGAACATCCATAAGCTCAAACCCGAAGACATGCTGCTCATTGGAAATACAGCCCTCGACCGCCAATTCGCGGCCTCTGTCGCAATTGATTTTTTTGACGAGAGAAATTAAGTAACTTTAGTGTGTTCCCCATTTGCGCAAGCTTGATGCCGAAAGATGTAGGCAGCCTATAATACCTGTTCTCGATGCCCTTACCGAATGGAAGACAATAAACACGTAAAATGAGATGCAAAAGATAATGCACAATACCCATGCTAACAGCATATCCAGAATGTTGATTCCTGCCTTACTATGCCTATCTGTCCTTGCGGCATGCAAAAAGGACAGGAGCAACCCTTCGACTCCTCCGGCAACAGGCTCTACAACGGAGAAATATGCCGATTCGCTGTTTCTATACGCAAAAGATGTTTACTTGTGGAATGCGCAATTGCCCGAGTACGATAAGTTTATTCCCCGTCAATATGTAAGCTCCGGAGATGAGGAGGACGGCTTGAATGCCGAACTTCTGGCACTTACCAAATATGCTACTTCAGGCAGCACAGCGTCGGGCTTTTGGGAATATAGTGCCGGTGGTCCTAAGTATAGCTATATTTTTAATACGGACGATAGCAACCCCTCTCCTTTGGCGTATTCCGCGGCTGATAAGAGTTCGGTAGATTTGAAAGGGATAGGTTACGATTTTGGTATGAGGTATGGTATTGGTATCAACACTGCCAACACAACTTTTGCACTTTATGTTATCGCAGTATATCCAGGGTCTCCAGCTGCTCTTGCAGGTATTGTCCGGGGGGATATCATCACGACGCTTAATGGAAAGACAATGTCTGGCGTGCGTTACACTGATGCCATTTCAAATTATATAGATAATGCTACGCAAAATCAGGCGGAAGTAACGCTAACTGTAGCCAATAAGCCTGCTATCACCAAACTGTCGCGGACGAGCTATCGGAGTACTCCAGTTCTTAAGAGTGACGTGGTCACATACAATAATACAAAGGTGGGTTATTTCGCTTTTGCCCGTTTTGATCAGCTGAGCACTTGTAAGGCGGACATTGATGAGGCTTTTAAAAAGATGAAAGATGCTGTTGTTACCAACGTTATTGTCGATCTTCGCTATAATGGCGGTGGCTATGTTGAAACAAGCGCCTATCTTGCGAACTTATTGGCTCCTTCTTCAGAAAACGGGAAAGAGATGTTTATAGAGACATTTAATGAGACACTGCAGAATAAAAAATCAACATTGCCTTTCAAAGACAGTGACGGGAAATTGCAATATCAAAATGGAAAATTAGTTACCTGGGGAGATGTCGATTTTACGAAAAAGGGCAATACCACAAACTTCAATGTTGGAGCCGTAACGGCCAGTTCAAAACTTGAAAACCTTCAGAAAATCGTCTTTATCGTTTCCGGAAATACAGCCTCTGCTAGCGAACTGCTGATTAATGTATTGAAACCTTCAGGTATCGACATACAACTCGTGGGCGCTACTACTTACGGCAAGCCTGTCGGTTTTGCTCCGGTGCGCATTGGCAAATACGATGTCTATTATAGCATGTTCGAAAGTCTTAACCGCAACAAAGAAGGTAAATACTACGATGGCATGTCTGTAAATTACGCCACTCAAGATAGGTGGGCAGGCGATTTCGGTACTGATAAAGATAATTATACTTATGCCGCAGTGCAATATCTTTCAACGGGCAGCTATCCAAGCAACACAACAGCTACCTTAAAAGGAGCAACCTCTACTTCGCAGTTAAGTCCTGCACATGAATTAGGATACAGCTTTAAAGGGATGATCGAAGATCGCCTGAAAGCAAAATAATACTACATAATCTTGCGGCGGTTGAAGTCACTTTGCAGTGTTTTTCCGGTATCATAATTTACCAGTACCTGTCTGATGATTTCAACCGCCTGCTGGAAGAAACGCTTATTAATACGCTCAAAATCATCGCTGGGTTGGTGGTAGTCCTCATGATCCTCAACCCCGAAATATAAAAAGGGGATTGCCTTATTGTGAAAAGATCCGTGATCTCCCTGTTGTGTCCAATCATCCGCCGCGCTTCCTTTGGGGTTATCATGCCCTGTCAGTAGCTTTAAATCTGCCACGGTAGAATGCAGGTATTTCTTTAGCTCTGGATGGTAATACGTTCCCGCCACATACAATTCCTGCTTATCATTGTGCGAAATCATATCGAGGTTTACGTTTAATCTTACAGGAAGATCTTTCATCCATGCACCTGCTATGAACGCCGCAGAACCTAATAATCCCGCTTCTTCGCCATCAAAAAAAGCAAATAAGAGGCTGTGTTCCGGAGGGTGTTCACTGAAGTATTTCGCCAGCTCCAGAAGCGCGGCCACGCCCGAAGCGTCATCATCTGCCCCATTATAAATCTTGCCGTTTATTATGCCCAGATGATCGTAATGTGCCGAGATCACCATCATCTCTTTGCGCTTACCGGGAATCCAGGCCAGGATGTTCCTTCCCTGTTTAAGTTTGCCCCGCTTGCTGATAGCGAAGGTGTGAAAATAGGCCCCCTGCCAGGGGGCTATTTTTAAGGCGTTCAGTCGGGCACTGATATATTCTGCCGCCAGCAAATTTCCTTTGCTGCCTGTTTTTCGGCCCTCATACTTGTCTGCCGAAAGTTCTTTGACATCATTCAGCAGGCTCGTCTGTCCGTAACAATGTCCGCAGGATATTAAGCATATCAGCGCCAGGATCTTATACATCATCTTAATTTGGAAATTCCCGCAGGTCTACAGGCACCACTCGTGAGATGCCCTGTTCAACCATCGTTACTCCATAAACGATATCGGTGCTCGCTAAAGTACGCTTGTTGTGAGAAACCACAATAAATTGTGACTCAGAAGAGAACGTTCTGATGATATTGTTAAACTTATCAATGTTCGTATCGTCAAGCGGCGCGTCTACCTCATCGAAAATACAGAATGGCGCGGGTTTCAATAGATACAGGGAGAACAGCAGCGCGGTAGCGGTAAGCGTTTTCTCTCCTCCCGAAAGCTGATTGATTGACAGCGGCCGTTTACCTTTTGGCCGGGCGATGATATCGATATCTGATTCGAGCGGGCTCTGCGGATTACTCAGGATCAGGTCGCAGCTATCTTCTTCGTTAAACAACGATCGGAATACCCTGATAAAGTTCTCCCGTACCTTATAAAAGGAGTCCATAAACTTCTCGCGCGCGGTGTCATCTATTTCCTTGATCGTAGCAAGCAATGAATCTTTCGCGGCGGTAAGATCTTTCTTCTGGTTCATGATGAAGGTATAACGCTCGTTCATCTCGCGGAAAGCCTCCATGGCCATAGAGTTCACGGCCCCATACTCGTCAATTTGTTTTTTCAGTTTCTCGGTCTTCTGCTTCAGGTCGGCTTCCGTTTCATTTTCGGGAATTTCCGCCTCCAAGAGGTCCTCGATATCTATCGAAAATTCTACCGCCAGGCGCTCTTTCAGGGCGTTAAGATCAATTTTGAGATTATTAATCTTGTCCTTTAACGCGGTGGCAAGCACCTCCGCCTGATCCTTCTGTCCGCGGTAGCGCACAATGGCATTCTCCGTGTCGGTAATAGCCGAGCGCTCTGTAAAGTACTCCTGCTCGGCATCCTGCAGGCCTTTCTCAAGATCTGCCTTCTGCGTGTAAAGGACACTCATGTCTTCTTCAGAATGAGTGGAGTTGCTTACAACAGCTTTTATCTCCTCTTGTGCCTTATTATGTTCCGCTGTATTTTGCTCAATACGCGCTTCTAAACTTTCCTGTTGTGTCTCACGATACTCAAGATCTTTTTCTATTCCCGATACCTTGTTTTGCTGCTGATGGAAAAGGATGTTTTCCTGATTCCATAGCGCGGCATCTTCGTTTACCAGCTCCGACAGTTCTGTATAGGCGAGCTGCCGTTCGGTGATATCCGCTGCCAGTTCCTCCAGTTGCTCACGCAAGGTCGCCAGCTCAGGACCGGCAGTCTCAATTTCCTTGCCAATGGAGGCGATGCGCTCTTCAATATCCTGTTTTCTGTTCTGACTGTTCTTTATAAATGATTGGTACTGATCACGTCGCGTTTGCAGGGAGATGTTTTCAGTATTTAGCTGGTTTTCTTCTCGTTGTAAACGATGTAGCTGGTCTTTCTTTGACGAGCCTTTTAGATGTATCAGACGATCCTGCGCCTGAGCGATATTATCCTGAAGCGTAGTAATGCTTTCATTCAGTTGACGAATGAGCTTTTCAAGGTTTTCAAGGTTTTTAGCCCGACCAATACGCTTTCCTTCAAACAGTCCTACAGAACCACCCGACATGCTTATACGACTTTTTATAAAGCCTCCGTTGGCGCTAAGGACAACAATACCTTTGTCGGGCAAACCATTGCCGAGCTCTTCTTTGTCATTGCCCGTATGGATAAACACATTTCGCAGGAGTTGATGGCATAGTCGTTCATACTTCGCGTCAACCTCAATGATACTCAGAGCGGGGATGATGTTGGCTGATTTACTTTCGGCAATCGCTACCGGGGGAAGCGTATTTACTACGTCAAGAATGAAGAAGTTGGCACGTCCCTTTGCTGAATCACTCAACAAGCGGATCGCCTGAACCGCGTCTGTCTGGTTTTCTACCACATAGTGGTTCATCACAGGTTCCAGATAATTCTCAATAGTTACCCGGTATTCTTCTTTGCAGAAGAGAATATCTGAAAGTAGGGGAGCCTGCTTGCTCCAGCTGGCATTCTTCTTCAGAAAACGGATCGACTCAGGGAATCCTTCCAGATTGTCAACCAGCGATTTTGTAAGATTATATTCGTTCTGTGAGGCGTCGAGCTTGCGACTCTCGGCGGCAAGCTGTTCCTTGTGACTGTTCAGTTGCTCCTCGGTGTTCTTAATTTGCAGGTCGAGTTCCTGCTCAAACTGCTCTGCTGATGCAAGCTCCTCAGATTTTAGCTTTAGCTTCGTCTCAACTTCCGCGATGGCTTTGTTAAACTCGCTGAGCTCCGTTTCTTTGGATTCGGTGTCCTGGAGGTTTCTTTTTATCTCCTGCGTCAGCGAGTCGCGCTGAATATTCAGTACCGTGAGCTCTTTTTCCGCCTTATGGAAAATGTTTTGTTGTTCCGCTTGCTGGCGTACAATGCTGTCAAGTGTGGCCTTTGACGACTGTTGTTTTGTACGAAGTTCTTCCAGCGCGTCTTTTTTGGATGCTAGTCCGGCACTTTGACGCTGAAGCTTTTCCGACTCGCCCAGTAGATCTTCGTTCAGACGCTTGATGTTATAGAGCACGCTGTTTAGTTGCGCCTTATCCTTCTCCAGCTCATCGCCAACACGTTTTTCCTTCTCCTGAAGAAAACGTATCTGCTCATTTTTTATCTTCTTATCGTTCTCGTGCTGACGAATCTTTGAAGCAACCTCATTCACCGCTTTCTGCTGTACCGAAAGGTTCTTTTCTTTAAGCAGATTGTCGGTTTTGAACTTCTGCAAAGTCTCTTCCAGACGCGCTATTTCAGTGGTGATGTCCGTGCGTTTCTTCGATTGTTCCTCCTCCTGCGCGCTGAGGCTCTCCAGAGATGTTCTGAAGCCGGAGATGCGGAAGGTAGCAAGACTGATACTCAGGCTTTGATATTGTTCCTTAAGCTTGTAAAAGCGCTCCGCTTTTTTCGCCTGATTCTCCAGCGTTTTCAGGTTTTTTTCAATTTCAAACAATAGATCTTCCACTCGGCTCAGGTCGGCTTCAGTATCTTTCAGCTTGCTGAACGTCTGTTTCTTGCGAAGTTTGTATTTTGAAATACCCGAAGATTCCTCAAACAGCGTGCGCCGTGATCCTTCCTTGTTGGCAATGATCTCATCGATCATTTTCAACTCGATGATCGAATAGGAATCTGACCCGATACCCGTATCAAGGAATAAATCGGTGATATCTTTTAAACGGCATTGAACATCATTCAGACGGTATTCGCTGTCGCCGCTTCTGTAAAGCTTGCGCGTAATGGTTACCTGTGTGAATTCTGTAGGCAGAATATCTTTGGTATTATCGAACGTAAGCGATACCTCAGCAAGTTGCGAAGGCTTGCGTGTTTTTGTGCCATTGAAGATGATGTTTTCCATCTTCTCTGACCGAAGCGCTTTCGTGCTTTGCTCGCCTAATACCCAGCGGATAGCATCCACTACATTCGACTTCCCACATCCGTTGGGCCCAGCGATGGCTGTAATGCCCTCATTAAAATTTATCGTAATCTTTTCACCAAAGCTCTTAAAGCCTTTTATCTCCAGTCTCGTTAACTGCATTTTGTATTTTAAGTCCTTTGTCAGCTTGTAATGCTAACTTTTAAATCAATCCGCAAAGTAATGAAATCTGCTCCAATAAAAACAGAATTTTGTTGGCTTTAGCAGTACGGTTTTTTATGGACGCTGATAGGCACAAAAGCACTATCTTAATAACGTTTTTTCAACGCCTCCCATAGCTCCGCCGCCTTAGGCTTCTGTTTTTTGTCGTTTCCAAAAACATGTAGGCTAGGGGGACTTGTACCTATCTGGTTCGAGACAGACTCGAGACTGACTCGGAACAGACAGCACTCGTCATCGACATTNNTGTCGATGAAATGTCGATCACCACTCGAGCGTGTCTCGAGTCAATCTCGAGTCAGACTCGAAACTGGTAGGTACGAAAGTAAGGGCGAGGTATTGCCAAACTTGAATATGTTGGCTTAAATTTATGTGTTTTAAGCGGAGTTTTTACTGAGATGTTGTAGTTGTTCGGTGTGGTGTTTTTTGCTCGTCAGGAGGCTTAAAAAGTGTCTTGCGCGTTGTTTTACGAAGAGGAGTGCTATTAGGGGTTTGGTCTCTATATCGCCGCCCCGCCTGCGATTTTGGGACGGTCGTGTTTTCGTTTGATTCGACCGTTGCCTCCCGCATAAAAACGTGGTTTTAAGCGGAGGGTATCGTTAATGTTCGGGGCGGTTAAGGATCGCCTGTTTTATTACAGCATCGTGCAGGTCGAAATGGAATGTTTCTTCTTCGATTCCTTCCACCTTAATTTGTTTATGGGCGCGATGAGGCTCATGTATACGACGATTCTTCAACGTTTCATCCGTGTAAGGTTCTTTATATGTGGGTGCAAAGACCGGTTTATAGCCGCGGCTGTTCTCTTTAATGAGTTCCGGGGCTTTCATACGTTCGTATTTTGGTTCCTGATACTCGCGGGAATACGCTGACTCGTACGTGTTTTCGTCGGGCTTGTGTTCCTGAACAAGCATGGGTTTGTCGGCCGGATTGGCCATCTTTTTTCTGCCTGCCTGTTGTGCTGGTATGTTTGCCGGAGGAATGCCGGGTGTACGTTGTTTTTGCTTCTTGAGCTCTTTGCGGAAATTAGCGATGAATTGAAGAATTACAAAGGCAGCGATGAAGATAAAAGGCAGGATCTCTTTCATGTACTAAAAGTACAAAAGTTTGGGTTGCTGTGAAAATTTTTCCCGCAGCCGGGGGGCTATAAACGAAAAAAGAGAGCTTCATGTGAACTCTCTTTTTTAATCGTTTAGCCTGTGGCGGCTTAAAACATCCTTAAATGCGGATCTAAAATGTGTTGTTTTTTTCTTAACCCAGGTAAGATTTTAAGATCTTACTGCGTGATGTGTGACGAAGACGTTGTAGCGCCTTGTCTTTAATCTGGCGAACACGTTCTCTGGTGAGGTTGAATTTCTCGCCGATCTCTTCGAGTGATAGGGGATGGTTGGAGCCTAAGCCGAAGAACAGTACGATGATTTCTCTTTCACGCTCGGTAAGCGTTTGCAATGAACGTTTGATCTCTTCAGATAACGACTCGTTGATTAAGTTGCTGTCTGTGTTTGGATCATCGTTCTCTAATACGTCTAGTAATGTGTTTTCCTCGCCCTGAACAAATGGCGCGTCCATAGATACATGGCGACCGGAATTGCTGAGGGTGTCTGATATCTTGTCAACAGTAGTTTCCAGAATATCAGCTAATTCTTCAGGCGAAGGCTCACGTTCGTATTCTTGCTCGAGCTTTGAAAAAGCCTTGCTGATTTTACTTAATGACCCTACCTGATTAAGAGGTAAACGGACAATACGAGACTGTTCTGCAATTGCTTGTAAGATGGACTGACGAATCCACCATACCGCATACGAAATAAATTTGAAACCTTTAGTTTCGTCAAAACGCTTTGCTGCTTTAATTAAGCCCAGGTTGCCCTCGTTAATTAAATCGCCAAGCGTGAGACCCTGATTTTGGTACTGTTTAGCTACGGATACAACGAACCTTAAGTTGGTTTTTGTTAAGCGCTCCAATGCAGCCTGATCACCTTCTCTGATCTTCTGAGCGAGAATTACTTCTTCTTCAGCCGTGATCAAATCAACCTTGCCAATCTCGTGAAGATATTTGTCCAGCGATTGTGATTCACGGTTAGTGATCGATTGTGTTATCTTGAGTTGTCTCATTTAAAATACGATACCCTTTCTAAAAAGCGTGTGCAAAGTTACAAACTTTTAAATGGTTAAACGACAATCGCCTTAAAAAGTTGTCAAAAAATTTGTTCAATTCTATTTTGATCAATATTTTTGGGTGAGTTGTTTGTCGTCCTGAACCCCTGTTTGTATGCAAGCTTTACACTGTAACGCTGGTTTTAACGAAATGTTTTTCTATACTTTTTTATAAATAGAGCAGTAATTTTTTAAGGCTTTTTCGACAAACAATATAGTTAAAAAAACTTTTATCGCGTGGAAAAAACTATTATCATGATAGAAAATTTTCGATCTATCGCGACCTTGTTTAAAAACGCAGCTATCAATGGATTATTATATTAGGAAGCGTCATTTGTTTCGCACAAAAATAGTCTGTAATCTCCCTGATGCATAAATTTAATAAGCGCTAAAGATCTTCTTCGCGTTCGAGCATGAGGATAGCTTGATTGGGAACGATGAAGTATTTTTCCTGCTGATACATTACCTCCGTGGCGGCGTTTAATAGGAACACCGCCAGATCGCCTTCCTTTGCCTGTAAAGGAAGGTATTTTACATCATTGGATTTTCCTTTCCAAAGGTCGTCATCGTCAGATGCCGACGGTATCGCATAGCCGGGGCCTGTTTTTACGATGTAGCCTTGTCGTACTTTTTCCTTTTCGCCAACACCGGGAGGCAGAAATAGGCCAGAGGCTGTACGTTCTTCAGGCTTTAGGGGTTTTATTAAAACCCGGTCGCCAACGATGATGAGTTTCTTTATTTTGTTATCGGGTGTAATTTGCATGTGTTATGTTGTCTATAAGTCCTCAAGTTTGAAAACATGATCGACACGAATTCCCTTGTCGGTTTTCTTAAGACTTGCGCATTCGTTATGTTCGTCATGCTCAAAGAAGAGGATGTATCCATTTTCTTCAGCTTCGGCCAGAAATTCCGCTTTTTCAGTCATAGTATCCAGGGGACTAACGTCATATGCCGGAACGTAATTGACGGGTATATGTGCTGCTGTCGGCAGAAGGTCGGCAACAAACACAAGCGTGTGTTCTTTATATTTTATAAACGGCAGCATCATTGAATCAGTATGTCCATTGACGAAGCGTATGGATATATTTTCAGTAAAATGAGTGCTGTCTGATTTCTCAATGAATTTCAACTTTCCCGACGCTGCCAATGGCAGGATGTTTTCTTTTAGAAAAGAAGGGCTTTCACGCGGATTGGGGTCAGTAGCCCAGTTCCAGTGCTCCTGGCATGACCAGTATGTGGCGTTTTTAAAGGTGGGGACGGGACCCTCAGCCAAATTCTCCAGTGCGCCGCCCACGTGATCAAGATGGAGGTGGCTTAGGATGACATCCGTGATATCATCAGTCGTGTAGCCATAGCGGGCGAGTGAGGTACGGAGGGAATCATCGCCATGCAGGTAGTAGTAGCTGAAAAACTTTTCCGACTGTTTATCTCCTATGCCGGTATCAATAAGAATTCGTCGTTCACCCTCGTCAATGAGCAGGCAACGCATGGCCAGGGTACATAAATTATTTTCATCAGCGGGACATACTTTATTCCAAAGATTCTTGGGGATAGTGCCGAACATGGCGCCGCCGTCAAGTTTAAAGAGGCCGGTATCAATCGTATATAGTCGCATAGCTAGAGATTGGACTGCAAAAATATAAAATTACCGAAGGCAAGAACCACCGTGTAAGAATATATAAAACAAAAAGCCGAAGGAAGACCCCTCGGCTTTTGTATATAAATAGCGTGAATGATTATAAGTGAATTACTTCACCGTAAGCATCTGCAGCAGCTTCCATGATGGCTTCGCTCATGGTCGGGTGTGGATGTACTGATTTGATGATTTCCATGCCGGTAGTTTCGAGCTTGCGAGCAACGACAACTTCAGCGATCATCTCTGTAACTCCAGCGCCAATCAGGTGAGCGCCAAGGAATTCGCCATACTTAGCATCGAAGATAAGTTTTACGAAACCATCTTTAGTGCCGGCAGCGCTGGCTTTTCCGGAAGCTGAGAATGGGAATTTACCAACCTTGATTTCGTACCCTGCTTCTTTTGCCGCCTTTTCAGTATAACCTACAGAAGCGATTTCAGGCGAGCAATAAGTACATCCAGGGATGTTGTTGTAGTTTAAAGGCTCCGGATGGTGACCTGCGATCTTTTCAACGCAGATGATACCTTCAGCAGATGCTACGTGTGCCAGAGCCTGACCCTTAACGATATCGCCGATAGCGTAAACGCCTGCGATGTTTGTTTTATAGAAGTCGTCAACGATTACACGACCGCGGTCTGTTTTAACGCCAACTTCTTCAAGACCAATATTTTCGATATTTGGAGTGATACCTACCGCTGAAAGAACGATCTCTGCTTCAAGGGTTTCAACACCTTTTGCAGTTTTTACCTGTGCTTTGCATGTTTCGCCAGTAGTATCTACCGATTCAACAGTTGAGTTGGTAAGGATGTTGATGCCAACCTTCTTCAGGCTTCTTTCAAGTTGTTTTGAGATTTCTTCGTCTTCAACAGGAACGATGCGATCCATGAATTCAACGACAGTAACCTTGGTGCCCATAGCATTATAGAAATAAGCGAACTCGATACCGATGGCTCCTGAGCCAACAACGATCATGCTTTTAGGTTGCTTTGGCAGGTTCATTGCCTGACGGTAGCCGATGATCTTCTTGCCATCTTGCTTCAGGTTAGGCAATTCACGGGATCTTGCGCCAGTAGCGAGGATCGTGTGTTTTGCAGTATATTCTTTCACAGAACCATCTGCTGCTTTTACTTCTACTTTGTTGCCTTTTTTGATTTTAGCAACACCCATGATTACGTCGATCTTGTTCTTCTTCATTAAGAACTGGATTCCCTTGCTCATGCCATCAGCAACGCCGCGGCTTCTTTTAACTACCGCTTCGAAATCAGGCTCACCCCCTTGAACGTTTATTCCATAGTCAGATGCGTGTTGAATATATTCAAAAACCTGTGCGCTTTTCAATAGCGCTTTAGTAGGAATACAGCCCCAGTTCAGGCAGATACCGCCTAGTGATTCGCGCTCAACAATAGCGGTTTTCAGTCCGAGCTGTGAAGCGCGGATAGCTGCAACATAGCCTCCCGGGCCACTTCCTATAACTATTAAATCGTAATTCATTTTAGAATATCTTTTTTTAGTATTTCTGAATGGGCCAAACTTACATATTTTTTTGAATTAGAATTTTCATGAAAATAACATATAAATATTTTTACATTATGGAATTCGACTGATGTAAGGGCGGTGAATTCCTTTGCCGGGATGCGCTATAAAGGCATTCTGCTTATCGCTATATCTGCCCTTTGTTTGAAATGAGCGAAAGTTCGCCGGCATTCCTTGATGAAAATTTTACATTAAATAGGGCTGAGATCTCCTTAGTACGCTTAATTGTTAGCTTTTATGCTGATTTTCTTATGTTGATTTTTGGCGTTTTATATGGTTTTGTGTGAAAATGCAGCTTTGTTTGCTGGTAATTGACCTAATGAATGCAAAAAATGGCTTAGGTTGGGCTTGTGTTTCGTGATTGGCGTCGATTCTTAATAATTAACATTAATTTAATATATAAAAAATCAGAAGTCGTTAAAAGCTAATATCTTTGTAGCGGAATTTTTACCATAATTTCCATTAGTTGAAATTTATTAAATTATCTATGAAGAAGTTTTTACTATTCGCACTTCTTATCATCGTCGGGCTTAGCACAACCTTTGCCCAGGTTACGACAAGTAGCATGTCGGGAACAATTAAAGACGAAAAAGGAGAGCTTTTAATTGGAGTGACGGTTAAGGCGACTCATGCGCCCACCGGTACCGTTTACGGAGCATCGACGAATGCCCGGGGATTATTTGTAATGCCGAACATGCGTGTTGGCGGTCCTTACGTCGTACAGATTAGCTATGTGGGATTCAATTCCCGTACATTTAGAGACATCAGATTGGTTCTGGGCGAGCCTTATATTCTAAATGCGACCATGAGTGATTCTGGTAATGAGTTAGCGGAAGTTGTGGTGTCAGCAAACAGATCTGTTTTGAATGCTGACCGTACAGGCGCTGCTACCAACGTGAACAGGCAGCAATTAGCAACCTTACCAACGATCAACAGAAGTCTTACTGACTTTACGCGTTTGACACCTCAGGCAAACGGTAACAATTTCGCTGGTAGAGACGGTCGTTATAACAACTTACAGATTGACGGAGCCAACTTTAATAATGGCTTTGGTCTAAACAGCAATCCATTACCTGGAGGCGGTCGCGCGCAACCTATCTCTTTAGATGCGGTAGAAGAATTGCAGGTAAATATCGCTCCTTATGACGTGCGTCAGAGTGGTTTTACGGGTGCTGGTATTAACGCTGTAACCAGAAGTGGTACAAACCAATTCTCTGGATCTGCTTATACGTTCTTCAGACCAAGTAGCTTTACTGGTAGAAAGATTTACGATCTTGAGTTACCTAAGCAAGAAGTAAAGAGTAATGTCTACGGTTTCAGATTAGGTGGTCCGATTGTTAGAAACAAATTATTCTTCTTCGCCAACGCTGAATACACAAAGAACAAAGGTACTAATCCAAACGCGGTAAATCTTTGGACTCCTTCAACAAACGGAGTTGCCAATGTTGAGCAGAATATCGCGCGTACTACTGTTGCCGACTTAGAAGCGGTAAGAAATCACCTGATCAACCAATGGGGATATGATCCGGGTCGTTATGAAGGATATGCTAATGATAACGGTGATAAGAGTCTTTCTTTATTCGCTCGTTTAGACTGGAACATCAATGATCGCCACAAGCTCGCTGTTCGCTATAGTCAGTTAGATGCGGAGTCTCCTTCGTTAGTGAATGGAGCCTCAGGTCCTCAGCCGCGCTCTGGTGGTGGTAACAGTGCTGCATACAATCGCGTAAGTCAAAACTCTATCGCGTTTGAAAATACCATGTATACAACTAAGGATATCGTAAAGTCGGTAACTGCTGAGTTGAACAGTACATTCTCATCAAGATTATCTAATCAGGTATTGGCAACCTATAGCCGCATCCAATCGAAACGCAGTTCTCCAAGCAGCATGTTCCCATTTGTAGACATCGGCGACGGTGCGTTTAAAGATGAGAATAGTCCTTATTACAACTATATGTCTTTTGGTTATGAGTTGTTTACCTACGGGAATGACGTGTTGAATGATAACTATAGCTTGGTTGATAACCTTACTTACCTTGCCGGTAAGCATACCATAACGGGTGGTTTCAGTTTTGAAATGCAGAAATTCGGTAACCAATATATCCGTTTAGGATCATCTTATTACCGTTATAATTCAGTTGCTGATTTTCTTACTACTGGTACAGCTAACGAGAAGGCTCCGATCATGTTCGGTTTAACCTATCCTTACGAAGGTCAGGATACTTATGCACCTATTAAGTTAGGAATGACGGGTGTTTACGTTCAGGATAAGGTAGCGGTTTCTGATCGCTTTGATTTGACTTATGGTATCCGCGCTGAAATGCCGATCTACATGAACGATTTGACAGCAAATAGTTCTATTGATAACCTGAAACTTTTGAACACTTATGGGTTGCCTACGAACTATGATACTGGTTCATGGCCGAAATCCAGAGTAATGCTTTCTCCTCGCGTAGGTTTTAACTATGACGTATTTGGAGATAAGACTTTAAAAGTACGTGGAGGTACAGGTCTCTTTACCGGTCGCGTGCCTTTCGTTTGGTTAACAAATATGCCATCTAACTCTGGCGTAATTCAGAACAACGTTGAACTTGGATATAAGGATGTGAAACCTTGGATCGGAGATATACGCTTTAATCCAGATCCTTATTATTGGGTGAACAACACTCCTGCAAGCGCGCAGAACGTATTCATTAAGAATCCTAAGGAAGGCGTTCCTTCCAGCTTTGCCTTGGTTGACCGTAATTTTAAAATGCCAAAGGTTTGGAGGTCAAGCCTAGGTATTGATTATAGTATTCCTAATACACCGG
This sequence comes from Sphingobacteriaceae bacterium UBA6709, assembly GCA_002454425.1. Taxonomy (GTDB): domain Bacteria; phylum Bacteroidota; class Bacteroidia; order Sphingobacteriales; family Sphingobacteriaceae; genus Arcticibacter. Next base: position 159,396 of record DKIV01000051.1, read on the forward strand.
TAATCGCAACTACAGATCTCCTTTATACGCAAGACGTTAATGCGGCTTATCAGTTCGGCGCTAATAGAGCAGCTCCTACGAAGTTTATGAATAACGTGGGGGATACTCGTGGTTATTACCCGACAGGAACAACTGCTGCTTATAATTCAGCAGTAAGTGCGAATACAGGGGTAGTTCTTGCCAATACTCAGGAAAAAGGATATGCGTTTAGTGCGACCTTTGGATTGTCTGTTCCTTCAAGAAACGGATTCTACGGTTCGGTTTATTATACTTACACCAAGTCGAAAGATATTTCTGGCAATCCCGGATCTAACGCATCTTCAGCTTGGAGCGGTAGTGCTTCCATTGCAAGTCCAAACGAGCAGATTCTTTACAACTCACAATATGCCGTTCCGCATAGCGTAATTGGTAACGTATCTTACCGCGTTGAGTGGTTGAAACATTTGGCTTCTACTTTCTCCCTTTATTATAATGGATCAAATCAGGGAAGATTCTCTTATATATATAACGGTGACCTGAATGGCGATGGTCTTTCTGCTGATCTGTTATACTTGCCTGGCAATCTTGCTGACCTTCCTTTGGCTAACATCACAAATGCTCAGGGACAAGTTCAGTTTACCGCGGCACAACAATTAGAAGCACTTACTAAATTTGTTGATGGTGATAAGGCATTGAAGAATAGCCTTGGAGGTTATGTAGGACGTAACGCGGCACTGTTACCTTGGTTGCATCGTTTCGATTTCCGCTTCCTTCAGGATATCTTTACGAATGTGGGTCCAAGAAGACACTCTTTACAGTTCAGTCTTGATATCATGAACGTGGGTAACTTCCTTAACAAGGAGTGGGGAATTAGCAAGGCCTTGAATAATGCGACTAACTTACTTGTTCCTGTTGGTAAGCCTGACGCAAATGGTAAAGTGAACTTTACAATGAGAACAATCACTGAAAATGGAGAGACTGTTCTTCCATCGAAAGCTTACAGTAACACAACGTCTACACTGACTACCTGGAGTATGCAGATGGGCTTGCGTTACACATTCTAAGTTTAATTTATTTACATATAAAAGGCCAAAAGCCGCAACTCTTCATGAGCTGCGGCTTTTGGCCTTTTATATATTTGTGGGTGTCGTTTAATGTACCTGTATTTGAGCGTTGTCACCGTACGCTTTGTTGCATTTTTATAGCCTCTGTATTATTGCAATATTAAAGAATGTGGAACTCCCGAACGGCTACCCTAAGCGTCTAAAAATTCACTAAACCGCGCGATGTTTCTAGAAATTCGACGTTCCCATGTTCTGTAAATGTTAAGGAGCTGCGGTTTTTAGGTCAATATAAAGCAAGTGTATTCTTGTTTAAATGCTTTTTGTATTGTTAACTTATTGTTTTAGTGTTGTTTACTGTTAAGCTGTTGTTGGTTTATTGTTAACAATAATTTAACATTAATAGTCGACAATACGTTTTAATCGTCCTATATTTGCCGCCATATTTCAAATATGTTATCAAAACATTTACAAATCATTTAAATTCGATGAAAAAGTTTTTACTTTTTATGTTCGTTGTTGTGATCAATGCCCTGTCAGTCCAGGCGCAGGTGACTACAGGAACAATCACAGGGACGGTGCGGGATGCAAGCGGGGAAACTCTAATCGGCGCTTCTGTTAAGGCAACGCACACTGCCACAGGGACCGTTTATGGTGTTACGACCAACGCGAAAGGGCAATATACTATTGCCAATGTACGTATTGGCGGACCTTATACGCTGGTGGTTTCTTTCGTTGGCTACAGCAATGCCAGCTTTACTAATTTACATGTTGCTCTGGGTAATCCGCTACGAGTAAACGTTGATCTAAAGAGCGATGCAAATGTGCTTTCTGAAGTTGCCGTAACGGGTCGTAAGGGAGGTGTAATTAGCTCCGAGAGAAGCGGAACATCTACAAATATTAGTCAGGGGCAACTACAGGCGTTGCCTACAGTATCTCGTAACATACAGGATTACGTGAGATTGAATCCTCAAACGGCTACTTTCAATAACAGCTCCAGTGGCGCGCCAACAGGTATCAGTATCGGTGGAATGCATCAAAAGTTCAATAAATTTAGTGTTGACGGTGCCGCCGCTAATGATGTTTTTGGTTTAGCAGCTACTGGTACCAATGGTGGTCAGGCAAGCGCTAATCCGATTCCTTTGGATGCGATTCAGGAAATGCAGGTAGTGGTATCTCCATATGATGTGACCATGGTAGGCTTTGCCGGTGGAGGTATTAATGCGGTTACAAAGAGTGGTACTAACACATTGCATGGTACTGCATATACTTATCTTCAGAACCAAAGTTTGATCGGAAAGAATCCTATCACTGATCTCAAGTACGCGGATTTTACGAAGACAATCTATGGAGCAAGTCTTGGTGGTGCCATTGTAAAAAACAAACTGTTCTTCTTCGGAAACTTTGAGCATACGATGTTAAAGACGCCGAATGCCTTTAATCCGGACGAGCAAGGTTCAGGTTCGTTATTTAAACCTGCCGATCTTAATCGTCTTCGTGAAGGAACAATTAAAAATTATGGCTTCGATCCGGGCGCTTACGGTGACCAGGTACGCGAAACTCCTTCCACAACAATCTTTGCTCGTATTGACTGGAACATTAATGAGAAGCATAAGCTTACTGTTCGTCATAATTACGTGAGTGCGGAAGATCAGAACCTCAGCAGATCGGCCAATTCAATCAATTTCGGAAATGGTGGATATTCTTTCAACAGTAAAACAAACTCCTCAGTTGTTGAGTTGAACAGTACTTTTAGCTCAAGGATGTCAAATGTAGCTCGTGTTTCTTATAACAGAATCAGAGATTTCAGAACTACAGCTGATTTTCCTTCAGTATTTATTCAGGATAAGAGTTCAGGTACTACTCTTAGTTATAACGTAGGTTCTGAACTGTCATCGGCAAGAAATAGCCTGGGACAGGATAACTGGAACTTTACAGACAATCTGACTTTGTATCATGGTGATCATACGATTACCGTAGGTACGAATAACGATTTCTATAATACGAATAACGTATTTATGCAATATGCATACGGTTATTACACATACGATACTATCGATCAATTCCTTGATAATACTGCTGCTCCTAAGGCTTATCAGGTAGGTTTCTCGACTAAGGGTGCCAATGATGATGCGGCAGCGAAAGTACATGGAGCGCAATTCAGAGTATATGCTCAGGATGTATGGCAGGTAAGTCAGAATTTTCGCCTGAACTATGGCGCGGGATTAGAGATGCCGGTTTTCTTCAATAAACCTGACGATAACGTTGCTTTCAATAGCTCACAGTTAGCTCTCGACAATAATGTAAATACTACGCGTCTGCCTAAAAACAGAGTTTATTTTACCCCTCGTATCGGTTTCAACTGGGATGTTAATGGTGACGCAAGTACGCAGATCAGAGGTGGCGCGGGTATCTTTACCGGTCCAACGCCTATGGTTTGGTTATCAAATCAGTTCACAAACACCGGAGTTGCTTCTATCAGATATACCGCTACTGGTGCTGAGTTAGCTGGTATACGTTTCCCTGGTATTGATCAGAGAAATAATGGGATTCAGGGAGCATATTTACCTGCCAATGCAACCACAACTACGAAAACAGAAGTAAACGTTACCGACAGAGATTTTAAGCTTCCAACGATGTTTAGATCTAACTTAGCGTTGGATCAGAAGCTTCCATGGGGATTGGTAGCAACTGTTGAAGGATTGTTTAATAAGACGATTAATACTATCAAATTCCAGAACCTTAACATCGCGGAAGCGACCGGAGAGGTTGTTTTAGGAAACAGCAGACGTCCGCTATATGGCAGCAGAGTAGATAATAACTTCACAGATGTTATCTACATGACTAACACCAGTAAGGGATATTCTTATAATCTGACAGCTCAGCTGCAGAAGGAAATGACTAGAACAGGTTGGTCGGGAAGTATAGCGTATACTTATGGTGACGCGAACTCTTTATCTGATGCTACCAGCAGTACCGCTTATTCAAACTGGAGATACTCTTATACTGTAAATGGAATGAACCACCTTGAGGCTGATCGTTCAAACTATTCTACAGGGTCAAGAGTAATCGGATATTTATCAAAGACTTTCAGATATGGCGGCAATAGATTTGCCACTACCTTAGGTTTGGTTTACCAGGGTCAGTCAGGTCAGACATATTCATACATTTATGATAGAAATATCTTAGGTGATGATATTACTAACTACAGAGGAAATGCTATCCTTGCTTATATTCCTTCAAGTGTAAATGAAGCACAGTTTGCAAATATTGCGAATGGTCTGACCGCCCAGCAGCAATGGGATGCTTTCGTTCAGTTTGCTGACGCTAATCCATACCTGAAGAAAACCATGGGTAAGAATGTTAAGCGTAATGCCGCGAGAACTCCATGGGAGAATCATTTCGACTTACGTATCGCTCAGGATTTCAAAGTTTACAACGATCACAAACTTCAGGTATCATTTGATGTGCAGAACGTTGGCGCAATGCTGAGCTCTAAGTGGGGTAGAAGTTATTTTGTTGCTAACCAGAGTGTGAACTTGTTTACTTCTGTGGCTAATAGCGCGACCGCGACTCCTACATTTAATTTTAATCCGAATGGATTCCAGGAAATTGACGGCGTTCGTCGTCCTTATACGGTTTCTGATTTCGGTTCAAGATGGAGAGGTCAGTTTAGCATCCGCTATTCATTCTAAGTTTAGAAATTTGTTATATCAAAGGGCCGCGGTTATCCGCGGCCTTTTTTGTTGCTGAAAGTTTTAGAAGAGACTATATCTTTCATGTATTCTTTAGGTCGGTCGTAAAGTGAACGTATGCTAAAGATTAAAATCATTTAATCTTGTTTTTTCATAAACAGTGTACCTTTAGCAAAATTTCTTATATGATGTGTTTCAACAGACCCTGTCATCCTTTAATCCTTGTTTTTGTTTTTTTATCGCTATGTAATGCTATCATGGCTCAGCCTGATACCTTGCAGCGGGTTGAACCCAATAAGCATAATGCCAGGGCACAGTTTAATAAGCCTTATGTTATTCTTATCTCAGCGGATGGCTTTCGCTATGATTATGATGAGATCTTTCATGCCCGATTCCTGCAGCAGATGCGCCGGAAGGGAGTTTCCTCTCCTTATATGATTCCATCTTATCCATCTCTTACTTTTCCAAATCATTATACGTTGGTCACAGGGCTTTATCCTTCGCATCATGGTCTGGTTGGGAACACGTTTATGGATATGAATAGTGGCTTGCGTTACGATAAAAAAGCCGCGGGAGATTCGTCCTGGTATGGTGGAACACCTTTGTGGGTACAGGCAGAAAAGAATAGCATGCTTAGCGCCTGTTTTTATTGGGTAGGTTCTGAAGCGGCCATTCAGGGGATACGCCCAGCTTACTGGTATAAGTACAGTGAAGCGATGGGTATGGATGAGCGTATAGCTAACGTTGTAAACTGGCTGAGATTGCCGGAGGAGAAGCGTCCGCATCTGATAACGTTTTATATGCCTGAGGTTGATCACGCGGGACATAACACGGGTCCAGTATCTGAAGATACCAGACGTGCTGCTTTGTTTGTTGATTCGGCTATGCGCAAACTCAGTGCAGCTGTGGATAGCCTTGGATTGCCTGTTAATTATATTTTTGTTTCCGATCATGGAATGACAGCCGTTAAGCGTGATTCCTTATTATCTTTAAGAGCAATTCCTTCAGACACCAGCCGCTATACGCTGGTTGGAGGTGGCACCCTGCTTGGTGCCATCGTTAAACCGGGAGTTGATATTAACAAACTCTACACGGAGTTCAAGGGCTCGGCTCGCGGATATAATGTTTATACTCGATTCAACACACCTGACAACTGGCACTTCTCTGATCGAGATGATAGATTCAACCGCATTCCTGATATTATGTTTGAGCCACAATGGCCCAGGTACTTCTCCGACAGAGCGGTAAAACCCGGACAACATGGTTACGACCCCGCTAAGGTTCACGAGATGTATGCCACGTTTATCGCCTGGGGACCAGCGTTTAAGGAGGGTGTTTCCATTCGTCCTTTTGATAATGTGAATATCTTCTCTCTGGTGACACATATTTTGGGTTTACCGGTGGTGGAAAACACTGATGGCTCTGTGGAGCCGTTCCTGAAAGGTCTTAAGTAGATTCCATTTTGACAATGCAAACGAGTGCGAAAGATTTATTGTTGATGTATTTGTAAATTTAAATCGTTTGCATTGAATTTATGGCAATAATTACTGCAAAAGTTTGATATAATTAAAACGCGCCTTATCTTTGTGATATAAATCAGTAAAAAAGATGAAAAAATATATTTATATCGCAGTATTAGTTTTCGCAGTGGTAGCAAAAGGATTCGCTGACGATAACAAAAAGGTGGCAGCAGTGAAGGAGGCAGAAGCTTCTTATTTCGCGGTGAATAACTTCATGAGTAAGTTCCAAAGTGCGGAGAATGTAAAGTGGACGGTAACTAACGATTTCCAGAAAGCTTCTTTTACTTTAAATGGAAAGAAACTGGCGGCGTTCTTTGATGTTAAGGGCGATTATATCGCTACGACGCAATATGTAGATTTTAAAAAGCTTCCTGCGGTTAGTAAAAGCCGTCTTGGTAAGTTATACCAGGGATATCAGGTTGAAGATGTTGTTAAATATGATCTGGACGTTCAGGGATCACAATTTGATGTTATGACTGGCAGAAGAAACTATGATTCAATCTATTTCGCTAGCTTAAAGAACAATAAGGAGTCTCTGATTGTGAAGATCACTCCTGACGGGGAGATCTCTTACCTTAAGAACTTCTAAAACTTATAAAAATTACAGCGGAAGCCGCTTCTCGAATACGGGAAGCGGCTTTCGTCGTTTTTTAGCATACATGCTGAGAATTAATTGTCCGAAGAGATCGCATCAAGGCATCTGTTCTTTATATTCGTTGTATGAAGGATTTACGTTTCGTGAGTATTAAGCTAAGTCTGCTGTTTTGGATGCTGGCTGCCTTGCCCGTATTTTCGCAGTCCGCGATACAGCAAATGGATGATCGTATCTTATTGGACATCGCCGCAGGGAGGACCAAACCGCAAAGCGATGTCTTTTTGTTCTTATCGAAAACAAACAATTATGTTAATTACGGAGTTCCCTTAGGCATGATGGCTGCGGGTATTATCTCTGATAGCAAGCAGACGAGGCAGAATGCCGCGTATGTGGCAAGTAGTTCGGCTATTTCTTTTCTGCTAACCAACCTGATAAAAATTACCGTGAAGCGGCCTCGTCCTTTTATCAAGAATCTGAACATTGTGCCATTATATAGGGCCTCGGGCTATTCTTTCCCTTCCGGCCACACCTCTTCCTCTTTTAGTACCGCTACGGCCTTGTCTACCGTATATCCAAAATGGTATGTTATTGCTCCTTCGTATCTGTGGGCGGGAGCTGTAAGCTATTCGCGCCTTTATATAGGGGTGCATAATCCTACGGATGTGGCTGCTGGCGCAATCCTGGGTGCCGGCACCTCCATTGGAATGAGTTTCATGAAAAAGCCCTGAGATGATGAGAATTCTTATAGCTCCAAATGCTTTTAAGCATAGCATTGGTGCCGCCGAGGCGGCGGAGGCAATCCGTTTGGGACTGGAAGAAAGTAGTCTAGACTGTTCTTGTGTTTGTTTTCCTATTGCGGATGGGGGAGATGGCACCGGAACACTTCTGGTGCAGCATTTTAAAGGAGAGTTTATAGAGTGTGAGGTTCACGATCCCCTTTTTAGAAAGATTAAGGCTCGTTTTGGTGTTATTGATGATGGGAGGACTGCCGTCATTGAAATGGCGGAGGCCTCAGGCAGTCGTTTGCTGCAAAGCGAAGAATTGGATCCCTTAAGGGCAAATACTTATGGTACGGGAGAGTTGATTAGGAAGGCGCTGGATCAGCATGTCAAAAAGATTATTATCGGTATGGGCGGATCAGCAACGGTAGATGGCGCCTCGGGAATGCTTAAGGCCTTAGGGCTACGCTTCATGCATGGACATTCTGAAATAATTAAGTTGCCACGGGGGCTCAATGAGCTTCGGGAGGTAGTACTTACCGATCTTGATTCGCGCTTGAAAAGTTGCCAGTTGGTAGTACTTTGCGATGTTGAAAATCCCTTATTAGGCGAAGAAGGCGCGGCCACGGTCTTTGGTCCTCAAAAAGGCGCCGGCACCATGGAAATTCGAGAGCTTGAAGATCGGCTGAAGCAGATGGCGGGCGTAGCTAAGAGTCAGTTGGGGGTTGATATTACTACCCTTAAGGGAGGCGGTGCGGCGGGTGGTGCCGCGGCAGGTCTCCAGGGCTTTCTCAATGCAAAGCTTGTGAATGGTATTGATCACTTTCTGGAGCTTTGCGGATTTGATGAGCACCTCAAAGAAGCCGATCTTGTTATTACCGCTGAGGGTAGCATTGATCTTCAGACCTTAAAAAGTAAAGGACCGGCGGGTGTGGCCCGCGCTGCCCGGAAGTTTAACGTACCTGTTATTGCTTTGGGGGGGACAGTTCCGTTACAGGAGGCCGACTTGTTTTCGCATACTTTTGATGTTGTATTATCTATCAGTAACGAGCCGGCATCTCTCGATGAGGCGCTTTCCCACACCTATAACAATTTGAAGAGAACAGCTTTTCAGCTTGGACAGCTGCTGTCTCTCTCTCGCAAAGGGAATCGGCTTTAGGCACTGGCGAAACAATTTTCCGGCGGTAAGTGTATTTTATACATGTCGTTAAATGCGCAGTTAATCCATCTCTTTGTTTTGGCTATTCCTGTAGCGTGTATAGCCTGGACCGTAACTCATGAGGAAGTATTCCGGGAACCACGTGAGTACTGCGTGCGTTGCAGTCAGCAGCGTAAGACCTTATTAGCTCGTAAGTTCTTTTATTTGTTTACCTGCGAATACTGCTTCTCTCATTATGTTACCGTGCTTATCTTAGTGCTCAGCGGTTTTAAACTCTTACTTCCTGATTGGCGGGGTTTTTTTATCTCCGGATTTTCGCTGGTATGGATAGCTAATTGCTATATGAGTATTTATAACCTTATTCGTATAGACCTGAAAAAAGAAAAAATTATAGCGAAGAAGGAAGAAATTGAGCTTAAGGAACAGGAAGGGACTTAAATATCTTTTTATAAAGCGGCAGAGATGTAGCGTGTTTCCTCTGTTAACACTATTTTTGCGTTGACAAACAATGACGTAGTCACGCATAGCTTTAGCCTTCCATGGAAAGAACAACAGAAAAGGATTCCCATTATAATCATCTTGAGAAAATGGCTTTACGAGAGATTCTCGAAAGCATAAATCGCGAAGATCGCGAGGTTCCCAACGCCGTAGCGGCAGTAATTCCACAGATAGAGGCTTTGAGTGCCGCTATTGCAGCGAAGATGAAAGAAGGTGGTCGTTTGTTCTATATTGGCGCCGGCACCAGCGGCCGCCTGGGGGTAGTAGACGCTTCAGAATGCCCGCCTACCTTTGGTGTTGATTTCGATCGTGTGATCGGCATTATCGCCGGCGGTGACAAGGCGATACGCCGGGCGGTAGAGTTTGCTGAAGACAACGAGGAGCAGGCCTGGCTTGACATGGAGGCTTATGATATAAATGATGGCGACGTGGTTGTAGGTATCGCTGCTTCCGGTACTACTCCGTATGTTATTGGAGGACTGAAGCAAGCTAACGCCCGGGGACTTGTTACCGGATGTATTGTTTGCAATCAGGGAAGTCCGGTTGCTGCCGCCGCGCAATATCCCGTAGAGGTTGTTGTGGGGCCCGAGTTCCTTACCGGCTCAACGAGAATGAAGGCGGGCACGGCTCAAAAGCTGGTTCTCAATATGCTTAGTACGTCGGTAATGATACAGCTTGGCCATGTTAAAGGAAATAAGATGGTGGATATGCAGCTTACGAATCATAAGTTGTTGGAGAGGGGAGTGCAGATGATTGCTAAAGAAACAGGTTTGTCTGAAGAGGAATCGCGTGAGCTGCTTGAAAAATATGGAAATGTGCGTAAGGCTATTGAAAGTGCTCATTAATTTCCTTTATTGCCTAACGATTTAAAGCCATCCTATGTCACCACTAATACTTCTCAGCTTTCTCATTTCGTACTTCGGTATTTTAGTGCTTATCTCGTGGTTTACCTCGAGGAAATCTGCTGATAATTCAACATTTTTCATCGCCAACAGAAGCTCTAAATGGTACTTTGTAGCCTTTGGAATGATAGGCACAGCTCTTTCGGGAGTAACTTTTATCTCCGTTCCGGGAGCCGTTGCCGCCAATAGCTTTGGATATTTTCAGTTTGTTCTGGGCAATGCTGTGGGATTTGTGCTTATCGCTACGGTACTGCTGCCACTCTATTATAAGATGCACCTTGTTTCAATATATACCTATTTGGAGCACCGTCTAGGGTATTGGAGTTACAGGTCGGGAGCGATGATTTTTCTTATCTCAAGAACCATAGGCTCAGCGTTCCGCTTGTATCTTGTAGCCATTGTATTACAGAAATTCATCTTTGATGCCTGGAATGTGCCATTTGGTCTGACGGTGCTAATCTGTCTGGTGTTAATATGGCTCTATACATTTAAGGGCGGCCTTAAGACAATTATCATCACGGATACATTGCAGACGGTATTTCTTTTGTCGTCTGTGATCCTGTCCATTTATTTCATCTCCAAAAGTATGAATATGGATCTGTTGCAGACCTTTGAAACGGTGAAGCATAGCTCGTATTCAAAAGTGTTTTTCTGGGAGGACTTCCTCGGTAGTAAAAATCATTTTCTGAAACAGTTTTTGGGAGGTATTGTGGTTACCATTGCCATGACCGGTCTGGATCAGGACCTCATGCAGAAGAACCTGAGTTGCCGCAATATTGGTGAGGCTCAGAAGAATATGCTCAGCTTTACGCTTGTATTCGTGGTTATCAACTTGTTTTTTTTAAGTATGGGAGCCTTGTTATACCTGTTTGCCGCAAAGAATGGTATCGATGTAGCGGCCCTTAAGACTCCTGATCATCTATTTCCTGAAATTGCGCTCAATCATCTTAACATCATTCCGGCGGTAGTATTCATGCTGGGACTCACGGCTGCGACTTTCGCTACCACAGATTCCGCCCTTACGGCGCTTACTACCTCGTTCTGTGTGGATTTTCTGGGCTTCGCAAAAAAGGATAATCAGAACGATCCGGCGCTCATCAGAACGAGACATCTTGTACATGTCGCTTTCTCCTTTGTGATGCTAGCGGTAATCATGATCTTCAGGATAATTAATGATGACTCCGTTGTGAATGCCATCTTTCGGGCTGCCGGTTATACCTATGGCCCATTAGTTGGACTGTTTGCTTTTGGTATGTTCTCCAGGCGTAGTGTTCGCGACAAGCTCGTTCCTTACATCTGCCTGCTCTCGCCCCTGCTGACCTTTATCGTCGATAAAAATTCAATGGCGTGGTTTTCATACTCGATAGGCTTTGAACTTATTATTCTGAATGGTCTCATTACTTACCTTTTTTTATTGCTAACTTCATATATCAGGACTCATTAACCAATGTTCTCGTATATGTATGGAGCTTCTCAAATCGCTACAGTCAATTCTTCCAGACCAAAGGATTAAATCACGATTAATAGATCGTATATCCTACGCTTCAGATGCCGGTTTTTACCGTCTGGTGCCTTTAGTGGTGGTGTTTCCCGCTACCGAAGCAGAAGTGATCGCAATTCTAAATATTGCCGCCACCTTAGGTGTTTCGCTAACCTTCAGGGCTGCAGGTACCAGCCTTTCGGGACAGTCAATTTCTGACGGTATTCTTGTTGATGTAAGTGGGTGGAAAAAGATCTCAATTGAACAGGAGGGGGCGACTGTACGTGTACAGCCAGGGATGACAGGCGGCATGGTAAACGCGCATTTGCGTAGATGGAAGCGCAAAATTGGTCCTGATCCTGCTTCCATTAATTCTGCAATGATTGGCGGGATCGTTTCGAACAACTCCAGCGGCATGTGTTGCGGTGTAGCCCGCAATTCTTATCATACTGTCAGACATATTCGATTCATATTGCCTGATGGAAATATGTATTCAACGGAGATTCCTGAAGATTACGCTCGCTTTCAGGAGCAGAACAGGGCGCTGGCGCAACAGCTGCAATGGATAAAGGAGTCGTTAGACGATAACATCGAATGCTATCGTAAGATCAGACATAAGTATAAAACCAAGAACACGGTGGGATATAGTCTTAATGCCTTTCTTGACTATGTCGAGCCTTTGGATATCATGGCTCATTTGCTTATCGGTGCTGAAGGAACACTGGGCTTCATCGCCGAGGTCGTTATGGATACATTTCCGGATTTACCCCATAAAGCAACCTGTCTTTTATGTTTCCATTCTATTGAGCACGCCTGTGCCGCGGTAGCGTCATTGGCAGTCACGGGCGCTGAAGCCATTGAGCTGATGGATCGCGCGTCTTTACGTGCTGTGGAGCATCTGCCGGGAGTTCCATCCTATATCGCAGGCTTGCCCGAGGGAGCCGCCGCTTTACTCGTCGAGTATCAGGCGGCGGACGTACAGGCATTGGAGCACATGCTTGAGGAATATACTCATATAGAAAGCTCGCTTTTTTTAATATATCCCGCGTCTTTCAGCAGGAATGCAATGGAACAGGCGTTGCTCTGGAAAGTGAGGAAGGGGCTGTTTCCTTCCGTAGGAGCGGTGCGGGCGCGGGGTACGACGGTCATCCTGGAAGATATCGCCTTTCCGCTCGAACGCCTGGCGTCCGCGATAACGGAGCTACAGGTATTGTTTTTGAAGCACGGTTATAACCATGCCATCATCTTCGGGCACGCCAAAGACGGCAACATCCATTTCGTCATAACGCAGGATTTCAATAAAGACAGCGAGCTATATCGTTATGAATGCTTCATAGACGACTTGGTGCGTCTGGTTGTAGATAAATACCAAGGTGCTTTGAAGGCCGAACATGGCACAGGCCGAAATATGGCTCCTTTTGTTGAAGCTGAATGGGGCGCTGAGTTATATCAAATCATGGCAAGCCTCAAGGAGGTGATTGATCCTCTTGGCTTTTTAAATCCGGGAGTCATAATAAATTCAGATGCTAAAGCCCATTTGCAACACCTCAAAGAATTGACGGTAGTGGAACCTGAAGTTGATAAATGCATGGAATGTGGCTTTTGTGAACATATATGCCCCAGCCGCGACATCACCATGACGCCTCGTCGACGCATTGTAGCAAGACGCGAGCTACAGCGCTTTAAACTTCAAAAGAGCCACGAAGACTATAATACGCTTTTAAAGGAATATCAGTACGACGGTATCGATACTTGCGCTGTTGATGGTCTTTGCAGCATGGAATGCCCGGTAGAAATTAATACAGGCGATCTTGTGAAGCGCTTGCGTAAGGAAGAGCATTCGGTTGCTGCAAATAAGGTGGCATTATTTGTGGCGTCGCGCTTCGCCACGGTCGCGGGCCTGCTAAGGGGGGTGCTTAAAGCCGGCAATGCTTTTAATAAAGCATTTGGACGTAAGACAATGCCTGCGATAACAAAAACAATACGGCGCGTGGTTCCCTCTTTTCCGCTTTGGACGGAGCAGCTTGCCCCCGCATCCCCGGTAGCGCAACCCTCTGAAATTTCATCTCCCGCGGCGCAAATCGTTTACTTTCCTACCTGTATAAATCGTAGTATGGGAAATGCCGATCCGGATACGCCGCCGCTTACAGATGTTTTCCTTGAGGTTAGCGCTTATGCCGGAATACAAATCATCATCCCCCCTGATCTCGACGCGCAATGCTGCGGACAGTTGTTCTCCTCCAAAGGATACGAAACAGCATATCGGCAAAAAGCAAATAGTCTGGTGGCAAGCCTCTGGGAAGCTAGTCGCTCAGGCGAATTTCCTGTTGTGGTTGATCTTAGCTCCTGTACGTATACCCTGCTTCATTCCTCCGCGGCTTTGTCTCTGGAAAACAGAGGACGACTGGAGCAGATGACAGTTCTTGATACTGTCGACTTTGTGAAGGACTACGTGCTCTCACGTGTCGATCTCCCCCAGCTACCTCGTAAGGTTGCGCTTCATCCGGTATGTTCACTGAAGAAGATGGGGAAAGAGACTGGTTTGCATGCTGTTGCACAACGCTTAGCTTCTGATGTATATATTCCTGAAAACGCCGGTTGCTGCGGCATGGCAGGCGACCGCGGTTTTATATTTCCCGAGTTGACTCAGTCGGCAACGTATCGTGAATGTCGGGAGCTGCAGGATGCCGGCTGTCAACATTATTATTCTACATCGAAGACCTGCGAAATGAACCTTTCCGAAAATTCCGGCGCACCTTATAAATCTATCATGTATCTCGTCAAGGATTGCATAGCGGCCCAAGCTAAGCCTGATGGGGAACTGAAATACTAATGCAAATTTGTTGCTGAAATTTGGTATTTTCGTCGCAATTATTAACAACGTTTCAATGAAAAGAACTAATACGCTATTAGCATTTTTTCTGGGGCTCGCTTTGCTGTGTAGCTCTGTAGCAAAAGCTGATGAAGGCATGTGGATCCCGATGCTCATCGGAAAGAATTATGATCAGATGAAGAAGCAGGGCTTTAAGCTCACTCCTGAAGATCTGTATAGTATCAATAAGGCTAGCCTGAAAGACGCCATCGTGTCATTTGGCGGCTTTTGTACCGGGGAGATCGTTTCTAAGAATGGATTGATCTTTACCAATCACCACTGTGGTTACGACGCCATTGCTTCCCATTCAACACCGCAGGATAATATCCTCGACAACGGTTTCTGGGCAAAGAGCTACGCTGAAGAGAAACCTGTTCCCGGACTATTCGTAAACTTCCTGGTTAAGATGGAAGACGTTACTGCTAAAGTACAGCAGGGACTAAAGGGGGTGGCTGCGAACATGCAAAACGCTAAGATCGCCGAGCTCTCAAAGCAAATTGCTGACGACGCTGTTAAAGGCACTAAGTATAACGCTTATGTCAGAGACTTCTACAAAGGCAATCAGTACTTTCTGTATATCTTTGAGCGTTACGACGATATCCGTTTGGTAGGAACTGCTCCACAGTCAATAGGTAAATTTGGTGGCGACACTGATAACTGGGTATGGCCACGTCAGACAGGCGATTTTTCAGTGTTCCGTGTTTACGCCGGAAAAGATAACAAGCCTGCAAATTACGCTACAGATAATAAACCTTTCACACCGAAGAAATTTCTTCCGGTATCTATCAAGGGTGTAGAGAATGGCGACTTTGCTATGGTCTATGGCTTCCCTGGCAGAACGGATCGTTTTCTTACCTCTCATGGGGTAAAGCTTGCTACTGATCAGGTATCTCCAACAATTGTAAAACTGCGTGATATTCGCCTTAAAGCATGGAAGGAAGAAATGGATAAGGATGTTGCTACCCGTCTTAACCTTTCTTCTAAATACGCTAATATCGCTAACTACTGGAAATACTACATCGGACAGACTGAGCAGCTTAAGCGTTTAAAGATATACGAACAAAAGCAAAAACAAGAAGCCGAATTTAATCAGTGGGCAGCAGGGAAAGATGCTTCCTATAAATCTCTTACCGAAGGCTATAAAGCTGCCTACGCTGCATACGAGCCTTTTGCCATAGAGCGCACCTACATCAACGAAGGCTTTTTAGCTACAGATTGGGTGAAGAATATGGTGATCATCGCTTCCGCGTCGCGTGCCGGTGAAGCTCGTTTTAACGAGGCTAAAGAATATTTGAAGAACTCGCTGAAGGAGTATAAGGCGGAGTATATTGAGAAAGCGGATAAGAAAATCTTCGCGAGCATCCTCGCGTCTTTTTATAAGGACATTCCGCTTAACCGCCATCCTAAATTCTTCTCTGACCTTGCTCAGGATAACTGGAAAGGTACTCCTGAAGAAACGTTCAGTAAGATCGCCGACAAGCTGTGGGATGAGTCCCAGGTGATACGTCCTGAGCGCTTTGAAGCTCTTCTAGCTAAGAATCCGGGCATCGAAGAGTTTCAGAAGGATCCTGCGTTTAAGTATGCCGCTAATCTTATCCCTGCCGATTTCGTGAAGAATAATATGGGATCAGTGATCAGCGATTTCGAAACAAAGAAAGCTGAACTGGATCATCTGTATTTAAAAGCGCTCCTTGAAAAGAACAGCGGAAAGCTGATGTATCCTGATGCGAATTCCACGATGAGAATTACCTATGGCAATGTGCAGAACTATAGCCCTAAAGATGGTATGACTTACAATACACATACTACCATTGATGGAGTGATGCAGAAATATATCCCTGGCGACTCAGAATTTGATCTGCCAAAGAGCCTTGTAGATGCGTACAACAAGAGGGATTTCCGCCAGTATGGTCAGAATGGAACGCTCATGGTTAACTTCATCACTAACAATGATATCACCGGAGGTAACTCAGGTTCACCGGTAATCAACGGCAACGGTGAGCTTATAGGACTCGCTTTTGATGGAAACTGGGAAGCAATGTCTGGAGATATCGCCTTTGACAAACAATATAAGCGCACCATCTGTGTGGATACGCGTTATGTGCTTTGGTGTATCGACGTGCTTGGCGGAGCTAAGAACATTATTAATGAACTTGATATCAGAACTGCAGCACCGGTAAAGACGGTGAAGAAAGCTGTTAAAAAATAAAGAGTTTTTACAAACAAGAAAGCCGGATTGTCATGCAGTCCGGCTTTCTTGTTTATAAGGCTATCAGTTAATAGCCCTTATCTGCTTGTCTTTAGCGATTTTAGCTTTTCAATAATTTCGAAGGAACGTTTTATGCGGGTATCAACGGTCTTTCCTGAACGTACGTAGTAGATATATCCACGCTTTCTCCCTGGAAGTAGTTCTTCAAAA
The DNA here is from genome assembly GCA_002454425.1 of Sphingobacteriaceae bacterium UBA6709. Classification (GTDB taxonomy): domain Bacteria; phylum Bacteroidota; class Bacteroidia; order Sphingobacteriales; family Sphingobacteriaceae; genus Arcticibacter. Next base: position 176,295 of record DKIV01000051.1, read on the forward strand.
AGCTTGCTCCCCCAATCGTCCTGTATAAGCACTTCGCTTAACTCCTCCGGCAGTGCCAGGCCATCGCTTTCATCTTCCCGCACACTCAGCTCAAACGCTTCTTTATTTTCAAGATTATTTGCCTTAATAAGCTGTTTGCTGGCAATGATGGTATAATCGCCCGTTTTACGGGGATTTAAGGCACAAGGAAACTCTTCTCCGCCCTCTATGGAACAAAGTATTCTGATAGCTCCTTTCTTATCAGATATAGCCTTAGCTATTGCCGCCGGAACGGGAATTTCATTCATGACCATCTTATTCCCGGTAGTGGTGATAAAACTGCGAAAGCTGACGTTTTTCATGATCGTAATGTGGTACCGCTAATTTAACCTTATTAAAGAATAAGAAAAAGTTTCAGGCCTGGTAATGTTGGGAGAGGGTAAAAACAAAGGCCGTATCGTTGCGGATACGGCCTCGTAAAATATTAGTTGTGAGCCTTAATATACAAACTCGCCAAACTCTGAACGTATCGTGACCTTTTTCTCGTCTGAGGCTTCCACTCGTCCTACGATCCGGGCTTCGATGTTGAAGCTCTCCGATATCGCTATGATTTCTGCCGCGGCGCTTTCAGGAACATAAAGTTCCATACGATGCCCCATATTAAATACCTTATACATCTCCTGCCATGAGGTCGCCGACTCTTCTTGTATCAGACGAAATAGGGGAGGTACCGGAAAAAGGTTGTCCTTTATTATGTGTAGATTATCAATGAAGTGCAGCACCTTTGTCTGCGCCCCGCCTGAACAATGGACCATTCCATGTACCTTGTCACGCATCTTATCAAGGATGCTCTTGATAACAGGAGCGTAGGTACGGGTTGGCGAAAGCACCAGCTTGCCCGCGCTAAGGGTTTCATTGTCGCTTATAGCTACCTCTTCAGTAAGCTTTTTGCTTCCCGCGAATATTAATTCATAGGGCACCGCCGGGTCGTAACTCTCAGGGTACTTCTCTGCCACATACTTATGGAACACATCGTGCCGTGCCGAGGTAAGTCCGTTGGAGCCCATACCGCCATTGTATTTATGTTCATAGGATGCCTGTCCGTAAGATGCTAAGCCTACGATAACATCGCCTGCCTGTATGTTGTCATTGGAGATAACTTCCTCTTTCTTCATGCGGCATGTTACGGTAGAGTCTACGATAACTGTTCTTACCAGATCGCCTACGTCAGCGGTTTCACCGCCGGTCGAATATATTCCTATTCCGAGTTTCCTCAATTCTGACAGAATTTCTTCTGTGCCGTTGATGATAGCGGCAATAACCTCTCCCGTTATAAGATTTTTGTTACGACCGATAGTCGACGATAATAATATCTTGTCTGTCGCTCCTACACAAAGCAAATCATCAAGGTTCATGATGATCGCGTCCTGTGCAATATCTTTCCATACGGAAATATCTCCCGTTTCCTTCCAATATACATAGGCAAGTGACGATTTGGTGCCAGCACCATCAGCATGCATAATATTGCAGTAGGCCTCATCTCCTCCCAGTATATCGGGAATGATCTTACAAAAGGCTTTTGGGAAAACTCCCTTATCTATGTTTTTTATTGCATTATGGACGTCCTCTTTTCCTGCAGATACGCCTCGTTGATTGTATTTCAAGTCTGACATTGCCTCAAATTTAAGCTTAATTTTAGTAATCGGCGTTATAATCATTGAATATGACCACCAGTAGGGGCCGATAGCTTGGTATTCGCATGGTTTCGCAATACAAGTTGATGGAACATCCGTTAAAAAGAAGAAGGTTGTCTCATGATGAAACAACCTTCTTCAATAAGAAAATCTCCTTTGTTGTTACTTAATGAACAACAGTTCTCTGAACTTAGGCAGAGGCCATTTCTCATCAGATACCAGGCGTTCCAGTTTATCAACGTGATAACGGATGGTATCAAAATATGATTTTACAGTTTCATCATAAGCAATCGCTTTCTCTCTCACATCCTCAATTACATTAGCTTTCTTACGCGCGTTTACCATGTCTAAAACATTCGTGCGCACAACGTTGATGTGATAAGAAAGTTTCTTGATGAAGCTCAGCTGAGCCGCATATGCTTCTTCTTCAAGACCAATATCCTTTAGCCCCTTCACGTTAGCAATAAGATCGCTTTGGTAAGCTATAGCCGCAGGTAATATCAGATTATCCGCAAGTTCACCCATTACACGAGCTTCGATCTGAAGTTTCTTGTAATAGTTCTCTAAAAGGATTTCATGGCGCGCGTGGCTTTCACGTAGCGAGAATACTCCTGAGTCTTCAAAAAGCTTAGATGACTTCTCTGTCGTTAAGGCGTCAAGAGCCTTAGGTGTTGTCTTTATGTTTGATAAGCCACGAGTTTCTGCTTCAGCAGCCCACTCATCGCTATATCCATTACCTTCAAAACGAATTGCCTTTGACTCTTTGATGTACTTTTTAATTACAGTCATCAAGGCTACGTCTTTCTTTTCGCCCTTTTTAAGAAGCTTATCAACGTCAACCTTAAATTTATTAAGCTGATCAGCAACGATCAGATTCAGGATCGTCATCGGATTTGCGCAGTTCGCTGATGATCCTACCGCGCGCAATTCAAACTTATTACCGGTAAACGCGAATGGCGACGTACGGTTACGGTCGGTGTTGTCAAGCAGGATCTGTGGAATCTTTGGAATGTTAGTCCAAAGCGTAGCTTCCTGTTTCATCTTGCTGGTAACACGTGATGTTTCAATCTCATCAAGAACATCGTTCAACTGTGTTCCCAGGAAGATTGACATGATAGCCGGTGGCGCTTCATTTGCTCCCAAACGGTGATCATTTGTAACCGATGCTATAGATGCTCTTAACAGATCCGCGTGCTCATAAACAGCCTTAATGGTGTTTACAAAGAACGTAAGAAACATCAGGTTATTCTTAGGCGTTTTTCCAGGAGCAAGCAGGTTTTTACCGGTGTTGGTGATCAATGACCAGTTATTATGCTTCCCTGATCCATTAACTCCCGCGAATGGCTTTTCGTGAAGCAATACCTTAAAATGATGTCTAAGGGCAACCTTATCCATCAGATCCATTAACAATTGATTGTGATCTATCGCAAGATTTATTTCTTCATAAATTGGCGCGCACTCAAATTGTGAAGGAGCAACTTCATTATGTCTTGTCTTCAATGGAATTCCAAGCTTCAATGCTTCGGTCTCCAGATCCTGCATGAAGGAAAGTACTCTTTCCGGAATAGATCCGAAATAGTGATCTTCCAACTGCTGGTTTTTAGCTGACAAGTGACCGAATAAGGTACGGCCAGTAAGATATAAATCAGGACGCGCGTTGAAGAGGGCCAGATCTACTAAAAAGTATTCCTGTTCAATACCTAAAGAAGCGTTTACTTTTTCTACGCTCTTGTCGAAGTACTGAGCTACTGCCGAAGCCGCTTTATCGATGGCATTTACAGCTTTCAGTAAAGGCGCTTTGTTGTCAAGAGATTCGCCGGTATAAGAAACAAAAACAGTAGGAATACAAAGGGTCTTGTCCATTATAAATGCCGGAGAAGAAGGATCCCAGGCAGTGTATCCGCGTGCCTCGAAAGTGCTTCTTATTCCGCCGTTAGGGAAACTTGAAGCATCTGGTTCCTGCTGAGCCAGAGCGTCACCGGAAAACTTCTCGATGCCGCGTCCATCTGATGTTGGCTCAAAAAAGGAATCATGCTTTTCTGCTGTCGTGCCTGTCAATGGCTGAAACCAATGTGTATAATGCGTTACTCCAAAACTCATTGCCCAAGCCTTCATGGCTGACGCTACCTGTTCTGAAACCTCTCTGTCGATTGTCTCGCCCAAAAGTATCGCATTGCTCACCGCCTGAAAGGCTTCTTTGGAAAGATATTCACGCATCTTGCGTGTGTCGAATACATTGCTTGCAAAGTAATCGGAGATTTTAGCTGATGGTGCATCAACATGCGGGATGGTTCTTGTCAGAACAGCATTTAATGCCTGGAATCGTAGATTGGACATAAAATTATCGTATTTAATGCTTTTGTTTGTCTTGTAGTTTTAATATTAGGGTCAAAGATTGTAATTTCCTGATAAAAAGCGAATTTATTTCAAGTGTTATTTTAAGTCTTTTGTCAAACCTGAGCATTCTTTCTTTTTAAATCGTTGTAAAGTTTTCATTCAAATTCGAAATTTATAGAAATAGTCGCTCCTCGCGCTCGTTCTTTGCTGCAGGATGTGAAGATATAGCCGAACTTAGCGTTTTCATGCCTCTCCCTGGAATCCACGATCGCTCCCGGAAATATTGATATGAAAATTTCCCATCTTTGATGTCAAAATTACTCGAGTCAATGTCCGCGATCTTTCGATTTAAACAGTTTAATATTGATCAATCCAACTGCGCGATGAGGGTCAATACTGATGGCGTATTATTAGGCGTCCTTCCTGATTTTCATGGAAAGGGGCGGATGTTGGATATCGGTGCCGGCACCGGTGTTGTTTCGTTGATATGTGCCCAGCGGTTTCCTGATCTTATGGTTGATGCCGTGGAAATTGACGCTGCCGCGGCACAAACAGCATCCTTAAACTTTGCAGCTTCGCCCTTTGCAGAACGTCTTAGGTGTGTTGCCGCTCCTTTTCAGTCATTACCATCATCGCTACCGCTGACTGAAGGTTGTTATGACCTTATTCTAAGTAATCCTCCGTTCTTCTTAGCTTCTTTGAAGAATCCGAATCCGGAGAAACACGTCGCCCGGCATGCCGACGACTCCTTCTTCGAAGAGCTGTTTGCTTTTGCCAACAAGTTTTTAAGTGCTAGGGGAGAGTTATGCATGGTCTTGCCTCCCGATACTGCCAGGCAGGTGCTGAAGCTGGCCTCTGCGATTGGATTTAATGTTTTCGGACAAATATCTCTCCATTCATTTCAGTATTCCGATCCACATCGCTTTATTCTGCGTATGTCAAAAGAAATAAAGCCTCGTGTAGATACCGATTTCACGATCTATGAAGCGCCGAAGGTCTACTCTCAGGGTTACGCCGAAGCTTTACGTGATTTTTTTACTATTTTTTAATACTCCTATAAAGTACTGTTATGAAGAAAATAGGACTCCTTTCCGATACTCACAGCTTTCTTGACGACGCCATATTTAAATACTTCGACGCTTGCGATGAAATATGGCATGCCGGAGATTTCGGAAATATAGACCTCGCTGATAAGCTTGCCGCCTTCAAGCCGCTGCGCGGTGTATACGGAAATATCGATGGTCAGGATCTCCGTACGGTATATCCGGAACATCTTCGGTTTAAATGTGAAGAGCTGGATGTCTGGATGACCCATATCGGTGGCTATCCCGGAAAATACAGTCCCCTCGTCAAACCTGAAATTTATGCTAATCCTCCCGGCCTCTTTATCTGTGGGCACTCACACATTTTAAAGGTCATGTACGACAAAAAGATTAACTGTATGCACATGAATCCTGGTGCCGCCGGCAAACAAGGTTGGCATAAAGTAAGAACTTTATTACGTTTTTCGGTAGTTGACGAAAAAATTGCTAACTTAGAAGTAATCGAGCTGAAAGCCTGAGAGACTGACGTTTTTTCTCAATATACGACGTTCTCCGGTTCAATTACATGGTGTTTCGTGAAAACATTCTGCGTCCTGTGTAGTTTTCGTATCAAAAGTTTTAATAATTGGTTTGCACATGCAAGCCTCATATAAATACAACAATACATCTAATCACTACTCAAACTTTACATCTATTTATGACAGTTGTTCAAACGCTCGGTCAATTTATTATTGAGAAACAAAAAGATTTTCCTTACGCTAAAGGCGAATTATCGCGCCTGCTGAGAGATATTGGTATTGCAGCTAAAATTGTAAACCGCGAGGTGAACAAAGCCGGGCTCGTGGATATTCTGGGGGAGATTGGCAGTGTTAATACACACGGCGAATCGCAGAAGAAGCTAGACGTTTTCGCTAACGAGCAGTTTATATCTGCGCTGACAAGTGGTGGCGAATGTTGTATTGTCGTATCGGAGGAAAACGATGATCCTATCTTTATTGACAACGAAATTTCCCGGGATGCCAAATACATTGTAGCCATCGATCCTTTGGATGGATCGTCTAATATCGATGTGAACGTGGCTGTGGGCACTATCTTTTCTATTTATCGCCGCAAATCCGGGGGATCCTGCGCCACCATTGAAGATGCCTTTCAGAAAGGTACCGAGCAGGTAGCCGCCGGATATGTCGTTTATGGGTCTTCAGCGATGCTTGTATACACCACAGGTAAGGGTGTTAACGGCTTTACGCTGGATCCTTCAATAGGAGAGTTCTGTCTTTCACATCCCGAGATGCGCATTCCTAAAGATGGATACATCTATTCAATCAATGAAGGTAATTACATTAACTTCCCTGATGGCGTGAAAAAGTATATCAAGTATTGTCAGGTGAATGATCCGTCTACCCATCGTCCTTATTCCTCGCGTTATATCGGATCTATGGTTGCCGATTTGCATCGCAATATAATTAAGGGAGGGATCTTCATTTATCCAACTACCGCGGCGGCGCCAAAAGGCAAGCTGCGTCTTGTATATGAATGTAATCCCATGGCTTTCATTATTGAACAAGCCGGGGGGCGTGCTACTGACGGCTTTGAAAGAATCCTTGAGAAAGATGTAAATTCCTTACATCAGCGCTCCGCCATCTTCCTCGGCTCAGAAAATATGGTCGTTAAAGCTGAAGAGATGATGCGCGACTATTCTCCTGAAGTGGGCAAGGTTGTCGACATAAAAAAGGCCGCGGGCGCCTAAGTCCTGATGATGAATAGCACTATCAAATACCGCGTGGGTGGCATCTGATAGTGCTATTTCTTTACTTTATTGCTGGAAACCTTATCGTTCATATTCCTCGTTTGGGCACTCGTTTGTTTATTTATCCCCAATGCCAGCCTCTCAATAAGAATGCATTCGCGCTTTTAATTTGCAAACATCAAAGTATCTCAGGTGTTAACCTGATTAAATCATAGTATTATGGCTCCAGGATTATTAATTAGGTCGCTGTTCCCTTCTATTGCCGGAACACTTATGATGACTGCGTTCAGCAAGCTTTTGTCAAAAGTTCAAGGCCAGAATTTTTCAGAGTCCGCTCAACTTTCAAGGATGATCAAACGCATCATGCCGCTGCTCTCAGAAAATAAGAGGATGGCTGCGGCATGGACTGCCCACCTCACTGTAGGCCTCGGTTTCGCGCTTGCCTACATCGAAGGATATGAAAGTGGTAAGATCAAGCCCGGTGCTAAGGAGATGCTGCTTCTGGGGCTTGTCAGCGGAATACTGGCGGTTGTTATATGGAGACTTACCTTTAAGGCCCATCCATTGCCGCCAATCTTAAAATCTGACGCCTATTATTGGCAGCTGGTGCCGGCGCATGTTATATTCGCGATTTTCGTCACTGTAACTTACAGACTTCAACAACAACTGCTTAACGCGGAAGAAGATAAGCCGGATATCTCGGGTGAATCAGTTACTTAATTTCATCCTGTCGCAAGGATACGTCACCGCAGAGAGTTCCTCCAGCGGTGACGTATCTAACTTTTTCTCATTAGCAAAAATGCTATTGCCGTTCCGGCTAATATGCTGCCGGCGATGATCTTTCTGCTTACCGCTGCATTCGCGGCTTTGTGCCCGCCGTCAATGCTGTTTCCAAATTTCAATGGATTGAAGATGTTGCCGCTGGTCCTTGACATGGGCTCTGCCTGTTGCAGATATTTTCGTAAGAATAGTGCTGTAGCATAGCCAGTAAGTTTTGGCGATAAGCCGTGAATAGCCCTTATCACTGGTGACAGCAGATCCGGATATGCAATGTTTATCGGTCGTTCTATAACCCTGCATACCGCGCGAGCTACGCTGCGTGGATCTGTTAACGGTGGCGCTGGCTTAATCTCTTTGCCTGTATAGTTTGCTGCATGGCGCATTCCCGGTGTGTCAAGGAATGCGGGAAAGAGATCGCTGACATAGATGTTTTTCTCTGCTGATAGTTCCGCTCGCAAGGCTTCAGAAAATCCCCGTAAACCAAACTTGGATGCGGAGTATGCCGCACCGTATGGCACTGGCATGAACGCGCCAACGGAAATATTATTTATGATATGTCCGTAACCCTGTTTTTTGAAGTAGGGAAGTACCGCGTGAGCTCCATGCATATAGCCCATCAGGTTGGTCTTTATCACCTGATCGTGAACTTCCAGAGGAGTGTCGGCAAAGGCACCAGCGGCAAGCACCCCCGCATTATTTATCCAGACGTCAATAGTCCCCAAGGTATCCTCTGCGAAGGCTGCCAGATTGATCATGGCCTTCTCTTCGCTCACATCTACCACGCACATGTGCGCCTCGGCTCCTAATTGGCGACACTCGGCCACTGCATCTTCCAGAGCGGCAGTGTTACGCGCTACCAGGATCAATCGGGCTTTTCGCATAGCAAGCTCAAGAGCTATGGCTAGTCCGGCACCACTTGAGGCGCCGGTAATAACCACATTTTTGTTTTCAATAGTATTCATAATTTATTTCATTCTGCCGGTCGGAATTAATATGCTCCGACCGGAGTATTCAGCAAATGATCCTATGGCTTTAACACAACCTTTACGCAATCATCCTCTTTCTTGTCGAACAGCTCATATCCCTTGCTGGCCTCAGCCAGGGGCAGCGTGTGGGTGATAATATCATCAAGGACAACCTTGTCTTCCTTCACCAAACCAATTAGCTCATCGACATAGTTGAGTACAGGTGCTTGGCCCTGATGTATGGTGATCGCCTTGTCGAACATGCGATGTACAGGGAAATTGTCATAGGGCGTACCATAGACCCCAACGATGGAAACCGTTCCTCCCCGTCGTACCGCGCGCAGGCACATCTCTATGACCTTCATACTTCCCTTTTCAAAATTGATCGTCGCTTTCACCTTATCGAGGAAGTTTCTTTCAGGCTCAAATCCTACAGCATCCACACACACGTCAGCCCCCCGGCCGCCTGTCATCGAACGTAGGGCTTCTACCACATCCACCTCCCGGGGATTCAATGTTTCCACCTTATTCACCTCACGCGCTTTTTCAAGGCGATAGTCAAGCGGATCGATCGCTATTACCCGCCCCGCACCTTTCAGCCAGGCAGCCTTCTGCGCCATAAGTCCCACAGGGCCTGAGCCAAAGATCGCTACCGTTTCCCCTCCCTTAAGTTGTGCCCAGTCAATAGCAGACCATCCGGTCGGAAAGATATCCGTAAGAAATAAAGCTTGTTCGTCTGTAAGGTTTTCCGGCACCACGCGCGGACTTATATCCGCGTACGGAACCCGTACATATTCCGCCTGTCCTCCTGAATAACCACCATATAGATCAGTATAACCAAATAAGGCTCCGCCTTTTTGTCCCGTCAATCCTCCATCGGGACCATAATGTTCATAGTTCGAATTCTCACAATGCGGACTTGCGCCATGGCTGCAAAAAAAGCATTTCCCGCAGGCTATCGGAAAAGGCACCACCACGCGATCGCCTTTCTTCAGATTTTTTACTGCTGGCCCTACTTCTTCAACAATTCCCATGAACTCGTGCCCCATAACCATAGGGTTTGTCTGGGGTACCGCGCCACTGAAAATATGAAGATCCGAACCACATATCGCGGTTGCTGTTACGCGTAGAATTACGTCGCCACCCTCCTGTATGCGAGGATCCTCCACTTGGTCAACTTGTATCGTTCCTGGTTTATGGAATACTGCTGCTTTCATATATAAATCTTTTGTTTTTCTGATAGGTTCTGTGTTTAACAAAATGATTACGAGCTGGTTTTGTATTTTAAAAATGTTTTTTTTAGAAACAAAGATCTCCTTTTGCTGTTGGCAAAGGACATTTATAAACACACGAACACTATGAAAACAGACAAAAATGCCACAATGCCCAACGCTCATTTGCATGAGCTTTTTATTGATGAGTTAAGAGACATTCTTGGAGCCGAAAAGGCCTTACTTAAAGGCTTGAAAAAGATGTCCTCTTCCGCTCAAAGCCAGCAGCTGAAGGACGCTTTTGATGCCCACTACAAGGAGACAGAAGGACAGATCGCACGATTAAAAGAGACTTTTGGCTCGCTGGGATTGTCGGCACGTGCTAAGAAATGCAAGGCTATGGAAGGCCTCCTGGCTGAGGCTGAAGAGATTATTGAAGAGTTTGAAGACCAGCCCGAAGTGATAGATGCTGCATTAATTACCGCGGCCCAGAAAGTTGAACACTATGAGATAGCCACCTATGGTACACTGGCAACGTTTGCCAAACTCATGGAGCATAACGAGGCGCTCGAACTGTTGAAGGCGAACCTTGCTGAAGAAAAGGACACAGATCTTAAGCTCACAGATATCGCAATGTCGGTAAATGTGGCTTAGCTTGCATAGAGCGTAAGCGCTTACCTTATTTGGGTAATGGTGAGTACATCTGCTCACCATTACCATGCTTCTTATATCTGAAACTTTATTTATAAGACATGTCTGATGTTAACAAAATTAGCCGCCGCAACATGATGGGCGGCATTGGTGCAGGACTGTTTCTCGCTGCCATGCCAGGAGCTCTGGCTAAATCGGGAAACGCCAATTTTTCCGCGGCACCTTTTGCTCCGGCAGATAATCCCTTGCTGAAATATCCGCGTCCGCCTTTCACATATCAGGAGCAAAGCTGGCCCGCATTAGCGAGTAAAATGAGCCCCCGTCCTGATCACGGGGAAAAAAGCTATCGCGGAGCGGGCAGACTTAAAGGAATGAAAGCGCTTATTACCGGAGGCGATTCGGGCATGGGGCGTGCCGCCGCTATTGCCTATGCTCGTGAAGGTGCCGATGTGGCAATCAACTACCTGCCACAAGAAGAGGAGGATGCCCGGGAAGTTGTTGCCATTATTAAAGAAGCCGGGCGCAAGGCTGTGGCGATCCCCGGGGATATACGTACGGAAGAATTCTGTAAAAAGCTCGTCGCTGATGCTGTCGCTGCCCTGGGCGGCCTTGATATTCTTGTGAGCAATGCCGCGCGCCAACAGGTACATCCTTCCATCCTTGATTTAAGCACCGAGGAGTTTGATTGGACGATGAAAACGAATATCTACGCGCCTTTCTGGATCATCAAAGCCGCGGTGCCTCACATGAAGCCAGGTGCTTCCATTATAGGAACAAGCTCTGTTCAGGCTACAGATCCTTCAGGCGATTTATACGACTATGCCCAGACCAAAGCTGCCACTTCTAACTTTGTGAAGTCCTTGGCCAAACAGCTGGCCCCGAAAGGAATAAGAGTTAATGGCGTTGCGCCAGGTCCCGTATGGACACCCTTACAGCTTGCCGGCGGCTCGACGCCTGAGAAATTAAAAGGTTTTGGTGCTAATACACCTCTCGAGCGCCCGGGACAACCTGCGGAGCTAGCTTCGATATATGTGCAGCTTGCCGATCCTATGGCGAGCTATGCCACAGGACAAATCTATGGCGCCACAGGCGGGCATGGACAACCCTAACGCGGCTGCGTAATCTGCTTATACTTGCCTTTCGATACTTTTTTTAGTACCGAAAGGCAAGTATTTATAATTAGGCTGCCGGTACCGGAGCATCGGCAGCGATGACTCCTTTCTCCTTAAGCTCCTGCCAAAATGCATGGGAGATTTTGCTGCTTATCGCCGCATGATTTTCTTGCGCTTGTGCTACTGTGCTCGCGCCCGGATTCTTGAGGAAGAAAGTAAAATACATTTCATATTACCGTACTGCACAAATGGAAAGGGGAATCAACGGTATTAAAATTACGGCCAACACATAGCCATAGATAGAAAATCAAATAAATTGAACGAGGGTTGATGAAAGGGACGAATAGTTCTTCAAGGCCAAATTGCATAATGATGCTGTGGCTGTTTCATATCGCTTCAATTTCAATAGCGGGATTTAATTCCAGAATCGCCGACAAAAAAGACTTTTTATCCTTTGGAGAAACCAGCACACGACCAAATTTTCCGTATGAAATATCTAGTCGGTCAAACGATAGCGCCGGAGCGCTCAGGGGGCTTGAAGATGTTTTGATTTTTTTTATGGATGCGATTTCAATATACATATGAAAAAAGAAACCACATTTAATCTCTAATTTGCCATCACCGACTCTGTACCATGTATTTAGAAACATGTGAAGCACAAATAGGATAGCTGGCAACAAAATCAGTCCCCCAATCCAAGATAAGCCTTCAAGGATGCTCAGTGTCAATACACCTACTAATACCACAATTAGGGGAATAACTAAACCAAAGCCTATTTTCGAATGAAATTCTTTATACATACATCAAAAACAAAATTGTGGGTGCAATTACCTACGGAGATTGCAAAAATGGAACTCTATTGCGGCTGCGCAATCTGATGACACAGCGCCTTTTGATACTAAAAAAGTGTCGAAAGGCGCTGTATTTATGATTAGGCTGTTGGTACCGGAGCGTCGACAGCGATGAGTCCTTTCTCCTTAAGCTCTTGCCAAAATGCATGCGGGATTTTGCTGCTTATCGCCGCATGATTTTCCCGCGCTTGTGCGGCTGTGCTCGCGCCCGGTATGGTCGCTGCGACTGCCGGATGTGCCAGGCCAAACTGTAAGGCCGCGGCCAACAGCTGCACCTGATGTTTATCGGCGATCTTTTGCATCGCCTCCCGCTTACGTAGCATCTCCGGAGGAATAGTATTGCCGTAGTTAAAACGATCCTTGCCAGCGAGAAACCCCGCGTTAAGCGGACCACCAAGCACCGCTTTCACATCTTTCGTCGCCATGGCCGGGAATAATGTTTTTAAAGCATGCTCATGCTCCAATAATGTATATTGAATCGCTACCAGCATAATGTCAGGGTCTGATACCTCTAAAGCTTGTAAGATCGGTTGCGGTGTGTTCACTCCCAGCCCCCACTGCTTGATGAGCCCTTCGTCGCGCATCTTGCTAAGCTCGGGGAAAGCACCCTTGCGTGCTATTTCAAATTGCTCCTGCCAGTTGCCAATATCGCCGGTGTCCGGAGACAGGTCATGAACAAATACAATATCAATGGACGACAAGCCCAGGCGCTGTAAGCTGTCCTCTATCGAGCGGCGAACGCCCGCGGCGGTATAGTCAAACTTGTATTTAAAGTTAAGATTACCTTTCCAAAGGCTTCCTGCAGTCTCTTTGTATGAAGGATCTGCTTCAAATAAGCGTCCAACTTTCGTTGAGATTACATAGTCCTCGCGTTTCTTGTCGAACAAAAAACGACCCAATCTGCGCTCACTCAATCCGTGTCCATAAAAGGGAGAGGTATCATAATACCGCGTGCCTGCCTGCCAGGCCGCTTCGTACGCTTCCTGAATCTGTTCATCTGTGTTTTTATGCCATCCATTGCCGGCGGCTACACCCCCGATTCCAAAATTTTGTTTAAGCATATTTTTATTATTATACCGGTCTTTCCGGTCGATAAATAGTGGTTTTGCTGAATCCGGCACTGCCGACATAAGGCCTGTTCCTGAGCAGAAGGCGGCACCCAAAAGCAAGCCCTGTTTTATGAAAATTCGTCTGCCATGAATGTGCATGATATTACCTGTATTGTTTAGAGTTTAAGCACATGTTGTAATCGTCAGTTCCCAAGGGAATGTTCTTTATAATACAAACTGAAAATAGCATTGTTTATCATGGAAGGGCAATCAATGTTACACGCTTCCGGATCCCCCAACTTTATGAGGCTTTTTTCAATGAAATTGTTACCCAAACACGATCATTAAGCCCAAAAATAAAGTTTGTAATTTAAAGAACTTGTCGTAGCATTACATAAAATATCCTAAATATGTTGATTGAGTGTACTTGTTTGATTATTATGGTTTTATGTTTTTTTCTCGCCATCGGGGATAATTCTTTCACGACCAGTCAGCAACCAACGATCATTTAAAAATAAAAATATTAAAACTATGTCTGTTGCTATCAGCAAGATTTTAAAAACAAAAAAAGCCGTAATTCTGGAAAAATGGATGCAAAATCAGCTTTCCGACAGTGGGCTTCGCGAAGACCTCATGAGTAACGAGGATCTACGCATTGAGTCGGAAGAGCTTGTGGAAGCTATTGCCAATACGCTGAATGATCAGAATATTGGTGATCCTGAGTCCGCGGACTTTGATCAGGTGCTGGAGATTCTCGGTGGCATCTCTGTTTCCCGGGCGAGACAGGGCTATAGTCCCCGCGAAACGGGTCTTTTCATATACAGCCTGAAGCAGGCTTTATTGGAAGTGCTGCTTGCGGACATCAAAGACACTCAGAATGTGGTTGATGTTATGCTTGCCATAAATAAGCTGATCGACAGCTTTTCGATTGTTACTTTTGAAACCTTCATAAAAGGACGTGAGGAAGTTATCCTCCGTCAGAGCGACGAGATTTCAGAAATATCTACGCCGGTTATTCGTGTGTGGGATGGTATTCTGGCTTTGCCTATCATCGGAACTCTTGACAGCTCTCGTACGCAGGTCGTTATGGAAAATCTCCTTACTGAAATTGTGGAATCGGGGAGCAGTGTCGCTATTCTTGACATCTCCGGCGTACCTACGGTAGATTCTCTCGTGGCGCAGCATTTGCTGAAAACGGTGAGCGCAACACGACTTATGGGTGCAGAATGTATCATCAGCGGCATTCGTCCTGAAATAGCCCAGACTATTGTGCATTTGGGCATTGATCTTTCGGAGATCGTTACCAAAGCCTCTCTGGCTTCGGCATTGCGTTACGCGTTTTCTACGCTAAAGTTGGAGGTGAAAAAAAGTAATTCTGAGAGCAGAACTAAAAGATTATAGTTGATATGGATAGAATTCCTATTTTAAGGATGGGACAGTTTCTGCTTGTAACCATACAGGTAGATCTTTATGACAGACTTGCGCTTGATCTGGAAGCTGATCTCGTAAAAATGGTAAGCAAAACAGGTGCTCAGGGTATTTTAATAGATATTTCGGCCGTCAGTATCGTCGATTCATTCATGGGAAGAATCATCGGAAATATTGGAACTATGGCCAAACTTCTTGATGCGGAAACTGTTGTCGTTGGTATGCAGCCGGCCGTCGCAATAACGTTGGTGGAGTTGGGATTGCCCTTGCAGGGTGTTTTTACGGCCCTAAATGTTGAGCGTGGAATGGAGCTGTTACGTTCGAGGATTCATACAGATGATGATGAGGCTATAGACGACGATGATGATAACAGCGACGATTACTCTGAATAAAGATCTCGTTTCGGTATTGAAAGAACAGGATGTTGTTTCCTTCCGAAATCGCGTCAAAGAGTTCGCCGTTCGCATAAAAATGGGACTTGTTAACCAAACCAAACTTATTACTGCTGCCAGCGAGCTTGTGCGTAACATGTTACGCTACGGCGGCGGAGGTACAGTGCTTATCGAAGTCGTGAGCAGAGGCCGCGATAATGGCGTAAGACTTACCTTTAAAGACGAGGGGCCTGGCATTGCTGATGTCGCCATGGCCATGCGCGATGGCTATAGCACTGGTAAAAGCTTAGGTCTTGGTTTGCCCGGTACAAAACGGCTGGTGAATGAATTTGATATTAAAAGTGCTCCCGGAAAGGGAACGACTGTTACTATAATAAAGTGGGCGAATGGTTAATGCTACGCATGTCAGTTACGATGCATCGGATAGAAGTTATTATGCTATAATAAAAAAGGAAGTTCATAATCTCGCCATTCAGGCGGGATTTAGTGAAATTAAGGTCGCCGAGCTCGATATCGTCCTTGCTGAGCTTACTTCTAATCTTCACAAATATGCCCGTAACGGAGAGCTTCTTGTTGGCCATATTGTAACCGACACTGCCGAATATATCGAACTCCTCAGTATGGACAGTGGGCCTGGTATCAGCGATATCTCCCGCACGCTTACTGATGGGTATTCTTCGTCTAACTCCATGGGACATGGATTAGGAAGTATCAGACGCCTTTCTGATCAGTTCGATATCTATTCCCGCAAAGGCTGGGGTACCATCATTCTCTCCCGCATATTTAAGAACTCGTCCTCCGAGAAAATCGTTCCCAGGCTGCGCGCTTTTCCCATCGTTATATCAAAGCCGCAACAGCTGAAATGCGGCGATGGTTACTACGTGAAGAATTCTACGCGTTTTCTCAAGCTTGTCTTTGCTGATGGGCTTGGTCATGGTCCTGATGCGAATCTCGCCATGAACAGCGCTGTGAAAGCTTTTCGCCAGTGTACCGAGAACTCTCCCGTGCAAATTCTCCGCTTTATGCACCGTGAAGTGCGTAAGACCCGTGGGTTAGTAGCCACCGTTGTGGTGGTCGACCGCGAGCTTAAGAAAATCTATGTTGCCGGTGTCGGCAATATATCTTCCCGCTTCAGCGGTCCTTCCGGAATTAAGAATCATCTATGCTACAACGGCATCATCGGGCATAATATTCCCACTACGATGAATGATCAGGAACTCGACCTCGGGGATTTTAATCAGGTGACCTGCTGTTCCGATGGCATTCGCTCTGGCTGGAATATCAACTCTTTTATGGGCATTGGAAAGAACGATGCCAGCATTCAGGCGGCAGCGATTTTTAAAGAATACCGCAGAATGACTGATGACATGTCAGTATTAATAGTTAAATTTTAGTTATGATCAGCACCTTAACAAGCACAACGCTCGAAAATGAGATGGATCTCATTCTTGCCTATAAAAAGTCTATAAGGATAGCTGAATTAATTGGTCTTGCTATTTCTACAAGAACGGCATTTGCTACCGCGGTATCTGAGGTTTGCCGGGAGGTGATTGATAAGGCCTTTGATGGGATGCTATCAATAGGCATAAGTATGCGTGATGGCCGCTTTGTGCTGAGTGCCCACATTACAGCTAATGTTGACGAACATTTCCGGGTAGCTAATGACGGCTTTGATTACGCGCGTCGCCTGATTCCAACCTTTACCAGTACCTTACAAAGTGGTCTGGTCGAAGTAGGTCTTCATCTGAAGATTCCATTGTCGCTTAGAGTTGATCAGATGAAAATCGAAAGGATTAAGGACGATTTGCATCTGGAAGGCCCCATTAATGCCTATGAAGAGATAAAACTTCGTAACGCTGAGCTGTCTCAACAGAATGTCGAGACGGAGGAGGCGCTTATGCAGTCTACATCGCTTAATAAGCAAAAAAATGAATTTATCTCTATGGCTAGCCATGAGCTGAATTCGCCAGTAACAATCTTGCTCTCCTACACGCAGCTTGCCAAACGTCTTGACGAAGGCAAGGAAGGACGTATGACTGAATACCTTAACAAGATACATCAGCAATCGGAGAAGATGGCTCGCCTGGTCAAGCAATTGCTTGATATCTCAAAGATTGAGTCGGGACAGCTGAATTACAACATGGTTGATACTTCTTTTAGGGAATATCTTGAGGGGGTGTTCGATTCCATGTGTATGTTGGTTCCGCGACATATTGTACATGTAGACGTGGAGCTCGACTGTTCAGTAACCATAGACCAGCTTCGTATAGAGCAGGTGATAACGAACCTTGTAAGTAATGCCGCGAAATATTCCGATCCTGGTACAAACATCTATATCCGTTGTTTTATGTCGGAAGGAAAACCCTGGGTAGAGGTGCGCGATGAGGGAATTGGCATGACCACAGATACATTGCAGCGGGTATTCGAGAAGTTCTACCGAAATCAGGATCTTAAAAATAAGTATCAGGGCCTGGGCATTGGTCTGTACGTAGCATCCCGCATCATTGCTGATCATAACGGGAATATTTACGCGAGTAGCAGACCGGGGAAGGGTTCCGCCTTTTCTTTCTCTTTACCTCTGGGGGGTACATCTTAAAACAAGCCGTGCCGAAGCTCCGCGATTGAACGCTTGTTTAATATTTCAGCTCGTTTTGTTAACCATCTGCGGCGTCGTTATCTTTTAATGCATCCCGCTGTTTGCCTCCGCTTATTTACTTTTTCTCACCTATTATGATCGTTCTACTTAAGCTTCGTTCGCCCGAGCTCAGGTGTAGGCCAGCCGGGAGTTTCCTTCTTTTCCTGTGGTGGCGTTAAGTTTGCCCAGTAGGCGGCGAACTTCTTGCTCTTGTTATTTTCCAGCAC
>DKIV01000049.1 GCA_002454425.1 Sphingobacteriaceae bacterium UBA6709
TGTTATGGGCAATAGTCGATGAGATGCCCATGAAATGCCCATGTAATGTCGATGAAATGTCGATCACCACTCGAGCGTCTCTCGAGTCTGTCCCGAGTCAGTCTCGGAACAGCTGGGGCGCAAGGGGGTACAAGTGGCGGGCAGGTGCCTGACCTGCACAGGTGTCGTCCGGGATCGTTTGTGTGACATACTGCGACATTGTGGGACAGTTCGATATCTCTGCTGACAGCCGGGGTAAGTGGTTGCCGGCGACGATCCGGATGCTGAACATACATGTTTTGTTGCGAAGGATGGGATGGAAAAAAGAAGAGATAAGTAATTGAAGGATATGGCCTTGACTTACGAAAAAGATTATTTCATCTTTGTTCTGTCAGCGCTGTGTGCCGGTACCCATTGCAGCTCATCTGACAACTCCGATGTCGCCGGGAGGATTCAGGCGGCCTGAGCATTAAATTTCAACAGTCATGACAGGAATTTCAGGAGAAGCGAAAGGAGGTTTTACAGGGAAGCGAAGGAAGGCAAACGAGCGTACATCAACCACATCGGGACGGTGGTTTCAGGGCTCCCGGCTTCGCGGAAAGCTAAGTGTGACGCAGAACAGGTTCCGGTGTTCCTGACGAAGTAAAATACGAAGATGATACAAATGGAGCACCATGGGAATGAGGAGGAACAAAAAAGCCGCCCCATTTAGATTTTGAGACGGCCTTTGTTTTTATGATAATCTACATCGCTGTTATACGTCGATGCGTGCGTATCGCGCGTTCTTTTCAATGAACTCACGACGTGGCGCTACTTCATCACCCATCAGCATGGAGAATATATGATCGCATTGAGCTGCATTTTCAATGGTTGCCCGACGCATGGTACGCTTCTCAGGATCCATAGTAGTATCCCATAATTGTTCAGCGTTCATTTCTCCCAAACCTTTATAACGTTGAATGTGTACGCTATCTTCTTTACCAGCACCCTTCAGGCGTTGCACCGCCGAGTCGCGCTGCGTGTCGTTCCAGGCATACTCCTGCTCTTTACCCTTCTTAACAAGGTACAATGGAGGAGAGGCAATGTAAATGTAACCCAGCTCAATGAGCTCCTTCATATAACGGAAGAAGAACGTTAGGATCAGGGTCGTAATGTGGGAACCGTCGACGTCGGCATCCGTCATGATTACAATCTTATGGTAACGAAGCTTTTCAAGGTTCAGCGCTTTAGCATCTTCAGAAGTACCAATGCTCACTCCTAAAGCCGTAAAGATGTTCTTGATTTCGTCATTCTCATAGATCTTATGTTCCATGGCTTTTTCCACGTTTAGGATTTTACCCCTTAACGGAAGAATAGCCTGGAAGTGGCGATTACGTCCTTGTTTGGCGGTACCACCCGCTGAATCTCCCTCTACAAGGAAGAGCTCACATTTTGCGGGATCTTTATCAGAACAGTCGGCGAGTTTACCGGGTAAGCCGGAACCACCCATCACCGTTTTACGCTGCACCATTTCGCGAGCCTTACGTGCCGCGGCACGCGCGGTAGCGGCAAGGACTACCTTATTAACAATGAGACGTGCTTCTTTAGGATTTTCTTCCAGGTAATTTCCCAGGATCTCACCCACAGCTACATCCACAGCACCTATCACCTCGTTATTTCCTAGCTTTGTTTTTGTCTGACCTTCAAATTGAGGTTCAGCAACCTTTACAGAAATTACTGCAGTGAGGCCTTCACGGAAGTCGTCACCTGAAATATCGACTTTTACGTTCTTGAGGAGACCTGATTTCTCAGCATAAGCCTTAAGCGTACGCGTTAAGCCACGTCTGAAACCAGAAACGTGCGTACCTCCTTCAATGGTATTAATGTTGTTAACATAGGAATGCACATTTTCAGTATATGTTTCATTGTATTGCAGAGCAAGTTCTACAGGAATACCCTGCTTTGTACCCTCAACATAAATTGGATCAGGGATCAGCGGCGAGCGCGTGCCATCAAGATACTTCACGAATTCGCGAAGTCCTCCTTCGGAATAAAACTCTTCCGTAAGAAAACCACCTTCCGCGGCTTCCTCACGTTCATCCGTTAAAGAAAGACGGATACCCTTATTTAGGAAGGCAAGCTCTCTAAGTCTGCTTGCCAGGGTATCGAATTTGTATTCCTGAGTTAGCTGAAAGATCTCCGGATCGGGAAGGAACGTCTGGATAGTACCCGTACGATCTGTTTCACCAATGACCTTCACATCAAACAGCGGTTTTCCCTGCTTATATTCCTGAGTAAAGACCTTTCCTTCGCGATGCACCAAAGTTTTGAGGTGTATAGACAAGGCGTTCACACATGATACCCCTACTCCGTGCAAGCCTCCTGATACTTTATAAGTATCCTTATCGAACTTACCTCCAGCGTGAAGCACCGTCATTACGACCTCGAGAGCCGACTTCTTTTCCTTCGGATGCATTCCGGTAGGAATTCCGCGCCCGTTATCTTCTACTGTTATGGAATTGTTTTTATGGATGGTAACATTGATGTCGGTACAATAGCCGGCGAGCGCCTCATCGATAGAGTTATCTACCACCTCGTAAACAAGATGGTGAAGCCCTTTTACGCCAACATCACCGATATACATGGCAGGACGTTTCCTTACTGCTTCTAACCCTTCTAAAACCTGAATATTTTCTGCGGAATACGTACTTTTCGTTAAATTTTCTTCACTCATAGTTTATAAAAAACGTAGCTTCAAATTTAGCGTTTTTCCCTCGTATTTTCAGCAAAGACTGTGTTTTTCAGTATATATATAAAGTGACGTGACATTAAAAGGATGTTAATATTGATTGCAAGGCTGCAAGAATCGATCAGTGGCAGGGGGATAATGAAAAGTCTCGCGAAGGCTTAGATATAAGGCGTTTTTTCACTACCGGGAGCTATTGAATAGTAATTGCTAAAGATTATATTTGCGTAAATTTTAGACGTAGCCGCTCAGCTCTGAGCGGTTACAATAACATGTAAAATCAATAAACTATAATGAAAATTTCATTTAAGACAATTTCAAAACTTACTGCAGGAATGGCGATCGCTGCTGTAATGGTTTCATGTAACAACAAGGAGCAAGCAAAAACCGCAGGTTCAACACCGACAGCGACTAACGCTGCCGCAGCAGCAGAGGAGATTGTTTTTGTGAATTCTGATTCGCTTCTTAACAACTACAACTACTTTAAAGATCTGCGTGCGACGATGGAAGACAAGTCTAAGAAAGCACAGTCAGACCTTACAGCCAAAGGAAACGCTTTTCAGCGTGAGGTTGCTGAGTACCAGCAGAAGGCTAAGGACATGAGCGCTGATGAGCGTGCCGCAACAGAGCAAAGACTTGCCAGAAAGCAGCAGGAGCTGGCCGCGTTCAACCAGAATGCAAGTTCTGCATTAGCAAATGAGTCGGCTTCAGAAAATGAGAAGCTTTATGATAAAGTATCGGAATATCTGAAGGGTTATGCGAAGAAAAAGGGTTACAAAATGGTCTTAACCTATTCTAAGAGCAATCCGTCTTTACTGTTCGCTGATGAGAGTCTTGATGTAACAAGCGATGTTGTAAAAGGCTTAAACGAGGCTTACAAGTCAACCAAGAAATAAGCAAGCATACACGTGAGGCTTAGAAGTTCTCAAAACGGAACTGACTTAAGACCTGACGGTGAAGAATAAGAAGATCATTAGATGCATTCTTCTATAAAACTGAAAAGCCCCGGCAATGTGCTATCACTTCGCCGGGGCTTTTTGCTGACTAAACTATCCGACATTACAAGGCGAAGTACGGAACAAATGATTCATCCTACTTGTTACTTAGACAAGATTTTGAAGTCGACTTTATATACATATTAGCACAAATATCATGCACGAGAAATTCATAAAGCTTGCTATCAGCATGGCTAACCAGAACGTCGGAGACTTGAAAGGAGGTCCTTTTGCAGCAGTGATCGTCAAAGACGGGGAAGTGATAGCTTCCAGCTGTAATCTCGTTACGAGCACCAACGACCCTACGGCGCATGCGGAAATTGCCACCATCCGGGAGGCATGCCGCAAGCTTAACACTTTCGAGCTTAAAGATTGCATTATTTATTCGAGTTGCGAACCCTGCCCGATGTGCCTGGGAGCTATTTACTGGGCGCGTATATCAAAGATATATTACGCGGCAGACAGGCATGACGCGGCGGACGCGGGCTTCGACGATGAGTTCCTCTACCGGGAACTGCTCTTGCCGGAGAGCGAACGCAGCATTACCATCAGTCAGGTTGCTGATGCGGACGCGACATCCCCCTTTGAACAATGGAAAGCTTCGGGACTTAAAATTGCCTACTAGCGTTATTCATCGTCCTGTTCGAACGAATCCACATTGTCATCTAACAGATCGTCGATCTCACGGCGGTCTTTTTTTGTAGGACGGCCAGTTCCGCGATCGCGTTGCAATACAGGAGAGTGGAATGCCGATTTAAAACGATAGGTTTCTTCCTCAGGCGTAAGATCTTCATAATGCAAGACCGCGGTTTTAGCGTCTACTCTGTTATAAAGAAAGGCTGTAACCTTGATCTGCTTCTTCTCAATCCCTTTTGAGATCTGATACAGTTCGCCAACCTTCACTTCATAGGACGGTTTGACATTTTGACCGTTCAGCTTCACACGACCAGCTTTACACGCCTCCGTAGCAAGGGTTCTTGTTTTGAACATGCGTATACACCAGAGGTATTTATCGATTCTTAACTTCTCTTTCTCAGCCATTTTTTCGGATAATACCCTGCAAACCTACGCCAAAAAATGATCCAGCGCAAGTTAGCCTGGGTTTTGACAACGCTCCACTCCTCACTTTTTATCAGGAAATGCTTAATTTGGCAGAAAAAATATAATGGCAGCAAATTTACAGACAAAAATCGAGCAGGCTTGGGACGACA
Source organism: Sphingobacteriaceae bacterium UBA6709 (assembly GCA_002454425.1). Classification (GTDB taxonomy): domain Bacteria; phylum Bacteroidota; class Bacteroidia; order Sphingobacteriales; family Sphingobacteriaceae; genus Arcticibacter. The sequence goes on from DKIV01000049.1 coordinate 4,911, forward strand.
GAAGCCTTCTTAATTATAAGGATTATACCGAAGCTATAGAAACAGTGATACAAGGGCTTGATCGTGGTGAAATACGAGTGGCAGAACCTATCGCTGGCGGCTGGGTAGTAAACGAGTGGGTAAAGAAGGCAGTAGTGCTTTATTTCCCGCTGCGCCAAATGGAAGAGATTGAAGTGGGTCCTTTCATGTTCCACGATAAGATGAAATTAAAGAAAGATTTCAAAGAGCGTGGTGTTCGTGTGGTACCTCATGGTATTGCCCGCTACGGATCTTTCTTAGCGAAAGGTGTTATCATGATGCCTTCATATGTAAATATTGGTGCTTATGTTGACGAAGGTACTATGGTTGATACCTGGGCAACAGTAGGAAGCTGCGCGCAGATCGGTAAAAATGTACACCTGAGCGGTGGCGTTGGTATCGGAGGCGTGCTGGAACCATTGCAGGCGGCACCTGTAATTATTGAAGATAACTGCTTTATCGGATCGCGCGCCATTGTAGTAGAGGGCGTTCGCGTTGAGTCGGAAGCTGTTCTCGGAGCAAATGTAGTGCTTACAGGTTCCACAAAGATCATCGACGTTACAGGTGATACTCCTGTAGAGTACAAGGGCATCGTACCTGCGCGTTCTGTGGTAATTCCAGGTTCTTACACCAAAAAGTTCCCTGCGGGTGAATACCAGGTTCCTTGTGCCCTGATTATAGGCAAACGCAAGGAGTCTACTGATAAAAAAACATCGCTGAACGACGCGCTTAGAGAAAATAACGTTTCTGTATAGAAGCTGTTTAAGAAATTGATCATGCCCCCCAGCGGGTAGTCTATAACAATCTCCTTCCGGAGCGCTACATGCTTCGGAAGGGATAAATTGAGTTCATAAGAATGATTATTGGATTTGACGGAAAGAGAGCCGCCCGTAACCGCACGGGACTAGGCAATTATAGTCGCTGGCTGATTGAGAATCTCGCCACCTTCTTTCCGGAGAATAAATATCTCGTATACTGCCAGGCCGACAGTGAACTGCCTGCCTTCAAACGACTGTTCATCAATACAAGCATCCGCTTGCGCTTAAAAATGCGTAGCACATTTTCGCCGCTCTGGCGAAGCTTCGGCATCGCGGAAGATATCGCGGAAGATCAAGTGCAACTATTTCATGGCTTGAGTCACGAGATTCCTTTTAACTTGAAATCCGGAAAAATAAAGACCGTACTAACGGTGCATGATCTTATATTTCTGCGCTACCCGCATTATTTTAAATGGCTGGATCGTACGATCTACAATTTCAAATGCCGGTATGCATGCCGAAATGCCGATCATATCGTAGCTATAAGCGAACAGACAAAAAGAGATATTATTCATTTCTACGGCACGAAGGCCGAAAAAATATCTGTCATCTATCAAAGTTGTGATGACAGCTTTAAGGCGCCTGTTCCGCTAAAGAAGCAACAAGAGATTAGAGAGAAACATGCCCTTCCTGAGCGATATTTGCTCAGCGTTGGAACGATCGAAGAACGGAAGAATCTGCTTGTGCTGATCAAAGCACTTCCCGCCATTCATGCCGATTATAAGCTGGTAGTAGTTGGTAAAGCCACTCCTTATAAGGCTTTGGTGCAAAAAGAAATTGAACGGTTAGGACTTACCAACCGGGTTGTGTTCCTGAAAGACGTAGCTTTTGACGATCTACCCGGCATCTATCAAATGGCCTCGCTTTTTGTATATGCATCGCGCTTTGAAGGTTTTGGTATTCCCTTGCTGGAAGCGTTATATTCGGGTGTTCCGGCCATTGGTGCCACAGGTTCCTGCCTGGAGGAAGCGGCCGGTCCGGGGAGTAAATACATATCGCCGGACGATGCGGCACAACTGGCGACTTACGCCAATAAAATATTAGGAGATGAATTTACTGCTAACAGTATGCGGGAACAGGGACTGCAGTACGCACGCAACTTCAGCAATGCGCGACTGGCTGAGCAGATGAACAATTGCTATAAAAAAGTATTATCATGTTAAAGGACGATATTGAAAAATCGCTTGAAGTGCTCCAGGCCGGAGGACTGATACTCTACCCTACCGACACCATTTGGGGCATTGGCTGTGATGCAACTAATCCGGAGGCCGTAGAGAAAGTATTTAAGCTTAAAGGACGGGATGCCGGCAAAAGTCTGATCGTGCTTCTTGACTCCGACAATAAACTGGAACGCTATGTTCAGGAGGTTCCGGCCTTAGCTTATGATCTTATTGAGTTTGCCGAGAAACCTCTTACTGTTATTTATTCGGGAGCACGCAATCTGGCGCCAAACCTGATACATGCTGATGGTAGTGTAGGCATTCGCGTGGCAAAGCATGATTTCTGCCAAAAGCTTATTCAGCGCTTCAGGAAACCGATTGTATCAACATCTGCCAATATTAGCGGAGAAAAATCGCCTGCCAACTTCGCAGAAGTATCAGATGCCATTATTCAGGGAGTAGATTATGTCGTGGAATACGGACAGGATGATAATACCCAGAATGCGCCTTCGACAATAATGAAGTTGGAGCCGGACGGCAAGTTTGTATTTATCAGACGGTAAACCACCATCAGCGCATGCTTAAAAGCTGACAGCACGCTGAAATGCATATTTTTTAAACCAAAATAAAACATTCGTGTATTTTTGCGAACTGGGTGAGTATTGAATATAGCTCACCTTTTATGCTATGGAAGAGTACCTTGACGAACCGATATTTAAGAAAATAGGACAGATTGCCGATGAAATGGGTGTATCCGCTTATGTTATTGGAGGATTTGTAAGAGATATCTTCCTGATGAGGCCCTCAAAAGACATTGATATCGTCGTGTTGGGTAGCGGAATAGATTTCGCGGAACAGGTGGGACGTTCGTTAAAAACTCAGGTGGCATTCTTCAAGAACTTCGGTACGGCCATGCTTCGCTACGAGGACATGGAGGTAGAGTTCGTGGGAGCCAGAAAGGAGTCGTATCGGGCGAATTCCAGAAAACCAATTGTAGAAGATGGCACGCTGGACGACGACCAGAAAAGGCGCGACTTTAGCATTAATGCCATGGCGTTATGCTTGAACAAGGAACATTTTGGAGAGCTTACGGATCCTTTCGGAGGGATGGAAGATCTTGAGAATCGACTGATAAGAACGCCTCTTGATGCGCGTGAAACATTCTCAGATGATCCTCTGCGCATGATGCGGGCGATTCGTTTTGCATCTCAGCTAAACTTCAGGATAGACCAAGCTGCCATAGACGCGATCGTAAGCAATAAAGAACGTATTGCCATTGTATCAAAAGAACGCATCACGGATGAGCTTAACAAGATTATTCTTTCGCCAATTCCATCTGTGGGATTCAATTACCTTTTTGACACGGGGTTGCTGCACATCATATTTCCTCAAATGGCGGAGTTGTATGGTGTTGAACTGATTAACGGCAGAGGCCATAAAGATAACTTCTATCATACGTTGGAAGTACTTGACAATATAGCGCTCCAGACGAATGATTTATGGTTACGCTGGGCGGCGATTCTTCATGATATCGCTAAGCCAGCGACGAAACGTTTTGAGGCAAAACAAGGATGGACGTTCCATGGACACGAAGACCGGGGAGCCCGTATGGTTCCTAAAATCTTCGGACAGCTGAAGCTGCCGCTCAATGAGAAGATGAAGTTAGTACAAAAGCTGGTACTATTACATTTGAGGCCAATTGTTCTCGCTCAGGATGTGGTGACAGATTCCGCTGTTCGTCGTTTGCTATTCGATGCCGGCGAAGATATTGAAGGTCTGATGATGCTGTGCCATGCCGATGTGACAACGAAGAATGAGTATAAGAAAAAACGATATCGCCAGAATTTTGAACTCGTTCAACAGAAGTTGAAAGATGTCGAGGAACGTGATCAGATAAGAAACTGGCAACCGCCGATAACGGGTAAAGATATTATGCTTACCTTTGGTTTAGCAGAAGGAAAAGAGGTAGGAATTATAAAAAATCAGATACGCGAAGCTATCCTTGAGGGTGAAATCAGAAATGAACGTGAAGAAGCATTACGCTTTATGATCGAAAAGGGAGTTGCGTTGGGCCTGAAAGTGGTAGATGATACACACTAGTTCACATGCCGGAAATATCAATACAGATCTTTAGCTCTGTATTAGAAGTGCTGGTTGATTTCGAAGCAGTATTGAAGTATCTCCTGCATATTTAAACAATCTGTTAACTTAGCAGTTACCTTTACGCGAATTTCATAGATTTAGTATCAATGTTTGCTTGACGAAAGCGTTGCCGGTCTAGCCATAATCTTTTAACTCGCGGAGAAATGATATCTATAGATCGACAACATACTTAAGGCTTAATCGAACTATACATCATATTGATATTTTATATTTTAACTATTTAATAATATTTACAGAACATGGCTATCTACAGATTCAGGGTATCATTTGAAGATTATGATGATATTACCCGTGACATCGACATTAAATCAAACCAAACGTTTGAAGATTTGCATTATGCCATTCATAAAAGCACCGGATATACGCCTGACAAGTCTTCATCGTTCTTTGTAAGTACCGATCAATGGATCAAGGGTGATGAAATAGCGCATTTACCTAACCAACGTAAGGTAGATCGCGGAGTAACGTTAATGGAGGGCACTAAATTGAGCAGATTTATTGACGATCCTCACCAAAAGTTTTATTACATCTATAACTTTGACCGCCCTTTTGATTTCCATGTCGAGCTGGTTAAAATTCTGGATGAGGTTGCTGGAAAGGAGTATCCGCTGATCTCCCGCTCCGTGGGTGAAGCGCCTAAAATGATGGGACTTATTCCAGAAACTCCAGTAGCGTCTGACGATAATGACGATGACGATGACTTCACTAGTGACGACACTGAATACGGCTTTGAAGAGGGAGAAACTGACGAAATGGAAACTGTAAGCGACTTAGATGACGCGGAACAGGATGAAGAAGAGAGTTCGGAGGATGATGAGTATTTGGATGAATTCTCTGATAGTGATGACGGGGAGGATTACAATAACAGGAACGACTACTAAACAGCAAATATTTAGAAAAACTAAACACGCGACAACAACAAGCAAGTTGGGATTTAAAAATCTTCACAGACAGATATGCATACAAAACGGCCTGAAACAACTGCAGGCCGTTTTTTTATCAAAAAAGTCAAACCTCCAAAGCAAGGTTTTGGACAGCCTGTTTAGATAACGATCTTTCTTTTCTGCCTTTCTTACGCCTCGCCCCTATTCCTCAGGCATTTTTACGTATTTTTGTTCAGAATTTAACGAAGCTTCGTGAAACAAGACATCAGCGCTGACATTCGAAAAACCCTAATCGTGATTGCCGGGCCAACTGCGATTGGTAAAACCGCGCTGGCGATTGAATTAGCAAAACACTATAATACGGAAATTATTTCCGCGGACTCCCGTCAGTTCTATAAAGAAATGAGTATCGGAACGGCTAAGCCATCAGAGCAAGAGCTGGCAAACGCGGTGCATCATTTTATAGGTAATCTGTCGGTAAGCGACACTTATTCCGCTGGCGACTTTGAACAAGATGCCTTATCCCGCATAAACAAGATTTTTAGCATTAAAGACCATGTAATACTTGTGGGGGGATCGGGACTTTTCCTACAGGCGGTAACAGAAGGCTTTGATGATTTGCCAAAGGCTGACGAGTCTGTCAGAGAGCAACTGAACGACAGTCTGGTTACTAAGGGAATTGAACACTTGCAATCGCTTCTTAAGGAATTAGACCCACTCTATTATGGTCAGGTAGACCTCTCTAACCCGCAACGTATTATACGGGCATTAGAAGTATGTATCAGCACAGGTCAGCCCTTCTCTTCCTTTCGAAGAAAAGCTCTGCAAAAACGTCCCTTTGATATTGTAAAGATCGCCTTAGAGGTGCCACGTGAAATAGTGTATGAGAGAATAAATATGCGGGTAGACAAAATGATGAAGGAAGGTCTGCTCAAGGAAGTAGCATCATTGAGAGATTACCGACATCTTAACGCGCTAAACACCGTTGGCTACAGCGAAATATTCGAATACATGGATGGTGCACTGAGTCTTGAACAGGCCGTAGCTGCCATTAAGCAAAATACGCGAAGATTTGCCAAACGGCAGCTGACCTGGCTGAGGCGAGACCCTGCATATCAATGGTTCGCGCCTTCGCAGCGACAAGAGATCATTGCGGCAATTGATAATTACAAAGCCTAAGCTTGTGCTGTAGGTCCCCCAAAATTTATCGGAAAATCTTTCTCTTCCGGAATACGGATGCGTCCATTCTCCTTCTCAAACTTCTCAACATTATCAGAAAGAGCCATCAAGAGGCGCTTGGCGTGTTCGGGAGTGAGGATTATGCGCGACTTCACTTTAGCCTTCGGCACCCCGGGCATCACTCGTATAAAGTCAAGTACAAACTCTGACGTAGAATGGGTGATGATCGCCAGGTTTGAATAGGTACCTTCAGCCATCTCTTCGCTGAGTTCAATATTTATCTGATTATCAAAATTCTGTTCTTCCATTCAGTAAAAATAATAAAACTCGCCAATTACCAATCATCCAGACACAACTCATAGGTGCTTTTGCGGGCTAACTTTAAACGCTTTGTAAGGCAATCTGATCGCTTCGCTCCGACAACAAGGTAACCAACAGGCACACAACAAAAAAGCCCGCCTCATAATGAAATGAAGCGGGCTTTATATTTATCTGGCCTTCTTTAAAGAATTTCTTCTTTTTTAGATGCCATAAGCTTGTCGTACTCTTCCTGAGAACCTACGATGATCTTCTCGTATCCACGTAAACCAGTTCCTGAAGGAATCAGGTGACCAACGATTACGTTTTCTTTAAGACCAAGCAGATTATCACGCTTACCACTGATAGCAGCCTCGTTAAGCACCTTCGTTGTTTCCTGGAAGGAAGCAGCAGAGATGAACGATTTAGTACCTAATGAAGCACGGGTGATACCCTGCAGGATTGGACTAGATGTAGCTGCGATAGCTTCACGAGCTTCAACCAGTTTAAGATCGCGACGCTTCAACAGTGAATTCTCTTCTCTAAGCTTTCTTACAGAGATGATCTGTCCAGCTCTTAATGAAGAAGAATCTCCCGGATCGGTAACAACCTTCTTGTCGAAGATCTCGTCATTCTCATGCATGAAGTCCCAACGATCTACAGAATCCTTTTCAAGGAAACGAGTGTCTCCCGGATCTTCGATCTGAACCTTCTGCATCATCTGGTGAACGATCACTTCAAAGTGCTTGTCGTTGATCTTCACACCCTGAAGACGGTAAACTTCCTGGATACCGTTAACCAGATATTCCTGTACTGCGGCAGGACCCTTGATAGCAAGGATATCAGCTGGCGAGATAGACCCGTCAGACAATGGCATACCTGCTTTAACAAAGTCATTATCCTGTACAAGGATGTGCTTAGACAAGTTAACAAGATACTTCTTCACCTGACCATCTTTAGATTCGATAGAAATCTCTCTGTTACCACGCTTAACACCACCAAGAGTTACCACACCGTCGATTTCTGTTACTACGGCAGGATTTGAAGGGTTACGAGCTTCGAACAACTCCGTAACTCGAGGAAGACCACCCGTGATATCTCGGGTCTTACCTGTAGAACGTGGAATCTTCGCGATCACCTCTCCCATCTTAACCTTAGTTCCTTCTTCAACAGCGATGTGAGCTCCTACCGGAATGTTATATCCTTTATTGATCTCGTTATCAGCGATACGAATAACAGGGTTCTTTGTTTTATCGCGAGTATCGATAATTACCTTCTCACGGTGACCTGTCTGCTCATCTGATTCCTCACGGAAGGTAACACCTTCGATAACGGCATCAAATTCAACACGACCGGTAAACTCAGAGATAATTACCGCGTTGTATGGATCCCAGCTACATATTCTGTCACCCTTAGCAACTTTCTCGCCTTCCTTAACATATAGGTAAGAACCGTAAGGAATGTTATTGGTCATGATCACACGTTTTGTGTTAGGATCAACAATCCGGAATTCACCAGAACGACCAAGAACTACCTCTACAGGACCTTCCTCGATTTCGTAAGGAACACTTCTTATATTTTCAAATTCGATAACACCTTCAAACTTAGCGTTGATCTGAGATTCCGCAGCAATGTTTGACGCGGTACCACCGACGTGGAAGGTACGAAGTGTAAGCTGTGTACCTGGCTCACCGATTGACTGAGCGGCGATAACACCCACAGCCTCACCTGCCTGAACACGTTTACCTGTCGCAAGGTTACGTCCGTAACAAAGGGCACACACCCCGCGTTTGCTCTCACATGTCAATACCGAACGAATTTCGATACCTTCAAGTGCTGAGTGATCAACACGGTAAGCTGTTTCCTCATCAATATCCTGATTTGCAGAAACAAGAAGCTCTCCTGTTACTGGATCGTAAACATCATGAAGTGATGTACGACCTAAGATACGATCGTATAACGGCTCAACAATATCCTCATTATCTTTAAGCGCTGTAGTGAAAATACCTCTTAAAGTACCACAATCAGGCTCGCCGACAATCATATCCTGAGCAACGTCATGCAAACGACGAGTAAGGTAACCCGCATCGGCAGTCTTCAACGCCGTATCCGCAAGACCCTTACGAGCACCGTGGGTAGAGATGAAGTACTCGAGAACCGACAGACCTTCCTTAAAGTTAGAAAGAATCGGGTTTTCGATGATATCACCACCAGAGCCTGATTTCTGAGGCTTAGCCATCAGACCACGCATACCGCACAGCTGACGAATCTGTTCCTTAGAACCACGAGCTCCGGAGTCAAGCATCATATAAACAGAGTTGAAGCCCTGATTATCTGTTGACAGAATCTCCATCACATTAGCAGTAAGACGGTTGTTGATACGTGTCCAGATATCGATAATCTGGTTGTAACGTTCGTTGTTGGTGATGAAACCCATATTATAGTTATTCATCACTTCATCAACCTCCTTAGATGCCTGATCAATCAATTTAACCTTAGCCTCAGGAATGTTAAGATCCTGAAGGTTAAATGATAAACCACCACGGAATGCCATCTGGAACCCTAACTCCTTAATATCATCAAGGAACTGAGCAGCACGAGCCATACCGGTAATTTTAACTACTTCACCAATGATGTCACGTAATGACTTCTTAGTAAGCAATTCGTTGATGTATCCAACTTCCTCAGGTACTACCTGATTGAAGATTACACGACCAACAGTTGTATCTATAAGCTGATAAACAATTGATCCGTCATCCTGCTTAACATAGGCCTTAACCTTAATGAAAGCATGCAGATCAATCTTTTTCTCATTGTAAGCAATAATTACTTCTTCTGCGGAATAGAAAATCTGGTTTTCACCTCTTACAACACGGGTCTCATCAGTCTTTCTACCTTTAGTAATATAGTAAAGACCAAGAACCATGTCCTGTGAAGGTACCGTAATTGGTGTACCATTCGCAGGGTTAAGAATGTTGTGAGCCGCAAGCATCAGAATCTGCGCTTCCAGAATTGCCGCGTTACCCAGCGGTACGTGTACCGCCATCTGGTCACCGTCAAAGTCGGCGTTGAACGCAGTACACACTAATGGGTGAAGCTGAATGGCTTTTCCTTCAACCAGCTTCGGCTGGAATGACTGAATACCCAGACGGTGAAGCGTAGGAGCACGGTTAAGCAATACCGGGTGACCTTTCAATACGTTTTCAAGGATATCCCAAACAATAGGATCTTTGCGGTCAACGATTTTCTTTGCAGACTTCACAGTCTTAACAACACCACGCTCAATCATCTTACGGATGATGAATGGTTTGAACAGCTCGGCAGCCATATCCTTTGGTAAACCACACTCATGGAGTTTCAGGTTTGGACCAACAACAATTACCGAACGCGCAGAGTAGTCAACACGCTTACCTAAAAGGTTCTGACGGAAACGACCTTGCTTACCTTTCAGAATATCTGAAAGTGATTTCAGGGCTCTGTTACCTTCAGTTTTTACCGCGTTCACCTTACGTGAGTTATCGAACAATGAATCTACAGCTTCCTGCAACATACGCTTTTCGTTACGTAGGATCACTTCAGGAGCTTTGATTTCAATAAGTCTCTTAAGACGGTTGTTACGGATAATTACACGACGGTAAAGATCGTTAAGATCGGAGGTAGCAAAACGACCACCTTCCAATGGCACTAATGGACGTAATTCTGGAGGAATCACAGGAACGATCTTCACGATCATCCACTCTGGGTGATTCTCAATATTCGCACGTGAACTACGGAACGCTTCTACAACTTGCAGACGCTTTAACGCTTCGTTCTTACGTTGCTGAGAAGTTTCATTCGCTGCCTGGTGACGTAAGTCATAAGACAACTGATCGAGATCAAGGCGTTTCAACAGCTCTTCAAGAGCTTCAGCACCCATTTTCGCTACGAACTTCTGAGGATCTTTATCATCAAGATACTGGTTCTCTTTTGGAAGAGTATCAAGAATATCAAGGTATTCCTCTTCAGTAAGGAAATCCATTTTGTTAATACCGTCAGCTTCCTTAACACCTGCCTGAATAACCACATAACGTTCGTAGTAGATAATCAAGTCAAGTTTCTTTGTAGGTAAGCCTAACAGATAACCGATTTTATTAGGAAGAGAACGGAAATACCAGATATGAGCCACAGGAACCACCAGGTTGATGTGTCCCATACGCTCACGACGTACTTTCTTTTCAGTAACTTCAACACCACAACGGTCACAAACGATTCCCTTGTAACGGATTCTCTTGTATTTACCGCAATGACATTCGTAATCCTTTACCGGACCGAAAATACGCTCACAGAATAAACCATCGCGCTCCGGTTTATAGGTGCGGTAGTTGATGGTTTCTGGTTTTAACACTTCGCCACTTGAACGCTCCAGAATTGACTCAGGAGAAGCCAGACTAATGGTGATCGAGGTGAAATTGCTTTTTATTTTATTATCCTTTTTATAAGACATAGCTCTTTATTTCGATTAAAGCAGAAGGGTTAAAGGCAAAGGCATAAACCTGCCTTTAACCTTTTCCTTTTATCAAATGACTAATCAAGTGTAATATCCAGACCCAGACCTCTCAATTCATGTACTAATACATTGAATGATTCAGGCACCGAAGGCGTTGGCAGGTTTTCACCCTTAACAATCGCCTCGTAGGTTTTAGCACGGCCAACCACGTCATCGGATTTAACAGTGAGGATTTCTTGTAGAATGTTTGAAGCTCCGAAGGCCTCAAGCGCCCACACTTCCATTTCCCCGAAACGCTGCCCCCCGAATTGAGCTTTACCCCCTAGAGGCTGTTGCGTAATCAGTGAGTATGGACCGATAGAACGAGCGTGCATCTTATCGTCAACCATGTGACCCAGTTTCAACATGTAGATGATACCTACGGTCGTTGGTTGGTCAAAGCGTTCGCCGGTAAGACCATTGTACAGATAAGTTCTACCAGATGCAGGAACATTTGCCTTAGCAACCCAGTCCTCTACCTCTTCGTGAGTTGCCCCATCAAAGATTGGCGTAGCGAACTTAAGTCCCAATTCCTTACCTGCCCATCCAAGCACTGTTTCGTAAATCTGTCCAAGGTTCATACGTGAAGGTACCCCTAGTGGATTCAATACGATATCTACAGGAGTTCCATCATGTAGGAATGGCATATCTTCATCACGCACAATACGGGCAACAATACCTTTATTTCCGTGACGACCCGCCATCTTATCCCCCACTTTCAGCTTACGCTTCTTAGCGATATAAACCTTTGCCATCTGAACAATACCCGATGGAAGCTCATCACCCACGCTGATCGCGAATTTATCACGACGGTAAGCTCCAAACTCCTCGTTTAATCTGATATTGTAGTTATGAAGTAAAGCCTTGATCAGATCGTTCTTATCATCGTCTGTCGTCCACTTCAACGGATTAATATTTGCATAATCCAATTCAGTCAACATCTTCTGAGTAAACTTCGCTCCTTTTGGTACAAGCAGCTCCTTGTAAACGTTATACACTCCCTGAGAAGTCTTGCCATTTACAATGTTGAACAACTTATCAATTAAGCTTTCCTTCAGATGCTTTACGGCTCTGTCATGAGCATTATCAAGCTTTTCAAGCTGTGCTTTTTCCTCAGCCTTAGAAGTCTTCTTGGCACGGGAGAACAACTTAGTATCAATAACAACACCGCTGATTGACGGAGGAGTCTTCAATGAAGCATCTTTCACGTCACCAGCCTTGTCACCAAAGATTGCTCTAAGTAGCTTTTCTTCCGGTGAAGGATCAGATTCTCCCTTAGGAGTGATCTTACCGATAAGAATATCGCCCTCTTTAACCTCAGCACCTACACGGATGATACCGTTAGCGTCAAGATCCTTAGTAGCTTCTTCAGATACGTTCGGAATATCTGCAGTAAGTTCCTCTTCACCACGTTTTGTATCACGTACTTCAAGTTCGAACTCTTCAATGTGGAGCGACGTAAAGATATCCTGAGACACTACACGCTCAGAAATCACAATCGCATCCTCAAAGTTGTAACCCTGCCAAGGCATGAAGGCAACCTTCATGTTACGTCCTAAAGCAAGTTCACCATCCTGCGTAGCATATCCTTCACATAGCACCTGACCTTTTTCAACACGCTGACCTCTGCGAACAATAGGCTTCAGGTTGATACAGGTACTCTGGTTGGTCTTCTTAAACTTGATCAGGTTATATGCTCTGATTTCGCCTTCAAAAGATACCATGCGCTCGTCATCAGTACGGTCGTACTTAATACGGATCTCATTAGCATCTACGTAATCAACAACACCATTTCCCTCTGCATTGATCAACGTACGGGAGTCGCGTGCTACGCGGCCTTCCAAACCTGTACCAACGATAGGAGCTTCCGGACGTAACAATGGTACGGCCTGACGTTGCATGTTCGAACCCATCAGGGCACGGTTAGCATCATCATGCTCAAGGAACGGAATTAACGATGCCGCGATCGAAGTAATCTGGTTTGGAGCAACGTCCATCAGATCGAGTCTCTCCGGCTCAATTACCGGGAAGTCACCTTCGAAACGGGCTTTTACCTTAGGCGTTTCAAAATTACCCTTATCATCGTAATGGGCATTCGCCTGAGCAATGGTTTTTCCATCCTCATCTTCTGCCGACAGATAGATAACCGGTTCTTCTACCACCACACGACCATCTTCAACACGACGATACGGTGTTTCGATAAATCCGAGGTTATTGATCTTCGCATGCACACATAGTGACGAAATCAAACCAATGTTCGGACCTTCCGGTGTTTCAATGGTACACAGACGACCATAGTGGGTATAGTGAACGTCACGCACCTCGAAACCTGCGCGCTCTCTGGAGAGACCACCGGGACCAAGGGCAGACAACCTTCTCTTATGCGTAATCTCGGCAAGTGGATTCGTTTGATCCATAAACTGAGATAGCTGGTTGGTACCAAAGAATGAGTTGATAACAGAAGATAACGTACGCGCGTTGATCAAATCTGTTGGCGTAAACACTTCGTTATCGCGAATGTTCATACGCTCACGGATAGTTCTTGCCATTCTGGCCAAACCAACTCCGAACTGAGCGTACAACTGCTCTCCTACGGTACGAACGCGACGATTCGACAAGTGGTCGATATCATCCACTTCCGCCTTTGAGTTAATAAGCTTAATCAAGTACTTAACGATGGCGATAATATCATCCTTGGTAAGTACCTTGATGTCTTCTGAAGTTGACAACTTAAGCTTTCTGTTAATACGGTAACGACCTACATCACCCAGATCGTAACGCTTATCAGAGAAGAACAAACGATCGATAATACCGCGCGCGGTTTCCTCATCTGGTGGTTCAGCATTACGTAACTGACGATAGATATGCTCTACCGCTTCTTTCTCTGAATTGGAAGTGTCCTTTTGCAGAGTGTTATATATGATTGAGTAATCGGCATTGTTAGACGCATCTTCCTTTGTAAGGATAACGCTCTTCACGTTAGCGTCCATGATCATGTCGATGTGATCATCTTCAAGAATAGTCTCACGCTCGAGGATGATCTCGTTACGGTCAATTGAAACAACTTCACCAGTATCCTCATCCACGAAATCCTCTACCCATTTCTTAAGTACTCTGGCAGCAAGCTTTCTGCCTACATACTTTTTAAGACCGGTTTTAGTAACTTTCACCTCGTCGGCAAGCTCAAAAAGTTCAAGGATGTCCTTGTCTGAGTCATAACCGATAGCACGAAGCAAGGTAGTAACCGGGAATTTCTTCTTACGATCGATATAAGCATACATCACGTTGTTCACGTCGGTAGCGAACTCGATCCACGAACCTTTAAAAGGAATTACACGCGCTGAATAAAGTTTTGTACCATTGGTATGACGGCTCTGACCGAAGAATACACCCGGAGATCTGTGCAGCTGCGATACAATAACACGCTCGGCTCCGTTAATTACGAAGGTACCCTTAGGTGTCATGTAGGGAATTGTTCCCAGATATACATCCTGAACGATGGTTTCAAAGTCCTCATGCTCCTCATCATTACATGACAGACGAAGCTTTGCCTTTAAAGGAACGCTATAGGTTAAACCACGCTCAATACATTCCTGTATATCATATCGTGGCGGATCAATAAAATAATCAAGAAACTCCAGTACGAAAATGTTTCTTGAGTCAGAGATTGGGAAGTTTTCAGAAAAAACCTTAAACAAACCTTCCTGGTGCCGGTTGTCAGAGGTTGTTTCCAGTTGAAAGAACTCCCTGAAAGATTGCAATTGCACATCCAGGAAATCGGGATAATCGATCACATGCTTGCTGGTTGCAAAATTTACTCTTTCGCTTTGATTTCTGTTTGCCAATGGATTAAGATTTTAGTTTATAATAAACTGTGACTTATATGGAATCTTCCCAATCTTGTAAGTCTAACAATGATGGGTGGAATACAAACAACAATAGACCCCGGTGAAAACCGGAGTCTAAAATAGTATTTTATCGGAGGAAGAGCTTATTTGATCTCAACAACAGCTCCTGCTTCTTCTAATGCTTTCTTAAGAGCTTCTGCTTCGTCTTTAGCTACTCCTGTCTTAAGTTCTTTAGGAGCGCCGTCTACTAAGTCTTTAGCTTCTTTAAGACCAACACCAGTTAAGTCTTTTACTAATTTAACAACAGCTAACTTCTGACCACCAGCTTCTTTAAGGATTACGTCGAAAGCTGTTTTTTCTTCTGCAGCAGCAGGTGCATCACCACCAGCAGGAGCAGCAACAGCTACAGCTGCAGCAGCAGGTTCAATTCCATACTCATCTTTTAAGATCTGAGCTAATTCGTTAACTTCTTTAACTGTTAAGTTTACCAACTGTTCAGCAAACGCTTTTAAATCTGCCATTTTATTTAAATTTTAAAATCTAATACTAATTTAATTGACTGAGCTTTAAGGTGCCCGGTCTTAACCTCTTTCCTGTAATGTTTTAACAATTCCCGCAAGCTTGTTACCGCCAGACTGTAGGCCTGAAATAACGTTCTTGGCAGGAGACTGAAGCAATCCGATGATATCGCCGATAAGCTCTTCTCTTGATTTAAGGCTTACTAACGCATCTAACTGCTTATCACCAACGAATACCGCTGAATCAATGTACGCACCTTTTAAAAGGGGCTTTTCACCTGTCTTTCTAAGTTCTTTGATGATCTTCGCAGGAGCGTTAGCTACTGTTGTAAATAAGATCGTTGAAGAACCTTTAAGAACATCATTAAACTCAGGTACTTCTACTCCCGCAGCCTCTAAAGCTTTACGGATTAATGAGTTTTTAGCAACCTGTAGCGTGATGCCTTGTTCGAAGAACTTACGGCGAATTGCACTAACCTTAGCAACGGTAAGATTCGCAGTGTCGGTAATGTAGAAATTCCCGTACTCTTTGATCTGTTCAGTAAGGGATTGAACAATCTCTTGTTTTTCTTCTCTTGTCATGATTAGATCCCCGCTACTGTTTTAGTTTCAATTTCGATTCCGGGAGACATAGTTGAAGAGAGATGGATACTCTTGAAATATGTTCCTTTTGCTGCTGATGGCTTTAATCTTGAAATTGTCTGAAGTACTTCCAGCGCATTTTCGTAGATTTTATCAGCAGGGAAAGATGCTTTGCCTATAGAAGTATGAATGATACCGGTTTTGTCAACCTTGAAATCAATCTTACCAGCCTTAACCTCTGTTACCGCTTTACCTACGTCAGTAGTTACAGTACCAGATTTAGGGTTTGGCATCAGGTTACGTGGACCCAGGATACGACCTAAGCGACCAACCTTCGCCATAACACTTGGCATGGTGATGATGATATCAATATCCGTCCATCCACCTTCAATTTTGGTAATATACTCGTCCAAACCTACAAAGTCTGCACCTGCTGCCTTAGCTTC
Source organism: Sphingobacteriaceae bacterium UBA6709 (assembly GCA_002454425.1). Classification (GTDB taxonomy): domain Bacteria; phylum Bacteroidota; class Bacteroidia; order Sphingobacteriales; family Sphingobacteriaceae; genus Arcticibacter. The sequence goes on from DKIV01000049.1 coordinate 21,349, forward strand.
CTCTTCCTTATCTGGAGTTACAAGAGCTAATACGCGTACAGTCTTTCCAGTTCCGTGAGGAAGAGTCGCAATACCACGAACCATCTGATTTGCCTTACGCGGATCTACGCCTAAACGTACATCGATGTCTACTGACGCATCAAACTTGGTCAACGTGATCTCCTTTACAAGCGCTGACGCCTCTTGTAAAGAATATGCCTTGCCCGCCTCAATTTTGGAGAGTGCCTTTTTCTGATTTTTTGATAATCTAGCCACTTCTTAACTGATTTAATTAATTAACTGTTCCAGGGAGCGTTACCATTTACGGTAATTCCCATACTACGTGCTGTACCAGCTACCATTTTCATGGCAGACTCTACAGTAAATGCATTTAAGTCTGGCATTTTATCCTTCGCGATGTTCTCAACCTGTTCCCAGGTTACAGAAGCTACCTTCTTACGGTTAGGCTCTGCTGAACCACTCTTAATTCCTGTTGCTTCCAATAATTGGATTGCTACTGGAGGAGTTTTAATGATAAAATCAAAAGACTTATCAGCATACACTGTAATTACAACAGGCAATACTTTACCTGGCTTATCTTGGGTACGCGCGTTGAACTGCTTGCAAAATTCCATGATATTCACACCTTTAGCACCTAATGCAGGTCCTACCGGAGGAGATGGATTAGCAGCGCCACCCTTGATCTGTAATTTTACTAACGCACTGACTTCTTTTGCCATTTTGTTTTGTTTATTTAATACTCAATGTTAGTAAGATGGAAGCTAAGTAACATTTAAGATCTTTATATATGTTAAAATCAAGACACCCACTTAAGGACATCTTGATTTTGTATATTTTACTTGTTTTAGTATTTAAAAGCGGATGCAAAGATAAGAATATTTTTTATTCTTTTTCAACTTGCATATAATTTAATTCAAGAGGCGTCTTTCTTCCGAAGATTTTCACCATTACCTTCAGCTTCTTCTTCTCTTCATTCACTTCTTCAACCACTCCTGTGAAGCCATTAAAAGGCCCGTCCATTACTTTTACGTTCTCGCCTACATAATAAGGAACATTCATCACTTCGCTCTGTAAGCTCATCTCGTCAACCTTACCTAAGATACGGTTAACTTCTGATGGTCTCAGAGGCACGGCTACACCACCCTTATCACCTAAAAATCCGATAACGCTATTAACGTTCTTAATGATGTGCTCTAACTCTCCGTCAAGGGCCGCTTCAATAAGTACATAACCTGGATAGTAGTTACGTTCTTTAGCAATCTTCTTGCCATCGCGCATTTGGTATACGCGTTCCATTGGGATCAATACCTGAGGCAGTAAGTGGGTAATACCTAAACGGCTAACTTCAGATTCAATATACTGCTTAACCTTCTTTTCTTTACCACTAACCGCTCTTACTACGTACCATTTCAGTTGTTCACTCATCGTCTTGACTCTCTCTATTTTAAGCAACTGATCTGTAGAAGAATTTTAAAAGATTGCCGGCAGACTCATCCATCAAAAGAATCAACAACGCAATGATAACTGAAGCTACCAGAACGATAACCGCAGAATTTTGCAATTCACTCCAAGTAGGCCATGATACCCGATGGAGCATTTCATCATATGATTCTTTTATAAATTCAACTACGTTAGCCATATTTGCAAACTTTTGCACGGGTACAAGGATTCGAACCCTGATCGAAGGTTTTGGAGACCTCTATTCTACCATTGAACTATACCCGTGTTCTGAGGATTTTAAGATGATGTCCGCGAGATACGGACATCATCTTTATTTTTAAATCGATCCCTGAGGATCAGATTCTTAGTTTAAGATTTCAGTTACCTGACCGGCACCTACTGTTCTACCACCTTCACGGATAGCGAAACGTAAACCTTTTTCCATCGCGATTGCGTTGATAAGCTTTACAGTGATAGTAACGTTGTCACCAGGCATAACCATTTCTACACCTTCAGCAAGTGAAATTTCACCTGTTACGTCTGTAGTACGGAAATAGAACTGAGGACGGTATTTGTTGAAGAATGGAGTGTGACGACCACCTTCTGCTTTTGACAACACGTAAACCTCTGCTTTGAAATCAGTGTGAGGAGTTACAGAACCTGGTTTACAGATAACCATACCACGACGGATATCAGTTTTCTCAATACCACGTAACAATAAACCTACGTTGTCACCTGCTTCACCTCTATCAAGGATCTTACGGAACATCTCAACACCTGTAACAGTTGATTTCAGGTTTTCAGCACCCATACCAAGGATTTCTACTGGCTCTCCAGAGTTGATAACACCTCTTTCGATACGACCTGTAGCTACTGTACCACGACCAGTGATAGAGAATACGTCTTCAACAGGCATCAAGAAAGGAAGATCTGTCAAACGTGGAGGAATTGGAATGTAAGAATCTACAGCCGCCATTAATTCCATGATCTTTTCTACCCACTGACCTTCGCCGTTAAGACCACCTAAAGCTGATCCGCGAATTACAGGAATGTCATCACCAGGGAATTCATAGAATGATAATAACTCACGAATTTCCATTTCTACAAGGTCTAACAATTCTGGATCGTCAACCATGTCAACTTTGTTCATGAATACTACAAGCGCTGGTACACCTACCTGACGTGCTAACAGGATGTGCTCGCGAGTCTGTGGCATTGGACCATCAGTAGAAGCAACTACCAGGATAGCTCCGTCCATCTGAGCAGCACCAGTTACCATGTTCTTCACATAGTCGGCGTGTCCCGGACAGTCTACGTGTGCGTAGTGACGGTTTGCAGTAGAATACTCTACGTGCGCTGTATTGATGGTAATACCTCTTTCTTTTTCTTCAGGCGCAGAGTCAATTGAATCGAATGAGCGAGCCTCAGATAAACCAGCATCAGCCAAAACTTTAGTGATAGCTGCTGTAAGAGTAGTTTTACCGTGGTCAACGTGACCGATTGTACCGATGTTTAAGTGCGGCTTACTGCGGTCAAATTTTTCTTTTGCCATGTTTTTATACTTATTAGTAGGTTATTATTTTTATTTGAATTTACCTTCCCTGAGCCAATGATGGGACTTGAACCCATGACCTCTTCCTTACCAAGGAAGTGCTCTACCGCTGAGCTACATCGGCTGATACGTCCTCTGTACGTTCGATCAGTTTATGCAAGGCCTCCCATAGTTCCGGAGAAAGACATTCTACACATCGAATACTTTTCTCACGAAACAAAGTACCCACAAAAAAAAACTGCAATCGACAGAAAGCCGGTTGCTTAGTTTCTTTGTTTTGATTTCTTCTGAGCGGAAGACGAGGTTCGAACTCGCGACCTATAGCTTGGAAGGCTATCGCTCTACCAACTGAGCTACTTCCGCTTTCTTAAATCATACTTCAGATTGAACAAATCTAATGAACTAATTATCAATTCGAAATTTTTTCTTCAATCTTTGGAATATTTGTGGGGGGAGAAGGATTCGAACCTTCGAAGCCGAAGCAACGGATTTACAGTCCGTCCCATTTGACCGCTCTGGAATCCCCCCATTAGACAAAACTCACTCACTTTACCACTCTCGCGTTTGCCCTTTTTGAGCCTCCTATCGGGATCGAACCAATGACCTACTGATTACAAGTCAGTTGCTCTACCAGCTGAGCTAAGGAGGCTTATTTTATACTACTTTCCCTCTTTTCTTTCTCTCAATTATCTCTCTTTCGCAAGGGTCTGCAAAGGTAAAAACTCTTTTCAATATTCCAAAGAAAATTAATTTTATTTTTTCTTTAGTTTTTCTCTCTGAACAATAAGTAAAAGAACTCCTCTTTCTGCGATTTGCACTATCGAAACCGCCTTTCCGAAAGGGTCTGCAAATGTACACAAATTCCTATTGCTGCAAAATATTTTTACAAAAAAATCCGGCAATTTAAGCTTGCCGGATTCCATTTTTAAGCACATATTGCTTAAAGGCTCTCATCCTCAATAGGTAAGGACACCGCCTTCTGATTTTTCAATTTTGTCTTATGCTTATCAATTTGTCTTCTCAGTGATTCAATAGCCAAATCGGTGGCTTCTTCAAACGTTTTACATTGTTCTTTAGCAAATAACTGGTTTCCCGGTAAAGACAATTTGACCTCGGAAATCTTATTCTGTTCATCTTCAGTATTTTCAAGCTTTAAGTAAACCTCAGCGCTGATAATCTGATCTGAGAACTGGTCAAGCTTTTGGGCCTTTTTCTCAATAAATGCTAATAACTTCTTGTCAGCGGTGAAGTGGATTGACTGAACAGTAATTTTCATCTTTTCCTCCTTTTTTTAAGCCTTCGGATGGGCTTGTTTATAAATTGACTTTAATCTCTCAACAGAATTATGGGTATAAATCTGCGTCGCAGCCAGGCTCGCATGTCCCAGAATTTCTTTTATTGCGTTCAAATCAGCGCCCTTATTTAACATGCTCGTAGCAAAAGTGTGTCTAAGCACGTGCGGGCTTCGCTTGTCCGCTTTAGTTATCAATTCCAGATACTTCCTTACCAGTTTGTATATAAACTGCGGACTAGCAGATTTGCCCTCATCTGTTACTATCAAAAATACAGAATCTATCTCAAAATTCTGTGCTTTCTTCTTTTCCAAATAACGACAAATAATTTGGTAAAGTGTTTCGTTTAACGGAACAATACGCTCTTTTGATCGCTTGCCCATTACCTTTACCGTTTTATTGTACTGGTCTATATCACTTTCTTTCAGGCCCAGCAATTCCGCCAATCGCATCCCCGTTCCAAACAGGATCTCCAGCACCGTCTTATCTCTCAAGCCCGAAAAATCGTCAGTAAAAACATTTTCGCTATCTAACAGGGCACATATTTTATCTTCTTGAACTACCTCGGGCAGTTTTTTCGATACCTTCAGCGCTTTCATCAACAAGGTTGGATTGGAGCTTAAATGTCCTTCTCTGTTCAGAAATTTATAAAAACTCCGCAAGGTCGACAGCTTTCTATTGATGCTTCGGGCTTCGGTATCAGCCATCATACCAATCACCCAGGCCCGCAGATCTTTCAATTCTGCCGTCGCCCAATCCAGTCCCTGAGAATTCAGATAAATTCCAAATTGCTCCAGATCGGCTGCGTACGCTGAAATGGTATGTGCCGAATAACGCTTTTCGTACTTCAGATAGTTTATAAAATATTCTGTATACATCGAAAACTATTACTGTGTCGTCCCGGGCAATATACAAATACTTTCAATCCAAAAAAATTTATTACCTGTAACGACATTCACTGCATCCAAAGCGATTCACACTATGAATGATTCTTTTGCTGGCGCCATCCCCTATCACCACTCTTTCCTTAAAACCAAAACTGCGTGTGCGTCAAAGAAAAGCTACCTACCTGGTTCGAGACTGACTCGGAACAGACTCGAGACACGATCGAGTCGTGATCGACATTTCATCGACATNNTGTCGATGAAATGCCCATGAAATGTCGATGACCAGTGCTGTCTGGTACGAAGCAGTCCCGAGTCAGTCTCGAACCAAATAGGTAGAACGGGGTGCGGATATGCTAAGGGATGTGGGGAAAAAGCAAGTTTGTCTGAGAATATTTTAGAAGAAATCAAAAACACATAGCAACAACTAAAAAAACAGCCAATAGCCGACCTTTAAACATCGAGAAGATGATAAGGAACAGGCAATAGCCTAAGGCCATAAAAAAGAAAACGCCGTCCTTTACAGAACGGCGTTAAGCTATATAATATTAAAATCTATATTATTAAACTGTTTCCTGATTAAGAGTCTGCTTGTACACGGCACGCTTAACCACGTTACGACGAGCTACAGATTTCTTTTCGAAAGCCTGACGGCTACGTAGTTCTCTTAAAACACCAGTTTTTTCAAATTTCTTTTTGAAACGCTTCAGGGCTTTGTCTAATGATTCCCCGTCTTTTACGTTGATAATAATCATATGCTAATATACCTCCTCTCTTTAAGGACTGCAAAGATATGAAAATATATTACTGTTTAACATGCTAAGTGAAAAATATTTATCAAAGTTGATCACTTCCGATTCTGACAACAGTCGCGCCGGAATATGACCGGCGTCATTCTTAATATTCGTTGCAACATGCAATTTTGTATCACAGACAGAGAGATAAAAGGGAGGTACTTTTCGAATGATCACCCGGGGTTTAAAAGTCTGAAAATACAGATTACACAGAAGCTTCAAAAGCTTCATTTCTTATAGATTGCTTTATGCATATTGATTTTTTGAGTTAGTTTGGTTGATGAAAGAGGGCACCCTTATGGCGCCCTTTTTTCTATTACCGGCAATAGGCGGGCCGTCTGAATATTTCAAGAGATACCTGACTAACCGTCAGTGCGCTCGCTTTACATGTTGCAACGAGCGTCAGACGAACTATGTCATTGGACTTTTAATAATCTATTAATGTAAAAATATTCTCCGAATGTTCCCGTAATCGCGAGCTCCCATTCAGAAAGTCGAGATTAATAACAAAGGCAAAGCCTGCTACACTCCCTCCCAGTTCGCGAACTAAAGAGGCCGCGGCATCAGCAGTGCCACCTGTTGCCAGTAAATCGTCATGAATCAACACGCGACTGCCTGCCGCAAAGGCATCGGTATGCATTTCGATGGTGGCAGATCCGTACTCCAGATCGTATGACTTTCGAATAATGGAGAAAGGCAGCTTCCCTGGCTTACGAACAGGAACGAAAGGTACTCCCAAACGATTAGCCAGCATGAGTCCAAACAGGAAACCGCGACTTTCAATACCGGCTACCACGTCAATCTTATGGTCAACCAACCTTTCGGCGAAGGCATCAATCACGGCAGAACAAAGTTCCTGATCCTGAAAAATGGGCGTTACATCTTTAAATACGATTCCAGGTTTGGGGAAATCCTGAATATCCCGGATCACCGCTCTTAGCTTATTCTCAATCATCGAAATTCAAATAAGCCGCAATTTTAAGCAAAATTTCCTCACGCATGATCGAAATTTTACGCAGATCATCAATATTTCTAAATGAGCCGTGCTGCTTACGATACTTTACGATGGCATTAGCAAGATTATATTTCAAATAAGGATGCCGGCGTAGTATGTCAAAATCTGTTCTATTAATATAAAGTGGACGAATCAACAAACTATCCGCAAATAACTGACCTGACACACGGCTATAAACAATGGAATCAATACCATATACCTCGCGTAACTGTTCCTTGCTGTAAAACCCGCCCAGTCTTTCCCGATACCTGACGATACGTGAAGAAAGCACGGGTCCTATTCCGCTTATTTCCATAAGACTTGTTGAATCACTACTGTTAAGAGGGAGATATATTTTCCGATGAGGGGAACGCATAGTATGGTGCCCGAACATCGGAATACCAGACGCAGGGATAGACACATATGCTTTCAAGCGTTTAAAATCGTCAGAGCTGATGGTATATAGCCGCGAAAGATCTTCAGCCTTTTCGAACCGCCCTCCACTTCTAATAAAATTACGAATATTGCGCACCTGCCCTTTCCTTAATCCCAGGCGACGCAATTCTTCATCTGTTGCAACATTGGGATTAAACTTAAAATACTCTGGCACAGGCGTGCCTCTGGCTGGACTCAACTTAGCAGGGTCGGTAGCCGCTGATGGCATCTCGTCTAATTCCAGGGTAGCTGCCACCAAATGGCTTTCAGAGAACGAAAACTGTTGTACCGGGCGTGAGTTCAGGTAAATGTGACGTAGCAGATAAAGTAGAAGCAAAATAAAAACCAATACCAACAGGCCTTTCAACTCGGCACGGTAAAAGCTTAGAAATCTTTTTACTGACATGATAAAGCTGCATTTAATAATAGGAACAAGTTAGTTATGAACCTTCCGCAAGTTGAATAACACACGTGCCTCAACGCTTAGAAATATTCCTGAACATCAATCGCACAAACTATTGAAAGACCCATATAAACTTCGGAAAAAGCGTGCAATAAACAAGGATGTTAACAGCGTGATTTTTCTTTTCCAGAGGAAACACTCTTAGACAAATCTATTCATGTAACATATCCATTAAAATGCGTGATCTGAGGGAAATAATAATTAGTTTTTCTTATTTTTCAAGATTAATTTTCTAGCGAATAATGGAGGTGGTAAATCGTCTCAGCGTTTTCATGAAAGCAGGGATTTAAGAGCAGTATCGATATAAGGAAATGAAAGTTATAAGTAAAGAAGAATTTGCAAAGGCCACAAAACTTGATAAGCTGCCCCTACCGGGACTCGCGGCCTTATTAATGGAGATCATGAAGATCAACCATGTTAATGAGACTTTCGCCAAGGCTCATCATTTGGAAGGAATCGCTTTTATTGATAAGATCCTGGAAGTATTAGGCATTGAAATAGAACTTGACGAACATGAACTGAAGAACATTCCAGCAGAGGGGGCATTTATAGCGATTGCCAACCATCCGTATGGAGGCATTGAGGGACTTATCCTGCTGAAGATTTTATGCATGGTGCGTCCGGAGACAAAGCTCATGGCGAATTTCATTCTTAAGAAAATACAAAATCTCAGTGAGTTCTTTATAGCAGTAAATCCATTCGAGAATATTGAGCATTCCTCCAGCGTCAGTGGTATTAAGACTACGCTTTCCTTGCTACAGAGCGGTACGCCGATTGGTATATTCCCTGCCGGCGAGGTATCTACCTATAAGATCAGCAGTCGTCAGGTTACCGACAAGCTATGGCATCCGGTAGTGGGTAAAATCATCAGTAAGGCGCAATGCCCCGTGTTACCTGTTTATTTTAAAGGGAATAACGGATTGCTGTTTAACATACTCAGTCTGATACACCCCACACTACGCACGGCCAAGTTACCTTCGGAATTGTTTAACAAACATGGCCATAAAATCAAGGTGCGTATTGGCAAGCCAATTTCGGTAAAGGAAATCTTGTTTAAAAACAATCCTACGAAACTACTTACTTACCTGCGGGCAAAAACGTATAGTCTGGGAACAAGTCTGGCGCATGATAAGCAGATATTCAGCACCAATCTTTTCAAGATTAGAAAAAAAGAAAGCGAGGTTGAGCCTTTTGAATCTCAGGAACGCATTACCCAGGAGGTAGATAGTCTGCGCGAAGAATATTGCGTGCTGAAGGAGAAGAACTATGAGGTGTATATTGCTCCGACAAATAGATTACCGTACGTAATAAAAGAAATCGGTAAGCTAAGAGAAATAACGTTCAGAGAAATCGGTGAAGGCACAAATAAATCTATAGATCTGGATGGCTACGACATCTACTATAATCATCTATTTATTTGGGACGTGGAAGCCCGGACTATTGTTGGAGCTTACCGCGTGGGCAAAGGTGACGATATCTTCTTTTCTATGGGGAAGACGGGGTTTTACACGAACAGTCTCTTTAAGATCAAGGAACAGTTTTATCCGGTATTACGTCAAAGTCTGGAACTAGGCAGATCCTGGATAAGAAAAGAATACCAACAAAAACCACTCCCTCTATTTCTATTATGGAAGGGCATTCTGAAATACCTTCTGTTAAACCCTCAGTATAAATACCTGATTGGGCCGGTGAGTATCAGTAATAACTTTTCGAATTTCTCCAAGTCGCTGATCGTAAGCTTCATCAACAAATTCCATTTCGACCACGAAATGGCTCAATATGTAAAGCCGCGTAAGAAGTTTAAAGTAGACTTTTCGCAGATCGATATGGATGTCTTGCTTGAATCGCAGGCTTCGTTGAAATCGCTGGATAGCCTCATTTCTGAAATTGAGACTTCGCACATGAAGATTCCAATACTGATACGACAGTATATCGCTTTGAATGCAAAAATTATATGCTTCAATATAGATCCTAAATTCTCCGATAGTCTGGATGGATTTCTGGTTTTGAATTTAGATCATATCCCTCAGGATATGCTCGAGAAACTAGGCAAGGGACAGCAGCCATAAACTAAAAATGGGCATGAAGATTAAACTTCCTGCCCATTTTTATATCATTAAGAATACAATTAAGCGTTGATCGCTTTCCAAAGCATATCCTTTAATTCAACAATATTATTTTGTGCTACCGACGAGATAAAGATATAAGGAACATTTGGTACCTCTGCTTTCATTTCCTCCATCAGCTCGGCATCAAGAAAATCAGATTTACTGATAGCCAGGATACGAGGTTTGTGCATCAACTCCGGATTGTAAAGCTCAAGCTCGCGCAAGAGTATTTCATATTCTTCAGCAATAGATCTGCTGGTATCCGCGGGCACCAAAAAGAGCAGCACCGAATTACGCTCAATATGACGTAGGAATCGCAATCCCAAACCCTTACCAGAAGACGCGCCTTCGATAATACCGGGAATATCGGCCATAACGAAAGAGCGATTATCACGGTACGAAACGATTCCAAGATTTGGAACCAGCGTAGTAAAAGGATAATCAGCGATCTCAGGCTTTGCCGCCGACACTACTGAAAGCAGTGTCGACTTACCAGCGTTAGGGAAACCTACTAATCCCACGTCGGCCAGCACCTTGAGCTCGAGGATCATCCAACGTTCCTGACCCGCCTCACCCGGCTGTGCAAAACGGGGTGTTTGCAGCGTGGGTGTCTTGAAATGCCAATTACCCAATCCGCCTCTACCACCCGGGGTTAAAATTTTTGTTTCGCCGTCCTGAGTAATCTCAAAGAGCACCTCTCCGGTTTCGGCATCTTTAGCGATCGTTCCCAAAGGAACATCGAGAATTTCATCTTTACCGTTAGCGCCATGACGTAAAGCACTACCACCAAACTCACCGTTGGCAGCAATAACATGCTTACGATATTTCAAATGGAGCAAAGTCCAGAACTGCGTATTTCCTTTAACGATAATATGACCGCCACGCCCACCATCACCACCATCAGGACCTCCCATGGAAGTAAACTTATCGCGGTGTAAATGAGCAGAACCCCCACCCCCACTGCCGGAGCGGCAGCAGATCTTCACGTAATCAACAAAATTGGAGCCTTGCGCCATGCTTAATTAAAGACAAACTTCAGACGTAATAATTAGAATTTAGCGATTACCTCGCAGATAGATTCGAAAATAGATTCGATGTTGCCAATACCATTAATACTGTAAAACTTATCCTGATCTTTGTAGAAACCAGCTACAGGAGCAGTCTTATCATTGTATTCCTTGATACGGCGTTTGATGATCTCAGGATCGGCATCGTCAGCACGACCAGAATCTTTGCCTCTGAGCAGAAGACGTTTTTGAAGTTCCTCATCATTAACTTCAAGAGCAATCATTCCTGAGATAGCTGTTCCTTTTGACTTGAGGAGCATATCCAGCGCTTCAGCCTGAGCAACAGTGCGGGGAAAACCATCGAAGATAAACCCTTTAGCATCTTTGTTAGCATCAAGTTTGTTGCTGATCATTCCGATAACAACTTCATCAGGCACCAAAAGTCCCTGATCCATTAATTTCTTAGCTTCGAGCCCTAACTCAGTACCATTAGCAATTTCGCTTCTCAGAATATCGCCAGTTGATAGATGTACCAGCTGATATTTTTCTATAAGACTCTGCGATTGTGTACCCTTTCCGGCTCCCGGGGGGCCAAATAAAACAAGATTTAGCATCAGGAATTGTTTTAAAAAATTAAAAGCCTTTTCGTTACTTCGAAAAGGCTTTACCGTTAGTGGACTTGAAGGGAGTCGAACCCCTAACCTTCTGATCCGTAGTCAGATGCTCTATCCAATTAAGCTACAAGTCCGTGTTATTTGGTGATGCAAAGATGGGGCTAAAACATCGGTTTTGCAAATAATTCTGAAAAAAACTTTCACATTTTACACCAAAAAACACCTATCAATCTAATTATTAGCTGATTATTTTTACCTAAGATTCTTTAGTCTTACCCGGTTTAGAGATAGATTCGCGCATATCGGTGTCCGATTTAAGGTTCTGCATGCGGTAATAATCCATAATTCCAAGGTTTCCGGAGCGAAATGCCTCCGCCATTGCCAGAGGAAGCTGCGCTTCTGCTTCAATAACTTTTGCACGAGCCTCCTGTGCTTTAGCACGCATTTCCTGTTCATTGGCTACCGCCATAGCACGGCGTTCTTCGGCGCGAGCGTTGGCAACCTTGAGATCTGCCTCTGCCTGATCCGCCTGCAGCTTCGCTCCAATATTGTCGCCGATATCAATGTCGGCAATATCAATAGAAAGGATTTCAAACGCGGTGCCGCTGTCCAGTCCCTTTTCGAGCACTGTCTTGGAAATGCGGTCAGGATTCTCCAACACCTCCTTATGATTTACTGAAGAACCGATGGTAGTAACAATACCCTCCCCGACGCGAGCCAGGATGGTTTCCTCTCCGGCACCACCTACCAGCTGATTGATATTGGCGCGTACAGTAACCCTGGCTTTGGCTACCAGCTGTATTCCGTCTTTGGCTACTGCCGCGACCGGAGGCGTATTGATTACTCGTGGGTTCACCGAAAGCTGTACAGCATCGAACACATCGCGACCAGCCAAATCAATGGCAGTAGCAAGTTTAAAATCTAAAGGAATGTTTGCTTTGTCTGCCGAGATTAATGCCTTAATCACATTATTAACATGTCCGCCAGCGAGGTAATGCGTCTCAATCTCGTTAGAGGTAATATTTAATCCGGCCTTTGTCGACGTGATCATGGCATTTACTACCAGCGATGGCGATACCTTTCGCAAGCGCATCAATAACAGATTAAGCAGATTGACTCTTACCCCTGATAGCTGGGCGGTAAACCATAGATTTACAGGAAGGAGATAAAGAAATAAGAACAGTGCGACGACGATACCAATGATCGTCAGTAATACATTGACTTCCATATTGAAAAGAATTGAGTTTAAGGTTACCAAATCTACGTTTTTCCACTCATATCGCCGTAACATCCATACTGGAATAATCAGGGATTCAAACTTCCTGTTAAATCAAAAACACCAGGCAAAAGCAACTTAATATCCTTTTTATCGTAACAAACCGGCATTTTATTAGTCATAAAAAACAATAGCAACCAAGACAATTGCAAAATTAACTCCATAAGCAATGAATACAACAAGAAAAACGAGCCGAACAATCAAGGTAATTTTGATATCGCTAGGAAGCATTTTCGGAGTCTTTATACTCCTAACTATTGTGCTACTGATAAAAGGTCCGGCGGATCCGGTGATATTAACTCAGGATCAAATCAGAGCGAATTACAAACAAGATTCAACAAAGCTCAGCACCTTGAAGCTAACGGAGTTCAAAACTCGTACCCTTCAGGGCGAGATCGTTGAAGACAATATATTCAGCAAATACAAAGTTACCATGATAACTATCTGGGGTACTTTCTGTAGCCCTTGTATTGCGGAGATGCCAGAATTGCAAAAGCTTTCCCGGTCATTGCCTAAAGATTTGAATATGCTGAGTATTTGCTCTGATGTTGATGGAGAAAAGCTACGAATGAAAGCACTGAGGCAACTTGCAGAAAAAGGAGCTACTTTTAAAACACTCGAAGCTGACTCCATAATAAATAGTAGGTTGTTGAGCCGTGTTTCTACCTACCCCACCACAATCTTCCTTGACAGCCACGGCGTGATCATCGGGGGACCTTACCAGGGTGCGCGTACCGCAGAAGCTTATCGAGCCGCCATTGATAAACGCGTCGAATTCTTAAAGGGGAAGAATTAGTAACGAAGCACCATTGCGAGATAACACATCAGGTATGGGCATTTAAAACATCTTAAAAAGTCCTTCCTCCAAAGAACAGGGACTAAAACCGAGTAGGTGACGGGCCTTTTCGATAATAAATCCTGTGTGTGGCGGCCTGCTTGCAACTTCGTTGAGACTAGCCGAATTTACAGGCAGGATAAGTGATTGGTCGAGAGTCAGAAAGGTAGCCACTCTGATTGCCAGCTCATAAATACTCATTTCCTCGGCGCCGGAGATATGAAAAAGTCCCCGCTGGCCGGTCAACGCAAGGGCTATACATGCTGAAGCAAGATCGTCAATATAAGTAGGGGTCCGCCACTGATCATTAACAACCTGAATAACTTTCCCTTTTTCCAGAGAGGCCTTCACCCATAAAACAACGTTAGAGCGCGTCATATAAGGTACAGTCCCGTATACGAGACAGGTGCGCACAACCGTGCCGCCTACAGCGGCATCGAGCACGATCTGCTCTGAAGCAAGCTTACTCCTCCCGTAAACACTTAAAGGATGAGCAAGATCATCCTCCCGGTATGGTCCTGACACTCCGCCGAACACAAAGTCAGTAGATAAATGTATAAGATGCGTACCCTGCGAGCGGCAGATCTCAGCTAAGTGCTGAACCGCCCGTACATTTGTATCTTCGCAAGCTGCGGGATTCGCCTCGCAGAAGTCGGCATTGGTAAGCGCGGCACAGTTAATAAGGACATCAGGCTGAAATTGCGTTATAACCTGACGACAGGCATCTGCGTCCGTAATATCAAGCGACGCAAACGCGCATGGAATTTCAGGAACCAGATTAGCCCCCCGCGCGCAAGCCAGAACGCGCGCTTCTGGAATCGTTGAACATATCATAAACAACAGGCGCTGCCCAAGCAGACCATTGGATCCGGTGATTAAAAATTTCATACTCTGAAGATATAAACACAGTAATATTAGCGCTTAACCGCCTATGAAGAGTCAAGCCCTTAGTGCCTGAACATTTTCAATGTAAGGTCAAAAAAAATAAAAAAACTTTGAAAGGAAGATATTTGATTTTCAAAGATAAAACGTATAATTGCAGACCCTAAAGTCGAGCAGTTCGACAATAATAGTATTGTAATATCAAATTTATTCCAAAATTATATGCCAAACATTGGAAAAATAGCGCAGATCATCGGAGCGGTAGTTGACGTAAGCTTCGCTGATGATGCCAAGCTCCCTAAAATTTACGATGCATTAGAGGTTACAAAACCTGATGGACAGATGATTATTCTTGAGGTGCAGAACCACCTTGGAGAAGATCGTGTTCGCGCTATTGCGATGGATTCAACGGACGGATTAGTTCGTGGAATGGTAGTAACCGATACTGGCGCTCCAATCAAAATGCCTATTGGAGACGAAATTAAAGGACGCGTATTTAACGTTGTAGGTGATGCTATCGACGGTATCCCGAACCTAAACAAAATTAACGGACGCCCTATTCACGCGATGCCTCCGCGTTTCGAAGAATTATCAACGGAAACAGAGGTATTATTTACTGGAATCAAAGTAATTGACTTACTTGAACCTTATGTAAAGGGAGGAAAGATCGGTTTGTTCGGTGGTGCCGGTGTAGGTAAAACCGTATTGATCCAGGAACTTATTAACAACATCGCTAAAGCATACTCTGGATTATCAGTGTTTGCGGGTGTAGGTGAACGTACTCGTGAAGGAAATGACCTTCTTCGTGAAATGCTTGAATCAGGCATCATCAAATATGGTGAGGCATTCATGCACGATATGGAAAAAGGAGAATGGAACCTTGACAAAATTGACAAAGAACAGCTGAAAGATTCAAAATGTACTTTCGTGTTCGGACAGATGAATGAGCCTCCTGGCGCACGTGCCCGCGTTGCTTTGTCTGGTTTAACTGTAGCGGAATACTTCCGTGATGGTGATGGACAAGGACAGGGTCGTGATATTCTTTTCTTCATCGATAATATCTTCCGCTTTACTCAGGCTGGATCTGAGGTATCAGCGCTTCTTGGACGTATGCCTTCAGCGGTAGGTTATCAGCCTACGTTGGCGACTGAAATGGGTCTGATGCAAGAACGTATTACCTCAACAAAAAGAGGTTCAATTACATCTGTACAGGCAGTATATGTACCTGCGGATGACTTAACTGACCCTGCTCCTGCGACAACTTTTGCTCACCTTGACGCAACAACTGTATTGTCTCGTAAGATCGCTGAACTTGGTATTTATCCTGCGGTGGATCCATTGGATTCAACTTCCCGTATCTTAAGTCCGATGATCCTTGGTGAAGAGCATTACGGAACAGCACAACGTGTTAAGGAAATTCTTCAGCGCTATAAAGAGCTTCAGGATATCATCGCCATCCTTGGTATGGACGAACTTTCTGAAGAAGATAAGCTTACTGTATCACGCGCTCGTCGTGTTCAGCGTTTCCTTTCACAGCCATTCCATGTTGCCGAGCAGTTTACCGGCTTAAAGGGTGTACTTGTTGATATCAAGGATACCATCAAAGGCTTTAACATGATTATGGACGGTGAAGTTGACGAATATCCTGAGGCAGCATTCAACTTAGTAGGAACTATTGAAGATGCTGTAGAAAAAGGTAAGAAGTTACTTGCTGAAGCAAACGCATAAAATATAAATATAAAAGAACAGGCGCGTTAAGCCTGTTCTTTTTACACAGATAAGCTCTGGACAATAAAACGAACAACATGACATTAGAGATTTTAACACCTGATCAGACTGTTTTTGAAGGCGAAGTTACTTCGGTTACTGTACCGGGAACACAAGGCTCTTTCGAGGTGCTGAACAACCACGCTCCTATCATTTCCACATTGGAAGATGGTAAAGTCATTATTCGTACAGGTGCAAAAAATGAAGAAATTCTCTTTATTAAAGGCGGCGTTATTGAGGTCATTAAGAACAAAATAACCGTCCTTGCTGAGGGAATTGTCAAAAACTAAGATTATTCTTCTCGAATAGAAAGGCCGGTTCGCAAGACACCGGCCTTTTTTTATGCCCCGATTTTTCCGTCCACATTCCCCCGACGCGTTAGAATATGGACGCATGCTCCCGGTAAAATCACCTATAAAATTAAGGCCCCCTCACCGGCCTGAAACGAACACTATCTAAAGTTAAAAATCATGGTAAAAAATCGAGAATTTTCATTTTTTCAAATGCATGAAGCCCATTTTAGGAAGAATCTGACTAAGCAACAGCAATAGTCAGCAGCAGAAAACCATATACCAAAACAAGTTTCGGTATATGGCTACCAAATTAAATACAAGTAAAAAGCAATTTTGGAAAATATAATTTCGATAGACAATGTTTATTGCCATATATTATACTAAATAAAAAATCAAGAGGGAGTCTATTGCTAAAAATGTTACAAGTGGTTACCTTGAAATAATCAATCAAATATACAGTAAATCGCCAGACTTTTATTGAGAGACGGATACACTCATGAAAAAGAGGCCATCAATACATCACATTACAGATACCTATGAATACATCTGAAAGTAAGGATCAGACAACGCAAACAACGGAGCTTAACCGCTTCAGTAAAACGTTCACTCAGGATCCCACTCAACCTGCGGCTCAAGCTATGCTTTATGGAATTGGTCTCAGTGATGAAGATATGGAAAAAGCACAGGTGGGAATCGCGAGCATGGGGTACGACGGGAACACTTGTAATATGCACCTGAATGATTTAGCAAAGATCGTTAAGGAGGGGGTTTGGACAGAGGGGCTGGTAGGATTGATCTTTAACACGATCGGCGTAAGTGATGGAATGGGTAATGGCACCGCCGGTATGCGCTATTCTTTAATTAGTCGCGACGTTATCGCTGACTCCATAGAAGCTGTTGTAGGCGCTCAATATTATGATGGTGTAATTGCCCTTCCCGGCTGCGACAAAAACATGCCCGGATCTGTAATCGCAATGGGACGATTAAACAGACCAGCTATCATGGTGTACGGTGGTACGATAGCTCCCGGTCATTACAAAGGAGAAGACCTGAATATCATTTCAGCTTTTGAAGCTTTAGGAAAAAAGATCGCCGGACAAATTGACGAAGTAGATTTTAAAGAAATCATAAAACGTTCATGTCCTGGAGCGGGTGCCTGTGGCGGAATTTATACCGCCAATACCATGGCCGCAGCGATAGAGGCCCTGGGCATGAGCTTGCCTTATTCATCATCTTCACCCGCCACCAGCGAGAATAAACGTGAGGAATGCCGCCAGGCTGGAAAGGCCATCAAATTGCTCCTAGAAAGAAATATCACACCAAAAGATATCATGACGCGTAAAGCGTTCGAAAACGCGATCGTTACACTTATGGTATTAGGAGGTTCAACTAACGCGGTGTTGCACCTTATTGCCATGGCCAAGAGTGTTGACGTTAAATTGGTTCAGGACGACTTCCAGGAGATTAGCAACAGAATTCCGGTACTGGCAGATATGAAGCCTAGCGGCAAATACATGATGGAAGATCTTCATAAAGTAGGCGGAGTTCCCGCAGTTATGAAATACCTCCTGCAAAAAGGCTGGCTACACGGCGACTGTCTTACCTGTACAGGAAATACACTTGCGGAAAACCTTGAGGATGTTAGTCCTCTTGATTTCGATACCCAAAAGATCATCTTCCCGGCAGAGCAGCCCGTAAAAGCTACAGGTCACCTGCAAATACTTTATGGTAATCTGGCACAAGGTGGTAGCGTGGCTAAGATTACAGGTAAAGAGGGTTTATTTTTTGAAGGCCCGGCACGGGTTTTCGACGGAGAATATGAACTTATCAATGGAATAAGCACCGGACGAGTAAAGCACGGAGACGTTATCGTTATTCGTAACGTGGGGCCTAAGGGAGCCCCTGGTATGCCGGAGATGCTTAAACCCACATCGGCACTTATGGGTGCGGGACTGGGAAAATCGGTAGCGCTGATCACCGACGGTCGCTTTAGCGGCGGAAGTCACGGCTTCGTTGTTGGACACATTACTCCTGAAGCCTATGAAGGGGGCTTGATAGGCCTGGTTCAAGATGATGACCGTATAGAGATAGACGCCGTTAAGAGACATATGACCTTACAGGTATCGGAAGAAGAGATTGCACGTCGCCGCGCCGCATGGACACAACCAGAGCTAAAAGCGAAAAAAGGTCTTCTTTATAAATATGCAAAACAAGTAAGCTCGGCAGCGGAAGGATGCGTTACCGACGAAGCTTAATATCTACTCAATAAAACAGATAACCACAAACTTTCTAAACTAAAGAGAAATGGAAACAGCACAGCAGGAATTAACTGCAACAGCCCCCAAAGCTACGGTAACAATGAAAGGCTCCGAAGCCTTGCTTGAGGGTCTGATTGCGGAAGGTGTAGACACTATTTTCGGCTATCCTGGGGGTGCTATTATGCCCATTTATGATGCTCTTTACGACTATCAGGATAAGTTAAAACATATTCTGGTACGACATGAGCAGGGAGGCATACATGCAGCTCAGGGTTATGCACGTTCATCAGGCAAAGTCGGCGTAGTATTCGCTACTTCAGGCCCGGGCGCTACCAATCTGGTCACAGGATTGGCAGATGCTCAGATTGACAGCACGCCGCTGGTCTGCATTACAGGACAAGTGTTTGCCCACCTGCTTGGCACCGATGCGTTTCAGGAAATTGATGTTATTAACATCTCATCGCCGGTAACAAAATGGAATTACCAGATTACCGACGCGACAGAGATTCCTGAGATTCTGGCCAAAGCTTTCTACATCGCAGGAAGCGGGCGCCCAGGACCAGTGGTAATCGATATCACCAAAAATGCTCAGCTACAAAGTTTTGAAAATGAGGGTTACAAGCCATGCTCACACATTCGTAGCTACCGCCCGAAACCGGTAGTTAGAAAGGAGTTTATAGAGCGTGCGGCCGAATTAATTAATTCAGCGAAGAAACCCTTCGTATTATGGGGACAAGGAGTAATCCTTGGAAACGCCGAACAGGAATTTAAGACCTTTATTGAAAAAGCTGGCATCCCATCAGCATGGACGATCCTGGGCACTGGCGCCATTCCTACTGAGCACCCGCTAAATGTGGGAATGCTTGGCATGCATGGCAACTACGCGCCTAACGTGCTTACCAATGAATGCGACGTACTTATTGCCATAGGCATGCGCTTTGACGATCGTGTAACAGGACGCTTAGACAAATACGCGAAGCAGGCGAAGGTAATACACCTTGATATAGATCCGGCTGAGATAGACAAAAACGTAAAAGCCGATGTTCCTGTATGGGGCGACTGTAAAGAAACGCTGCCCTTGCTAACCTCTTTTATAGAAAAAAAAGAGCACAGTGACTGGCTGGCCAAATTCAGAGAACTTGAACAACGGGAGCATCAGGAAGTTATCAACGACGAGCTTTTCCCTGCCGATGGAGAACTGAGCATGGGTGAGGTAATTCAACAAATCAATGAACTAACTCATGGCGATGCAATCATCGTATCAGACGTCGGTCAGCATCAGATGATTGCCTGTCGGTACGCAAAACGCAATCTTACACGCAGCAACATCACCAGCGGTGGAGCAGGAACGATGGGATTTGCACTACCAGCAGCTATTGGTGCCAAATTCGGGGCTCCTGAGCGTACAGTAATCGCCGTTATTGGTGATGGTGGTATACAAATGACCATTCAGGAATTAGGGACCATTATGCAAAGCGGCATTGATGTAAAGGTGGTGATCCTTAATAATCAATTCCTGGGCATGGTACGTCAATGGCAGGAGCTCTTCCATGACAGACGTTATTCATTTGTCGATATCACAAGTCCCGACTATGTAACCGTGGCTAAAGGATATGGTATTGAGGGATCAAGCATCAACTCCAGAGAAAATCTGAGAACAGCATTAAAAGAGATGCTCGACCATGAGGGATCCTATTTGCTTGAGGTAATGGTAAAGAAGGAGAATAATGTATTTCCGATGGTTCCACAAGGATGCAGCGTAAGTGAAATTCGTTTAAAATAACTAAGTAGCGAAACAACAACAACATGAGCACAGAAAACACTCCTCAAAAGCAGGAATACAATATAACAGTATATACTGAGAATCAGATTGGACTGCTTAGCCGTATCGCGATCATCTTTACGCGCCGCAAGATCAACATTGAGAGTCTAAACACCTCTCCCTCTGAAATTGAGAGTATCCACCGCTTTAACATCGTTATCAATGAAACGGAAGACGTGGTCCAAAAGGTGACACGCCAGATTGAGAAACAAGTAGAGGTGTTGAAGGTCTACTATCACACAAATGAAGATGTCATCTGGCAGGAAATGGCCTTATACAAGGTACCTACAGATACCATCGCCGAAAAAGCGCTCGTAGAGCGCCTGCTTCGCGAGAATGGCGCGCGCGCTGTAGTAATTCGTAAAGATTATACTGTATTCGAAACTACAGGACATCGCGAAGAAACAGATAGCCTGATAAAGGTTCTTCAACCTTACGGACTTATTGAGTTCGTGCGTAGTGCCCGCATCGCCATCATCAAGCATAGCGAAGGTTTCAACAGTAAACTTCGTGAGTTCGAGCGTACCGAGCCGGCACCGGAGGTAGTAGAGAACGAATACCTTAACAGTCGCGAAAAAGTATTTACAATGTAACAGAGCTTGACTCTGAAAAAATAATTCACAAACTAAAGCAAACAGTCAAAACAACAAATCATGGCAAAATTAAATTTCGGTGGGGTTGAAGAAAATGTAGTAACCCGCGAAGAGTTTCCACTATCAAAAGCTCAGGACGTCCTAAAGAACGAAACTATCGCAGTTATCGGATATGGCGTACAAGGCCCAGGACAGGCACTTAACCAAAAAGATAACGGAATTAATGTTATCGTTGGTCAGCGTAAAGATTCTAAAAGCTGGGATAAAGCTGTACGCGACGGATTTGTACCGGGCGAAACTCTTTTTGAAATTGAGGAAGCCTTAGAAAAAGGAACCATCATCTGCTATCTGCTAAGTGATGCAGCACAGATCGAATTATGGCCAACAGTAAAGAAACACCTTACTGCAGGAAAGGCATTATACTTCTCCCATGGTTTCGGTATCACATTCAACGAGCAAACAGGTATCATCCCTCCTGCTGATGTGGATGTGTTCCTCGTGGCACCGAAAGGTTCCGGAACATCATTGCGCAGAATGTTCCTCGAAGGACGTGGTCTTAACTCAAGCTACGCCATTTTCCAGGATGCTACCGGTAAAGCTTTTGACCGCGTTATCGCCTTAGGTATCGCTGTTGGTAGTGGTTACCTGTTCGAAACAGATTTCAAGAAAGAAGTATTCAGTGATCTTACAGGAGAGCGTGGTACGCTTATGGGCTGTATCCAGGGAATCTTCGCTGCTCAGTACGAAGTACTAAGAAGTAAAGGACATACGCCATCCGAAGCATTCAACGAAACTGTTGAGGAACTTACTCAGTCATTAATGCCATTAGTTGCTGAAAATGGAATGGATTGGATGTACGCTAACTGTTCAACTACAGCACAGCGCGGCGCCCTCGACTGGTGGAAGAAATTTAAAGATGCTACCAAGCCAGTGTTCGAAGAGCTTTATGACAGTGTTGCTACCGGTAAGGAATCACAACGTTCTATTGACCTTAACAGCCAGCCTGACTACCGCGTGAAACTGGAAGCAGAGCTTACAGAACTTCGCGAAAGCGAATTATGGCAGGCAGGAAAAACTGTAAGAAGCCTTCGTCCGGAAAATCAATCCGTAGAAGCATAATATACAAACAGCTATATAAACAAGTCCTCTGCCTTCGGGCAGGGGCTTATTCAGTTCACTTTACAGGGCATGGGAAAAACACTTTTTGACAAAGTTTGGGATGCGCATGTCGTCAGTAGCAAAGACGGCTTTCCCGACATCATTTACATTGATACACATTTCATTCATGAGGTAACCAGTCCTCAAGCTTTTGACGGACTAAGAAAACGGGGACTTCCTGTTTTCCGCCCTCAACAGACCGTTGCTACGGCTGACCATAACGTACCCACATTAAACCAGCACCTCCCTATAAAGGAGGAATTATCACGATACCAGGTAGATACCCTTACACGTAACTGCGAAGAATTCGGCATAGAACTCTTCGGCCTTGGACATCCTTATCAGGGCATAGTACATGTAATAGGTCCTGAACTTGGCGTAACCGTTCCGGGAAAAACGTATGTATGCGGCGATAGCCACACGTCAACTCACGGAGCTTTCGGATCCATTGCTTTCGGCATCGGAACCTCGCAGGTAGAACAGGTGATGGCTACGCAATGTCTGCTTCAGTCGCGTCCAAAGCGTATGAAGATTGAAGTAAATGGTACCTTAAAAAAGGGTGTAACGTCCAAAGACATCATCTTATATATTATCTCAAAGATTTCTGCTGCCGGAGGTACCGGATACTTTGTAGAATATGCGGGAGACACCATTCGCTCATTGAGTATGGAAGCGCGCATGACCATCTGTAACATGAGCATCGAAATGGGTGCACGCGGCGGACTTATCGCTCCTGATGACATCACTTTTAACTATGTTAAGGGACGTGAATATGCGCCGAAGGGGGAAGCCTGGGATGACGCTGTTGCCTATTGGAAGACTTTATATTCAGACGCTGACGCTCAGTTCGATAAGGAATATTATTTCGACGCGGCAGACATCGAGCCCATGATCACCTATGGCACTAACCCAGGCATGGGTATCGGCGTAACACAAAATGTTCCGGCTGTAGCATCTATAGAAAAACAGGAGCAGCCATCCTATGTAAAAGCACTAAACTACATGGGGCTTAATGAAGACGAGAAGTTGCTGGGAAAAGACATTGACTACGTCTTTATCGGAAGCTGCACCAATAGCCGCATTGAAGATCTGCGTCAGGTAGCAGAATTTATGCAGGGACGCCACAAGGCCGACAACGTCACTGTATGGATTGTCCCAGGATCCAAACAAGTACAAAAGCAAGCCATAGAAGAGGGTCTTGATAAGATCTTTGAATCGGCAGGTTTTGGTCTTCGTGAACCGGGATGCAGTGCTTGTCTGGGAATGAACGAAGATAAGATTCCAGCAGGCAAATATTGCGTTTCCACCTCTAACAGAAATTTTGAAGGACGTCAGGGTCCAAATTCAAGAACGTTCCTTGCTAGTCCGCTTACCGCCGCGGCCGCTGCAGTTACCGGGAAAGTTACTGATGTTAGGTCATTACTTGAAGCACCCGAGTTAGTTTAAAATTTTGATGGCAGCAACACTGCCAAACGAATAACATATGGCAACTAAAACATTCAAACATCTTGTTTCCAGCGTAGTTCCTGTAAACATTGAAAATATTGATACCGACCAGATCATTCCCGCTCGCTTTTTAAAAGCGACGACCAGAGAAGGCTTCGGTAATAACCTCTTCCGCGACTGGCGTTTTGACGAACAGGGACAACCCAAGAGCGACTTCATTCTCAACGACCCTACCTACAGCGGCAAAATATTAGTCGCCGGTAAAAACTTCGGCTGCGGCAGTAGTCGCGAGCATGCCGCCTGGGCAATCTCCGATGCCGGTTTTGATGTGGTTGTAAGCAGCTTTTTCGCCGATATCTTCAAAGGTAACGCCCTCAATAATGGCCTGCTACCGGTACAGGTAAGCGACGCATTCCTCGCCGGCATCTTTGATGCTGTCGCCAACGATGCCGCTGCCGAGCTTGAGGTGGATCTTGAAAAGCAGATCATCAAGAATCTGAGCACTGGCGAAGAAGAATCCTTTGAAATAAACCCATACAAAAAAGCCTGTCTGATCAATGGCTATGATGACATCGACTTCATCCTTAGTCATAAAGAGCAGATTGAAGCATTTGAATTAAGATAAATAATTTCAGGGTCCTCAGCGACCCTCAATATAAAAGCAATGGCATTAAAGAAAAACATACTGGTAATTCCCGGAGATGGCATCGGCAGCGAAGTTACCACCTGGGGAAAGGCAGTACTTGAACAAATAGCCGCCGACTATGGCCACGAGTTTAGCTTCGATGACGCTCTTATGGGGCACGTGGCTATTGAGGCTACGGGCAACCCTTTACCGGATATCACGCTTGATAAGGCACGTCAAAGCGATGCTATCTTATTCGGCGCCGTGGGCCACGCCATGTATGACAATGATCCCTCGCTTAAAGTGCGTCCGGAACAGGGTCTTCTGAAAATACGTAAAGAACTTGGCCTCTATGCCAATCTACGTCCAATACTTCTCTTTGACGAACTTCTTGACGCTTCAAGCTTGAAGCCCGAAATTCTCAAAGGCACCGATATTCTCTTCTTCCGTGAGCTTACTGGAGATGTTTACTTCGGCGAAAAAAGCAGAAGTGACGACAGAAACTGGGCCTCTGATCTTATGAATTACCATCGCTATGAGGTTGAGCGCATCGCACGGAAGGCCTTCCAGGCCGCCCAGGCCAGACAAAAGAAGCTTTGCTCCGTAGATAAAGCCAATGTATTGGAAACATCAAGACTATGGCGTGAAGTGGTGCAGGAGATCGCTAAGGAGTTTCCTGACGTTGAAACAGAACATATGTTTATAGATAATGCGGCGATGCAGCTGGTAAAGAATCCGCGCAAGTTTGACGTCGTTCTTACGGCAAATCTCTTCGGCGACATTCTTACGGACGAAGCATCGCAAATCGCAGGATCTATGGGTATGCTTGCTTCTGCCTCTATTGGCGAAGGTACCGGGTTCTTCGAACCTATTCACGGCTCCGCGCATGACATTGCAGGGCAGAACAAAGCAAATCCACTAGCCTCCATCTTATCTGCCGCTCTAATGCTTGAGATAGGTTTCGGACTAAAGGAGGAAGCCGACCGCGTAACAGCTGCCGTTGACGAGGCCTTGAAACAAGGTTTCAGAACCGGCGACATTGCCAACGATAGTACCCCTGCCGACAAGATCCTTGGAACAGATGCCATGGGGCAAAAAGTTCTGGAATACCTTAAACAGCAGGTCAACGCATAAGCCTCGTAACGGGAGAGCATAGCTGCGGCAGCTCTCCCATTAAGGCTAAGGAAGTAACATTATTCAACAACCACTAACAAAAAGACATACTCATGTTGCACGATCCGAACCGCATTTATATATTCGACACTACGCTACGCGATGGTGAACAGGTACCTGGATGTCAGCTTACCACAGCTGAAAAAGTTGAAATCGCGGTCGAGCTTGAAGCTCTGGGCGTCGACATCATTGAAGCAGGTTTCCCTATTTCAAGTCCCGGCGACTTCCAAAGCGTTGTGGAAATATCCAAAGCAGTAAAAAATCCTACCATCTGCGCGCTCACCCGGGCAAACAAAAACGATATCGATGTCGCCGTTGAAGCACTGAAATTCGCTAAGCATCCGCGTATTCATACCGGTATTGGCGCTTCAGACATGCACATTAAATATAAGTTCAACAGTACACGCGAAGACATTCTCGCTAAAGGAGTAGAAGCTGTACGTTACGCTAAGAAGTTCGTTGAGGACGTCGAGTTCTATGCGGAAGACGCGGGGCGCGCGGACCTTCCTTACCTGGCGCAGATGATTGAAGCGGTAATTGCTGCCGGCGCTACAGTAGTAAATATCCCTGACACGAATGGCTATTGCCTGCCTAGCCAATATGGCAGCAAAATACACTACTTAAAAGAACACGTCAAAAATATTGATCAGGCTATAATTTCCGTACATTGCCATAACGATCTGGGACTGGCAACAGCTAATGCTATTGCCGGCGTTCAATTCGGCGCGCGTCAGATTGAATGTACTATTAACGGTATCGGCGAGCGTGCCGGAAATACCTCGATGGAAGAGGTGGTCATGATCTTAAAAACACATGGCGACTTAGGTTTACATACGGGTATTAATACCAGGAAGTTCTATGACTTAAGTTGCAAGGTTAGCAGCATGATGAATATGCCCGTACAGCCCAATAAGGCTATCATCGGAAATAACGCATTTTCTCACAGCTCTGGCATCCATCAGGATGGTTTCCTGAAAAATCGCGAGAACTACGAAATCATCAGACCTGAAGAAGTGGGCTTTCCAGATGCATCTATTGTATTAACTGCCCGTAGTGGCCGTCATGCATTGAAGTTCCACCTCGATCGTTTAGGACACCATCTTGACAAGCAGGAACTGGATATCGCGTATAAAAAATTCCTCGAGCTGGCAGATCAAAAGAAAGAGATCACTGATCAGGATCTTCAGGGTCTGGTAGTTCGCGAAGCAATAAAATAAGTTTTCATGGATACTGAATTAAAAGTTAATCTCGATTTCGCCGAAGCCTCTAACAGGCTCAGCGGCGAAGTCAAGAGGACTCCCCTCGAGTACAACAAACGTCTTTCTGAGAAATACGGCTGCGAGATCTATCTGAAAAGAGAAGATCAGCAGATTGTACGCTCTTACAAATTACGCGGAGCACTCAACAAGATCAGCTCCTTGCCGGCAGAACAGCTTCAAAAAGGCGTTGTATGCGCCAGCGCTGGCAACCACGCCCAAGGTTTCGCATACTCCTGCAATAAACTCGGCGTACGCGGCGTAGTCTTCATGCCCGAAATTACCCCACGGCAAAAGGTCAAGCAAACGGAAATGTTCGGCAATGGCAACATTGAAATTGTTCTCGTTGGCGATACTTTTGACGACTGCCTCAAGGAGGCCTTAGACTACACAACCACTCATGAAATGACTTTCATTCCGCCTTTTGACGACCAAAAGATCGTCGAAGGACAAGGAACTGTAGCCGTAGAAGTGCTTGAAGACCTCCCCGACCTTGATGTTTTCATTGTTCCTATTGGCGGCGGCGGACTGGCAGCAGGTACCGGAAACTTCCTGAAAACGCATAACCCGGCGATCCAGATTATTGGAACAGAGCCACAGGGTGCCCCCTCCATGACACGGGCATTAAAAGCCGGTGGTCCTATTTCGCTGGATAGCATCAACCGCTTTGTGGATGGCGCCGCTGTAAAACGTATCGGCGAATTAACATTCAGCCTTTGTAAAGATATCCTTGATGACGTCATCCTCATTCCCGAGGGAAAGGTATGCTCTTCAATTCTCCGTCTTTACAACGAAGACGCCATTGTTGTTGAGCCTGCCGGCGCATTGTCTGTAGCGGCGCTCGACTTCTGTAAAGACAAAATTAAAGGCAAGAAGGTGGTTTGCGTTATCAGCGGTGGCAATAACGATATCGACAGGATGCAGGAGATTAAAGAGCTCTCCCTTCTTTACGAAGGACTAAAGCACTATTTCGTTATCCGTTTCCCACAACGCCCGGGAGCGCTGAAGATGTTTGTAAATAATGTCTTAGGTCCCGGCGACGATATTACACGCTTTGAATTTATAAAGAAAACAGAGCGTGAAAGTGGTCCGGCATTAGTAGGCATTGAGCTGAAAAACGCGGAAGATTATGCCGCGCTGATTCAAAGAATGGAAGCTTATAAATTCGACTATAAGTCCCTTAATCAAGATCAGACGCTATTCGAATATCTTGTTTAATAACCTCGGGAAGATCTGCTCAGACAATATGTCCGGAAGATCTTCCCGAGCTTTACCACTAGTAATATTCCTTACTTATTCGCGTCAACAATCGCTGAAGAGCTCATCTCTAAAGGAATGTAGCTCGTAAACGCTAGCGTTACATATCCTCCCTTGGATAAGCCGCTCCCTGAACTTACCATAACCAGATCGCCCACCGGAGTGCTTATTATCAACTCCTGATAAAAGCCCTTAAAGAACACTTCCTTAACTTTATAAGCTGTGGCAGCAGCGGACTCGTCCGCCTGGATATGCTCCGGATAAAGAAGTACATGGCTCATCTCTGATACGATGCCCAATGTTAGCGCCTCAGCAGACGTAAGAACATTGCTGTTGGCTAAAAGCTTAGCTGTATATATATCATGGGGCTGACGATAGAGCTGCTGTGGATCTCCCCGCTCAACAATAGCACCATTACGTAAAATGATCAGCTCATCCGCCATAGACAGACAATCCAATGGATCATGTGATACCAAAACGATGGTTATTCCCAAATAGCGGGCCATTCTTCTGATATCGGCACGAAGCTCCGTTTTCAGGATCGCGTCAACCTGACTGAATGGCTCATCAAGCAACAGCACTTCCGGATCTTTAATAATAGCCCTCGCAATAGCCACCCGTTGTTGTTCGCCCCCACTCAAATCCACGGCTCTCTTTTCAGCTAAATGATCAATCTTCAGAAATTCCATCAACTCAAAAGTCTTCTGCTTCTTAGCCTTAATATCTGTGTTGGGCAACAGCGAAGCGATATTGTCATATACCTTTGCGTAAACATTCAGATTAAAATCCTGTGAAACGGTCTTCACAAGCTTATGCCCGGGAATCAACGGATTCTCTTCCGGAATAATGTCCTCATCATAAATCAGCACTCTTCCATCATCCGGACGCATGTAACCAGCCAAAAGCTTCAACAAAGTACTCTTCCCACTACCACTTTCTCCAGCAACTACGGTAACCTTGCCCTTGCTAATTTTAAGATCGGTTTTCCTTAATCCCGCAAAAGGAGATTCGGAGTACATCTTAGATGCTCCTTTTAATTCTAGAATAGTGGAAGCCCCTGAAGCAACTGGTATTTCTGACATATACGGAGATGTAATTATTAAGTCGCAAACTTCTGAATTTATTTCTAATTGGGCTAGCGCAGGTTCTGGCAAGCGGAAAAAACTACAATCGAAAGATATATAATGCCCGGCAGGTATCCATTATCGTCAAAACCCTATGGCCAGACAGATGTTTATCCTATGTAATCGCGGCGCATGAAACAACAATACGTATCATCATTTTTGCATAATAACCGGTCTTTCTGGATTTACCATTACCCCGAACGTCCTTCTGACACTGTCAGCCGTCATACTTATATCTACCTGCTGGATGGTGAAACCTTATTTAAAAAGGCGATGAAAGCACTGCGATGCATAGATCCCACGGCGAACAGGCAATATCACCTGGTATTGCTCGGAAATAAGGAATCGAGAGTACACGACTATACATTTGAACAGTCGCAGCAAGCGCCTTTTCTGAGTGCCAGGGAACTTCAGGCAACCGGCGGCGGCGAAGACTTCGCCATGTTTCTGGAAAGGGAGCTTATCCCCGCGGTAGAAGGCGCTGACATGGCTAGTCATGAGCGTTGTATCATCGGCCACTCCTTAGGCGGATTAGAAGCCCTGCACATGCTCATTCGCCATGGCCAGCTCTTCAATGCCTGTATCGCCATCGAACCCAGCGTATGGTTCAAGCAATCGAAAATCCTGCGGAAATTCAACAGCTTCCTGCACAGCAAAAGAAACATCGCTACGCGATTATTCGTTGCCGCAGCCAATAATCGCAGCAAGCGTAAACATACCGTGCTTCCCCTACGTCAACTGGTGCATACCTTAAGGCAAAACAAACATAAAATTAATAGCCGCACGGTTTATTATAAACACTTGCAACATTTCAGCGTTGTTCCCGCCGCCATGGTCGAAGCAATCCGCTGGCTGGCCCGCACCGAGAAACATACTTTATAAAAACAGACAAACAATAAGCTATAAACAATTCCGTTTTAACTACTTTAATGCGGCATGCTTAGCAATAAGCCTACCGCGCCGTCATTTTCTACCTCATTACACCTGATCAATGTGCTAAACGTTTACAAAAAGCAAAATTCTCAAATTCAATTATTGAATTGAGTGCCATTGAGGAATTTAAGTTTACCTTTGCAGCAGAAATTAAAGATCATGATTCATTTCTTCTCTAACGACACTACCGTTTTCGCTTTACAGACAGAACAAACGCTTAACCAAACCGATGTTGCCAAGTTAACATGGCTATTTGGCGGAGCGCAACTTCTGGAAGGCAACAGCATTGAAGGTCCTTTCATCGGACCCCGAGCTGCAATGATAACTCCCTGGAGTACCAATGCAGTAGAGATTACGCAGAATATGGCAATTCAAGGCATCATTCGCATTGAAGAATTCAGTAGAGCTGCAGATGAGCACACCAGCTTTGACCCCATGCTTTCACAAAAATATCCTTCACTTGATCAGGATATATACACCATTCACGTAAAGCCTCAGCCAATTCTGGAAATCGAGGATGTCGCTGCTTACAACGCTCAGGAAGGACTTGCCCTTAGCAGTGAAGAAATTGATTATCTAAATAAGCTATCCGAGCGCCTGGGTCGTAAACTTACAGACTCTGAAATCTTCGGATTTTCTCAGGTTAACTCTGAGCATTGCCGCCACAAAATCTTTAACGGAACCTTCGTTATTGATGGTGAAGAGCAGCAGACGTCGCTCTTCAAGCTGATACGCAAAACATCGGAGAGCAATCCTAACAGCATTATCTCCGCATATAAAGACAATGTCGCCTTCCTTAAGGGTCCGCGCGTTACTCAGTTCGCTCCTAAGCGCGCTGACATCGCCGACTTCTACGAAGAGAGGGATTTTGACTCCGTGATATCGCTGAAGGCGGAAACACATAACTTCCCAACGACTGTTGAACCGTTCAATGGTGCAGCTACCGGATCGGGAGGTGAGATCAGAGACCGTTTGGCAGGTGGAAAGGGCTCTTTACCCCTCGCCGGAACAGCGGTTTATATGACAGCTTTTTCAAGACTTGAAGAAACCCGCCCTTGGGAGCAGGCATTCCAAGCGCGCGAATGGCTTTACCAAACTCCCATGGACATTCTTATTAAGGCGTCTAATGGAGCTTCCGATTTCGGTAACAAATTTGGTCAGCCGCTTATTACAGGTTCCGTGCTCACCTTTGAACATGAAGAAGACGCCCGCAAGTTAGGCTTCGATAAAGTGATCATGCAAGCCGGAGGTATTGGCTATGGCAAGCAAGAGCAAGCGATAAAAGAAAAGCCATCGGCAGGCGACAAGATCGTTGTTCTGGGCGGTGAGAACTACCGCATTGGTATGGGCGGAGCAGCTGTATCTTCTGCTGATACGGGAGCTTTTGGCTCCGGTATTGAACTAAACGCGGTACAACGCTCCAATCCTGAAATGCAGAAACGTGCGGCAAATGCTGTACGCGGCATGGTAGAAAGTGACCATAACAGTATTATCTCCATTCATGATCACGGCGCCGGAGGGCACTTAAACTGTCTCTCTGAGCTCGTTGAAGAAACCGGAGGCAAGATAGATCTCGATAAACTTCCGGTAGGCGACCCTACCCTTTCTGCCAAGGAAATTATCGGCAATGAGTCTCAGGAACGTATGGGTCTTGTTATCGGACAGGAAGATATCGATGTTCTTAAAAAAATCGCTGATCGAGAACGTTCTCCGATGTACACCGTTGGTGAGGTAGCGAGTGATCATCGCTTCGTGTTTGAGTCGGCAACGAGCCATGCAAAGCCTATGGATCTGCAGATGAGTGATATGTTTGGAAGCTCGCCAAAAACGATCATTGCCGACAAATCGGTGGACCATAAATATCAAAAACTTGAATACAACGCCGAGCAACTTGACTCCTATCTGGAGCAGGTGCTACAACTTGAAGCCGTAGCGAGCAAAGATTGGTTGACCAATAAGGTCGATCGCTGCGTAGGCGGACGTGTTGCGAAACAGCAATGCGCAGGACCACTTCAGTTGCCTTTGAATAACTGTGGGGTAATGGCTTTAGACTTCCAGGGTCAGCATGGCATCGCCACCTCTATCGGTCACGCTCCTGTAGCAGCACTGATCGATCCGGCCGCGGGTAGTCGCCTGGCCATTGCTGAAGCTTTGTCAAACATTGTATGGGCACCTTTGGAAGAAGGATTAAAGAGCGTATCGCTTTCGGCAAACTGGATGTGGGCATGTAAAACTGCCGGCGAAGATGCCCGTCTCTATAAAGCGGTAAAAGCATGTTCTGACTTTGCCATAGAGCTCGGTATAAACATCCCGACAGGCAAAGACTCACTGTCAATGAAGCAGAAGTATAAAGACGGCGATGTGGTAGCTCCGGGCACTGTTATCATTTCCGCGGCTGGTCATTGTAATGATATCAGCGCGGTGGTTGAGCCGGTATTGAAAAAAGACGGTGGAAACATCTATTATATTAACTTATCGGCTACTGCTCCGGCATTGGGAGGATCGTCGTTCGCCCAGATACTTAATAAAGTAGGCGCCACGGCTCCCGACATCCAGAACGCGGCATACTTAAAAAAGGCGTTTAACGCGATACAGACACTTGTTAAACAAGGAAAAATACAGGCGGGACATGACATCGGTAGCGGCGGACTCATCACTACCTTGCTTGAGCTGTGCTTTGCCGACAGAGATTTGGGCGCAACAATTGACCTTTCCGCATTACACGGAGCGGACACGATTGAAAAACTCTTCGCAGAAAATATCGCTTTGGTATTCCAGGCGAATGCGGATGCAGAGGCATTCCTTCAGCAGGAAGGTATCGAATATTTCAACATTGGTAAGGTTAGCGACAAGGCCACGTTAAATATTCAGGATGGACAGTTCCAGAAGTCATTCGATATTGATGCGCTGAGGGACGTTTGGTCGAAAACATCATTCCTGCTTGATAAAAAACAAAGCGGTGTGGAAAAGGCTACTGAGCGCTATGAAAACTATGCCTCTCACCTGCTGAAGTATACTTTTCCCGCGCACTTTGACGGAAAGAAACCACAACCCGCCACAGCAAACCGTCCGAAAGCAGCCATCATCCGCGAAAAAGGAAGTAACTCTGAGCGCGAAATGGCAAATGCCATGTATCTGGCAGGCTTCGATGTGAAAGATATCCACATGACTGATCTTATCTCCGGTCGCGAGACCCTGGAGGATGTTCAGTTTATTGGCGCTGTGGGAGGATTCTCAAACTCCGACGTACTTGGTTCAGCGAAAGGCTGGGCAGGAGCATTCCTGTACAATGAGAAAGCCCGCGTTGCTCTGGAAAATTTCTTTAAAAGAGAAGATACCCTATCTGTGGGAATCTGTAACGGATGTCAGTTATTTATAGAATTGGGATTAATAAATCCTGAACACTCTGAGAAACCGAAGATGCTCCATAACGATAGTCATAAACACGAAAGTGGGTTCGTTTCCGTTACGATTGCGGAGAATAACTCGGTAATGCTCTCGTCCTTAGCGGGCAGCACCTTAGGTGTGTGGATTTCGCATGGCGAAGGAAAATTCTCTATGCCGTTAAACGAAGGCGATTATCAGATTGCCGCCAAATACACGTACCACACGTACCCGGCAAACCCCAATGGATCGAGCTTCGATACCGCAATGATGTGTGACTCAACAGGTCGTCATCTGGTGACTATGCCGCACATCGAACGTTCAATCTTCCAGTGGAACTGGGCTAACTATCCTGCCGGACGTAAAGATGAAGTATCGCCTTGGCTGGAAGCGTTTGTTAACGCTCGAAAGTGGATTGAAGCACGTAAATAAGTTCAGGAACTTTAACATATCTTATTCCCGGGGCAGTATCAGACACAACTGATACTGCCCCTTTTTTATCGGCATTAAGATTAGCCTCCGGAAGTTAATCTCCTCCGCTGTTAACAGCTATGCTCTTTAAGATCAGCTCGCCCTTAATGACGACTGGCCGCTTGACACCATGCTGTACAAAAACAATGGCAAGCGCAAGGCCCTTAACGAAGATTTACTGTCTCAATCATGGACTACCTTTTATCCCTGATATTACCAGCCTGAAACGGAATCATCCTTCCTCTGTTGTGACGAGGTTCTGCGCTTCCTCTCTGTCTCCGGAAACAAAGCGCTCCACGTTGTTGATGCCAGCTCATTTAACATCACTTTCCGTACTAGTCTTAGCGGCAAAGCCGGCCGTCGCACATTTTGGAACTTCTGCCATGACAATAAAAATTTAATTTCCATGCCGCCTGAATCCTCCCGGCAACTTCGGAGTTGTCAGACCAGCTGTAATGGGTACCGGTACGCAGCGCTGACAGAACAAAGATGAAATGATTTTTTTCGCCAGTCAAGGCCATATCTTTCAGTTACTTAACTTTTCACTTGGCAATACATTCATTCTCAACGAAACAGAAAACGTCAGCTGCTGATCAATCACAAACAGTTGCTTACCTGACCTGTCAGGAGCAACGAGAACCTGTCCCATGATGTCGCATTATGTCACATAAAAGAGCTCGGACGACACCTGGCCAGGTCATACACCTGCCCGCCACTTGTACCCCCTTGCGACCTACCAGGTTCGAGACTGACTTAAGACAGACTCGAGACACGCTCGAGTGGTGATCGACATTTNNTGCTGTCTGGTACGAAGCAGTCCCGAGTCAAACTCGAAACAGGTAGGTAGCAGAGCACAGCCAGGGGCAATGAGGAAAGTTAGGAAGCGAGGTATGTCTTCTGACTCCGATGCTGGGTATAGGCAGATTCATTTGACACAGCGGGGAATAAATATTGCCTTGGAAGCAAGCCATAAAAGAGATAGGAAATTTTTTTACGGCCACACCCATGCAACACAACAAACTGATAATAAAGCCAATGAAACAAACCCCAACCCGTAACGCATCAGGATTATACTTGTAGTTCAATTTTTAAACTTCGATCGGTGGACCATTTTCCAAATCGTCACCAGCACCGGGAATAGACATAGGAGGATTCGCAGGAAGCGCCGCGGTGGTATTACTGGATTAAGGATATTCAGAAACCTGAGTTCGGAACAAAAAATAAGGGATTGATATTCTTATTCCGAACTCTGGTCATTTAATTCATACAGTTGTCGAGATGCTTCAAAATAATGGCACACGCCTCCCGTATTTGCTCTTCAGTAATGATTAAGGGAGGAGAGATACGCATGGCTGAGTCGCAATGCAGGAACCAGTCGATAATGATACCATCAGATTCACACAGCTTACTCATACGTGCAACCTGATCAAAATTATCTAACTGAATACAAAGCATCAAGCCGATGCCCCTAACCTCTTTAATTGCCGGATGCACCAGCAACTGACGGAATAACGCTTCCTTGGCAGCAACACCGGCAATCATGTTTTGATCGATGATGGTATTGAGCGTAGCAAGACCAGCGGCACAGCTTACCGGATGTCCTCCGAAGGTAGTAATATGACCGAGTATCGGATTGTCCTTCAAACAATCCATGATTTCCATTGAAGAAATGAACGCACCGATGGGCATTCCGCCACCTATACCTTTGGCGGCAAGAAGAATATCGGGTTGCATACCAAAATGCTCGAAGGCGAAAAGCGCTCCGGTTCGACCAAATCCGGTTTGTATTTCATCAAAAATAAGGAGAGCTCCGGTTTCGTCACAGCGTTTACGCAACGCTTGCATATAGGCTGTATCGGGAACGCGAATGCCCGCTTCGCCCTGAACGGCTTCGACAATTACGCAGGCGGTATTAGTATCGATGAGCTCCAGATCATTAAGATCATTGTAGTTCATAAAATAAACATCAGGAAGTAAGGGTCTGTAGGCCTGTTTAAAAGCTTCATTACCCATGACACTCAGAGCGCCATTGGTACTTCCATGATATGAGTTGAAACAAGAAACGATACGGGATCTGCCAGTATAACGTTTAGCGAGCTTCAATGCACCTTCCGTCGCTTCCGCTCCTGAGTTTACAAAATATACAGAATCGAGTCCCTTCGGCAGAGCAGAAGCTAACCTTTGAGCGAAGAGTGTTTGCGGAGCCTGCACATATTCGCCATATACCGCAACATGCATATAGCGTTCGGCCTGCGCCTTTACAGCGTCTACTACCGCGGGATGACAATGTCCTACATTGCTAACCGCGAAGCCCGACACAAGATCCATATAGGATTTACCCTGAGGGTCGTAAATATAAACACCTTGAGCGCGATCCACTTCGAGAAGGCGTGGAAATGAAGATGTTTGGGTATTGTTTAATAGAAATAGTTGCCTGAGGCTTATCATGCTACAAAAGTAAAAAAATGTAAGCGGCAAGTTTTCATTAACCCGACATTTTTCTTCCTGAAGCTAATAATTAAGCGGGGCAGACACCCACAAACATCCTATTCAGGACGCACGTGACGCTTGCGGAGTTCATTCATGAGTTGCTCTCTGAACTCGCGCTCAGCGGCATAGAATGCCACCACCTTGTCGTTGGGCAACACCTCGTCAAAGTCCTTTTTATACTTCTTTTTAATCTCCAGGATGCGCGACTCAAACTTAAGATCATCGAATGGCTTACCTTCTTCACGTTGCGCTACTTTGGCAAGATGGCGTTCGCGGAAAACTGCGTTAAGTTCTTTCTGATAAGTGTTATAAACAGGCCAGAACTTCTGCGCCGTTTGAGGATCAAGGTCAAGCTTTCTGCTTATAAATTCCATTTTCAACGACTCGATGCGCTTCATGCCTTTATCGCCGGGCTTTCCTGGTTGAGCCCATGAAGTAGTGCTTATAAGCAACAGTAAAACAGTAAAAATTCTAAATATAATAATTCTCATGACTAGGTAGTTATAGTGAAGTGGCACCTAAATAGCGCTCGATATCTTCATCTTTAAGGCCTTTATCGCTAGGAAGATTAACGTTGCTCTGAACAAGGTTATCGATAATCATTGGAGCATCACCTGCATCACTGCTGGCCTGCAGATAAGAAACAATCTCATCATCGCTTACTCCTGATAATTTTGGTTCAGCATTTGTTGAACCCATTTTATTGAAAATAAATAATCCGGCAACCACTAACACACAAGCAGCAGCGGTGTAGCGCATAAATCGCGGAACGAGGGAACGCACCGGAGCTTTAACGACAGGAGATTGCTCTGCTGCAATAGCCGCCATAATTCGGCTTTCACTTTGTTCAAAATATCCGACAGGTGTCGCGAAGCTGTGTTCTGAAGCGGTAGCTTTCCAGCTATCAGCGAGCACAGAAGTTTCAAGACGTTCTGTCAACGTCTCGAAGTACGCTTCAGGCACCGTCATACCATTCGGGGCATTAGCTGTCTGAAACTGCTCTAACTTGATAAGAGATCGTATGCGATCCGCTGAATTTTCGAAGTAATCCTGGGGAACAGTAAATGGATTCTCTCTGTTCGCAGCACCCGGAAAAATGTTTGCCGCATCCCAGTCCTCACTTGTATCATTTATGTCCATATTACAAAGATGTTATTAAGCATTAAAGGTTTAATCCTTATTCAATAAAAAAGCTTCAATTTTTTTCACGGCAAGATGATAAGAAGCTTTAAGAGCGCCAACGCTTGTGCCGAGCACCTCCGACATCTCTTCATACTTCATGTCTTCAAAGTATTTCATGTTAAATACCAGTCGTTGCTTGTCGGGTAAGGTAAGTACCGCCTGCTGCAGTTTTAACTGCGCCTGATTACCGTTAAAATAGGTACTATCAGCAAGCGATTCGGCAAGCTCATAAGACACCTCATCAAGCGGAATATTATTTTTCATCTTCTTACGGTTAAGGAAAGTAAGACACTCATTAGTAGCGATACGATACAGCCAGGTATACAACTGAGAATCGCTTCGGAAAGTTTCGAGATTCTTCCACACTTTCACGAAAACATCCTGAAGAACATCATCAGCATCATCATGATTGATTACCATCCTACGAATATGCCAGTAGATCTTTTGTTGGTACTTTTTAAGCAACATGTTAAATGCCTGATTTCTCGTCTTTGCATCAGCAAACAAGCTCAAAATTTCGGCGTCATTTATTTGAGACATACAGAAGAATTAAACATAAGTAACGTACAAAGGAGGTGTAAGTTTATGCAGCCCCTAATATTCTTTAAACGGATCAGGAAAACCGGGGGCTGATTGCCCCTAGGGTTTTAAATATTTAAGAACAAAATCAATAGATTTTTGGACTACTAAGTCAAGTTCCGCAGGCAGATGATGGTCAAGCCATGGATGTTTCGCGTTGAATACATGATCAGCGTCAGGCACTACGAATAATTCCGCGTTGGGATTGGCATGATGAAGCTGCTCCGCCTGAGCCAGCGGCACGGTAGTGTCAGCATCGCCATGAACAATAAAGAAAGGCTTCGTAAGAGAGGATGCCGCCTTCTGTATATCCAGACGCTCAGGATACGCGTCGAGATCTTCAAGCAGGCTGACGTTCACCGGCATTTCCTGGTTGGTACGCGCGTTGGGAAAGTAAAGTACTTTTTGCTGACGCCATAACACCTCAGCCTGAGGCGGCCATAGCTTCCGGAAGTTACTTACCGAAGCCCAGGTAATCACACCACTAACGCGCTTATCCTCGGATGCCTGGATAATACTCACTCCTCCACCCAGGCTATGGCCAATAATAAAAATAGCGGAGGGCAGGGGAAACGCTTTTCCGGAGCAAGCAAAACTCAATACGTGGTGCAAGTCGTAAAGCTCCTTTGAGAACGTATTCTCAGCAAAGCCTTTCAGATCATCAAAAGTATCGGAAGCGACATCTCGTATGCCGTTATGCGAGAAATTGAACTTTAAAAAACGTATTCCCGCATCAGCAAATTTTGAAGCTACAAGCTGATGTGTTCCCCAATCTTTAAAGCCCTTAAATCCATGAACAAAAATTACGAGCGGTATATCCGCACCTGATGCAGGTGAAATAACGTCAATTGCTATTTGCCGCGCACCGGCTCCTGTAATTGTATGATTTGCTATATCCATTGTACTAGACCATTTCGATTTCCTAAACTTAATTTAAAATTGCCTAAAGTAAAAATCTCTTATTAGCATTGTAAAAGAAGAAATACACGCTTTAAACCTGCGGAAAAGGCCATAATTCCGGCACTAAGGAGGCAGATTTAGCACATGATCCGGAAGAAGAAATCGATAGATTGTTATTTATACCCCGTCTAAATAACTGTGTTTTACATGTGAATGACAGCGCCCTAAACGTCGATTCGATACATTTGTTTTCTATTTCCGGGAGATAGGAACGAATCCATGACCAATAACGCTTGTATGTTCATGCGAGAGGATTCATAAAAGGATAATAAAAGATACAGCAGTTGAAACAATTAAAGGTTTTAGCATTTACTCATAAACATATTGACCTACAGGACATTGGCAAATTTGTTATTTGTAACCAGAGTCTGCAGGTTCGATTAAATGCAGTTAAGGAAAAGTTTGAGATACCGGAGATCTTTTATGTCGGCACTTGCAATCGTGTTGAGTTCGTATTATGTACCGCTCACTCCATTACACCGAGCTTCATTAAAGAATTTGTAAAAGCGGTACATCCGGAATTATCGGAGGAGCAGCTTGAAGGATCTTTGAAAAAGGCGCAGATATATGAGGATGAAGTTGCCCTTGAACATTTGATGCGTGTGTCATGTTCACTGGAAAGCCTGGTAGTTGGGGAGAAAGAAATTCTTGCTCAAGTACGCAAAAGCTATGAGTGCTGCAAAGAAGCTGGCTTTACTGGTGATTTCATGCGGTTAATTATGACGCAGCTTGTAAAGACAGCCAAAGAAGTTTACACGGACACAAAAATCTCGAAAAATCCTATATCTGTAGTTTCTTTAGCCTACCGCAAGTTACGCGATCTGAATATGTGTGCCAATGCCAGAATTCTTATTATCGGAGCTGGAGAGACCAATCAGAACATTGCCAAGTACTTGCAAAAGCATCGTTATTCAAATTTCGCAGTATTTAATCGCAGCATCGAAAACAGCAGGAAACTTGCCGCTGAATTAAACGGGGAAGCTTACTCTCTGGAAGATCTGAAGCATTACAAGAAAGGTTTTGATGCTATCATTACCTGCACGAGCGCTACTGAGCCAATCATTACCAACGAAATATATCAATCATTGCTAAATGGCGAAACAGATAAAAAGGTAATTGTCGACTTAGCAGTGCCCAACGATACCCATCCGGAGGTATTAAGCAATAATCCTATCCACTTTATTGAAGTAAAGAGCCTTCAGGAAGTTGCCAATCAGAATATGCAGGAACGCTATGCGGAACTGGTATACGCTGAGGAAATTATCTCAAAAAACATTGAAGAGTTTAAGCCTTTACTACGGCAGCGTCGCATTGAGCTGGCCATGAAAGAAGTTCCTTTAAAGATTAAAGAAATTAAAAGAACGGCTCTCGATACTGTTTTTGCTGAGGAGGTGGGACAACTGGATGAGGCCTCAAAAGATACATTAGAAAAAATATTAAGCTACATGGAGAAAAAGTACATTAGTGTACCCATGATCATGGCAAAAGAAATACTTGTTAACAATTCTTAAACGATGTGCAGTCTGTAGCGCGCGGCGCTAGAGAACTTGGCAGCGTAATATATTGTGAGCATAATCAACAGGGGGCTGACGCTTAATAAAGCGAGGCCCTTTTTTGTATATATGCTGATACAAAAGTGGTGATATGACATTTTTATATAAGTTTGTAAAAAGGCTACATTTATTGTGAATAGAAAACTTATTATAGGTACCAGAGGAAGTGAGCTTGCTTTGTGGCAAGCTAATTTTGTAAAAGACAGATTAGCTGAGGCCGGCATTGATGCTGAACTAAAGATCATTAAAACCCAAGG
Source organism: Sphingobacteriaceae bacterium UBA6709 (assembly GCA_002454425.1). Lineage (GTDB taxonomy): Bacteria > Bacteroidota > Bacteroidia > Sphingobacteriales > Sphingobacteriaceae > Arcticibacter. The sequence goes on from DKIV01000049.1 coordinate 62,506, forward strand.
CGACAAAATCCTGTCATTACGGCTAGACAAGCTGGAAGGCAAGGGCTTTTTCACTAAAGAACTGGAAGAAAGTCTGCTAAATGGAAGTATTGATCTGGCGGTACATTCACATAAAGATCTGCCTACCCAAAATCCTGAAGGCCTCATTATTGCAGCAGTTTCGGAACGAGAGGATCCGGCAGAGCTGCTTTTAATACTGAAAGATTGTGTAGATGTAAGCAGAAAACTTTCATTGAAGTTGGGCGCGATGGTGGGAACCTCCTCAAACCGGCGTAAAGCCCAGCTACTCGCTTTCAGGCCAGACCTGGAGATAGAGAACTTGCGGGGAAATGTACCTACCCGTATCAGCAAGCTGAAAGATGAAGATTATGACGCGATCATCCTGGCAAAAGCAGGTGTGGAACGTTTAGGAATAGACCTCTCCGACTTTCATGTTATTGAACTGGAGCCTGTGGAATTCGTTCCTGCTCCTGCTCAGGGAGTACTGGCAATTCAGATAAAGGAGAATGATCAGGAGCTTTTCAATGCCTTACAAGTGTTACACCACCCGGAAGTGGCTGAAGTAATTCAGGTAGAGCGAAAAGTTCTCAATCTCTTCAACGGCGGATGCCACATGCCTTTGGGCTGCTACTGTAGAAAAGAAAACGGCAAATTTCAGACCTGGACCTCCAAGGCCGAAGATGGGGATATGTTTCCGGATCGTCTTTTTATAGAATCTGACACAACTATTGGATTGGCTGAGCGAATCGTGGCTAAGTTTGCCGACGACAGGATCTTTCCGTCCAGTGTATTCATAACCAGAGATATTGCTGAAAACAGCTATTTCTATCGGGCGATGCAAAAACGTGGAATTTCTGTTGAAGGACGTTCTTTGATAAAGACTTTTCCAGTGATAAACAAACTGGATCCATATATACTCAGAGACATTGACTGGATTTTTTTCAGTTCTAAAAATGCCATTGAGTATTTCTTCAAGCTGGAACCTCAGATTAACAAGAAAACCCGCATTGGGGTTCTTGGAAGAGCATCTGAAGACAGCCTGCGCCTGTTGTTTGGAAGAACGGCAGATTTCAATGGCCATGAGGAAGGAATAGATACCGCGGAGATTGCCAAAGAGTTTGCCGCGATTGCCAGTGGTACACATATTCTGTTTCCGGGAGCCAAAGGATCGTTACGCACGATACAAAAAGAGCTTTCAGAGGTTACAAAAATCGTGGACTTACCGGTATATGAGACGGTAATTGAAGAAGATGTGGAACAGTCTTTTGCTGAGGTACTTATTTTCACCAGTCCTTCAAATGTTGATGCTTACTTTGCTGATCATCTTCTTGAACCCGGACAACGAGTAATAAGTATCGGAAAAACCACAGGCCTGAGGCTGGCTGAGATGGGCGTACAATTTGTATTGCCTTATTCGCCGGATGAAATAGGCCTGGCGGAAGCGGTATTTGGATTATAATAAAAGCAACGCACCGACCCGGCAGTGAAATACTATTTTTGCTGCCGGGTCGGTTATTTTAATAATAGAGTAATCATGATGTTAAAAAGACCCAGGCGGAATCGCAAATCGGAAGCGATAAGACAGATGGTACAGGAAACTTACCTTTCTGCTTCAAACCTCATATTTCCACTTTTTATTATTGACGGTCAGAACCAGAAAACAGAGGTGTCATCGATGCCGGGGATTTTCCGCTATTCTATCGATAACCTGCTACGTGAAGTGGAATCGTGCATGGAATTAGGATTAAACGCGTTCGATCTGTTTCCTAATATGGAAGATAGCCTGAAGGATAAATACGCGACCGTAAGCTACGATGATAACTGTTTATACAATCGCGCGATTCGCGAAGTAAAGGCGCGATTTCCTGAGGCTTGTGTTGTTACCGACGTAGCCATGGATCCCTATAGCAGCGATGGCCATGATGGCATTGTTGAGAATGGCGAAATCCTTAATGACGAGACCCTGGATGTGTTGGGCAAAATGGCCTTGGCACATGCAAGAGCAGGTGCGGACATTATCGCACCATCGGACATGATGGATGGGCGTGTTGGATATATACGCGAGATATTGGATAATAATGGATTTAAAAACGTGTCTATTATGTCGTACACGGCGAAATACGCCAGTGCCTTTTATGGTCCTTTTCGTGATGCACTGAACTCAGCTCCTAAGGCGGGCGATAAAAAGAGCTATCAGATGAACCCTGCGAATCAACGGGAGGCACTCATAGAGGCGGCGTTAGACGAGGATGAAGGGGCAGACTTTTTAATGGTGAAACCGGCATTGAGCTATCTTGATGTTATAAAACTATTGAAAGATAACTCCGAACTGCCAATTGCAGCGTATAACGTAAGTGGAGAGTATGCCATGTTGAAGGCGGCTATTCAGAATGGCTGGCTTGATGAACGTCGTAGTATCATGGAAGTGTTAATGAGCCTGCGCCGGGCAGGAGCAACGGCCATACTTAGCTACCATGCCAAGGAAGTGCTGGCGAACAAATGGCTCTAACTAAAAGAATAAATTACTAATGAACGATATATCTCGAAAACGATCTTCGGAGCTCTTCGAAGAAGCAAAAACATATTTCCCGGGTGGCGTAAACTCGCCAGTGCGGGCTTTTAAATCGGTGTTTGGTTCACCCTTATTCATTGAGCGTGGCGATGGAGCATACCTCTGGGACGCTGATGGCAATAAGTTTATAGATTTTTGCTGTAGCTGGGGTCCGCTAATCCTGGGGCACAACCACCCATCAGTGCGTGAGGCGGTACAGGAAACGCTGGTCAAGGGGATGAGCTTCGGCGCTCCTACCCGTCTGGAAAATGAACTGGCATCGCTGATCTTAAGTAACAATAAGAAAATCGGAAAAATTCGCTTCGTAAGCTCCGGCACGGAAGCGGTGATGTCGGCATTGCGCCTTGCCAGAGGATTTACTGGAAAAAACAAGATCATAAAGTTTGAAGGCTGCTATCATGGACATGTGGATTCCATGTTGGTAAAAGCGGGTTCGGGATTGGTGACCTTTGGTGAAACCTCTTCCGCAGGTATTCCAAAGGCTTTTGCCGATGAAACCATTGTCGTGCCGCTCAACGATCGCCATGCGGTGGAAAGCGCGTTCGCCACTTTCGGCGAGGATGTTGCCGCTGTGATTATCGAGGGAGTACCTGCTAACAATGGACTGCTGATGCAGGATGTAGAGTATGTACATTTCTTACGTGAAATTACACGTAAGCATCAGGCGCTATTGATCATGGATGAGGTGATTACCGGCTTTCGCCTTGGCTTTGAAGGGGCGTCTGCCTATTATGATATTGAACCGGACATCGTTACGTACGGTAAAATTATTGGAGGAGGCATGCCTGTCGGCGCATATGGGGCCTCCGCGGAGATCATGTCTAATATTTCGCCCGATGGCGCCGTATATCAGGCGGGGACGCTTTCAGGCAACCCGGTGGCCATGGCCGCGGGCATAGCCCAGCTATCAGAGCTGTTAAAGCCTGGTTTCTATGAGGAGCTGGAGAGGAAGACACAGGCATTCGTACAATCAATTCGTGATTACTGTTCAGCGAAATCATATCAACTGCGCATTTTCACACTCGGCTCGATATTCTGGTTTGCCTTTACGGACAAAGACATCAAGAGTGCTGCCGACATTGACGCGCAAAGTATGGAAATTTTCAAACGCCTGCACCGGGAACTGTTAAATCGCGGGGTGTATTTTGGACCGTCAGGCTATGAAGTTGGTTTTATTTCGGCAGCTCATAGCGAAGCATGTTTGGAACAAGCAAAAACAGCTATATTTGAAAGTCTTGATATTGTAATGGCCTAAAAGAAAGGAATATGCACAGATCCCTTATTATATTTTATGGTATCATTTTATATGCTTTAGCAGAAATGTTCTGGTGGGGCGTGTTGTTGATACAGGCACGTCCGGAACGTGAAGCGATGATTCTTGGTGAAGGGGCTGTGTTTTTACTGCTTATAGGCACGGGCGCTTATCTCTTCCACCTCACCTTAAAGAAGGAGAAGAAGCTTCATGACCAACAGAAGAACTTTCTTTTATCGGTTACACATGAGCTTAAATCACCTCTTGCTTCTATAAAATTATATCTGCAAACGATCCTTAAGCGTAACCTCGACAGAGCACAGACACATGCGTTCTTAAACAATTCGCTAAAAGATATTGAACGCCTGGATGACCTGGTAGAAAACATGCTCATCGCCACGCGCATGGAGAGCAGGACGTATTCTTTTCCTAAAGAGCGGTTCAACTTCACGGAGCTGGTAGAGAAAGTTTCTGAGCGTCTGCAAATACACAATTGTAGCACACAGATTATTCAGACGGATCTGGAACCGGAGATCTACTTTACGGGAGATAAATTCGCACTGACGCTGGTAGTATCGAATCTTATCGAAAATGCTGTGAAATATTCGCCGCCTTGCGAGGAGATTGCCGTCAAGCTATTCGAACGCGAAGGGTCCTTATTCTTTGAGGTTGCCGATAAGGGTGTGGGGATTAAGGATGAGGAAAAGTTAAAAATCTTTCAGAAGTTTTACCGTGTGGGAAGCGAAGATACACGAAAAACAAAAGGCACCGGCCTGGGTCTGTTTATCGTGCGACAGGTGTTAAGAAACCATCAGGCCAACATAAAAGTAAAAAACAATAAACCTACAGGAAGTATTTTTGAAGTAAGCTTTAATAATTATGTCAAGTAAACAAAGAATTCTATTAGTAGAAGATGAAGAACATCTTCTCGAAGCTATCAAGCTTAATCTGGAGCTTGAAGGATATAAAGTATCAACAGCAAACGACGGCAAGAAAGCTCTTCGCATATTTAAGGAGGAACGATTTAACCTGATAATCCTTGACGTGATGTTGCCGGAGGTTGACGGTTTTCAGGTTGCTGAGACCATAAGATTGGAGAACACAGAGGTTCCGATCATGTTTCTTACGGCAAAAAATACCAGTGAAGATCGCGTTAACGGATTGAAAAAGGGCGCCGATGATTACCTGGTAAAGCCATTTAATCTGGAGGAGCTTATTTTGCGGGTTAATAATCTCGTAAAACGCTCGCTTACAGGCGAAGAGAAAAAGGATCTTAACACCTATAAAATTGGCAATAAGACTGTACATTTTAATTCTTTCGAACTTAGAAATGATGATGGCACCATTACGCCATTGACGAAGAAAGAAACGATGTTGCTGAAGTTGCTGATTGAGCGCCGAAATGAGGCTGTGTCAAGAGAGCAGATCCTGGAAACGGTATGGAACTATGACGTATATCCTTCAACACGTACCATAGATAATTTCATCCTTACCTTCAGAAAGTATTTTGAACCAGATCAGAAGAACCCGATTTATTTCCATTCCATAAGAGGGGTTGGATATAAATTCACAGATACTCAATAGCTAAATGATTGATACCAGAACGCGCATAGCCATCATTATCGTTTTACTGATAATAGGAGGCTACGCGCTTTTCCAACAGAGTTACGAGCTTTCGGCACTATGTGGCCTGCTGGCCGCCCTTGTAGTGAGAAGTTATTACAAAGATGGCACTGTTGTGCTTGCTGCCCGTGCTTTCAAGAACAACGATTACGACAAAGCGGAACGTTTGTTAAAGCAAGTTATAAATCCGGATTACCTAAGAAAGAAACGCCGCGGGTATTACGAGTTTATCCTGGGAAACATCGCTTTAAAGAAACAGGATATGGAAGCCGCGGAAACGCATTTCCAGATTTCCAGCCGTTTTCCGCTGAGCTCAGAAAATGATAAGGGCATTATTCTGATGCACTTAGCGAACATTAACCTGCGTAAGAAAGATTTCAAGCGGGTAAGGGCGTACGTGGAACGGGCTAAAGAACTGAATGTGAGCTCCAGAATTCAAGAAATTATTAAAAAAATAGAAAAAGAAATACCTCAAAATAGTGACTACTAATACGAAAGATTCCTTGTTTATACGGGCGGCGTTATCGAAGCCCGTTGACCGCCCCCCTGTGTGGATGATGCGTCAGGCCGGCAGATTTATGAAAGAGTATTGGGACATAAAAAACAGATATTCTTTTCTGGAAATGTGCAAAACTCCTGAGATAGCGGCAGATGTCACCATGCTGCCTGTAGATCTTTTGGGAATTGACGCGGCAATCCTTTTTTCCGATATCCTCGTTACCGCTGAAGCAATGGGCGGACAATTGTCTTTTACTCAGGGGGTGGGTCCTCAATTTGCGAATCCTGTACGTAGCAAACAAGATGTTGACGCCCTGGATACGCAGGTAGTTCATAAGCTACAGTATGTTGCTGACGCAATCAAGGAGGTGCAACAACGCCTGAATGGCTCTATTCCTTTAATTGGATTCGCCGGGGCACCTTTTACTGTCATGAGTTACCTTGTTGAGGGAAAATCATCACGCGATTTTAAGCTTACCAAGCTTATGCTGCATAACGAGCCCGCACTCGCGCATGCCCTGCTGTCTAAGATAGCAGATCTGACAATCGATTATCTTAATATGCAGATTGAGGCGGGAGTAAACGCTGTGCAGATTTTTGACAGCTGGGCCGCCGCTCTTGCATGGGATGACTATAAGGAGTTTTCTCACGCTTATATAAAACGTATCATTGCTGGTCTTAACAGGCAGGATATTCCCATAATTTCTTTCTGCAAAGGAAGTTCTGTATTTGCGCCTTTGATGGCTGAGACGAAACCAGACGTTATTTCTGTGGATTGGAACGCTGATCTCAGAACTGTTAAAGAAAGTCTGCCTGCCAACATTGCCGTTCAGGGTAATCTTGATCCTCATATTCTTTATGCTGACAAGGCGGTTATAAGAAAGCGGATCGTAGAGCTTCACGAACGCATGAAAGGCCAAAATGGTTTTATCTTTAATTTAGGACATGGCATTATGCCGGATATCCCGTTCGACAACGTTAAATATGCCGTAGAGGTTATAAAAAATGAACTTCACTAAACGGTATTAAATGACTTATTTATATCTAAAGGCCATTCACATCATTTTTGTTGTATGCTGGATGGCCGGTTTATTTTACGCTGTACGTCTTTTTATTTATCATATTGAAGCTCAGCAAAAGTCGGAAGAAGAGAAAAAAATTCTTTTTCCACAGTTTGAGCTTATGGAAAGCCGGCTGTGGTACATTATCACGGTGCCGGCTATGGTACTCACAGTGCTTGCCGGCATCGGCATGTTCTGCATGAATCCGGCATTGTTAAAAATGCCCTGGATGCACGTAAAGATTACGTTCGTAATTATTTTATTGGTATACCATTTCGTGTGCCAACGTATCATGAACCAACTTAAGCGCGCGGAATTCAAATGGACATCTACACAACTGCGTATCTGGAATGAGGTAGCAACCTGTCTTCTGGTAGCAATTGTATTCGTTGTAATACTAAAGAACGCGCTAAACTGGGTATACGGTCTTATTGGCTTCTTTAGTTTTGTAGCGGTAATAATGATTGCTGTGAAGATATACAAGTATTACAGAACGAAAAATACTAAGGCCGATTAACTGGGAAATGAAAAAATATCTACTTCTATCTTTTATTTGTACATGGGCGCTGAGCAGCGTTGCCCAGCTTAGCAACGACAGCCTTGAATATCGGATACGGCCCGATAGCGCGCGTACCGGTAGTGTCTACCTACATATTAACAACTTCAACTTTCTGAGAAACTATGAGTTTTTTAACTCTTTTCAGGATGGGTATACGCTCTATGGCACGCAATTAGATCCGCAAATAAGCTACTATCCTCACCCAAAGCTCGTGATTACCGCAGGCGTAAGCTTACGCAAGGATTATGGGAATCAAGGAATCCGCAAAACGCTACCGCTCTTTAGTTTAAAATATAAATCCGGGCCTCTGACATTTATCACAGGAAGTCTTGAAGGCTCAATTAATCATCGGATGATTGAGCCCATCTACGACTTTGAGCGACGCATAACCAATCCTGTGGAATATGGAACACAGTTTATCTGGGAAAAGAAATCGCTGTTTGTCGACGCGTTTATCAATTGGGATAATATGATCTATAGACCCTCCGGAGAACAGGAACGGATATTTGCCGGGGGCTCAGCGGATATTACCCTAAAAAATTCAGGTAGGCTAAAATTATCCATTCCCATTCAGGCCATGCTGTTTCACGCGGGAGGCCAGATTGATACTACCGACTTAACCAATAAATTGACCGTAAATGCCGCGACTGGTTTTAAACTGAAGTACGACACGCAAGGGCAATTTATACGGTCGTTGTTATTTGAAAACTATATCGTAGGCTTCAAAGATAATTCAACGGATAAGCTTTGGGCCTTTGATTCGGGGAAAGCGTTCTACCTCAATGCTGGCGTAAAAAGCCGTTGGGGTGATCTTATCCTCTCCTACTGGAATGCCGACAAGTATGCTTCCGTTACGGGGATGCAGATATTTCAAAGTGTTGGTCATAAGCTAGGCCAGGAGAACTACACTGAGGCCCGGAGGAATCTGTTATTTCTGCGTTATGCCTACCAAAAGCAACTTATTCCTCATCTCTATTTAGATTTTAGACTGGAGCCGGTAATAGATTTTAAAAGTCCTACGGCGAATAATGTCGAGTTCTATCATTCCTTATTTGTTGTTTACAAGCAGGACTTCCGCCTCTACAGAAAAAAATAATATTTTCATTGTAACCCCTTTGCTCATTTCATCATCTTACCTTTAAACGTATATGAAAATAAGTAGCAAAGTTTCTGTCGATAGTCTTCTCAGCGGATGCCGAAGACGGGAAAGAAAGTCTCAGGAGCTACTATATTCTCTTACAGCGTCAAAGATGCTTGGCGTTTGCATGCGCTATGCCAAAGACAAATATGAAGCTGAGGACATTATGCAGAATGGTTTTGTGAAGGTCTTTAACAAGATTGATAGCTATAAAGGTGATGGTTCTTTTGAAGGCTGGATACGCCGCATTATGGTCAACACGGCAATAGAAGAATATCGTAGAAAACAACGCGAGATCGCCGCGATAGAAATTGATGAAGCCTTCGAGGTTTCGCAAGACATGTTCGACATGAATACTCTGGAAGCAAAAGATCTGCTGCTAATGATTCAGGAACTGAATGTAAACTATCGGATGGTCTTTAACATGTACGCTATTGAGGGATACTCACATAATGAGATTGCCGCGGCTTTAGGAATTAGCGAAGGGGCGTCTAAGACACAGCTCTCAAGAGCCCGTGCTATTCTGAAGAACAAAATATTAAAACTGGAGGGGGGAAAACATGCGAGCTATGCAGGATAAAGAATTTGACAATCTATTTAAGGAGAAATTCGCTGACTTTCAGCCAACACCGTCAGCAGCCTTATGGGGAGATATTATTATCTCTCTGGATGATGCCAGACCACGGAAAAGAAAAGCGTTCTGGGTACCCGCCGCAGCTTCGATAGCAGCTATTTTCCTGACAGGATTATGGTTTGCGAAACCAAATGAGGAAATAAAATTAAAGGGACAGGTATTTAATGCTGTGCCAGTCTTGAAGCAATCAGGAACTGGCAAGAAGCAAACTACTGTCTTAAGTGAAAGGCTTGCTACCTTAAAGATTAACAATCCTCATGAGAAACTTAAGATCAAAGAGTTAAAGAAGAAATTAGATATATCAAAAGCTTCACTGGCAAATACTGTTGATCAAATAGATATGACGGGAGCGGTAGGAACACAATCGTTTTTGGCGACGCATACTGTAATTCCTGTTATTGAAGATTTAAAGATTGCCGTAAACAACGAGCCTGCTCCCGATGTTCAAACATTCGCGATGCTTGATGAGAACAATATCCACGATAGTAAACCGCGATCCAGTGTTAACGCCATTGTTGATATATTCAATTACGTAGTATCTAAAGTTGATAAACGGAAGGATAAGATCGTTGAATTTTCTGAGAGCGATGAGGGTACGCTGGTGTCAGGTATCAACCTGGGTGTACTTAAATATAAATCAAAACAGACCCCTACAAAATAATTAACTTATGTTGAAGTCCCTTTTTGTGGCAATAGTTGCTACGCTTTTAACCACCCTGGGTTACGCTCGAAATAGCTTTTCCGGCTATGATGACGTGAAATCCGATGATTCTACCAGAGTCAGTACAAAGAAGACGACAGAAGTGAGCATTGAGCTTGGCAAGAAAGACGACTACGAAGAACAACAGCGACAGGGGAAAAAGGCTCCCGGAGTTTCCTTTGGACTGACCTTCTCCCGCTTCGACATCGGATTTACAAAGCTCCTTGATAACGGATCATTTACGCTAAGTGATGCCAACAGCTTCCTTGATTATAATGGTTGGAAGTCAAGTAATGTTGGATTCGATTTGCTACAGTTTGGATTTCGCACAAGTAGTTCGTTCAAAATATACGTCGCCGGAGGTATTGACTGGACACACCTGCGCCTAGATCGTGACGTTACCATTAGACGTGACGCTCCTGAGCTATCATACGACGAATCGCCGATACATTTCAGCAAGAATAGATTTTCATCCACCTACCTGCGCATTCCCGTATCTTTTGAGTTCAGGACTAAAGATGATAATCGAGGTAAAAAATTTCGGTTTGTGGTGGGTCCCGAGTTAGGATTCCTCCTGAATGGCAAAGTAAAACAAGTAAGTAAAGAGGATGGGAAACAAAAGTTTAATGATTCCTACAACTTCACGAAGTTCCGTTATGGCGCTGTTACCAGAATCGGATATGGCGGCGCGGGTCTTTTCTTTAAGTATTATTTCAATGATATGTTCGAGAACAGTGTAGCGCAGGAAGGACTTAGAAACCTTTCTTTCGGTCTTACATTTGGATTTTAAACCTAATAATCGGGTTAACCTTGCCCCGTCTTCCTTAAATGAGGAATGACGGGGTTTTTTGTGGCATTTTTTCTAAGTTTATTCAATAATATTTTATCTTTAGTATTCATAAATCGTGTATTTAAATACCTTATGAGTACTATTACCACACAACCTAAACAACACTATATTATTCTGGACGCACTGCGAGGAGTGGCTGCTTTAACGGTGGTGGCATTCCACATCATGGAAGCGCACGCTACAAGTCACTTCGATCAGATGATTAACCATGGATACCTTGCTGTAGATTTCTTCTTCATGCTGTCAGGCTTCGTCATCGCCTATGCCTACGACGACCGCTGGAATAGCATGTCACTAATAACTTTCTTTAAGCGAAGGGTGGTTAGATTGCAGCCCATGCTTATTCCGGCGATGATCATAGGTGCTGCCTTTTTCTACCTGCAGGACTCGCCGATGTGGCCCCAGATCCATAGTGTTCCTATTTGGAAAACGGTTTTGGTCATGTTTATCGGGTTCACCTTAATTCCCCTTCCTACATCTATGGATATACGGGGATGGCAGGAAATGCATCCTTTAAATGGTCCCGCCTGGTCGCTATTCTTCGAATATATAGCAAACATCCTATACGCGTTGATAATACGCAAATGCTCCAACATCACATTGATGATCCTTATAGTCATATCAGCGATAGCACTTGTTCACCTGGGAATCACCTCTCCCAACGGAGATATTATTGGAGGTTGGACATTAAACAGCGAACAGTTATATATAGGGTTCACGCGTTTGGGATATCCATTCCTTGCAGGCCTTCTGCTGTGCAGGATGGCTAAAATCAGGGTAATTAATAACTCCTTTATGATCTGCAGCGTGCTCTTACTGATCGTGCTTATTTTGCCCCGGGTGGGAGACGCGACGTCCCTATGGGTCAATGGACTATATGATGCTCTGGTCGTAATACTTGTTTTCCCCTTTATTATCTGGCTGGGAGCGGGAGGAACGATTAGGAGTGATAAAGCAAAAAAGTGCTACAAGTTTTTGGGAGACCTTTCTTATCCGATATATATCACACACTACCCTTTGGTATATACCTATACCGCTTGGGTATCCAGTAACAAACCAGCATGGCAAAGTGCAGTGCCATGGGCTATACTGACTTTTATAAGCGCGGTTATCGTTGCTTACATTTGCTTTATATACTATGATCGACCTGTTAGGAAATTATTGGCAAGAAAAATGTAATCACGGATGGCACCATTTATCGATGGTGCTTACGACATAAAAAAATTAGCGGGCCTGCCCCATGCTCAAACAATCTCACCCAAGATTCACAGGGCAGGCACCGCTATTCTTTCGATGTCCTGAATTTATAAACGCAAGCGGGTATCTATTTACTCTTGCAACAACTTAGATATCTCGTCTTCTGATAAATGCATTTTAACTATCACCCCCTTATTGTCAATCAGGAAAGTAGTAGGCAGGGATACAACACCATATTGCTTAACAATAGCTGACTTCATTGCCTCTGGAGCGATAAGTTGCGTCCATGGTAACTTGTCGCTGGCGACCGCCTTTTGCCAGTCTACTTCTTTTGAATCGACCGAGATAGACGCTAAATCTATACCCCGGGCATTTAACTTGTTATACAACGGAACCAGACGTCTGTTGGTTGCTCTGCAGGGAGTACACCAGGAGGCCCAAAAATCGATTAAAAGAAACCGCTTGCTTTTTAGCAGCGAGTCTAGTTTTATTATTTTTCCTGATTGGGACTTCAACGAAAAAGTAGGAGCTTTTGATCCAATAGTTAGAGTCTCCGTTTGGCGGGCTAATGCTCCGCTTAACTCTTGGAATGTGGTACGAGCCCCAGGCTTATCACGGAACGCTTCACTCAATACGACTAAACTACTCTTAGGAAATAAGCGTATGTGCCGATGCGTCTCCCAAAGCCCCTTTACATTATCCGTATTCTTTAATATGTATTCCAGAACATCCCCCATCCACTTACTGTAGATTTTATTAGACTCCTCATTCAAAGCGATTTTCTTATCCAAATCCTTTTCCTTCAGATACGCGTTACCTATGATGCGTCCCCTGGTATTTGCTTCGCGCTCTTTTAACAGATATTCCTTGTATTCATTATCGTAGAGCGATCCCTCACAGATGGCACCCTCTGGAGTAATTTTGATATCCACTCCGTTGGCATCCGCTAATATGTTCAATGAAAGTAAAGGCTTTTTTGAAAATAGAGAATAAACTGCAGGAAGACTATCTCGAATAGTTACTACCTCAGATGCACCTGCCAAATGAATAGTATCGAGCTTGACATGCGTGGGCCACACTCTCGAAAGCACTAACGATATCGGGCCGTCGATATTCTCTTTTCCAATCTTTAACGTTACGGACATGGATTTACGCACTTGCGCCTGCAACGATACGGGGATGCATAATATATAAAACAGACATCCCTGCGCAATAAACTTTAAGGTATATTTTAGCATTCTCTTATCCATTATGGCCTGTTTTTATATTCAACCGACACAATCGGAGCTATTTTATCAAATCTTTTGAAGAATGATCCACCATCTAGTATGCCTGTGTTTGTTAGGTTAAAGGTGTAAAGAATCCCTTCTGTTGATGTATTTGCAGCTACAGCTAATTGCATGTTGGCTCTCGGAATGATTGTCGTAGGGAGCGGAGCTTCCTTGAGCATCTTCAGGTCAACAGGACTCTCTGTTGCAGGGAATGTATATAACAATGTTGATCGCCTCTCTGAAATATTGTAGAGATATAATGACCGGTCAGTAATATAATAAAACAGTGGTAACTTTCCGGAAAACGCGAAAAAGCGGGTATTTGAATTTGGGGCGATTGCTGTCAACTTAAGAGGTTCGGTAGTTGCCGGATATTTAGTTGTCATATACGCAATATCATCAAGTGTATATAGCATATAATCACCCGTCGCATTCTTGCCGACAATGTACTTCAGATCCGAATTTCCCGACTCTGAATACACGAATTCGTCCGGAAAGTTGTCTGTATCCCATTTAGCTTTGTCCTGTCCGGAAACAGCAAAAGACTTCAAGGAATAAAGACTGTTCCTTGTTGCTGTTGCGGCAGGCTGACACATAAAACGCTTTGCTGCTTCATCATAGAAAAAAGCAGAAACAGGATTCCCGTTAACAGAACCAAGAAAACAACTATTCGCTTTGTAGTTCCCTCCCAAAGGAACACTAAAACCGGTCGGATAATTTTTATTGACATTCGCAGGAAGCCCACGGCGAAGCCAGTAAACCTGTCCCTGATTATCAATGGTATAATAGTTTAGAGTATACAAGTCGCTATACAAGCTCATGATTTTGGAACCAAGTGGAGTTGTAAATGCGTCAACAATGGTGCTATTAATCGTAAAAGTATCATGATTAATAAAATACATATTATTGGATGTCCTAAATGCGATTGGCTGAATTCTGGCATCGACAGTATTCAGAACAAATAACTTCTCGGGAGTTCCCAAATCAGGGTAGTCATCAGAGGGTAAAAGTATATTTCTGAACAACTCATTCGCAGGTGTGACTATTGAAAAATTAGGTTTACCCTGTGTGTTTGTCAACATTAACCAACCTTCGGTAGTTGAACGCTTTATAGTGAGCCCCATGCGTTGAAAAGAACTCACACCTGTCGCAACATCCTTAACCTCAAGAGTAAGCACATAATTACCCTGCTTAGTTGTTATAATGGGGTACTGAAGCTTTGCTTGATTGCCTATCTCTACAAGAGAGGCTGAAGCATCAGCCGTTGAATAATAATACCACTTGTAACTCAGTTCCGAAGCAGGTTTCGACTTCTCGACAACAGCATCCAGCTTTATAGTATCACCGATATTGAAGGTATAATTCTCATCGAATGAATTAATAATCGAAACGTTGTTTATGCTATCAGGATTATATTTATCAGTATCCTTTTTTAAACATCCGCTCAACGTCGGTATTAAAAAAGATAAAAAAACGATAGCTAGCCTTTTATAAAGGATTCGCTTATCAAGCCCTGACAAGTCGAATTTCCCCAAAACATATCTTTTCATAATAGTCTCTTCTTGCAATTTTAAAACGTTATCAACACTCCATTTTCATCTCGCAACGGATTCGCTGGATTCGCTGCATTATATGCAGTCGATGCGTTTCTCAAACTTGTCCGGTATGAGGACAACGTGCCTGCTGCTAATGAATCGGCAAAAGTCACGATTCCTAATACATCAATTACGAACCGATACCTCACCTCACTATATTCACCGAAATATGTCTTCAGCTTTGTATCCCAATTCTTAGGCTTGAGGGCTATATCGGTGGTCACAAAAGTGAGATCTGTGATAGAGATTATTGACGCATCGCCAACAAAGCTTGTATCCGCCTGCGGGCCCAACTCAAAATCATCCGAAGCAGAGAGGCTTACCCTCAACGAGGTCGGCGTTTCTCTGATCTTAGGCGTCCGCATCACTACCAGCCTGTAAGTAGCGTCAGTGACACCGACGGGAAATTTCATGCCCTTGTCGGGCAGGGAATAATCTCTGCCCTCTTCTAAATCCTTTCCTGAAACCGTTAAGTTAAATGTCTTCTCGTAAGACGCAGGAATTCCGGTAATGCGCAAATTCATTTTTAAGGTATCCGTTACGACTGAACTTTTTCGTCCTAAAAAGTTAATCACAACACGTTTAGGACCCGACTCGTTTTGTGTGTTATACTTTTTGTAGAATGCTGCTTTCTGTAACGCAAAATAGATACGTGAGTTTTCTGAATACAAAAGCGGCGACTTCTTACTACACGCGAATAGCAAACACCCAGTCATCAACATTAATATTATCTTTTTCATACTTTATCTTCTATGATCAATCTATTTGGATGTTTGAAAAGCAAGCTCATCATCTGGAATAGGAAATACCAGTGCTCTACTATCAACTCCATTTGATGCCCCCGGAATTTGTGATACATTCTTTCGTTTATAATAAAACATTAATTGTCCTTCGGCATAGAACTCTTTCTGATACTCTTTTGTGAGAATATCCTGCAGTTCCGCGTCTGTATTAATCAAGTCTAACGCAGATAAACCACGATGTGTTAATACCTCATTTAACAAATTTTTAGACTCTGTAAGCGAGCTGCTACACTCTGCCGCTATATAAAACATTTCGCTGATACGTAGCAAAGGAACCAGGTTCTTTGGCCATGTGCAATTCCCCACTGTTGTAGATGTGAATTGCTGGTATTTAACACTCGTGAGTTTACCTAAAGAACCGGCCTCCCACAAATATTGTCTGCGATAGTCTGTACCAGAATGCTCAAACAAAGTCTCAATGTTCTCATCGGTATTGCTCAACGCTGAATTTTCAAACGATCCAGGATCAGTTGTGATAAAGTAGGTATCGGTATAGGGCTTCATGTCGGCGATATACAGAGAGAACAACAGTTCATTCCTAAACAATCGATCTTTACAAACTCCGGATTGGGAAATGTCCGCGTCGGTAACAAAATTGTACAACCCAGAGTTGATCACCTTCATCGCGTAGCTATATGCATCCGGTTTATTTCCGGCATATAGGTACACGCGAGCCAAAGTAGCCTGAACTGCTAATAAATTAAAACGGTATTTGCGCTGATCCTTACTAAATTCAATTAGCTCGCTTTCCTCTTTTCCTAAAATTGGATCGACCGCCAATAATTGCTCCGCTTTCTTAAGGTCAGCAACGACGCTATCAATGAGCATGTTTGCCGGCAGAGGCTGCATACCATCAATTGACACTTTATTTCGAAATGGAATGGAAGCGGCCGTAGGATTAGCGCTATAAACAGGGCCAAACATACGTAGCAGGTCAAAATGTAAAAAAGCTCTTAAACCTAGCGCCTCCCCTTTTACAATACCAAAATTGGGTCCGCTAAAAACGTTCTTTTTGGCGTCAATGGTCTCAAGAATATTATTCAAATTCACGATGCAACTATACGCCTCGCTCCAAATTGAAGAAACGACCGGCTTAGTTTTGGCAGCGTTATAATCGTAAATAGACCAAAAATAATAGGGACTTAACTGGGAGCCTATTTTATAGCGTTGCGCTAATACTTCAAGAAACGACATCGTTAACTTATCGCCATACAGATTTTGCTGCGACATTTTAGTATAGACTCCAGTTAATGCGTCAGAGAATCCCGTTTGTGTTGTTAATAAATTCGATGCTTTGATCCTGGATCGTGGCTGCACGTCAAGGTACTTCTTACAGGAGAAACTCATCCCTGCAAATAATATTGCTATAGTAAAAATTATTCTTTTCATAAAAACCCTCATGTTAAAAACTTGCTTGTACAGATAATGACAAGTTCTGGGCAAATGGATAGTCAAGTCCTCTTTCCATTTTAATCGTACTTATCCGAAATAGATTACTGGTATAAGCGCCCACATTTAATTGCCTGACTTTCATAAACTTCAAATACTTGGGATTAATTCTATAAAGCAATGAAGCCGAGGTCATTGTAAGTGTACGGTCGTCCTGAACGAACCTTGAAGAGGCGTTCGTATTCGATCCATTTATCGCAATGCTTTTAAAAGCAGCAATATCACCAGGTTTAGTCCAACGATCTGTCAATACTCGCCTATCGGCGTTGTAAACTAAGTCAACATTTTCAACACGGTTGACAAGAGTCTGATTATATGATTGCCCTCCAAACTGATAACTCAGGTAACTATTAAGCTGAAAACCAAGGTAATTTATAGAGAAGCCAAATGTTCCGCGGTACTTAGGTTCGCTTACACCAAAGTTACGCATGTCGGTAGGATCCCAGACATAACTCACAGTCCCATCTTGCTTCTGATAAAGCTCCTTCCCTGTGGTCGGATCGATTCCCAGGGAAGGCACAACCCAAAGACTGTTTATCGGCGCCCCCGCTGAATAACGTGTAAAAGGCGTCCATGTGCTCGTTGTCGAAGCCAACTTATCATTTTGCGCCTTCAGCTCCGCACTAATCTCCTTGATAACAGTTCTGTTATGAGACATGTTCCCAAATAGTGATAATGAAAGCCCTCTCGGATTCGCTGACTGTATTGCCTGCACACTCGCTCTAAACTCCCATCCGCGACTGTCAATAGACCCAAGATTTCCCTTATAGGTTGAAAATCCCGTTGATGGCGGCAAGGAGAAATCAGCAATAAACTTGTCAGTATAATCATAATAGAGGTCGCCGCTAAACGTCAACCGGCTATTTAACAAAGTGAGGTCTAATCCTAAGTTGTGCTTCATTGTCGATTGCCAACGTAACCGGTCATTTCCAATAGCAAGTAATGAGGCACCAATGGATACTCCATAAGCTTCACTTAAAGAATAATTATATGTGCGATATGCCATATAGGGATCAAACTGTTGAGAACCCGTCATTCCCACTGATCCCCGTAATCTTATCTGGTTTATCATCCCCTTCGACAATAGATCTTTCATAAACTTTTCGTTATGAATATTCCAACCCGCTCCTACAGACCAAAATGGAGCAAAAGGGCGATCGCTTCCTAAGCTCGAGGAGCCATCTAAACGGTAAGAAAAATCAGCAAAATAGCGGCTATCATATGTATAGTTCAGATTTCCAAGAAAACCCACTGTTCTCGTCTTGCCTTCAGAACCGTCAGGCCTTGAGCCAGCATATGTTCGCGCATAAAAAAGATAATCGGTTAGTGAACTTGGCATTCCTTCAACTTGCACTATTACATTTTCGTAACCATTCTCATATGCCCGCGTATTAATTGTTGAACTGATAAGATGGCGCCCAATTTGCTTATTATAATTAATATCCACATTCGCATCATAGGAAAAGGTCTTTCCATAACCCATTGTCATACCGCCCCGGCTGAGTAAAGAAACACTTTGCTGACGATAGGTTGTGTGCCCTGCCGGAAGAAATACTCCCTGATCATTCTGAACATTTGTCAATGACAAACGAGCTCGTACAGAAAAATTATCATTAAGGTTATACGTAAAGGCCGTATTATTTATGATAGTCTTTGACTTCGTGAAATCTTTTCCATTAAGCGTCGTATTATAAACAGGGTTAAATATATCGCCGTAAGAATTAAATTGTCCATATCCTGTTTTTCGCTGTAAGTAGAGAGCAATATTCCCATTCTCATCGTAGGGTGTAAAATATGGGTTCATGCGTACGTATTGTGAGTAAGATCCCCATGGCGAGTTATTCGCATTCACAAACTGTATCGAGGTTCGGTTATTCAAATTGAACTTCTTACCTCGGTAATTTAAGTAAACCCCACCATTGAATGACTCTCTTCCAGAACCTTTTATCACTCCAACATTATTGTTGTAAGTAAAGTCGAGCCCGTAACCCACGTTGGCAGCATTCCCACTCATCGTTAACCCATGACGCTGGGTGAGTGAATTTCGCAATGGCAATGATAGCCAGTCAAAATTGCGACCCCGCTCAACTTCGCGTAAGCGATCATTATATAAAACTTTCAGATTTTCGTTGATCGCTGTGACAGTGCTGGAATAAACGCCAGCGAGACTTTCAGCATACAACTTTTCCTTTGCGTTTAAAAGCTGATAATCGCTCAAATCCGGCAGGTTAAAAGTAAGATCCGCCTTATAATTGAAAAGCACCTTGCTCGATTCAGGTTGTATACGTTCAATAACAATAACACCGTTAGCTCCACGCGAACCATATATCGCTGTCGACGACGCATCCTTAAGAATTGTCACACTCTTGATCATCGTCATATCCATATCTGTTACCTGAGAAAGGGTAACCTCGAAGCCGTCCAGTATAAATAGCGGCAAGTTACTGTTAGTGTTATACGTGTTCTTTATTTCATCTACACGTTTGCCATAAGCAGCGTACATGTCGCGCTCAGTGAGATTGGTCGAAGCCGCAACAGAACTTAACTGATCCGCGGTTGGAATACTGGATGCCCCCCGCAAACGGATATCACCTGCTTTGTTAGGGTCTGCCCCATTCAAATTGTCTACTGGAATTTGCACCGCCGGATCAAGGACACTCAATGCCTGAAGGATATTCATATTGCTTACTTTTTGCAGATCCTTATTCTGAAGAGTGTGTGCTGATCCCGTGTAGCTACTAGTCTTTCGCTCAAAAATCCCGTTTACTACTACATTTCCCAGAGATACAGCGTTGCCGATTAATTTAACCGTAAGCGGTTTTAGATCTTTAATTTTTACAGTCATCGAACTATACCCAATAAAACTAAAGGTTAGTTCATCTCCCACATTCGCCGGCACTGAAAACTCGCCATTTACATTAGTTTTAAAACGCTTGTCGCTACCTTTTACTTTAATAATAGCATCAGGCAGGGTGCCACCAGTCTCATCAATTACCTTCCCTTTTATAAGCGTTGGTTGTTGTTGCTGTATTCCCGACAATGCATTGGTCTTGGACGGAAAAATTGATACCGTTTTCCCTTCTATTACGAAATCAAGACCACTACCTCGCAAACCATTTCTCAGTACGCTGGCAAGAGGAGTCGCGTTGGCATCAATACTTATATCCGGCAAATTATTTATCAATTTCGATTCAAACACTATATCACAGCCTATTTGCCGCCTGATTTCCTGAAAAAGTTGTTTTACGCTGATCCTGTCACGCTTTAAGGTCACCGTTTGTGCATTAGTGTTTGCATTTACGGATATAATAAATGCCAGCATAAGAAGTATAAAGCTTCCACCTGAACGCGATAAGAGTAAGGATGGAAACCTGTTCAATAGCCCAAGTACTTTCATTTTTTTTCTCATAGTGAAATTATCCCTTCTGATGTGCGTTATGTGCATGTCTTCGGGTTATGTAGTTCTTTACAATTGTTGATAAATTTGAAAATGATATTCGAGGAAAAATGTGCGTCAATTTGTTACATAAATCGTCCTCCCTTCCACCTCGAAATGTACGCCCCCGGTTAATTCTAGTTGTCGTAAAGCTTGTTCAAGCCCCTCATGCATCGAGATACTTCCGCCATACAACTTGTTACGATCCGCGCGCTTATAAATTACATCCATATCATACCAGCGCGCTAATCGACGCATTATCTTATCTAAGGGTTCATCATCAAACACAATCCGTCCGTTCATCCATGACAATGCCACATCTTCATCTGCCACCCGCAAGGACGATCCTCCGGCATCACTTACGAATTCCTGTCCGGGTTTTAAGATCAAAGCCTTTGAGCCCTCGCTAACCTTAATTCGCCCTTCTATCAAGGTTGTATGCGTTTCATTATCATCTGCGTACGCACGGATATTAAAGTGCGTGCCCAAGACTTCAACAAGCTGCTTACTGGTAGCCACAAGAAAGGGAACTCGCTCCGATTGATGAACTCCTGTCATATATTTCTTGCTTACTTCGAAGTAACCTTCTCCATCCAGCTTGACTTCCCGGGCATTATTCGCTTCGAATTTCGTTGGAAACTCAATCGATGACATCGCATTTAACACGACCTTTGTCCCATCACTGAGCATCAACGTGTATGTTCTACCTTTGGGTGTGATCAATTTGGCTTTCCCGTTGCTACTTGCCAACGACTTTCCGACGCCGTCTCTTATCTTTCCTTCGCTTATACTGATACTATGCTGACTGCTTTCCAGATCTAACGATTCATTATTTACAATTAACCGCACCGCATCAGAACCACGTAGGGGCGCTGCGGCCATGTGAGCAGCTTTTTTCAGCTCAGTGTCGCTTTGGTTGCGAAACAGAAATGTTAATGAAACCAGAACTACTATGACTGCTGCGATTCCCGAAACCATGCGAATACGCTGACGCCGTTTAAGCGACATATCGTTTCGCCGATTCGTCTGTCCTATGCGTTCAAATAATAAACGTAAGTCAGACTCGCGTTCCTCAGCACTTAAGCCGGCAGAGTCGCGTTCATCTACCTGATAGCTATCAAGCCACTGTTCAACGAGCTGTGTTTCATAAGGCGTACTGTTACCCGACTCGTACTTCTTAAACAATTCGATCATTTTTTCGATACTCATTGAACCTCCTTTTACAACAAGTGGCTTCAAAACTGATTTAGTACCGAAATTTTTTAAAAAAAGTAGCGTTCCTTTCTATGCGCTACTCTTTATAGATCTTTATACGATGAAATATCAAAAGAAGTTAAAACGTAATCAATTTTTTACCATCAAAAATCAACATTCTGTACGCAGTAAACTTCAAAAGATTAAAATAGAATGCTAATATATTGGCATACCAAAGAAAATCACCTGCTTCTAAGCAAAAATGAAAAGCATATAATCAGAAAAAAGAGAATAAATGGTATAGTGGCTAGTTTATCGCGTAAGTGTTTTAACGCAATTGTTAGTTGATTCTTCACAGTCTGCTCAGAAAGGTGCAATTCCTCAGCTATTTCTCTTATGTTTTTCTCCTGCATCCGACTTTTTCGGAATATCTCCTGTGTCTTGACAGGTAACTTTAGAAGATGCGCTTCTACTGCTTTCTGCAATTCGCGCGCGTGAAAATGAGACTCAAAGGACGCTGGTTGCTCCCCGGCTTTCATCTCTTCCTGAACATGAAATAACCGAACGGCATGTTTTCTTAACCTGTTAATAATCAGATAACGTGCCGCCCCGAAAAGATAAGCCTTTAGGTTTTCTCTAACCTGTAACGTTGATTTTTTATTCCAAAGGTCAGTAAACAGATCGTGAACTACATCCTGAGCGTCATCATAACTTCCTAGCTTCGACTCCGCATAATCTACCAATGCTGAAGCATATTGCTTATAAATTTGACCATATGCCCATTCATCTCCCTGACTTAACAGGTAAAGTAAATCGACATCCGGCAACTCTTTAGCTAATGGCATTGATAGTTCAAATCAAATATTCACCTAAAATAAGAAGAAAACATAAATTCAGGGCAGTTTGATATCAAAAGCAATAGTTATGAACGGCAAAAATATATTTTGTGTAATTTTTATAGCGTCAGAGCGGTCAATTTCGTAAAATATTCAAAAGAGAAACCTGGCTTTGATATTTTTGTTGTGACTTATAATTCATCTACCGTCATGACAAATAATTTTGGTGCG
The DNA here is from genome assembly GCA_002454425.1 of Sphingobacteriaceae bacterium UBA6709. GTDB lineage: Bacteria > Bacteroidota > Bacteroidia > Sphingobacteriales > Sphingobacteriaceae > Arcticibacter. The sequence continues at coordinate 85,405 of DKIV01000049.1, forward strand.
CGCCGCGAAGTGATGATGCATATTGAAAAATATATGCTCGACAACATGAACTCTTACCTCAAGTCAATTGAAACTATATGGCAACCGTCAGACTATCTACCTGATGCTACAAAAGACAATTTCTTCCAAAGTGTTCGCGAGCTTCAGGAAAGTGCACAGGGGCTTTCTTATGATTTGATTGCGGTACTAATCGGTGACACCATCACTGAGGAGGCGTTGCCAACTTACGAATCTTGGTTAACAATGGTTGAAGGGGTATCTAAGGATGAAGAAGGAGGGTGGATGAAATGGCTCCGCCATTGGACTGCAGAGGAAAACAGACATGGTGACCTCCTAAACAAATACCTATATTTATCAGGACGCGTGAATATGCGACAGCTGGAGATTTCTACACAATACCTTTTGGCTGACGGCTTCGATATCGGCACTGATCGTGATCCCTACCGTAACTTCATCTATACTAGCTTTCAGGAACTGGCAACCAACGTATCGCATCGCCGCGTGGCATCGCTGGCAAAAAAAGATGGCGACTCATTGTTATCGAAAATGTGCGGCGTCATCGCTGCAGATGAAGCTCGCCACGCCAAAGCCTATATGGATTTTATCAGTCAGATAATCCTCGTAGACCCGAATGAAGTGCTTCTTGCTTTTGAAGATATGATGCGCAAAAAAATCGTCATGCCAGCTCACTTCCTACGCGAAGCGGGTAAGAAGGTAGGAGAAACGTTCACGCATTTTGCTGACGCGGCCGAGCGTCTGGGTGTTTATACGGCTATAGATTATGTTGATATATTGAAAAAGTTGCTTAACGACTGGAACATTGAAAGTTTAAGTAGCCTCAATGACCAGGGAGAGCGAGCACGCGACTACCTCATGAAGCTACCACATCGCCTGATTCGCATTGCTGAGCGCATGAAATCACAGCCTCTTGAATACGAATTCAGCTGGATAAAATAAATTTCATCATAGGCGTCACTTATAAAAGTCGCGCCTATTCAACTTAATTCAACTCCTATATAGCCTCCTATCGAGACCTCGTAAATGGTTGCCCCCCCCCAACCTGGCGCATAAAAAAACCCCTTGTGGATTACTCCAAAGGGGTTCTTTGTA
>DKIV01000020.1 GCA_002454425.1 Sphingobacteriaceae bacterium UBA6709
TCTGCAAGATCAGCAGCCGGACGTACCGTCCCCGGCAGCCTGTATTCAGTCAGGAAACAACACCTCAAAACCCTTGTGAAGCGTAGCTTCCAGCCTTGCCTTGGTCCGGTCAAGATACGAAAAAACAATACTCAGGTCAATAAATAATTGCAAATAAATCACTCAAAACCAATGCAATCGCTAATCGAATGCCTCTGGCAAGACATTTCTCCTTCCCCTCCTCCCCGCAATTCAGCAAGCGCTATCCGACAGTAGCCTCGCAGCGTGCTCTCCAGCACCCGACGGTGCCCCGACAAGTGCCTTGCTGTACGCTAACCGTACCCCGGCATCCCCCTAACACCTACCTAAGAGTGTCCGCATGAGCATATATGCTACCGAAACACAGACCGTATAAAGACCGACCCTTCGGACTACCCCTCGGTCTTAATACCCTTTTTATTCGCTTTATATTCGGTCACATGCAGACACTGTTAGGTAAGTGCCAGAGTACTGTGAGGGTGCTGTTGGGGTGTGTTTAGAGTGCTGTTGGGTAGCGGAGGGAGAAGTGCAGGATAGTCGAAAAGAGGGATGCTTTGGCTCGATTAAATAATCAGCCAGTTGTTGGACAACTTTTAAGAAGAGACCCGCGCGCGGCAGCGGAATAAAAGGCCAGGCGTTGGATGTATGGCTAAACGAATAACGTGAATGAACCAACCTAATGCCCGGTATCAACAAAACAAGACCAATGGAACTGGTCTGGCATAGAACGCATGAAAAGCATTTAAATGTTAAGGGATTGCAGACCTTTAATGGAGAGCGAAGCCGTATGAAAATTTCGGAAAGAGGATGAGAAGTACATCCAGTCAGGGGAATCAACCTCCGTTAAACCTTCAAGGACGATGTCCTGAGCATGCGTCTAATGAGATCATGAATGACAACCCAACCGTCGATCCACGTAAAATAAGAGCGATGGAAAACAATCATCCCTCCTCATCGCATCTGATAATATTTTCCAGCGAGGCAGAAGCCAAGAGTTTAGAGTTTATCCTCCGCAATCATCTGCTTTACCTTCAATATGGCAATAATGCTGATAGAGTCAGTTATCTCCCCTCGTAATACCATCTGATAAGCATCCTCGAAGGGAAGCTTACGAACATTGAGATCTTCTGTTTCTTCGGGCTCCGCGTCACCTGCGGTAAGATTTTGCGCTACAAAAATATACCCTAACTCATCAGAAACCGAATTTGAAAGATGTAAGGTTTGAATCTCCGTCCATCTGGCAGCGCTGAAGCCGGTCTCTTCTTTTAGCTCGCGTTTTGCCGACTCCAGCGGACTTGTGTTCAGCGGACAACCGCCCTCGGGGATTTCCCAGCTGTAAGCGTCGAGCACGAAACGATATTGCCCCACCAACCAAGTATTCATATGATCATCCAGCGCGAGCACCCCTATCGCATGGTTCTTAAAATGCACCTTGCCATAAATTCCCTTTCCCCCACCGGGATTAATCACATCATATTTTGTGAGTCGTATCCAGGGGTTATCATACACCTCCTCCGCGGAGAGCACTTTCCAGGGGTTTTCTGTTTCTTTATTCATTCTGTTGCATTTAAAGCTCATGCCGCGCGTGAAGTTACAAGAGCCCGGGAACGCATGACCGATATTTTTTTATTTTTGCGTTGTGAATGCCAGCCATGCAAAGCCGCAGGTTCAGCGATATCAGCATGTAGCATAGGACTAAGTTAAACTATCGCGGAACAATATAAGCACAAAGGCATTCCTTTTACATTAACTCGATTTAAAGATCTGATGAAAAAAATTTTAGGATACCTCTTTAGCCTGATACATTATATCGCTTTTGGACTCATCTTAGTGCTCTTCCATCCCATTCAATGGCTTTGTCTGAAATTAGGAGGCTATTCGGCGCACAAGCGATGTGTAGATATCATGAATTTCCTGATTGTGGGCACCTACTACCTTGCGGGCTGCACTGTTACTTTTAGAAACGACTTTAACCTACCGACCGACCGTCCTGTAATTTTTGTGGCAAACCATCAGAGTCTTTACGATATTCCGGTGCTCATCTGGCACCTTAGGAAACATCATCCCAAGTTTATTTCCAAAATTGAGCTTACTAAGGGTATTCCTTCAATTTCATTTAACCTGAAATACGGGGGGGCCGCCAATATCGACAGGAAAGACCCCAAGCAATCGATTACAGAATTGCTGAAGCTTGCTGACAGGATGAAAAAGAATACCTGGTCGACGGTAATATTTCCGGAAGGGACGCGCTCAAAAACCGGAAAAATGAAACCTTTCGCGACTGCCGGCCTTACCACTCTCATAAAAAAAGTTCCCGGCGCGCTGATCGTTCCTATAGCAATTGAAGGTTCATGGAAAATTACCAGGTACGGGTTCTACCCTTTAAGCTTCGGAGAGCATATGAAATGGACGGTAATGACGCCTATTGAACCGGCCGGAATGACACCCGATGAGGTAATCAATGCTACAGAACAATCAATAAAGGATGTTGTGGAGGGAGCGGGAGCTTAGGCACCAATTTCCGGGAATCATCATTGCAAGACGGCAGGTACATCTTCGATAGCAGATTAAAAGAGCGATCTCTGGTATCAGATATTCTTATGCTCTATCTTTCGAAAGAAGGCATCCCTGAAAGTGTCGCCGATGGGAATAATCTTGTCACCGATCTGAATGCGCCCGCGCTCAATGCTCTCAATCTTGTCAATAGCTACGATGAACGATTTGTGGACACGCGAAAAGCGGCTCTGCGGCAGGATTTCCTCGAGCTTCTTCATATGCTGTAAGGTAATAACCCGCTCGCTCGGGGTAAATATAGACACATAATCTTTCAGACCCTCGATATAGAGAATGTCATTGATAAAGATCTTCTGTATGCGGTATTCCGTTTTCACGAAAATATAGTCGGCCACGGGCTCGGCATTCAATTCGGCCGACACCGGTTCGGTCGTTTTACCCGCCAGCTGATGCTGCACTTTCTCTACCGCCTTATAGAAGCGCTCAAAAGCAAAGGGCTTAAGAAGATAATCAGAGATATTAAGATCATAGCCCTCCAGTGCGTAATCAGAATACGCGGTGGTGAAGATCACAGGACATTTCCCCTGCATGATCTTGAGGAACTGAATGCCGGTAAGCTCAGGCATCTGCACGTCGAGGAACACCAGATCTACAGCACCGTCCTGCACGAGACGCAAGCCTTCAAAGGCACTCGTGGTGGCCATTACTAAAGATAGAAAGGGCACCTTCGCGATGTAATCGCAAAGTATATCGAGAGCCAACGGTTCATCATCAACAACAAGGCAACGTATCATGGCGGAACTATAATTCAATTATAAGATTACAAATGTAAAATTTATCGGAACTTTTAATATCCAATTGATAGCGGTCTTTATAAAGAATTTCCAGGCGGCGGTTAACATTATGCAGCCCAATACCACTGGCCTCATCTTTATTTTGCTCACTGCGGAGATTGACAACCTGTAAATGTACCGATACAGAGTCAATTATAATTTTGATATCTATCGGGTGCTCCGGATCAGTAGCTACCCCGTGCTTAAATGCGTTCTCAATGAATGGAATAAGGATCAGCGGAGCGATATAGGCGCGACTATCTTCGCCGGTGACGCTGAGCTTGATATTGCCGCCGTTAGGGAACCGCAATCGCTGAAGCTCAATATAGTTTTCAATATACCGTATCTCCTTACATAAGTTAACACCCGGCTCATTACTTTCCTGCAGCATATAACGCATCATCTCTGATAGTTTAAGGATCGCCTGTGGTGTCTCTTCAGAATGACGATAAGCAAGGGAATAAATATTGTTCAGGGAGTTGAAGAGAAAATGGGGATTAATTTGCGACTTAAGGAATGATAGCTCGGCACTTAGCTTCTCGTTCTCCAGGTTCTTACGAATCTTTTCATTTATGAACCAATCGACCCCAAATTTCAAGGCGGTGGAGATAATAATAAAGAACATGCCGGAAAACAGGCATATAATGAAGTATTTCCAGAATGCCAGTAGCATTTCATGCCCGTCATTCGCACGATAGCTTAGAATGACTTCCGGATAAAAGCTGGCGATGGAGTACTTGACAAGAGAGGAGATGACGAGCAAACCCAGAATACTCAGCGTGCAACCCAGGAACCTCCGGCTATTGAGGAAAGTCGGTAATATGTACAGGAGGTTTATATAAAAAACAGCGATGTTTATAACACCGTAATAGAGGTAGATCACCACTGCTTCATACATTTTGCCTTCTCTACTTCCAATGCCTGTAAAGAAAAGTAAGATAAGCACCCACGCCAGTATGTGAAACGAAATAAGTCTGAGTTTAGCCATTGGTACGAAGATAGGTGATTAACAGCTAAAGCGGTTCAGGATTTAGACCAATACGGGGGATTTATAGAGCAACGCCAGCAACGATACCATGGGATTGCATGCTATTAGCAATGGATGATGATTTCTATATAAAACACAAAAGCCGGAAGATCCGGCTTTTGTGTTTTATATACTAAGAAACAACGCCAGGAGCGTTGCTCATTATAGAAAAATTAAGCTAACAAATCATGACATTGCTTAGCAATCTCAAGCTCTTCGTTTGTAGGAACCACAAGGACCTTAACTTTAGAGTCAGCAGTGTTAATTTCACGGATGAAAGGACCACGTACCTTATTTTTCTCTTCGTCAATCTTGAAGCCGAAATATTCCATGTCAGCACCTACAAGCTCACGGATGTCAGCGGCATTTTCGCCCACACCTGCGGTGAAGACAATCGCGTCAAGTCCGTTCATTGCTGCAGCGTAAGAACCGATATACTTCTTAATGCGGTAAGTATACATGTCATAGGCAAGCGTTGATTTCTCATCGCCCTGAGCAATAGCGTTTTCAACGTCACGCATGTCACTGTATCCTGTAAGACCCAACATTCCGCTTCTCTTGTTGAACAAGGTATCTACCTGCTCAATTTCGTATCCTAACTGAGAAACAAGATAGAAAACTACAGAAGCGTCAATGTTACCACAACGAGTACCCATGATAAGACCATCCAAAGGACCGAGGCCCATGCTTGTATCTACACATTTACCACCGTCAACAGCAGCCATTGAACAACCGTTACCTAAGTGAACCGTAATGATCTTCGCGTCAGGTTTGCCAAGGAATTCAGCAGCCTTTTCAGATACGTATTTATGAGATGTTCCGTGGAAACCATACACACGAATACCATGCTCTGTATAGTACTTCTCAGGGATGGCATAACGGAACGCTTTCTCAGGCATTGTCTGATGGAACGCAGTATCAAATACCGCTACGTGGGTAGCGTTAGCGAAGATCTTCTGCGATACGTTAATACCGATAGAGTGTGCAGGGTTGTGTAATGGAGCAAGAGCGGCAAGCTTCTTGATTTCTTCCTTAACGACATCGGTAATTACAGCGGTTTTAGAGAATGACTCTCCACCGTGAACGATGCGGTGACCCACAGCATTGATTTCTGAAGGATCGTGAATTACTGCAATACCCTCAGCGGTAAGCAAACGACCTACCTCCTGCATACCAGCTTCGTGATCTGGCAGCTCAAGTGTCATCTTTGTAACTTTCTCTTCACCGTTAAGATAAACTTTGTGAGTGATGTTAGAGGTTTCAAGACCGATACGTTCAACAAGACCTGTACAGATTGGAGATTCAGAAGGCCACTTGAACAGCTGGTATTTGATAGAACTGCTACCGCAGTTTACAACAAAAATATTCATGCTGACTATTTTATTATTTTATATTATTCGTAAAACAAAATTACCCGGCAACACTCCATGAATGTTATATGTCCGGGCAAAAGGATCAAAGAAAACCGGCGACAGTGTTCTCTGCCGCCGGTCAAATTTATTAATTATTCTGGCTCTGAATAGCAGTAATAATTACCGTATTGAAAATATCGTCAACTGTACAACCACGACTGAGGTCATTAACAGGCTTATTCAAGCCTTGCAGCATCGGGCCGATAGCTAAAGCTCCGGTTTCACGCTGCACCGCTTTATAGGTATTATTTCCTGTATTGAGGTCAGGGAAGATCAGAACACTTGCCTGGCCGGCAACTTCAGAATTAGGAAGTTTCTGCTTACCAACAATAGGATCTACCGCGGCATCATATTGAATAGGACCTTCAACTTTAAGATCAGGGCGTTTTTCCTTAACGATCTCCGTTGCTCTGCGCACCTTCTCAACGTCAGCACCCTCACCAGATGTTCCTGAAGAGTAGGATAACATAGCCACACGCGGCTCGATACCGAAACGGATACTGCTTTCAGCAGAAGAAATGGCAATTTCCGCTAACTGCTCAGCTGTAGGATTTGGATTCACAGCACAGTCGCCAAATACAGCAACGCGATCTGGAAGACACATGAAGAACACTGAAGAAACTACGGAGATGCCCGGTTTGGTTTTCACGAACTGCAGCGCCGGACGAATTGTATGCGCGGTGGTATTAACAGCACCGGATACCATTCCATCAGCATGACCTTTATAAACCATCATCGTACCGAAGTATGAAACATCGCTCATTACGTCTCTGGCCATTTCAAGGTTAACACCTTTAGCTTTACGAAGCTCGTAGAAAGTGTTTACATAATCTTCGAAGTTTTCTGAGGCAACAGGGTTCAGCACCTGTACAACAGCAGGATCGAACTCAAGGCCCAGGCGTTTCGCAGATGCCGCTACCGCTAAAGGATCGCCAAGAATTGTTAACTTAACGATGTCCTGCGCGCTTAGGCGAGCTGCAGCCTTCAGGATTCGATCATCCTGACCTTCTGGCAACACCACATGCTTCACATCGCTCTTAGCCCATTTTGTCAGTTGATACTGGAACATATGAGGAGTAATAGCCTCAGACTTGAATGCTGCAATGCGTTGTTCCAACGAAGGCACATCTACACATTTATTGAAGGTGTCAATAGCGAGCTGTATCTTCTTAGTACTGTCAGGAGAGATGCTTGATCTGATGCCGGCAACACCTGTAATCGTATGGAATGTTCCTGAATTCACCGAAATAATAGGAACGATGGTTTCAGAACCCTCAATAAGGCGTATAACCGGCTCCTCTGGCACGCTTCCGGCTGAAAGAACAATTCCCGCAACCTTAGGATAGTTGCTAGAGATATTTGCCTGTAAAGAGGCGATAATAATATCACCACGATCGCCAGGGGTTACAATCAGCACGTTCTCCTTAATATGACTAAGGAAATTAGGAACGTTCATTGCTCCTGTAACGAAATTGTCTACCTGATTAGAGAGCTGCTCTTTACCAAATAGCAGGTTACCACCCAGACCGTCAAGAATTTCTTTCATGGTAGGGTTCAGCAATCCTTTATCAGCAGGGATGATTGAAAGAATAACGTTTGAGCTCAACTGCTCAGACAAGAGCGCCTTTACATCATTTTCCTGCTCCGGAGATACCTTATTAATAACAACAGCGAGAACCTGCACTTCGCGGGCTTCATAGTTGCGGAACATGGCAAGCGCGGAATTTACAATATGAGCAGTAGTTTTACCATCAGCAGGCACTACAACTACCGCTGGAGAACCAAGATTTTTTGCAATATCGATATTTGCTTCGAACTCAAAAGCGGCGCCGTCACCATCGAAGTCACTACCTTCAACGACAACAAAGTCGAAGTTTTCTTCAAGTTTCTTATACTTTTCAATGATGGACTCGATTACACGACCTTCGCTGTCGCTTTCGAACCTTCTGAGAGCTTCCTGACGGGTTAGGACATAAGCATCGTCGTATGCCAAAGGCAGTCCGAAGTGCTGAACCACAGTTTCAATGTGATCATCTTTTTTCTCAGCCGGGTCGAAGCTAATGATAGGCTTGAAATAACCGACTCTTTGGGTCTTACCCAAAAGCATATTCACAAGACCCAGAGCGACAATGGATTTACCACTGTAAGGCTCCGCGGTTGCAATAAAAATATTCCTGGTCATAATTTCTTTTATTGAAAATATCTGCGAATGTAGGGCATACCGGATAGAAATAGAGTGACTAACATCATTTTATGACAAAAAACGTTCTTTTTACACGAATCGTTCAAAATTTAATTGTAAAAGAGCCATTACATTGCCAATACCTTAAAAAAATTACACGACCTTCGTTAAGCCATGCGGTCATCAGGGGGCGAAAAAGACGATTCAAACATGGATTCACATTTAACGAGCATAGCAAATGCAACGGTCGTTAAAATAGCTTCAGAGCCGAAATATGAGGCACACATAAACATGTTGCAACAAACAAGTGTCTAGTATCACTTTTTCCGCTAAGGCATATCATTCTTCACGGATTAGCCATCGACTAATTTTGTATCAACGAAAAAGTTATAAAAACAAATCCATCGCAAATGAAAACAAGTAACAAATTAAACAAAGTAAAGGGGCTCGTTGCAGCACTTGCTGTAATAATGATAACAAGTTTAGGTTTCAATGCCCAGGCGCAATACAAATCAGTAAGCGGCGCATTTAAAGTACACGGAACATCTAATCTTCATAACTGGGAAATGAATGCTACCAGCATCCCGGCAGAAGCGCAAATCACACTGAAAGGCACCGAGGTTGAAGACATCACCGCCTTCAGCATGACTTTTCCTGTTAAAACATTGAAAGCAAAAGAAGATCTGATGAGTAGCCGCGCTTACAAGGCAATGAAAGCGGATAAATTCCCAACCATCACATTCAAGCTCAACAATGCTGAAGTTTCAGCGGGAAATGTTAAAGCAACGGGAGTACTTACCATTGCGGGCACAAGCAAAACAGTAGTATTGACAGGAAAGGCCGCAAGCGGTGCTGACGGTACAGTAGCATTAGCAGGCACTTACAAGTTCAAGTTATCAGACTTTAACATTGATCCCCCATCCTTTATGCTCGGCGCATTAAAAGTGGGCAACGACCTCACGGTAGACTACTCTGTGAAATTAAAGAAATAACAACAACGAATAAACCAAATAGTTGAACATGAAAACAATTTTAAAATCAAGCTTAGCGAAGGCTGCAGTTGCTTTATTTGTAGCAGGAAGCCCTGTTGTATTAAAAGCGCAGACCGTAACAGTTGGCGAAAGAATGCAGAACATGCGTGCTTATGACCAAACAGGTATCAATGTGTTTGAAGCACCGAAAGAGCAGACATCATTTGACGGAATGCGTTTCAACATCGGCGCCGGCTTTACACAGGCTTATCAGAGCTTGAAGCATGAAAACGACAGACCAGGTGGTGTTCCTCTGTATCATATGGGACCGGGCTTCAACAACGCCAGTGCTAACTTGATGTTCGACGCTTTACTAGCTGATGGTATCCGTCTGAACTTGACAACATATCTTTCTTCTCGTCACCATAACGAAACATGGGTAAAGGCCGGATATATTCAGTTTGACAAGCTTCCTTTCAAGGGTGAGTTCTGGGATAAGCTGATGAGCTTCACCACGATCAAGATCGGTCACATGGAAGTTAACTACGGTGATGCTCACTTCCGTAGAAGTGATGGCGGACATACACAATACAATGTATTCGCTGACAACTACATCATGGATAGCTTTGCTACTGAAATCGGTGCTGAGATTTACATGAGATCTCACAGCGGCCTCTTCGGTATGATTGGTGCAACTGGTGGTACTATCCGTGGCACTATCGACAGCACAAACAATCAGCTTGCGGCAGCTCCTGCCGGAATAAGCAAAATGCCTTCATTCTTAGGAAAAGTAGGTTTTGACAAACAAGTTGATGAAAACTTACGTGTAAGAGTTGCAGCGTCAATCTATCACAACAATGCTGTAGCTGCTGCCGGAAACACTCTTTATGGAGGTGACCGTACAGGATCTAACTACTTCATGGTAATGGAACCTGCTTACGCTGGTACTGTTCAAGCTCCAGGAGCAGCTTCAACTTATGCTAACAACGCGTTCTCTGGTCGTTTCAACCCTGGATTTACCAGAAAGATCACTGCTGCGCAGTTCAATGGATTTATCAAATACACAGGACTTGAGTTATTTGGTACTTACGAAGTTGCAAAAGGCCGCGCTTATGCTGCTGCCGACAAGAGAGATGCTAATCAATATGCTATCGAGGCAATCTACCGTTTCGGTTCAAAGGAAAATGTATTCATTGGAGCTCGTTACAACGGTGTAAAGGCAGACCTTGCTGCTGTTCCTAATGCAACTCCGGTTCAGAACGATGTTAAGATTGACCGCGCTTCTTTCGCTGCTGGTTGGTTCCTTACAAAGAACATCTTGTTAAAGGGTGAATATGTAACTCAGAAATACAAAGACTTCAACGCTGCTGACATTCGTAACGGTGGCAAGTTTGATGGATTTGTAATTCAGGCTGCAATCGGCTTCTAAAAAAAACAACATAGTAAAAAAGCCAGGACTCTCTTCAGCTCCTGGCTTTTTTATTAGCAGATAATCGCACTGCACTCTGAAAGCGATATGTTAAAACTATCTATTCTGACTCAAGCTCTTGAGACGGCAAATTCCTTCGAAAACATACATTAATACCACTTTCCAAACTTCTGAAGCACATTTTTCCGAAAACCAGGTTTTATAAAGATCCTGATTGTTGTAACTTGTAGTTCTTAGTGATGTTGAGATTTATAGAAATATTTAAGATAGCGGTAGTAGTTGGCCTGGCATTTATCATCTGTTCGTATAGATCAGCGGAAACACCGAGCTTAAGGTGGGTATTGTTAAAAGGCGGCAGTCTTAGCGTAAAGGGTAAAACCAATGTAAACGAATTTACGTGCTCCATTACCGGATACGCGAACGCCGACACCTTGTTTTTATATAACCGTAATACAGGGCAACCTTTTGCGTTACAGGGACAGCTAGACTTACCGGTAAAGTTGTTCAATTGCAAGAATCCGATTATGACGGCGGATCTACGCAAGACGCTGAAGGCCAAAACTTATCCCGACCTCAGCATTCGTTTTCTCTCATTAAGTCGCGTACCAATAGCAGGCGCGCAACAGGAAAACATTAAAGGAAACGTGGAAATATCTTTGGCGGGAAAGAAACGCAGATATGAGGTTAACTATACGATCAGCATTTCAGGCGCTAAGATTGTGAACCTGTTGGGAGAGCGAAATATAAACTTTACGGACTTCGACCTGGAGCCACCCAGCAAGTTGGGAGGCATGATAAAGACGGAGAATCAGCTGAATGTTCAATTCAGATTGACCTTATCCCAGATCAATTAATCAGGGATTAACAACAGCTAGTACCCAGCCGGCAACGACGGACTGAATGAGTCCATAAAAAAACCAACTGGCAACCATTGCCAGGGTGATATCTAAGGAGCTAAAGGTAATCCACATTACCGGCAAAAGTGCCACCAAGGCATATACTAAACCAAACTCAATACCTCTTAACACCGATCCGCCTTTAAATAACGGTTTAAAGCGATCCCAAAACCAGGAAAGCGAGAAGCTGATGATAAACGCGTGGAGATAGAACAGGATATCGCGACTGCCGTCGGAATTAAACAGGGGGTTATTGTAGTCGACAAATAAAGATGGAAAAAACCTTATTGCAAGAAACAATCCGCCGTAGCTGATCACGAACAATATTATCCCGGATATTAATCCACCTCTTAAAATGCGATTCATTTCTTTAACAGTTAACGTCTAAGCCAGCATTGACGATGATTACGCCGCAGCATCCACCTTCGTACTCCAAAGATATCATTGCCGGCATCGAAATATAATAATCGTGATTAAAAAAACGAAAAACCGACATTCCGGAAACCTCTGGATGTTCAGAAATTAACGAAAAAAAATGACATTCAACAATACTTTGTGTCTCCAATTACACGACGACAAGGAATAACGCAAAGATAAGCGATTTGAGGGCGACGCACACTCGATGACGAAACAATACACATCATGGCTAGAAATGATTTTGATCATTTAAAAACTATACAATAAACAGGAACTTTAGGTAAAAGATATATATAGCATGAAATCTGTAGCAATCGCCACGAATACGGGTTCGGCCATGAACCTGCAATCGTTATACTTGTCGTCAAAGAACTGGCTTTCGTATATCGATTTTTTTGAAGATGAGTTAAAGTTTTTCAAAAAGATTATCCAAAGGCAGCATGCTCAGGACTATACTGAGCAGATGCAGGCAAGTGTAGTTACCATTGAAAAAGAGATAAAGAAACTTGAAAGCCTGAAAAATCTGGTGCTTAACAACATTTTCTGCTACCAATCGAACCTGCGGGCTACGATGGAAGGGATGATGCAATTAAGTGAGGAATATCTTATGGGTCAACACCAAAAGATTCAGGATGAGGTAAAACAACTACAACCGGCCATAGATACTTTAAAGAACAAGCTATATATCTTATCAGAAACTAACATACCGAAAACACGGTAACCTCGGGCGATTAGCGGGAAGCAGTTAATAAATGGAATTAAATGGCAACAGAAAAGGCAGGATTTATATCTTTGCGGTTTCTGAAATAATCTCGGAACGCTCCGCTATATAGGAGGTGTTGTCTGAGGTCTCCGTATCCATAAAGCTCCTGTGAAAATATTTAAATCAAAATCATATAATTCTGCGCTAGGGTTTATCTTCATAACAATACTTATTGATGTTACAGGTATGGGCATTATTATGCCTATAACGCCAAAACTGCTTGCGTCAATGACGAATAGTGGCATTAGTGAGGCGTCGACCTATGGCGGCTGGCTGACCTTCTCGTATGCGATTGTGCAGTTCCTCTTTGCCCCGGTATTGGGAAATCTAAGTGATAAGTACGGACGACGACCTGTATTGCTACTATCATTACTAGGCTTCGGATTAAACTATTTATTTCTGGCGTTTGCGCCTACTATCGGCTGGTTTTTTCTTGGTCGCATCCTGGCGGGCGTTACCGGAGCCAGCTATACAGCCGCCTCCGCGTACATAGCGGACATCAGCAGTCCGGAGAACAGAGCTCAGAACTTCGGAATTATAGGAGCGGCTTTTGGCCTTGGATTCATCATCGGTCCCGTATTGGGGGGCTTCCTCGGGCATATAAGTATCCGGTTACCTTTTATCGTTTCTGCCGCGCTCTGCCTTTTGAACTTTCTTTATGGCATGCTCATTCTCCCGGAATCCTTGTCCAAAGAGCACCGTCGTCCATTTGATCTAAAGCGCGCCAATCCGATAGGCTCATTACGCCATCTTCGGCGTTACCCCGCCTTTTCGGGCATGATTATAGCCTTAACATTTGTATATGTGGCAGTGCATGCTGTACAGTCGACCTGGGCATACTTTGTCATGGAGAAATTCCAATGGAACGAGGATATGGTGGGTTATTCTATTGGAGTTATCGGGCTGATGACCATTGTTGTACAGGGCGGCCTTATCCGCGTGATTATACCCAAACTGGGACAGAAGAACGGCATTATCGTTGGATTAGCGTTATATTCGCTTTCCTTTATCCTGTTCGCTTTTGCTTCCCAACCATGGATGGTATTTCTCTTCATAGCACCTTACGCGTTGGCAGGCATCACAGGACCGGCGATACAAGGTTTAATATCAACCCAGGTACCATCAGACGAGCAGGGAGAATTACAAGGCGGCCTTACGGCTTTAATGAGTGCCACCGCTGTTATCGGCCCCCCTTTGATGACCACCTCCTTTGCGCATTTTACCGCCTCGCACGACAGCAATTACTTTCCGGGAGCCCCTTTTATACTGGGAGCCGTATTAACGGTAATAAGCACCATTCTGGCATTCCGATCGCTTAAGGTAGGAGCTAGCGAAACAGACGGCTAAGGCAAGGCATTTTTCTTTCTATAACTTTCCAATGAAGAACTTACGTCATAAGCGAAGTTATATGGAAACTTACACCCTTTAGCATCTACAGGCTTCTTATATGTATCGGTAAGCGTATAGCTGGAATCGACAAGCTTAAAATGCTCATCATATAATTTAAGAGAATTTTCCATCAGGGCTCCTCTAACACACTCGCTTTTTAAAAAATTATTGATCCGTTGAAATGCGTAGAGATGTCCGGCAGTGTCAAAGTAATGCTTATAGGAGATAAACCAATCGTTGGTATCGCTAAACGGCAACTCGGCAATGTAGCGGTAGCGACCCAGGGAATCTCTTAAAACATTATATGTAACCTCAATACTTTTAGGATATTTCCGGTCTACGACGCGAATAAGTTCCTTCTTCTCCTTTACCTTTACCCAAACCTCCAGACTCTTGTCGCTAATCATTGCATCGGTAAGCTGCTTTTGAGAGCGCAAAGCATCAGCAACATTTGTTTTTACTTCAGAGCCGCCGCCACAGGAGGATAGTTGTATCATAAAGATCACCAACGAAGGAAACAGTGCATTTTTCATAATTTTCGTCTTAGGCCCAAATTAACAAATTTATATCTCAACATATAGCGTCAGAGCCAGGTAGGCTGGTCTAAATTATTTTCTGTAAATTGCGAAAAAACATTATACAATTGACGTTTCGGGATTTCAATTTTGAAGAACCTCTCTTGGAAGGAGTTCTAAGTATGGGTTATAAAGAGCCCACACCAATTCAGCAGGAAGCTATTCCGGTAATTTTAGAAGGCAAAGATTTGATAGCTTGTGCCCAAACAGGGACGGGAAAGACCGCTTCATACCTTCTGCCAGCTCTTAACGCGATATCAAAAAGCGACAAGGGCTTTACACATACGCTGATATTGGCACCAACAAGAGAGTTGGCGCAGCAAATAGATCAACAGGTAGAAGGCCTGGGATACTTTACGGGCATTAGCTCTGTGGCGGTATATGGTGGCGGCGATGGCATAGCCTACAGTCAACAGCAAAGAGCGATGAAAGACGGCGTTGAGATTGTGATTGCCACTCCAGGAAGACTGATTGCTCACATCAACTCCGGCACGCTAAATACAGAGCATTTAAAATGCCTGATTTTGGATGAGGCTGACCGCATGTTAGACATGGGCTTCATAGATGACATCATGCGCATTATTAGTCACCTCCCCAAGCAGAGACAAACATTACTATTTTCGGCGACGATGCCACCGAAGATAAGAACCCTTGCCAAGTCGGTAATGCAGCAACCCGCGCAGATAAACCTTGCTCTTTCCAAACCGGCGGAGGGTATAGAGCAGATCATCTACAAGGTAACTGATGACCAAAAAGTCCCGCTTATAAATACAATTCTTCAGTCAAAGGAGTATAAATCAGTCATCATCTTTGCTTCGACAAAGGAAAAGGTGAAGGAGATCTTCAAATCGCTAAAGAAACTCAAGTTCAGAACAGAGGCTTTCCATTCAGATCTTGAGCAATCGGAGCGTGAAGAAATTATGCTGCAATTCAGGAATCGCAAATTACAGATACTGATAGGAACCGATGTTATCTCAAGAGGTATTGATATTGAAGGGATTAGCTTGGTTATAAATTTCGACGCTCCTTCAGACGCGGAAGACTACATCCACAGAATCGGACGTACCGCACGCGCGGAGACAACAGGAACGGCAATTACACTGGTGAACGAGAAAGATCAGCGCAAACTCGCAAGTATTGAGTCGCTTATCGGATCAGAAATACGACAGGAGATCATTCCTCAGGAAGTGGGCGAACAGGTTGAATTCAAAGCGATAAATAAGAACAAAAAGCGACGGAATTTCAGAAACAAGCCCTCTAATAATAAATACAAGAAGAAAATGAAGCCCACCAGCTAGGACATATGTGGCACTTCACTTAATCTTCACTATCCTACACTTATATTTGTGTTACAAACATCGTACTCGTTAAGAGTTTCTCTCATAGGCGGTGAATGGATTAAGCATTTTATTGATTAGGTTAGGTAAAAGAGTTGATTTTTCTAAGTCAACTCTTTTTTTATTATTACCTGTGCTCAATGGCTAAAATGCCTTTCCGGGCGAGACACCCGGATTGCATCCGAAGGATTGTTCACCTTTTCTTTATCTACTTAATGGATGTTTGCACCATTCTTTTAGCAGAGCAAATGAAAGTAATAATTTTAGTGTTATTGGTAGGTTGTATGATTTATTTATTACAGTTATTAGTGAACCTTTCTGAAGATAAGATAAACTTGGAGCACAAGAGAAGACCACATCACGTTTCTTCTCTGACACGTACCACTTTCCATTTCAAGAAAACTGTACATCCCCTAACACATTATCCCCTGCTACCCCATAAATCAACTTCACATAATCTTCACCATGATATATGATATTTGATAAACGTCATCTTACTGTATGTGAAGAAGCATTTTCTGACCCTGATTACCGCATTAGCGATAAATATCACGTTAATAAAGACCGGCTGCCAATCTAATAAAACCCAGGATCGACATGTTACTGACTTGGGAAGAAGAACGATAACGGGAAAAAAAAGAAAAGTTAGCCATGTAGCTAGCCATCAGCGGTATCAGCAAGACGAAAGACGCAGTCAGACAGATAAAAGACTTCCACATTCGTAATGAACTTTGTTATAGATTAATTAGGCAAGGCTGGGTCCGCGAGGGATCCGGCCTTTTTATGTACCGGTGCTATAACTTCAGGAAAATATACGACGGCGTTATCCAGCGAATCTCTCCGGTCTTCACTTGAACTTCATTTAGGCTTATTACTTTTGAATCATAGAAATCGCAAGGGTTTCAAAATTTATTGGTGCACACATAGATTTTAGATAGCATTAATATTAGTTTATTGATTAGGTTAGGTAAAGGTTGATCCTCATCAGGGTCAACCTTTTTTTATGACAATAAAAATCCACCTGTCCAAAATCTGGCTCCGGATAATCTCTAAAATGCATGTAAACAAGATCGAAAGCCCCACTTAAATTATAACTCAGACGATACCGCACTAGCGCGCCGTCGTTTATCCGGGAATTTATTACTGGAACTGATATCAATAGTTCAACATAAACAAATGCAAAAAACGCCGGAGAGCAAGGGCTCTGCCGGCGTTTTAAACAATTTATAGCGCTAACGTCAACCTGACGCAACAGCTTATACCTCCCGAATAAACTCGGAAAATTGAAATTACGATTAAGACTTCTTTCTGGTATAAAGGGGCGCGAAAGCTGCCAGAAGCAGGAATAACACCACCAGAATAAAGGGACTAACATTGCTATGTCCTGAGTTTGAACCAGCGGTATTGCTGATATCACTATCAGCGACATTCACCGCAAAAGATTGCACTGCAGTTGCCCCAAGCAAGAACAGCGTATAAAATGCCTTCCTAATTATAGATGCCATAGATATAAGTTTAATAAGAATCAGCAAAAAGTGATCCGAACAGCAAGAATAAGGAATATTCCTTAAATAAGCTAATTGATGTGGGCGATATCAACAACTTAGCGAAATAGCTTTCACACAGCAGCGTTGAACGCACACCTTTATTGCTTATAAAAGAAAAAGCTACTTTATGCAAGTAGCTTTAGCTGGTCAAAAAATGACCGTTCCCATTTTATTCTTAATTCATTTAACAGCAGCAAAGAAAATATAATACTTTGATATTCCATAAGAAATATAAATTTCTTTTTAACGGAATTCTTGGCGCGTCCCTAACTGCCTGCCGAGATAAGAATACCCGCCGCTTAGAGATCTATTCAACAAGCTTAGCCTCTGAAGTTATTTCGGCTTTCAGCACCTGAGATACCGGGCAATTTTTCTCTGCCTCAGTAACTGCCGCCTGAAATTCCTCTTCATTAATATCCGGAATAGATGCTTCTACCTCTAAATGCGATTTACTGATCTTCCCATCTTCAAAGGTAAGCTTGCAAGTAGTACGAAGCTTATCGGCCGTGAAGCCCTTCTCATTTAAGACAAAACTCAGCTTCATTGTAAAACAACCGGCATGAGCGGCCGCTATCAATTCCTCGGGATTGGTGCCTGTACCCTCTGCAAAGCGATCGTTGAAAGAATATTGAGTCTCGCTAAGCACGGTGCTTTGCGTTGTCAGGTGACCAGCACCTTCCTTTCCTGTGCCGCTCCAAACGGCTGTAGCTTTTCTAATCATAGTTTGTATGTATGTATTATCTAAATTAAGACATTCCACATTCTTAAAAATCAATGAAATGTCAGCGTAAAAATCTTTTTTCCTCACAGCATCTCATCCTCTAACGCTTTAGTGTAAAGAACAAATCTCCCCCAGGATTGTTTATATAAGACGAACTGGGCAGCCAAAAACAACAATTCACTAAAAATGAATTAAATTTTTATTAAAAAATGAAACAATAAGATAAAAAAACCCAAAAAATGAAAGTTAAACACACAGAAGCATAACAAAAAGATAATATCAAACTAAAAAACACCAAAAAAACAGCTAAAAAGCCAATTCATTAAAATTATTGGCATATTTTTTAAATAAAACTTTGCCAAACAAACAAAAATTACAATATTTGCATTATACTATTAAACAAAAAACAAGAATAACAGGAAATAGCAGCACAAACTGCTAGGAGGTTCGACCCCTTCTCTTGTTTCTCCTTTCAATAATTTAGGTTTATAATTGGTTAGTTTGAGCTTCCGCCCATCGGAAGCTTATTTTTTTTATCTAAACAGCGATTGTTTCAAACAAAAACATCAAAAACACCTTCTCCCCAATAGATTTTAGGAACAAAACAAAAATTCACAAGGTACTCCTGTCTTTTAATGAATGGCACGAGATAAAATGAGTAGATTGCTGCCACCTTTTAAAGGCTTTTCAAGCAAAAGAATAATTCTTTCACGAACACAACACTGATATGCCCGCATATACTATTAAAAAAGTCGTTAACACGCTGATAGTGATAATCACAATTCTTATTTCACTAGGCCTGTTCGTTAGTGACATTGCCATTTTTGTAAACCCTGAAATTAGCTGGATACCAGCTTTTGTAGGACTGGCATATGTACCATTATTCTTGCTGGGACTTTGTGTACTGATAGTACTAACCCTCATGAGATCGAAGCTGGCCTTTGTTCCTCTGGCGGCATTACTAATAGGATGGCTCAATTTTGCCAATACTTTCAGCTTGCAAACGGCAAAAGAACCGGAGAGAATAAGCGGCGATACGCTCCGTATCATGACCTGGAATACGCATCACTTCAATTACAGGCAGGATATTGGCGCGGAAGAGAACAAAAAGGAGATGCTTGATCTAATAAACGACTACAAGCCAGATGTTCTTTGCATGCAAGAATTCAGCCTCGATGGTCGCGACGTAAAAGAGCGAATTGAGAAAATGCAGGCATATCTTGAGATGAAAGACCATGCATTTCAAGCTTTGGAGGCCAAAGACAAGGGACTGGTCATTTTCTCCAGATATCCTATAAATGATAGCAAACTTATTCCCTTTCAGGTAAAACAAAGCGGAAACCATTGTTTATACGCCGATATAAATATAAACGGTAAAATGTTAAGGGTTTATACCGTTCATCTCGAGTCGATACGATTGGATGAAAACCAGGTTGGCTATATCCGCGAGCTTACGAAAGGAAAGAAGGAAGACATTCGCCCTGGAAAAGTAATTGCCGGCCAATTAAAGCGGGCATTTTTAAAACGAGCGGAACAAGTGAAGATTGTCAGAGCTAGTACCGATAGCTGTTCCTCACCATTTATTATTTGCGGTGACTTCAACGACCCTCCCTCCAGCTTTGCTTTCCGGCAAATGCAAGAAGGTCTTACCAATAGTTTCAGGGCCAAAGGTTCGGGTATAATTCCGATCACTTATCATCGGAGCGTTTTCAAATATCAGATTGATCACATCATGGCCAGTCCTTCTATCGCGGTGTGCGGCCATTACATTGTTCGAAAAAAACTTAGTGATCACTACCCGGTGATATCCGATTTTCGTCTAGGCCAGAATTAGGCAGGTAAGCGTAATCAACGAGACATTGACACTGACAAGTACTCTTACTTGCTTAAGGAACATTTTTTCCAATAAATAAGTCCAACGTAGAGCCTATTTTTTATGGCAACCTCCGTTCTCTTCTTCTCAAGAGCATCGTTTTTGTTCTCCTCGGTAATTTCAGCGGGAAGCGAAAAGTGCTCAATCACGTTCTCCGTTTGAGCATTTACAAATTCATAATAGTCTAACTTAGCATTCATGGCGTCGGGGGTTTGCGCTCGCTCAATTAGCAAGCTATTTAAACAACTGTTACCGGCTCACAAATGTTTATATCCTAGCTATTTATATTTTTTAAACTTAAAATTAAGTTTCGGTAAAATGACTTACAAAGTGCAATAAAAACAGCATAAACAGACTACTATTTCGCTCAATAAACCTTAAACAACAGAGATCACGCAAATAATCACACATTTTTATGACTCTTGTCACACTCATCCAAAAGCGAAAAAGATAGCTTTGACGAAAGCTCACCATTCAAACAACAGATTCGGTAACAATGAATGCTGAAATAATTTGGAGTAAACTTGGCGGAAGGATGTCACTCGTCTTCGTCATTGCGCTTCTTTACTCTAACCGGTCTTATTGCCTTAACAAACCATTTAAAAGCTTCAACACAAAGAATGGCCTCAGCAGTAACACTGTATATTCTTGCGTCAAAGATCAAAAAGGATATATCTGGATAACAACCTCAAAAGGCATTAACCGATACAATGGAGAAGATTTTTCGGTAATTACCCTTGAAGACAAAGATTACAAGCAGGAAGCAAGGGCTGTAGTAGTGTCTTCCGACGGACATCTTCACGCCTACAACGAACACCGTCTATATTATTTTAACGATGAGAATCAGCGATTTGAAATAATTAAAAAAGTAAATTTCGCTCATAAAGAATACATAAAAAGCGTTGTTCCCGATAATAGAGGAAACATCTGGCTAGGTACCACGGAGGGTCTTTATCTTTTTAGTCCACCAGTAGGGTTAAGGAGATGTTCTGGAAACTTCAGGAACCTGGCTACTATATCCTTTGACCAAAAAGGACTTCTTTGGATAGGCGCGTTTCGGGGATTACATTGCTATAATTCGAGAACACATCAAGAAGAGGCATTCCGGTGTCCTAAGCAATTTCGAAACACTGCCGTTTCGTCTGTATTTAAAGATGAATTGAGCGGCTTATTATGGATCGCTACCAAAGAAAAAGGCACATGGATACTGAATGAGAAAAATCAGCTGCTTTCGAAAGTCCCAGATCAGGACCTCAGGGGCGTTCTCTCGGTTCAAGCTGTTGCAAAGTCAAAAATATGGATAACTACAGATAATGGCCACATCAAGGAATACAACAGATTTACAGGTATTCCCGAAAGCGATTACTTGAATCAGACTGTAGCGGAAAATGATAGCCAAACGAGATACGCCCATGCGGTTTACGCGGATGTATCAAGTATATGGATATGCACAGCCCGTTCCGGACTAATTTTGTATAGCACCGAATCTTTGGCTGAACGTGTATTTAAAATAGAAAAACCAATAAACGCAATTGCTAAGCTAGGCGACAGCCTGCTGTTTGTGGGCGCTCAAAACAATCTTATAATCTTTAAAAAGAGAAACAAAACACTCGCTATCCAACCCAACAATTATGGAATCGCATCGACAGGAGAAATAACAGACCTAACAACAACCAATGACGGCAGATTGTTAATAGCCACGGCAAACAAGGTACTTGTACACGACAGAGAGGGTAAAGTTCTTAGCACGATCTTTTTGCCCGCGAAGGAAAAATTAAACTGTGTGTATCAAGACCCTAATAAGGATATCTGGATGGGATGCTCTTCCGCTTTATACAAGTTTGATAGCAGAAAAAAGAAGCTTAAACACTTCGCGATTGAAGGGGTTACGCGAATTAAATGCAGTAATTTTCAGGAACTATTCCTGCTAAGCGCGAACGGCCTATTCTCCTTAAACTTCTCTACCAATAAATACGGGCGTGTAGATCTCGCATTTTTAAAGGGAACATCAAAGATTCCTTCCGATTTAAAGATCAATTGCTTACTGAAAGATTCGCGAAATAATACAATCATCTGGATAGGAACGAAAGACTTCGGATTGTTGAAATATAGTATTCTTCAGCGAAAAATTGATAGATTCACTACAGCTCACGGTCTTGCCTCAAATACTGTGAACGCATTAACATTCGACAAACTTCACAGACTTTGGATTACTGCTCCGCACGCCCTCTCCTGTTATGATCAGGAGAGCGGCGAAATCTCCACTTGCTCAGACCTTATGGAACCGGGTCTACCTACTTTTAACAGTGGGTATAAATGCGTAGAATTCAACGAGCGCTTATACATCACCAACGGCAACGCATTGATTCAGGTTGACCCTTTAACTTTCTTCAATAAGGATACCGAAAAATTAAACGTCCATTTTGAAAGACTGGATATATTGAGCAATAATATCAAGGGATACAAACAGCAACGAAAGAATTATCATCTTGATGATAGCCAGACGCTGATATTAAGGTCAACCGAACGGTCCTTCAGAATCAACTTTACTGATGTCAGTCCGTTAAATAATGAAAGCAATCTGTATACATGGAATCTCGAAGGCTTCGAAAATGGCTGGACTGAGCCGAATCGAATCCATAGGGCGACCTATGTAAATATACCTCCCGGAACATATATGTTTCGCCTGAGGGTTTTAAAAGCCGACAATCCAAATAATTTCACAGAGAGAACTATCAAAATCATTATACAACCTCCTTTTTGGTTAAGCTCTCCCGCCTACTGCCTTTATATAATCATCTCCATCAGCGTAGCGAGTTATCTGATTATCCGATACAAAGCTCGTTTGGAAAAGAAAGAAGCTGAAAATAAAAGTCGCTTCATTATGAACATAGCTCAGGATCTTGAGACCCCACTCTCGCTAATAAAAATGTCACTTCAGGAGATTCAGAAAGAGCAATTATCGATAGGGGGAAAAAAGAGCTTGTCTACGGCAGAGAACAGTACTGAAGATTTATTAAATATGGTGATGCGAATTCTGGAGCATCATAAGATGGAAGAGGATTCGCAACAACTTAACCTTCAAAAACTATCCCTGCACGACGAAATTAAAAACGCGTTTAATGTCTGCCAAATTGAAGCAAAAAAGAAATTCGTTGATCTGCGGATTGATAAAATGCATCTAAAGATGGATGCCTTGGCTGATAAGCAGAAACTTGCCTACATACTTGAAAATTTACTGAGACTTACCCTTAAATACACAGAAAGCTATGGTTATCTACACCTCGTTGCGACAGCGGAATTAGCTAGCTTGCGTGTCTCTTTTACCGGACAGCTTAATTTCCCCCAGACAATATTTAATGAATTAAATAGTTCCCGCAAACAATACTTTATAAAGCCACAAACATCACCAAGTGAAACAAATCTGATATTTATTAAGAAGCTCATAAATCTTCATGGAGGAACGTTACAAATCAAAGGCGTCAATGATAGCGACAGAGAGTTAACACTTAACATCCCTATACAGGCTTGCGAGGCGAAGGATATCGATCATTGTTCCTCTTCTGTGAGAATTGCTAATCGACGTACCGAAAAAGAGGAAAATATCGGCTCCAGAAATATTGAGTTATTAGTGATTGATGAAAATGAGGCACTGAGGGCATATCTGGCCGAATATCTTGGAAAGAAGTATCAAATCTTAACCTCCGGCAATGCGGAGGAAGCATTAGAAATCACCAAAGAACACTTGCCCGATCTTATCATCTCGGCGATCATTCTTCCATCAATGAGTGGCATCGACCTATGTCGTGTTTTAAAAGCGCGTATGGAAACCTGTCACATTCCTTTTATCCTCCTGACCTCGCTTTCCGATAAATCTGATGTAATTAACGGCTTCAATGCCGGCGCGGATGACTATGTTACCAAGCCATTCGATATGAACCTGCTTGAGATTAAGATTATTGCGCATCTTAAAAACCGGGCACTTTATAAGCGTAAATTTCTCGACAACGCCCTGATCGCTCAACATGCCGAAGGTGATGAGGAAGACAAGCTGTTTCTTCAAAAAACCATTAGTCTTATTGAGCAATACCTTCAAGATGAAACGCTCTCCATTGAATTTATCTCGAAACAAGTGGCGATGAGTCGCTCGGTATTTAATCGGCGCATAAAAGCTCTTACCGGTCAGACCCCAAAGGACTTAATTCGTGAGATAAAAATGAAAAAGGCAGCACAGCTTCTTTCTTCACAAAAATACACCGTTTATGATGTTGCGTATCTGACAGGATATCCAAATTCAAAGTACTTCAGTACATCGTTTAAGAAATACTATGGAATGCCGCCTAGTGCTTATATAGAAAATCAGGAAGAGAAGAACAGTGTTATCGAAACATTGAAGATCTAACTGAAAAGAATAAAATCAAACACAAAAAAGGCTGATATGAGATCAGCCTTGATAAAAAGTAATGTTAATCGTAAGCTAGTAATACGTAGTTTGGATTGATTTAGACATTCTTACCAGCGTCATTATACAAATTTAAACATGCCTGAGCATCAAACTAAATATTCACCTACACAAAAAATATCACAAAATTCGCCTAAATTGCTCACGGTTTGACCACATTCTACAGAATGTAAAACTAATTCCGCCTTTAACCTATTTCGTCTTTTATGAGCTACAACCTCTTACTACTGAGTAACAACCCAGTTATTGTCGAACTCCTTGAATCTTTTATCGATCATGACACCCGCTTACTTCGGGCAAGCTCTCTCCTGTTAGCGGAGGAATATCTACGTTCGTCTCCGATTTCAGTCGTGATTGCGGAGGCCGATTATCACCGGGATATGATGCCCGCTTTCCTGCTTAAAACTCGTGTATTCTTTCCCAATACGGGGATTCTTTACATCTGCGATGAGCAACAAACCAATTTGGGTAAAAAAGCCGTATTAAACGGCGCTACGTTATATGTCACTATCGATCACGCACCCAGATTGCTTCCTGTTTTGCTAAAAACAATGTTATCCCGAAGCATATATAGAGGTGCTCTTCTATCGAATGGCGATGCTTTCCAGTTCATTGTAGGAAATTCAGAACGTTTATATAGCGCTATCAACAAGGCGCGGGAGCTGTCGTCAAACGCAGCCGTCGTCATCGCAGGAGAAAGGGGAACGGGGAAATGTCTATTTGCCAGAGCGATGCATCAAACATCAAAAAATGAAATCTTTCATCCCCTGGCGTGTGATAATTGCAGCAATGAGCTTATAAACTTGACGCTCAGAAGCCTTTTAGAGGAACGCGGTGCAAATGAACCCTCGAGAACGCTCTATATTACGCGTGTTGATATCCTTGGACAAGCTAATCTTGATCTTCTTGTCCAACTTATCCAAAAATGGAGCCATCCCTCTTCTGCATGCGGTGAGATATCGTTCTCAAAAATTATACTCGGAATAGAGAAACACACGGGATTGGGTTCTGAGCTACCTGGAATATTAAGCGAATTATTTCCCCGCCTTGCCGAGACCCGGATTGAACTTCCTTCTCTGCGCGAAATGAAAGATGATATCGAACTCTTCATTCAATTGTTTCTATCTGAATGTAGAGTGGAACACAACAAGGTGAATATAAATTTCTCTAAGGAAGCACTTGAGATGTTAAAACAATATCCATGGAAGGGCAACGTGGCCGAACTAAAGATGTTGATAAAAGGACTGGTGATAAGTTTCCCACGAAATGATACGATTAGCGCCGCTATGCTTCCCATCCACATTCAAACGGCGGCACGACAACTAATAGAAGAAATGCATAAAAAGGAAAAAGAACAAATGCTCAAAGTGCTTGCCTATACCGGAGGCGATAAATATGCGGCCGCAAGGTTGCTAGGCATCGGCGTTAAAACCCTGGAGAGGAAATTAATACGGTACAGAATTTAGGTGTACGGAAGAACTTAGGCAGACATCCGGATGTGAGCTGTTGAAATTGTGATATACTAATGTAAAAAATCAAAATCCAATACCACCCAAACATTTTATCTTTGGCGGCGTATAACAATAAACTGTCTAAAGTATTTCGATGATCCAAAAAATTAAATTCCTTCTATTTACTCTAACGTCTTCGTTAGTGATTATATCTTGTTCAAATCATACAGCATCCCAAAATAACAATCAAATTGCAACAAAGGCTGATACTGACACTGGCAAAGAAATGGCTGATACCCAACTTGCCATTGATAGTAATGCCTACGCGAAAGAAACGGTTAACGAAGCTTCAGCGCTCAAACTAGAGAAATTCCTCCGCTCTTACTTTAAGAAAGACCTGAGTGTTATGGATTCTAATGACAGGAAGTTCAGCTTTTATGAAATAGATCTCAACGATGACCGCAAGCCGGAGTTCTTTATATGGCTTCGCTCCCCTTATTTTTGCGGAACCGGTGGCTGTACATTCCTCCTTCTTGATCAGGACATGAAATTTATCCAGCGCTTCACGGTGATGGATCCCCCTGTATTCAGGAGCAGTAATCTAACGAATGGCTGGCATGATCTAATTCTCATCTCTAGTCAATCCGCAGAGAAGACAGTGTTCCGCCATCTTAAATTTGATAGCGCGTCGAAGAAATATCCTACGAATCCTTCCTTGGTTGCTGAAAGCGAAGTTGCTCCTGCCGGAAGCGATTTCATCATGTGGGACGAAAACTTTAGTCGCGCTAAAGAATTCGTTTTTTAGCAGCGAACGATTTAAACTATTATAAGCAAAAGGGAAAAGAGCGATTTCGCATATTTTCCCTTTTTTTATGGACCTTACTAATCTCTTTGAAATATCCCATAGGAAGGATGTGTATATTTTTCACTACAAAAAACGAATTCTCTTTCCAACTATTAACATAAAATGAAACCCTATAAGTAAGAAGTGAAACCTATGAGTAAAATACTTGCGGTACTTTTATAACATCATAAACGCAATTATGAGCGATGGAGCTCAGACAACCATTAACAAGGACCGGCGTAATGTTACCCGATCAAATGACCTAAGGGCTAAGAGAGCCCAATTATGTTGAAAGAGATTTTATATTGAAGGGCTCGTATGAAGAAAAAATTACTTATTAGTATCCGCTAACCACATAACGCTAAAAATCTCTTAGTAATCACCAAGTATATAATCGTGCGCATTATATACTTGGTCTTTCCGAATACTTTTCAATAATTAAATCCTACATTTAAACCCAACCAACATCTTATACTTTAAATAGCGTATTTCTATGAATGACACATTCAGACCTTTCGCAAGACCACTTTATGTCATGTTAAAGCCCATTGGTGCAATCTGCAATCTAAGGTGCGACTATTGCTACTATCTGGAGAAAACTCAACTATATCCGGAGAACAGTAAATTTGCGATGTCCGACAGTATACTTGAAGAGTTCACGAAGCAATACTTAGCTAGTCAGTCAAGTCAGCAAGTGATGTTTACCTGGCATGGAGGAGAGGCATTGTTGCGCAACATTGAGTTCTATAAAAAGGCGCTCAAATATCAAAAAGTATATGGTCGAGGGTTTCATATCGACAACAGTCTTCAAACCAATGGCGTGCTCCTAACCGACGAATGGTGCCGCTTTTTAAAGGATAATAACTTCTTGATCGGGATATCAATCGATGGACCTGAACATTGTCATGATCATTATAGAAAATACAGTAATGGTGAAGGCTCCTTTAGCAAAGTTATGCGCGGACTGGAGCTGCTGAAAAAATATAAGATTGAGTATAATATCCTTTCGGTGGTGAATGACTATAATGTCGACTATCCGGAGGAATGCTACGAGTTCTACAAATCCACAGGGACTGAATTCATTCAATATATTCCCCTTGTTGAACACACTAAAGGTGTGGCAGACTCCAGATCAGTGCCTCCAGGCAAATGGGGAGATTTCCTTATAAGAACATTTGAACGTTGGCGAAAAACCGATGTTGGAAAAATATATATACAGCAGTTTGATGCATCACTTTCAAGCTGGGTGGGGGTATCGCCACCCGTTTGCATTTTTGCTGAACGCTGCGGCCACGCGGGTGTTCTGGAGTTCAATGGAGATGTATACTCCTGCGATCACTTCGTCCTGCCTGAATATAAATTAGGAAATATCCGAACCGAGAAACTAACAAACATGATGTTCTCGTCGCGCCAGCAAAAATTCGGAAGTATGAAGACGCGCTCACTGCCGCAAAAATGTATACGCTGTACCTATAAATTTGCATGTCACGGCGAATGTCCCAAAAATCGATTTGTCGAATCACATACCGGCGAGCCTGCAATAAACTATCTCTGCGAAGGCTATCTCAAATATTTTAACCACGTTGCTCCCTATATGGAATTCATGAAAAACGAACTGAAACATCAAAGAAGCCCTGCAAATGTTATGCGCGTGAATTAATGCCACGTCAAGGGGCTTCCCGTAGATTTAGAGAGCATAACAGCATTCCTTTTAAGAGTAGAAGCTTGGAGAGTTGTAAATATTGCAAAAAGGCGGATATACCTTCATAGAACCCTTAGCGCTAGTCATACCCACACTATAGCGCATAAAAAAACCCCTTATGGATTGCTCCAAAGGGGTTCTTTGTAAA